>NZ_JBIATP010000010.1:0-367558 GCF_042891915.1 Streptomyces sp. NPDC001848 | reverse complement strand
ACCAACGGCAACGGATCCGAGGACGTCACCAGTTCACGCAACGGATACCGCGCCAGCACCGCATCCACCTCGGGCGTCAACGCCGCCGCGAGACGGGAGGCGGCCGGGCGGCCGGTGTCGCGCAGGGCACGGGCCGCGGCGAGCAGCACCTCTCGCCCGTCCTCGCCTTCCGGGGTGCCGTCGGCCGCGCGCTCGTACAGCCGTGCGCCCTCCTCCAGGACGAGTTCGGTGTCCATCCCCGCCGGGATCTTGATCCCCGCGTGATGGCGCCAGGTGGTGACCGGATCGCCCCACGCCTCCACGGCGTAGGTCCAGCGGCCCTCGCTCGGCAGGGAGACCGTGGCGCCCCAGCGGTCGGTGCCGGGGGCCAGTTCACGCATCGGTGTCCAGGGTCCCCGGCGGCCCTCGGCGTCGGTGAGGACGACGTTCGCCGCGACGGCGTCGTGACCCTCGCGGAACACCGTCGCGGAGATCTGGAACTCCTCGCCGACCACGGCCTTGGCCGGGCGTCGGCCGCCGAGGACGAGGGGGCGTACGTCGAGGACGGGGATGCGTCCGAGGGTGGGACCGGTGTCCGGCGCCGGGCTCGGCCCCGTGTCCGAGGCGGGTGTCCGCTGGGCGGGGGGACCGGCGTCGGCGTGTCGCGTGGGGGTGGTGCCAGGTGCCGGGGGTGCTGGCGGGTGGTGCGTCGGGGGCATGACCGCTCCTGTCCGCGTCAACGTGTCCGGGCGGATGGGGTGTCGGAAGGTGGGCCGGCAGGGTTACCGGAGGAGCCTTCCCGCAGTACGGGTGGGCATTCCGGCACTTTGTTAACTACTCACGCGTATGTCTACGTTCAAGACCGGCCGCATTGAGGACAGCCAAGTGGACCGGCCCCGCCCGCAACAAGGGGCGAGGCCGGTCAGAGTACGCGTGTCCGGTTAACCGGGGGTCAAGGATTGTCGACCTGGAGCAGCTTGTCGGGTGACCCGATCCCCGCTCCCTTGATCTTCCCGGAGACCGCCCGCCGTACCAGGGCCTGGCTCACCTGTGCCGGGGTGGCCTTGGGATGGCGGGCCAGATAGAGGGCGGCGGCGCCCGTGACGTGCGGTGTCGCCATCGATGTCCCGGAGAGTGTGGCGGTGGCGGTGTCGCTCGCGTTGGAGTCCGAGGTGATCGCCACGCCGGGGGCGAACAGGTCCAGGCTCGAACCCCAGTTGGAGAAGCTCGCCCGGGCGTCCTTCCGGTCGCTGGCGCCGACCGTGATGGCCTGATCGACGCGGGCCGGGGAGTACAGGCCGGCCGCCAGCCCGCTGTTGCCGGCGGCGACCGCGTAGGTGACGCCCGAGGCGATGGAGTTGCGTACGGCCGCGTCCAGCTGGGCGTTCGCGTAGCCGCTCAGGCTCAGATTGGCCACCGCGGGTTTCCTGGCGTGCTTGGTCACCCAGTCGATGCCCGCGATGACCTGCGCGGTGGTACCGGAGCCGTCGTCGTCGAGGACGCGCACCGCGACGACCCTGGCCTGCTTGGCCACCCCGTAGGTGGCGCCCGCGACGGTGCCCGCCACGTGCGTGCCGTGTCCGTTGCCGTCCTCGGCGGTCGCGTCGTTGTCCACGAAGTCCCAGCCGTAACTCGCCCGGCCGCCGAAGTCCTTGTGCGAGATACGGATGCCGGTGTCGATGACGTACGCCGTCACGCCCGCTCCCGCCGGTTCGGGCCAGGTGTAGCCCTGGTCGAGCGGCAGGTTCGGCTGGTCGATCCGGTCCAGGGACCATGAGGGCGGGTTCTTCTGGTAGTGGTCGAGCGTGACCTTTGTGTCCTGGACGACCGAGGCCACGCGGGAGTCCGCCGCGAGGCGCCTGGCCTGCCGTGCGTCGGCGGTCACCGCGTAGCCGTTGAGCACGCTGCCGTAGGTCTGGCTGATTCTCGCCCCGTACTTCTCGGCGATGCCCTTGCCGGTGGCCGACAGGGCCTGAGTTCCCCCCTTGAGCGTCACGATGTAGCTGCCGCCGACGGCGCCGGGGGCACCGGCGCCCAGGACGGTTCCTTCCGGGGCGGCCTGCGCGGGCGGCGCGACGGCCGCGAGCGCCGCGACCGTGGCGACGGCGGTCAGACCACCGGCCCAGCGCAGACGCGCGTTTCTCATCCGTGCCATGACTCGATTTCCCCTCCCAACTAGGCGTGGTCCGCCCGCAGTTCACGACCGGTACGCCGCCTGAAGCCTCTCGTGTGCGGGCGAACCGCCACAAGGTCGCCTATGCGTGGGGAATCGGCCATATCGGGGAGCGTCGCACATGTAAAAGTTGCGTTGTTTTTTGGACGTCTCAAACGGCGGCGACGGCGTTCACGTCTCGGTCCTGTTGGGGCACAACCAGCCCGTCCGGCCCTTGAGGACGAGGCCGTTCAGGCCGATCGTGGGTCCGGGGCGGAGCCCCCTGCGACGGCTGCTGCATGCGCCGGTGCCTACGAACCCGGCGGTAACAACACGGAGACCGTCGCTCCCACAGCGGAGTGCAGCGTACCTTCGGAGACGCTACGTACGTCCTCCGTGAAGGTGGAATTCGTGAAGGCCATCCGCAGGTTCACCGTACGTCCCGTCCTCCCCGAAGCCCTGCAGCCGCTGAGCGACCTGGCGCGCAATCTGCGCTGGTCGTGGCATGCGGAGACCCGTGACCTCTTCCAGTCCGTCGACCCCGAGCGGTGGGCCGCCTCGGGTGGCGACCCGGTGCGGCTGCTGGGGAGCGTGCCGCCCGCCCGGCTCGCCGAGCTCGCCGAGGACCGCCGCTTCCTGCGCCGCCTCACCGCGGCCGCCGACGACCTGCACGACTACGTCACCGGCGACCGCTGGTACCAGTCCCAGGACCGGTCGTCCGACCTTCCCGCCGCCATCGCCTACTTCTCGCCCGAGTTCGGCATCACCGCGGCGCTGCCCCAGTACTCCGGCGGCCTCGGCATCCTGGCCGGGGACCATCTGAAGGCGGCCAGCGACCTCGGCGTCCCGCTGATCGGCGTGGGCCTGCTGTACCGGCACGGCTACTTCCGGCAGACGCTCTCCCGGGACGGCTGGCAGCAGGAGCACTACCCGGTGCTCGACCCCAACGAGCTGCCGCTCACACCGCTGAGCGAACCCGACGGCACGCCCGCCCAGGTCTCCCTCGGCCTGCCCGGCGGCCGACGCCTGAAGGCCCGCGTCTGGCTCGCCCAGGTGGGCCGGGTGCCGCTGCTGATGCTCGACTCCGACGTGGAGGAGAACGACCTCGGCGAGCGGGGCGTCACCGACCGGCTGTACGGCGGCGGCAGCGAGCACCGGCTGCTCCAGGAGATGCTGCTCGGCATCGGCGGGGTGCGCGCGGTGCGCACGTACTGCAGGCTGACCGGACACCCCGAGCCCGAGGTGTTCCACACCAACGAGGGACACGCGGGCTTCCTCGGCCTGGAGCGGATCGCGGAACTGTGCGAGAGGGGCCTCGACTTCGACCCGGCCCTGGAGGCGGTGCGGGCGGGGACCGTCTTCACCACCCACACACCCGTCCCGGCCGGCATCGACCGGTTCGACCGGGAGCTGGTGGCCCGCCACTTCGGCCCGGACGCCGAACTGCCGGGCATCGACGTGGAACGGATCCTGCGGCTCGGCATGGAGACCTACCCGGGCGGCGAACCGAACCTCTTCAACATGGCCGTGATGGGCCTGCGCCTCGGCCAGCGGGCCAACGGCGTGTCCCTCCTCCACGGCAACGTCAGCCGGGAGATGTTCTCGGGCCTGTGGCCGGGCTTCGACGCCGACGAGGTGCCGATCACGTCCGTGACGAACGGGGTGCACGCGCCGACCTGGGTGGCGCCGGAGGTGTTCCGGCTCGGCGCGCGGCAGATCGGCGCCGAGCGCACCGAGGACGCCATGACGGAGGGCGGACGCGAGCGCTGGGACGCGATCGCGGAGATCCCCGACCAGGACATCTGGGACCTGCGCCGGGTGCTGCGCGAGCAACTGGTCCTGGAGGTCCGGGAACGGCTGTACGCGTCCTGGCGGCAGCGCGGTGCCGGGACGGCGGAGCTGGGCTGGATCGACGGCGTCCTGGACCCCGATGTCCTGACCATCGGCTTCGCGCGCCGCGTGCCCTCCTACAAACGCCTGACGCTGATGCTGCGCGACCCGGACCGACTGATGGAGCTGCTGCTGCACCCGGAGCGCCCCGTCCAGATCGTCGTGGCGGGCAAGGCGCACCCGGCCGACGACGGCGGAAAGCGTCTGATCCAGGAGCTGGTCCGGTTCGCGGACGACCCGCGCGTACGCCACCGCATCGTGTTCCTGCCCGACTACGGCATGGCGATGGCGCAGAAGCTCTACCCCGGCTGTGACGTGTGGCTGAACAACCCGCTGCGCCCGTTGGAGGCGTGCGGCACGAGCGGGATGAAGGCGGCCCTCAACGGCTGCCTCAACCTGTCGGTCCTCGACGGCTGGTGGGACGAGTGGTTCCAGCCGGACTTCGGCTGGGCGATCCCCACCGCCGACGGCGCCGGAACGGACGAGGACCGGCGCGACGACCTCGAGGCCGCGGCACTGTACGAGCTGCTGGAGCAGCGCGTGGCGCCGCGCTTCTACGAGCGGGGTCAGGGCGGGCTGCCGGACCGCTGGATCGAGATGGTCCGCCAGACCCTCATGCACCTGGGCCCGAAGGTGCTGGCGGGCCGGATGGTCCGCGAGTACGTGGAGCGCCTGTACACCCCGGCGGCCCACGCGCACCGGTCGATGACACCGGACGCGGCGCGGGAGCTGGCGGGCTGGAAGGCGCGGGTGCGCTCCACCTGGCCGTCGGTCACGGTCGACCACGTCGAGACGTCGGCGACCGCGGAGACGGCGGAACTGGGCACCACACTCGCACTCCGCGTCCGGGTGGGCCTCGGCGACCTCGGCCCCGACGACGTGGAGGTGCAGGCGGTGGCGGGCCGGGTGGACCTGGAGGACCGCCTGGAGGACGCGTCGGCGGTACCCCTGAAACCGGCGGGCGGCCCGGATATGGAAGGCCGCTGGCTGTACGAGGGGCCCCTGTCCCTGGACCGCACGGGCCCGTTCGGCTACACGGTCCGGATCCTGCCGACCCACCGGCTGCTGGCGTCGAGCGCGGAGCTGGGGTTGGTGGCGGTGCCGTCGGAGGGGACGGGGGAGGGGGCCGGGGTACTGCTGAGGTGAGGGCTCACCGCTTCGGTGCGGTCACGCATCCTCCGAGCACAGCCGGCGCAGTACGGCCCCGCACCGGCGCGCATACGCGTGCTGGAACCCCCGTGTCGCCGGGCCGCCCGCCCTCGCGTACCACTTGGCCGGGCGGCTGAAGGCGTTGATCGTCAGCCAGACCGTGCCGTCGCCCGTGCGGTCCACCACGAAGGACTCCTCGCCGCTCTCCGGGTGGCCCGGCAGCGTGCCGTACGCCCAGCCGGCGCGGCGGGGTTCCTCCAGCGTCCAGACCACGCGGCACGGGGCCTTGATCATGCCGGCAAGGGTGATGGTGACGTCGACCCCGGGGGCCGCCCTGTCCTCGGCCGCGGAGACGCCGACGCCCATCGCCCGGTGCAGCTCCCAGGTCAGGAGCGCCTCGGCGGCCCGGCGGAACACCCCTTCGCCCTCGCCGATGCGGGCACGGACGTGCAGCGGGCGGAAGCCCTCGGGGCAGTGGCCGGGCTCGCGGGTGGCGCCGACATCCTCGTACGTGAAGGCCATGGCCCCAGCCTAGGGCGGCCCCCGGCGTCACCTTCCCGCCGGGGGCCGCCGTGTCGGCGTGAGTACCCGGGCCCCTCGTTCGGATCATGCCGGGCCGGCGGGGCCTGGCAGGCGCATCTGCGGCGTTGTCGTCGGTCGCCAACGCTCCGCGTTGACTCCCTCCTCCGCCTCGCAGCTGCACGTACCAGGCCCCGCTCCCTGATCCGGCCTGGTCCGGACGGGAGACCCTAGGTCACGTTGACCGCGGACCAGGCCGCCGCGACCGCCTTGTACTCGGTGCTGCTGGAGCCGTAGAGCGCCGCCGCCGCCGAGAGCGTGCCCGCGCGGGCGGACTTGTAGTTGGTCGTGGACGTGAAGTACGTCGTCAGCGCCTTGTACCAGATCTGCAGCGCCTTGTCCCGGCCGATGCCGGTGACCGCGGAGCCGTTGTACGTCGGCGAGTTGTAGCTGACGCCGTTGATCGTCTTCGCGCCGCTGCCCTCGGACAGCAGGTAGAAGAAGTGGTTGGCCACGCCCGACGAGTAGTGGACGTCGAGGTTGCCGACGGACGAGGACCAGTAGTCGGCGGAGCCGCCGTCCTTGCTGGGCTTGTCCATGTAGCGCAGCGGGGTGCCGTCGCCGTTGATGTTGATCTTCTCGCCGATGAGGTAGTCACCGGGGTCCGAGCTGTTGTTCGCGTAGAACTCCACGCCGGTGCCGAAGATGTCCGAGGTCGCCTCGTTCAGGCCACCCGACTCGCCGCTGTAGTTCAGGCCGGCCGTGTTCGAGGTGACGCCGTGGCTCATCTCGTGGCCGGCCACGTCGAGGGAGGTCAGCGGGTGGGTGTTCGCGGAGCCGTCGCCGTAGGTCATGCAGAAGCAGCTGTCGTCCCAGAAGGCGTTCACGTACGCGTTGCCGTAGTGGACGCGGGAGTAGGCGGCCTTGCCGTCGTTCTTGATGCCGCTGCGGCCGAAGGTGTTCTTGTAGAAGTCCCAGGTCACCTGGGCGCCGTAGGCGGCGTCCGCGGCGGCCGTCTGGTCCGTGGACGAACTGGAGGCGGTGCCGGTGCCCCACACGTCGTCGGCGTCGGTGAACAGCGTGCCGGTGCCGGAGGTCCTGTGGGCGAGGTTGTACGTCTTGTGGCCGCCCCGCGTGGTGTCGTACAGCTGGTACGTCGACCCGGACAGGGTGGTGTTGAGAGTGACCGTGCCCGAGTAGAGGCTCTTGCCCGTGCCGGTCTCGATGCCCTGGTACTCGTACAGCTTCTTGCCGGTGGCCGCGTCGGTGATGACGTGCAGCTGGTTCGGGGTGCCGTCGTCCTGGAGACCGCCGACGACCGTCTCGTAGGCGAGGACCGGCTTGCCGCTGCCCGCCCAGATCACCTTGCGGGGCGCGCTGTCGGCGGCGGTCTTGTCCGAGCCCGCGGCCTTCGCGACGGTCAGGGCCTGCTTCTCGGCCTTGGACGCCGTGATCTGCGGCTTGAGCGAGGCCACCTTGATGGCGGTGTCGGTCGCTCTGGTCACACCCTCGGTCCTCCCGGACTTCGAGGTGTGGACGACGAGGTCGCCGCCGAGGACCGGGAGGCCGGCGTAGGTGCGCTCGTAGCGCGTGTGGACCGTGCCGTCGACGTCCTTGACGACGTCCTTGACGACCAGCTTCTCCTTGGCGCCGAGACCTATCTGCCGGGCCGTCTCGGCGGCGTTCTCCCGGGCCTTCGCGATGAGCGAGGTGCGGGCCGAGGCGGACAGGTACGTCGGGGCGGCGGCGAGGGGTGCCTTGCCGGCGGAGCCGGCCTGGGGCTGGGCCGAGGCGTTCGCGCTCAGGCCCGTGGTGAGGAGGGCTCCGGCGGCGACGGCGGTGGAGATGGCCAGCGTGGTGCGCTGGTGACGCGCGTAGCGGGGAGTCACACAAGCTCCTTCTGTGGGGGATTCCGGCCGGAGTGGGGTCACCGGCCGGATCGGTTGTGAAGTTGCGGTGCGTGTGCGGCAGCTGTGGAAGCGTGACATGAGGTCGCGTACATGTCATGACCTCAAAGTGATGTTGGCCGAAAGTCAACTCGCAGATGAACATTGCGGGCATGTAAACGGGCGCCGCCCCGAGGTCGCCCACCTCGGGGCGGCGCCCTGTCCGCGCTGCTCGGAGCGCGGTTTACGGGAAGGTCAGTTTCCAGCTGTTGAGGGTGCCGACGTCCTGCGCCGCCTGGTCCTGAACCTTCAACTTCCAGGTGCCGTCGGCCGTTTCGGAGGATGCGTTGACCGTGTAGGTCGCCTTGACGTCGTCCGCCGAGTCGGAGGAGCTGAAGTCCTTCAGGCGGTACGAGGTGCCCGAGGGGCCGACCAGATCGATCACGAGGTCGCCGCGCCAGGTGTGCGTGATGTCGACGGTCACCTGGAGGTTGCTCGGCGCGTTCCCGGTCCTGCCGGAGACGGTGATCGACGAGGTGATGGCGGGTCCGTTGTCCGGGATGGACACCGGGGTCGTGTTCTCGTACGACGTGCCGCCGCCACCGCCGCCACCGCCCGAGCGTGACCCGACCGCGACCGCCGCCCAGGCGTCCTGCACCGCCTTGTACTCGGCGCTGGAGGTGCCGTACAGCTCACCCGCCGCGGCCAGCGTGCCGGTGCGGGCGCCGGCGTAGGCGGTGGTCGAGGTGAACTTCGTGGTCAGCGCCCGGTACCAGATCTGCAGCGCCTTGTCCCGGCCGATGCCGGTGACCGGAAGCCCGTCCGCCGTCGGCGAGTTGTAGCTGACGCCGTTGATCACCTTGGCGCCGCTGCCCTCGGACAGCAGGTAGAAGAAGTGGTTGGCGACGCCGGAGGAGTAGTGGACGTCCAGGTTCCCCACGCCCGAGTACCAGCTGTCGGCGGAGCCGCCGTCCTTGCTGGGCTTGTCCATGTAGCGCAGCGGGGTGCCGTCGCCGTTGATGTTGATCTTCTCGCCGATGAGGTAGTCACCCGGGTCGGAGGAGTTGTTGGCGTAGAACTCCACACCGGTGCCCATGATGTCGCTGGTCGCCTCGTTCAGACCGCCGGACTCCCCGCTGTAGTTGAGCCCCGCGGTGTTGGAGGTGACGCCGTGGCTCATCTCGTGGCCGGCCACGTCGAGGGAGGTCAGCGGGTCGGCGTTGCCGGAGCCGTCGCCGTAGGTCATGCAGAAGCAGCCGTCGTCCCAGAAGGCGTTCACGTACGCGTTGCCGTAGTGGACCCGCGAGTACGCCGCCTTGCCGTCGTTCCTGATGCCGCTGCGGCCGAAGGTGTTCTTGTAGAAGTCCCAGGTGACGGCCGCGCCGTAGTGCGCGTCGGCGCCCGCGGTCGCGGCGTTGGACGTGGTGCCGTTGCCCCAGGTGTCGCTCGACTGCGAGAACAGCGTGCCGGTGCCGGAGGAGCCGTGGTTGAGGTTGTACGTCTTGTGTCCGCCGCGCGAGCCGTCGTTCAGCGTGTACGTCGACCCCGACTGCGTGGTGGTCAGCGTGACCTGGCCGCTGTACTGGGTGTTGCCGATGCCGGTCTCGATGCCCTGGTAGCGGTAGAGCTCCTTGCCGGTGGTGGCGTCGGTGATGACGTGCAGTTCGTTCGGGGTGCCGTCGTCCTGGAAGCCGCCCACCACCGTCTCGTACGCCAGTACCGGCTTGCCGCCGGCCGCCCAGATCACCTTGCGGGGCGCCCGGTCCGCGCCGGTCTTGGTGGAGCCCGCCGCCCGGGCCACGGACAGCGCCTGCTTCTCCGCCTTGGCGGGGGCGACCGCCGGGGTGAGCGAGGGGACCTTGATGGTGGCCTGGGTGGCCATGGCGACCTTCTCGGTCGTCCCCGACTTGCTGGTGTCGACGACCAGGTCGCCGCCGAGGACGGGCAGACCGGCGTAGGTGCGCTCGTAGCGGGTGTGGAGGGTGCCGTCGCCGTCCTTGACGACGTCCTTGACGGCCAGCTTCTCCTGGGCGCCGAGGCCGATCTCCCTGGCGGTGTCCGCCTTCGCCGCGTCGGCGTCGCGGATCAGCTCGGCGCGCTGCGACGGGGAGAGCCTCAGGGCCGCGTGGGCGGGGTTGAACTTCCCGGCGGCGGGGCCGGCCGGGGCGGCGCTCGCGGCGCCCGACTGGACGGCGGCGGCGAGCAGCGCGGAGACGCCGACGAGGGCGACGGCGGCGGCGCGGCGGGCGGGGGTGTGGGAGGTGCGTCTGCGAGAGGAACTGCTTCTCAACACTGACTCCTTCTGCGTGGCCGCGGTTCGCGCGGCCAGGGGAGACCGGACGGAGGGTGGGCCGTCCGGGCAGAACAGGGCGGAACGCGGAACCAGGTGCGCAGTGCGTGAACTGCGTGAAGGGCGTCTCGGCCCGGCACAGCGGTCGAAGCTGTGGGGTTGCTGTGCGGGGGTCGTGGGAAGCGTGGCAGAGGGCGATGGAATTGTCAGGAGCGCATCAATAGGTTGGCCGGAAATCGTTCGTTGGCCGGATGGTCATGTTCGGTATACGGACTGTTCAACAAGCTGCCCGAGGAGCCGCACGGCCGTGACGGTCTTGCCGTCCACGGCCGGCGTGTGGCGATGTCGGCGGTCCACCGCCGCTCCAGACCGGTGGTCCGGACGCGTGACGTAACCTGCGGATGCTCGACCGGGTGACAAACTTCCAGGTCGGCACGCAGTACGTACGCCCGCAGATCAGGGATCTTCCGGACGGCGATCAGATCGGAATCGACATCAAGTGGTGGCCGGATGACCAGCGCGAGCCCGGGATCGTCCCGCCTGATCGCCACGGTGGACGCCCTGCGGACGGCGCTGGTGGAGAGCACGGACCTGTTCCGGTTCACGCTCGGCGGGGCGATCGACGAGGAGACCGCGGTCGCCGCGGAGGCCGACGGGGTGCCGAGGGAGTTCCTGGACTTCTGCCGGGTGCTGGACGGCGCGAGCTGCGGGCCGTCCGTGCAGCTCTTCGGCTTGGAGGAGGCCGAGGAGCACCAGTTCTACTGCGGACCGGTGGTCGACTCCCCGCTGGAGCTGTCCCCGGAGAAGCTGTTCTGCGTCGGGTTGATCGGCGACACACCGGTCTTCCTCGGCCGCGCCGGCGGCGGCGTCCTCGGCATCCCGGACGAGCACCGGGAGTGGGTCGACGCGGAGCGCTTCGAGCGGCTCGCGCCCGGGCTGGAGGCGTACTTCCTGGAGTGGTTGGCCACTGCGGAGTACGCACGGCTTGCGTCGGTCGGCGACGAGTTGGTGGAGTACGACGACTGGCTGAAGCTGCTGCGACGAGCCGGTCTCGCCGGCTGAACCGCCGGCGGGGCCCGAGCACTTGGCCCGTCCAGCCTCCTGTCCGCCGCGCATCACAACCGCCGCCGGCGCGCGCTCCGTGTGGCGACAGGGGCGAGACCAGCGATGGGCTCTTGGCCATCCGGTCGGCGCAGGACGGCTGTCCGTCAGTGATCTGACCTTGACTCGGCAGTGCCGCCCGAGGTCGTTTCCGGTTTCGTGTGGAGGATCTCGCGGGCCTGGTCCGCCGCGCGGGCGAGGCTCTCGGAGACGAAGTCCAGGAAGCGGGCGGTGTTCTCGAGGCGGGCGCCCGCCGGGGTGTCGCGGCCGAGGATGCCGACGCCCTGCCGTGTGGTCTCGGCGACCTGGGCGGTGGCTCGGACGCTGGCCATCATGGCCTGGTACATGACCTCGTCGTCCACGACGTAACGCTCGCGGCGGCCTTCGTGGCGTTCCCGGCGGACGAGCTCCTGGCTCTCGAGGAACGCGATGGCTTTGGAGACCGACGCCGGGCTGACCTGTAGGCGCTCGACGAGCTCGGACGCGGTGAGGCTGCCCGCGTCGCTGATGGTGAGACAGGCCATCACCCGCGCCATCATCGGGGGCGTGCCCGACTGCATGTAGACGGTGGTGAGCGTCTCCTCGTACGCGCGCACGGCCTCGGGATCGCGTCCGAACGCCTGCGGGGCTGCCTGTGACCCCCGCCGGGGTGCGGCCTGCCTGCGCCGGCGCGCGCGGCGTTCGGTGGCGCGGTGGGCGAGGTCGGCGCGGTAGGCGGTGGGGCCGCCGTTGCGCATGACCTCGCGGGTGATGGTCGAGGTCGGGCGGTCGAGGCGTCTGGCGATCTCCGCGTAGGCGAGGCCGTCGGCCAGGCCCAGCGCGATCTGCTGGCGTTCCTGCTGAGTGAGCCTGCCGCCCGGCATCGCTGCCTCCTTCGTGGTGTGTGGTGCGTCAACGATAGCGTTCACCTTTGGTTCATTGCAACGAACTGAGCAAGTTGTTGCGTTAGATGGCAGAATCATTGCAACAATATTGTGGCATTCACCTGTGGTTATATAAGTTACGTGCAACGAATCTGTTGCTGGATTCTTGAACGCAACGTAGCGTTTCCGGTGTCAGAAACAACGAGCCGACTGGAGAGCACCATGCAGAAGTTCGACACCCCCGCCCCCGTCTCCGCCGTCCTCGACATTCCCGCAGGACGCATCCAGCTCATCGCCGCCGACCGGGCCGACACCGCGGTCGAGGTCCTGCCCGCGGACGCCTCCAAGGGCCGTGACGTCAAGGCGGCGGAGCAGATCGAGGTCGCCTACGCCGACGGCGTCCTGCGGATCACGGCCCCGGAGGCGAAGAACCAGCTCTTCGGCCCCTCCGGAGCCGTCGAGGTCACCGTCCAGCTGCCCGCCGGCTCCCGCGTCGAGGGGAAGACAGCCGCCGCCGAACTCCGGGTCGTCGGACGCCTCGGCGACGTCGCCTTCGACGGCGCGTACCGCAAGATCAAGATCGACGAGGCCGCGAGCCTCCGCCTCACCGCGGTTGACGGCGATGTCGAGGTCGGCCGGCTGGGCGGCTCGGCGGAGATCAGCACCGCGCGGGGCGGCATCCGGATCGCCGAGGCCGGGCGCGGCACGGTCGTGCTGCGTACCGAGTCGGGCGACATCTCGATCGGCGCCGCCGCCGGTGTCTCGGCCGCCCTGGACGCCGGCACCGGTCACGGCAGGATCAGCAACACCCTCAAGAACGACGGGACCCCGGAACTCGACATCCGCGCCACCACCTCCCACGGCGACATCACCGCCCGCAGCCTGTAGATCCACAGTCCGTAATAGGGGGCACCTCTCATGACCGACCTGGCCATCGCGGCGGAGCGGCTGCGCAAGTCCTACGGCGACAAGACCGTCCTCGACGGCGTCGACCTGGCCGTCGAGCAGGGAACGATCTTCTCCCTGCTCGGCCCGAACGGCGCCGGCAAGACCACCGCCGTCAAGATCCTCTCCACCCTCGTCTCCCCCGATCCCGGCAGTGGCCGGATCCGCGTCGGCGGCCACGACCTCGCCACCGACCCGCAGGCCGTGCGTGCGGTGATCGGGGTCACCGGGCAGTTCTCCGCCGTCGACGGGCTGATCACCGGAGAGGAGAACATGCTCCTCATGGCGGACCTGCACCACCTGTCCAAGCGTGAGGGGCGGCGGGTCACCGCCGAGCTGCTGGAGCGCTTCGACCTCACCGAGGCCGCGAAGAAGCCCGCCTCCACCTACTCCGGCGGCATGAAGCGCCGCCTCGACATCGCCATGACCCTGGTCGGCAGCCCGCGGATCATCTTCCTCGACGAGCCGACCACCGGCCTCGACCCGCGTTCCCGCCACACCATGTGGCAGATCATCCGAGAGCTCGTCACGGGCGGCGTCACCGTCTTCCTCACCACCCAGTACCTGGAGGAGGCCGACGAGCTCGCCGACCGCATCGCCGTGCTCAACGACGGCACGATCGCCGCCCAGGGCACCGCCGAGGAGCTGAAGCGCCTGATCCCCGGCGGACACGTCCGACTCCGCTTCACCGACCCGGCCGCGTACCGGAGCGCCGCCACCGCGCTGCGCGAGGTCAGCCGGGACGACGAATCCCTCGCCCTGCAGATCCCCAGCGACGGCAGCCAGCGCGAGCTGCGCGCCATCCTCGACTGGCTGGACTCGGCCGGCGTCGAGGCCGACGAGCTGACCGTGCACACCCCCGACCTCGACGACGTCTTCTTCGCCCTGACCGGCGGCGCCAACATCCCCAACCAGCCCAACCAGCCCAACCAGCCCAAGGAGACCGCCCGATGAGCTCCCCCCTGGCTCCCGCCCGCCCGGCCCGGATCTCCCTCGCCGTGCGCGACTCCACCACGATGCTGCGCCGCAACCTCCTGCACGCCCGGCGCTACCCGTCCCTCACCCTGAACCTGCTGCTCACGCCGATCATGCTGTTGCTGCTCTTCGTCTACATCTTCGGCGACACCATGAGCGCGGGCATAGGCGACGGAAGGCCGGACCGCTCTGAGTACATCGCCTACATCGTCCCGGGCCTCCTGCTGATGACCATCGGCAGCACCACCATCGGCACCGCGGTCTCCGTCTCCAACGACATGACCGAGGGCATCATCGCCCGCTTCCGCACGATGGCGATCCACCGCGGCTCCGTGATCATCGGGCACGTCATCGGCAGCGTGCTGCAGTCGATCGTCAGCGTGGTCCTCGTCGGCGCCGTCGCCGTGGCCATCGGCTTCCGCTCCACCGACGCGACGGTCCTGGAGTGGCTCGCGGCCTTCGGACTGCTCGTGCTCTTCGCCACGGCGCTCACCTGGATCGCGGTCGGCATGGGACTGATCAGCCCGAACGCGGAGGCCGCCAGCAACAACGCGATGCCCCTGATCCTGCTGCCGCTCCTGTCCAGCGCCTTCGTCCCCCTCCACGCCATGCCCGGCTGGTTCCAGCCGATCGCCGAATACCAGCCGTTCACGCCCGCCATCGAGACCCTGCGCGGCCTGCTGCTCGGCACCGGGATCGGCAACAACGGATGGCTCGCCGTCGGCTGGTGCCTGGGCCTCGCGGTGCTCGGCTACCTCTGGTCGACCTCGAAGTTCGCCCACGACCCGAAATAACCGCCATGACGACGCGGGCCGCCTCCCGCGACTGCCCCACCCGAGGGCGGCGTACACCGACACACCGTCGGCGCACGCCGCCCCGTTCGTGTGCAAAGAGGAGGTTCCGGGCGGCCGGTCGCCGCCACTCACCCTCGCCTCCGTTCATCCGTGCCACGTCCGCCACAACGCCGCGTACGCCCCGGCCGCCGTCACCAGGTCCTCGTGCGTGCCCATTTCGGTCAGGCGGCCGTTCTCCATCACCGCCACCCGGTCCGCGTCGTGGGCCGTGTGGAGGCGGTGGGCGATCGCGATGACCGTGCGGCCCCTCAGAACCGCCGCCAGAGCGCGCTCCGTGTGGCGGGCCGTCGTCGGATCCAGCAGGGCCGTGGCCTCGTCGAGGATCAGCGTGTGCGGATCGGCCAGCACCACCCGGGCGAGGGCCAGTTGCTGGGCCTGTGAGCCGTCCGTGCGACAACCGGACGGCCCCAACTCGGTGTCCAGGCCGTCCGGTAGCTCCCGTACCCAGCCGTCGGCGCCCACCGCGGCGAGCGCGGCCCACAGCTGCTCGTCCGTCGCGGACGGTTCGGCGACCCGCAGGTTGTCGCGGACCGTGCCGAGGAAGACATGGTGCTCCTGGGTGACCAGGACGACCTGGCGGCGCAGCCGCTCCGGCCCCAGCTCCGCGACCGGTACGCCGCCCACCGTCACCGAGCCCTCGGTCGGCGCGTCGATGCCGGCCAGCAGCCGGCTCAGGGTGGTCTTGCCGGCGCCGGAGGGGCCGACCACCGCCAGCCGCTCCCCGGGCCGTACGGTCAGGTCGACTCCGTGCAGCACCTCGCCCCCGCGGTCGTAGGCGTAGCGCACACCCGTCACGTCGATCCGGTCGTCCGCCGGGACGGCCGGCGTGCCCTCCGGGTCGGCCTGCGGGGCCCGGGCGAGCCCCTCCACCCGGGCGAAGGACGCTCCGCTGCTCTGCAACTGCTCGACCCGCATCAGGATCTCGTCCAGCGGCGAGCTGAACTGCTGCAGATACACCGCGGCGGCCACCACCGACCCCAGGCTCATCGCCCCGTGCGCGTGCAGCACCCCGCCGGCCAGCAGCACCCCGGCCACGGGCAGGACATAGGAGACCTCCACCACCGGGAAGAACACGGATCGCAACGACAGCGTGTACAGGCGCCGGCGCCGGGAGACGTCCAGCGCGTCCCGGCTCGTCGCGACCCGCCGCTCCCGCAGCCGGAACGCCTCGATCGTGCGCGCCCCGGACGCCGTCGCCGCCAGGATCTCCGCGACCTGGGAGTTCGCCTCGCCCTCGGCGAGGTAGCCGTCCCTGGCCCGACGCAGATACCAGCGCAGCACCCAGGAGATGGGGATCAGGCAGAACACGCCGATCGCGCCGAGCAGCGGGTCGAGCGTGAACACCGCGCCCAGCAGGAACAGCGCCTGCACGGTGTTGATCAGCAGCTCGGGGCCGGCGTCGCGCAGCGTGGTGCCCACGGTGGCCACGTCGGCGGTGCCGCGCGCGGTCAGGTCCCCGGTGCCGGCCCGCTCCACCACGGACGCGGGCAGCGCGAGGGTCCGGTCGACGAACTCCTCGCGCACCCGGGCGAGGGTCCGCTCCCCGAAGCGGTGCCCCACGTACCGGGCCCAACGCGACAGCAGCAACTGCGCCAGCGAGCACAGCAGGATGCCGAGCGCCAGCCGGTCCACGGCACCGACGTCGCTCCCGGCCCGGACCTCGTCGACGATCCGCCCGAGCAGCCACGGCCCGGCCAGCCCGGCCCCGGAGGCCGCCGCGTTCAGGGCGACGACGGCGGCGAAGGCCCGCCCGTCGGCCCGCACCAGCCGTACAGCCGCCCTGCGTACGTCGACCGGTTCGGCGACGGGCAGTTGTCCCCGGCTCACGCCACGGCCTCCTCGGCGTCGGCGGTGTCGGTGTCCCGCGCCACCAGCGCCCGGTAGCCGGGCTCCGCCTGGAGCAGTTGCCGGTGGCTCCCGGTGGCCGCGACCTTGCCGTCGACCAGGTAGTGGACGGTGTCCGCGTGGTCCAGGACCAGCGGGGAGGTGGTGGTCACCACGGTCGTACGGGCCTCGCGCACCGCCCGCAGTCGCTCCGCGACCGCTGCCTCGGTGTGCGCGTCCAGCGCCGAGGTGGGCTCGACGGCCAACAGCACCTCGGGGTCGGCGAGCAGCGCCCGCACGAGCCGGACGCGCTGCCGCTGGCCGCCGGAGAGGTTGCGCCCCTGCGCGTCGATCGCCGAGCCGAGGCCGTCCGGCAGGCCCTGCACGATGTCGTCGGCGACAGCGGCGCGCACCGCCCGCCCCATCGCCGCCTCGTCGAGGTCCTCCGGCTCCCGTGCACCCGCGACCAGTTCGCGCAGCGTCCCGGCGAACAGGTCGGCCTCGTTGTCGGCGACCAGGATCCGCGCCCGCACCTGCGGCAGCGGGATGTCGTCCAGGCGCACCCCGCCCCAGGTCGCCTCCGAGGGGACGTACCGGCCCAGGCGGTCGACGACGGCCGCGGCGTCCGCGGGCCGCGCCCCGGCCAGGGCGGTCAGCCGCCCCGGCGGCACCCGCACCCCGGACTCCGGGTCGTGCAGCACGGACGGTTCCGCGGGCGCCTCGCGGGTGCCGTCGTCCGGCTCCGGCTCCAGCCGCAGCAGCCGTACGACGCGCCGGGCGGCCACCACGCCACGGCCGAGCTGGTAGCCGCACTCCAGGAAGAACGCCACCGGACGCACGATCACGGCGACGTAGCCGTACACCGCCACCAACTCACCCACCGTGATGTCCCCCCGTGCGGCCAGCCGGGCCGCGAGCCAGGTCACCACGGCGAGGAACAGCGTCGGCAGCCCCACCCCGAGCGCCTGCATCCAGCTGGTCACCGACCCGACCCGGTATCCCTGCTCCCGCAGCCGCTGGGAGTCCCGGCGGAAGGCGTCCGCGAACAGACCCTTGCCACCGAGGCCGTTGAGGACCCGCAGCCCGCCCGCGAGGTCGCCGATCCGGGCGGTCAGCACGCCCTGCCGCTCCCGGTACTCCGTCTCCGTGCCCTGCAGCCGACCCATCAGCGGTCCGACGATCAGTGCGATCACCGGCACGCCGAGCAGCACGACCGCGGCGAGCCGCACGGAGACCGACAACAGCAGCCCGGCGACCACCAGGTAGGCGACGACCGCACCGACACCGGGGCCCACGACGGTCAGGGCTCCGGCGATCGTCTGCACGTCGCCCACGCCGATCGTGACCACTTCACCGGCCCCGGCCCGCCGCGGCAGCGCGGCCCCCAGCCGGACCGCGTGTCCCACGACCACCTTGACCGTGCGGAAGTTGGCGTCCATCCGCACCCGGGTCATCACGCGGTGCCGCATGATGCTCAGCCAGGCGTTGAACGCCCCCACCACGAACAGCGCCGTGCACCATCCGGCGAGGGCGCCCATGTCACCCGGTCGAAGGCCCTCGTCGACCGCACGGGCCATCAGATACGGCGTCGCCGCCAGCAGCACCATCCACACGCTGCCCAGCAGCGCTCCCGCCACGGAACGTCCCGGCTGCCGCGTCACCAGCCACCACAGATACCGCCAGCCGCCGCGACAGTCGGGCTCCCCGGGATCCTCGTACGCGTCGATCATCGTTCCGTCTCCCCGTTCTCCCCGTTGTTCTCCCCGTTCTCGCCCTTCTCGCCGTTCCGCTCACGCCAGGCTGTCCCGCCAGGCCCGGTGCAGATCCGCGAACCGTCCCGTCCCCGCGATCAGTTCCGCCGGGCTGCCGTCCTCGACGATGCGGCCGCCGTCCATCACGAGCACCCGGTCGGCGATCTCCACCGTCGACAGCCGGTGCGCGATCACCACGGCCGTACGGCCCCGCAGCACCGTCTCCATCGCCCGCTGCACGGCCCGTTCGCCGGGGACGTCGAGGGAGCTGGTCGCCTCGTCGAGGATCAGCACCGCGGGGTCGGCGAGCAACGCCCGGGCGAACGCCACGAGTTGCCGCTGCCCGGCCGAGATGCGACCGCCGCGTTTGCGGACGTCGGTGTCATAGCCCTCCGGCAGCGCCGCGATGAAGTCATGGGCGCCGATCGCCTTCGCGGCACGCTCCATGTCCTCGCGGGTCGCCTCCGGACGGCCGATCGCGATGTTCTCCGCGACCGTCCCGGAGAACAGGAACGCCTCCTGGGTCACCATGACCACCCCGCGCCTGAGGTCGGGCAGGGCGAGGTCGCGCAGGTCCACGCCGTCCAGCAGGATCCGGCCGTCGGTGGGGTCGTAGAAGCGGGCCAGCAGCTTGGCCAGCGTCGACTTGCCGGCGCCGGTCGCGCCGACCACCGCCACCGTCTGCCCGGCCGGCAGGGTGAGCGAGAAGCGGGGCAGCACCTCGCCGCCCGTGCGGTACGCGAACCGGACGTCCTCGAAGACGACCTCGCGGCCCGGCCGGTCGCCCGCCGGTGGCGGAAGCTCCCTGGGGTGGGCCGGCTCCGGCACGGACGGCGTCTGCGCCAGCAGCCCCGCGATCTTCTCCAGCGAGGCGGCGGCCGACTGGTAGGAGTTCAGGAACATGCCGAGCCGGTCGATGGGGTCGTACAGCCGCCGCAGATACAGCACCGCCGCCGCCAGCACACCCAGCGCGAGGGAGCCCTCCGCCACCCGGTAGGCGCCCCACAGCACGATTCCGGCCACCGCCGTGTTGGCCACCAGCCGGGAGCCGGTGACATAGCGGGCCATCTCCAGCAGGGCGTCGCCGTTGGTCCGTTCGTGCCGCCGGTTCAGGACGCGGAAGTCGGCGTCGTTGGCCTCCTCCCGGCGGAACGCGCGCACCGGGCGGATACCGTTCATCGTCTCGGCGAACTTCACGATCACCGCGGCGATCGCGGTCGACCGCCTGCGGAAGATGCGTCCCGCCCTGCGCCGGTAGATCCGCACCAGCCCGTACAGCGGCACGAGCGAGGCCACCGCGACGGCGCCGAGGCCCAGATCCAGCCAGAGGAGCATCGCGGAGATGTAGACGAACGACAGGATGACCGTGACCAGTTCCTGAAGGCCCTCGCTGAGCAGTTCGCGCAGCGACTCGACGTCGGTCGTGGAGCGCGAGATCAGCCGGCCCGAGGTGTAGCGCTCGTGGAAGTCGATGCTCAGCGCCTGCGCGTGGCGGAAGATGCGGCCGCGCAGGTCGAGCAGCACGTCCTGGTTGACACGTGCCGAGGCGACGATGAAGGCGTACTGGAGCCCGCCGGAGGCCGCGGCGGACAGCAGGTAGCCGACCGCCACCGCGATCAGCGGGCCGTGGTCGCCGTGCCGGAGCGCCGGTACGGCACGGTCGATGGTGTACGCCACCAGCAGCGGGCCCACCTGCACCGCGGCCTGCTGGAGCAGCAGCAGGACGCAGGTCAGGGCGGTACGGGCCCTGAGCGGGGCGAGCAGTGAGCGCAGCAGCGCGGCGGTGGCTCCCGGGGGTGTGGGGAGGGCGTCGCGGTCGAAGGGGTCGCGGGAGCCGGCGGGGTCCGGGGCGGCGGATCCCTTCCGGTCCTGTTCCTCGTCGTTCGGCGCGGTCGTCGCGGACGCCGTCATGGGGCCTCCTCGCTGCCCTGGGAGTGTGCGGGGTCTCCGGACATCAGATGGGCGTACTCGGCGTTGGTGCGCAGCAGTTCGTGGTGGGTGCCGACGGCGGCGACACGGCCGCCGGAGAGCAGGGCGACGCGGTCGGCGAGCAGGACGGTGGACGGACGGTGCGCGACCACCAGGGCGGTCGTGCCGTCGAGCACGCGGCGCAGGGCGGCCTCGACCGCGGCCTCGGTGTGCACGTCGAGGGCGGAGAGGGGGTCGTCCAGGACGAGGAAGCGCGGGGTGCCGACGACGGCCCGGGCCAGCGCGAGGCGCTGCCGCTGGCCGCCGGAGAGGCTGAGCCCCTGCTCGCCGACCTGGGTACGGGTGCCCTGGGGGAGGGCGTGGACGAAGTCGGCCTGGGCGACGGCGAGGGCGCGCTCCAGCTCCTTCTCGCCGGCGGTGTCGGGAGCGCCCATGAGGACGTTGGCGGCGACGGTGGTGGAGAAGAGCGTGGGTTCCTCGAAGGCGACGGCCACCTTGGCACGGAGCTCTTCACGGGACATGGCGGTGATGTCGACTCCGTCGAGGGTGATACGTCCCGAAGTCACCTCGTGCAGGCGGGGGATGAGCGCGGTGAGGGTGGTCTTGCCGCTGCCGGTGGCTCCGACCAGGGCCATGGTCTCGCCGGGGCGGATGTGGAGGTCGATGCCGGTGAGGATGGGCGGGGAGTCGGGCGGTGCGTCGGGGTAGCGGAAGGAAACGTTGTCGAACCGCAGGCCGTCGGGCCGGCCATGCACAGCTGCGGGCAGTCGTGCCTCCCCCAGTGCCTTGACGGCCTGGGAGGTACCCTCACGGGTGGGCGATGGGGGTCCCCCCTGCTCCAGCGAAGTCGAGAGCTTGGGGGAGGCACCTCGAACCGCCGGGTTGCGGAACCCACTCCCGGCCGGCACCGACGCCGAGACGTGCTCCACCTCCGGTACCTCGTCCATCACCTCGAAGTACCGCTCCGTAGCGGTCGCCGCCTCCTGGCTCATCGCCAGCAGGAAGCCGATGGACTCCACGGGCCACCGCAGCGCGAGAGCCGTGGAGAGGAAGGCCACCAGCGTTCCCGCCGACAAGGCGTCGTCCGCGACCTGCACCGCCCCCACGACCAGAGCCGCCCCGAGAGCCACCTCCGGCAGCGTGACGATGACCGCCCAGATCGCCGCCAGCAGCCGCGCCTTCGCCAACTCCGTCCCGCGCAGCGTCCGGGACAGCTCCCGGAACGCCCTGGCCTGGCTGTGGTGCCGCCCGAATCCCTTGATGATCCGGATGCCGAGCACGCTCTCCTCGACCACGGTCGTCAGATCGCCCACCTGGTCCTGCGCCCGCCGCGCCACCAGCGCGTACCGCCGCTCGAACACGGCGCACATCACGACCACCGGGATGCCGGGCCCCAGGACGACCAGTCCGAGGGTCCGGTCCTGGAGCAGCATGATGACCACACCCACCAGAATCGTCACGCCGTTCACCAGCAGGAACGTCAGTGGGAACGCCAGGAACTGACGCAGCAGCATGAGGTCCGTGGTGCCCCGGGACAGCAACTGCCCCGACGCCCAACGGTCGTGGAAGGCGACCGGCAGCCGCTGCAGATGCCGGTACAGATCCGCCCGCATCTCCGCCTCGACGCGCGACAGCGGCCGGGCCACCAGCCACCGCCGCACCCCGAACAGCCCGGCCTCGGCGATCCCCAGCAGCAGCAAGTACAGAGCGCCGAGCCACACCCCCGCCGGCTCCCGGTCGGTGACGGGCCCGTCCACCATCCACTTCAGGACGAGGGGGATCACGAGCCCCACGCAGGAGGCGACGATCGCGACGAACGCCGCGGTGAACAGCCGCAGCCGCACCGGCCGCACATACGGCCACAGGCGCAGCAGCGTACGGACGGCGGAGCGGTCGCTGGTGGTTGCACGTGTCGTCGACATCACGAGCGAGCCTACGGATCGGCACTGACACTGCCCACCGAGTTTCGGCCCGACCGCAGTCGCCCGCTGATCCCGCGACCTGGGGGTCCCCCTGCTCCAGGGGCCGTACGACCGGGGCGGCCACGCGGTCGTACCACCCGGTCAGCCGATCGGCCGATGCCGCTTTCGAGCGGGACGGCCGATGCGCCGACCGCCGTCAGCCGGCCACCTTCAGCAGCAGCACCGCCCGAGCCGGCACCGTCACCGTCGCACCCGCCCGGTGGGCCGTCCCCGGCGCCTGGGCCTGCTCCTCCCGCGAGGTGTCCACGACCACCTCGTACCGCTCGGCCCACGGCGGCCCCGGCAGCACGAAACTCACCGGGCGGTCCCCGGCGTGCAGGACCGCGAGAAAGCTGTCGTCCACCACCGGTGCGCCGCGGGCGTCCCGGCCCGGTATGTCCCGGCCGGACAGATACATGCCGAGGGTCGCGGCGGGCGCGTACCAGTCGCGTTCCGTCATCTCGGCCCCGCGGGGCGTGAACCACGCCAGGTCCCTGAGGCCGTCCGCCGCCTGTGGCCGCCCGGAGAAGAACGCCCGGCGGCGCAGCACCGGATGGCGGTGGCGCAGCGCGATCAGCCGGGACGTCAGGTCGAACAGCGCCTGCCAGCCGGGGTCGGCCGTCAGCCCCCAGTCCACCCAGCCGATCTCGTTGTCCTGACAGTAGGCGTTGTTGTTGCCGCGCTGGGTGCGGCCCATCTCGTCGCCCGCGACCAGCATCGGCACGCCCGTCGACAGCAGCAGGGTCGTCAGGAGGTTCCGCAGCTGCCGGCGCCGCAGCGCCCGTATCCGCTCGTCGTCGGTCTCGCCCTCCGCGCCGCAGTTCCAGGAGCGGTTGTCGTCGGAGCCGTCGCGGTTGCCCTCGCCGTTGGCCTCGTTGTGCTTGCGCTCGTACGACACCAGGTCGCGCAGGGTGAAACCGTCGTGGGCGGTGACGAAGTTGACCGAGGCGTACGGGCGGCGCCCGCCCCAGGCGTACAGGTCGCTGGAGCCCGACAGGCGGTACCCCAGGTCCCGCACATCCGGCAGCGCGCCCCGCCAGAAGTCCCGAACGGCACCCCGGTAGCGGTCGTTCCACTCCGTCCACAGCGGGGGGAACGCGCCGACCTGGTAGCCGCCCGAGCCCACGTCCCACGGTTCCGCGATCAGCTTCACCCGGCGCAGCACCGGGTCCTGGGCGATGACCGCGAGGAACGGGGAGAGCATGTCGACGTCGTGCATGGAGCGGGCGAGCGCGGCCGCGAGGTCGAAGCGGAAGCCGTCCACGCCCATCTCCGTCACCCAGTAGCGCAGCGAGTCGGTGATCAGACGCAGCACCTGCGGCTGCACCACGTGCAGGGTGTTGCCGCAGCCGGTGTAGTCGGCGTAGCGGCGCGCGTCGGACTGCAGCCGGTAGTAGCCGCGGTTGTCGATGCCCTTCAGCGACAGCGTCGGGCCCAGCTCGCCCGCCTCCGCGGTGTGGTTGTAGACCACGTCGAGGATCACCTCGATCCCGGCCGCGTGCAGCGCCTTCACCATGCGCTTGAACTCGCCGACCTGCTGGCCGGCCGTGCCGGTGGAGGCGTAGGCGGCGTGCGGGGCGAAGTAGCCGATGGAGTTGTAGCCCCAGTGGTTCCTGAGACCGCGGCGCAGCAGGTGGTCCTCGTGCGCGAACTGGTGTACGGGCAGCAGTTCGACGGCGGTCACGCCCAGCTTCACCAGGTGCTCGATCGCCGCGGGGTGCGCGAGGCCGGCATAGGTGCCGCGCAGCTCGTCGGGGATGTCCGGGTGCAGGCGGGTGAAGCCGCGCACATGCAGCTCGTAGATCACCGAGTCCGCCCACGGCGTCTTCGGGCGGTGGTCGTCCGCCCAGTCGTCGTCATCGTGCACCACGACGCCCTTGGGGACGTACGGCGCGGAGTCCCGGTCGTCGCGCACGGTGTCGGCGACATGCTGGTCGGGCCAGTCCCGCACGTGCCCGTACGCCTCCGGCGGCAGGGAGAACTCCCCGTCGACCGCGCGCGCGTACGGGTCGAGCAGCAGCTTCGCCGGGTTCCAGCGGGCGCCGGTCCACGGGTCCCAGCGGCCGTGCACCCGGTAGCCGTACCGCTGCCCCGGCATCACGCCCGGGACGAAACCGTGCCATATCTCATGCGTCAGTTCGGTCAGCCGGACCCGGGTCTCCCGGCTCTCGGGCCCCGGCCCGTCGAACAGGCACAGCTCGACCGCCTCCGCGCCCCCCGCCCACAGCGCGAAGTTGGTGCCCACGACCCCGTCCGGGCCGGTCCGGAAGCGCGCCCCGAGCGGGGTCGGGGCACCCGGCCACACGGGCACCGTGGGCACCGGGCGCCGCCTGCCGTTCAGCACGGCGGCCGAGCGCGCGGACCGTCCCTCGCCCGCCTGCTCCTCCTGCACTGCCTCCTGCTCGGCTGCGCTGGACACGTACACGCCTCCCGCGGCTCGCGGAACGACGGGAAAACGGGTGCACGGCGTCCCGGCCGCGTACCTGATCCCGTCGTCCTCCCCCCTGTTCTGCCCAGTGCGCGGCTCGCACTCACGTTTCCCGGCAGGTGCTGGGTCGTTGAGATCGTCGTGACGCACGGACACACGCGCGTGAGCCGCGCGGGCGCCGCGCTGGCCGCGGTACTGACCTGGGTGGCCGTCCTGGCCGGCTGTACCGGCCATGGACTCGACGGCGTCTTCGGCAAGAACCCGGCGCCCGAGGACCTCATCCGCATCTCGCCCGGCGACGGCAGCAGGGCCGTGCCCGCCGACCGGCCGCTGCGGGTCCGGGCCGCGGGCGGCCGTCTGGAGTCGGTGACCGTCGTCAGGTCCCAGGACGCCCGGCAGTCCCCGGTGCCCGGCCACCTCTCGGCGGGCGGCACCGTCTGGGAGCCGGACGACCCCCGCCTCGCCCTCGCGGCCGAGTACACGGTCGACGCGGTGGCCCGCGACGGCCACGGTCGCCGCTCGGCCCGTCACGCGACCTTCACCACGTACGTCCCCGAGCAGCGGTTCGTCGGGTACGTCACCCCGGAGGACCGCTCCACCGTCGGCACCGGAATGATCGTGTCCGTGCAGTTCAACCGGCGGATCGAGAACCGGGCCGCCGTCGAGCGCGCGATCCGGGTGACCGCCAGGCCCGCCGTCGAGATCCGCCCGCACTGGTTCGGCAGGGTCCGCCTGGACTTCCGGCCCGAGCACTACTGGAAACCCGGCACCCGGGTCACCGTCACCCTGCGGCTGCGCGACGTGGAGGGCGCGCCCGGGATCTACGGACGGCAGTACCGGACCGTCGCCTTCACCATCGGCCGCAGCCAGGTCTCCGTCGTGGACGCGGCCCGGCACACCATGCAGGTCCGCCGCGACGGCCGGCTGCTCGCCACCGTGCCGATCACCGCGGGCGCCCCGAAGACCACCACGTACAACGGGAAGATGGTGGTGATGGAGATGCTCGTGGTCACCCGCATGAACAGCCGCACGGTCGGCTTCGGCGGCGAGTACGACATCCCGGACGTCCCGCACGCCCTGCGCCTGACCGAGTCCGGCACCTTCGTCCACGGCAACTACTGGGCCCCGGACGCCCCCGGTCACAGCAACGTCAGTCACGGCTGCGTGGGCCTTAGGGACGTCAAGGGCGGCGGCTCCGACACCCCGGCGGGCTGGTTCTTCGAGCGCAGCCTCGTGGGCGACGTCATCGAGGTCGTGCACAGCGACGACAAGCAGGTCGCTGCGGACAACGGGCTGGGCGGGTGGAACATGAGCTGGAGCGACTGGACAGCCGGCGGAGCCGTCGACCAGCCCTGAACGGACGGGTCATCACGGGGCGCAGCCGGGCATTTCCCGGGCCACGGCGGGGTTTTCCCCAACGCCTTCCCCCGCCGGGGGCAACCAGGAGCCGACGTCAAGCATCAAGTGCTGTGAAGGAAAGACTGCCTGCGGCCGCCCGAACGGTGACAGCCCAGCACAACGGCACCCCAGGGGGCGCATGTGGCGGCTGCCGATGCACCTGCGCGCGGTGGCGAGTTGGGACTGAACGGTGACACCGGCGGGGAGTCTTCGGGCCGTGGGGTGTGATTGATTTGCGCAGTGCGCGTTCGGGATGCGCCGGAGTGGGGGGCCTGAGGGGATCAGGCCGTGCGAGGGGAGAGGGAACGTGAGCGGGCGACCGATATCGGGGGCGGCGGTTGGCGCCCGGGTGAGAGAGACGCAGGGACGCGCTCCGGCTGTGGCGCCCCCGGGTCGAACGATCCGAACGATCCGAGGGGAAGGGCGGCGGCGCACGGGGCTGCCTGCGTTGATACTCGGTGCCCTCCTGCTGACCGTCACCGCGTGCGGTGGGGGAGGGGGAGGCGGTGACGCAAAGGGCCAGGGCTCCGGCAAGGCGGCGGCCAAGCAGTCGCAGGCCGTCGTCACCATAGCCCCGAAGGACGGAGCCAAGGACGTGGACACGAGCGGCGCCCTCAAGGTGACCGCCGCCAAGGGCAGACTCACCCAGGTCGAGGTCAAGGACCCGAAGGGGCACGAGATCGCCGGGACCATCACCGGTGGGGGGAGCTCCTGGACCCCGTCGACCCACCTCGCCTCGGCCACCACGTACAAGGTCCACGCGGTCGCCGAGGACGCCTCGGGCCTGACCTCCGCCGCGGAGTCCTCGTTCACCACGCTCACTCCGAAGAACACCTTCGTCGGCGTCTACACCCCGGACAACGGCTCCACCGTCGGCGTCGGCATGCCCTTCTCGGTCCGGTTCACCCGGGGCATCACCCACCCGGCCGACGTCGAGAAGGCCATCACCATCAAGACCGAGCCCGCCGTCGAGGTCCGCGGCCACTGGTTCGGCAACGACCGCCTCGACTTCCGGCCCAAGGACTACTGGAAGCCCGGCACCAAGGTCACCGTGAACCTGAACCTCGACGGCGTCGAGGGCCGCCCCGGCGTCTACGGCGAGCAGGCGAAGACCGTGAGCTTCACCATCGGCCGCAGCCAGGTCTCCACCGTGGACGCCAAGGCGCACACGATGGTCGTCAAGCGGGACGGCAAGGTCGTCAAGACCCTCCCGGTCACCACCGGCAAGCCCGGCTACGACACCTGGAACGGCCAGATGGTCATCAGCGAGCGCCTGGTGGTGACCCGGATGAACGGCGAAACGGTGGGCTACGGCGGCGAGTACGACATCAAGGACGTGCCGCACGCCCAGCGCCTGACCGACTCCGGCACCTTCATCCACGGCAACTACTGGGGCGGCGACGCCTTCGGCAACTACAACGCCAGCCACGGCTGTGTCGGCCTGCGCGATGTGAAGGGCGGTTACGACAGCTCGGTGGCGGCCGCCTGGTTCTACGACCACTCGATGGTCGGTGACGTCGTCGTCGTGAAGAACTCCCACGACGCCACGGTCGCGCCCGACAACGGGCTCAACGGCTGGAACATGCCCTGGGACGAGTGGATCAAGTAACGCCGATCCGCAGTGACCGGGCCCGGTGCGCCGCTGTGAGCGAGCACACCGGGCCCGCTGTCGTTAGTCCCCGTTAACCTCCTCCCATGACTGTGCATCTCGAAGTCGCCGAGGGCGTGGGCACCCTCCGTCTGGACCGCCCGCCGATGAACGCGCTGGACGTCGCCACCCAGGACCGGCTCAAGGAACTCGCCGAGGAGATCACGCGCCGCGACGACGTGCGCGCCGTGGTCCTCTACGGCGGAGAGAAGGTGTTCGCCGCGGGCGCGGACATCAAGGAGATGCAGGGCATGGACCACACCGCGATGGTCCTGCGCTCCCGCGCCCTGCAGGACTCCTTCACCGCCGTCGCCCGCATCCCCAAGCCCGTCGTCGCCGCCGTCACCGGCTACGCCCTGGGCGGCGGCTGCGAGCTGGCGCTGTGCGCGGACTACCGCATCGCCGGCGAGAACGCCAAGCTGGGGCAGCCGGAGATCCTGCTCGGCCTGATCCCGGGCGCGGGCGGCACGCAGCGGCTGGCCCGGTTGATCGGCCCGTCCAAGGCGAAGGACCTGATCTTCACCGGGCGCCAGGTCAAGGCGGACGAGGCGCTGGCGCTGGGTCTGGTGGACCGGGTCGTTGCGGCCGACCAGGTGTACGCCGAGGCGCACGCCTGGGCCGCGAAGCTCGCGCAGGGGCCGGCGATCGCGCTGCGCGCCGCCAAGGAGTCGATCGACACGGGTCTCGAGACGGACATCGACACCGGCCTCGCGGTGGAACGCACCTGGTTCGCGGGCCTGTTCGCGACCGAGGACCGCGAGCGCGGGATGCGCAGCTTCGTGGAGGAGGGGCCGGGCAAGGCGAAGTTCGTGTGAGGATTGCCAGGCGGCCGTAACCTGAGCATTGTTCAGCAACTCACGTTTGTGGCACCTGGAGTTGACGCGACGTCCTGTTCCCCGTCCCTCGATGGGGCGGATTATGGGAGCCTTAAGGCAGCCTTAAGGCCTGAGCGTCGAGATCGACCGGCGATTGCCCCCAACTGGCCCGTCGTCGCAGGCCAGTTGGGGTGCCGCAGCCCTCGGATTGCGCTTGGCATATGCCGGCCGAATGGTGAGGAATGCGTGCTTCCGGGGGGCGTATTCCGTCGTAACGACCCCGAGCCCCCCTCCGGGCGGCCATGATGGGTCCATGGCGGGGCTGGAGGGTATGGAGCCGCCGCGGCGGCACGGAGGTGCTACCGCGGCACGCTGGTCGCCTGCGGTCGAGGACGAACAGGCGCTCAAGGCACTGGAGTTGTTCGGAAACCCCGCCGAGACCGATGTGCCGCTGCCGTCCCGGCCCGAATCCGCCGCCACCGCGCGCCGGCTCGCCCAGGTCGTGATCCTGCGCCACTGGGGGCTCGGCCCGCGCATGACCGAGGACGCCGTCCTGCTCGTCTCCGAACTCGTCGGGAACGCCGTGCGGCACACCGGCGCACGCGTCTTCGGGTTACGTATGCGGCGGCGCCGCGGCTGGATCCGCGTCGAGCTCCGCGACCCCTCGCGGGGGCTACCCTGTCTGATGCCCGTCCAGGAACTCGACATCAGCGGCCGTGGTCTGTTCCTCGTCGACAAACTCGCCGACCGCTGGGGTGTCGACCTGCTGCCCCGCGGCAAGACCACCTGGTTCGAGATGCGGGTCCCTGACCGGTGACCGCGACCCGCCCCTTCCAGGAAAAGGTCAAATCGTCGATTTCTCCACCAACCCGTCCTTAAATGGGGAGAGTGACCACGCCTGTCCCTCCCTCCCCATCCGACCGCGAGACCGATCGTCAGACGGACACCGCTCGCACCGTGCCCGGCCGTCGCGCGGCGCTGCGCGCCGGCGCGGGACTCGCCGCCGCCGGTGCCCTCGCCGCCTGTTCCCCCGGCGACACCGTCGTCCACCGGACCCTTCCGTCCCGCGCCACCGGAACGCGCTCCGCCAACGGATCGCACGTCCCGATCGCCGCACCCGTCCCACGCTCCCTGCCGGGGCAGCCCGCCCAGATCGCCAACGGTCCCCGCAACCGCCCACGGGTTGCGCTCACCTTCCACGGCCAGGGCGACCCCTCCTACGCCACGTCGATCCTCCGCACGGCCGAGGAGGCGGGCGCCAAAGTCACCGTCCTCGCGGTCGGCACCTGGCTCGACGAGCACCCGGAGGTCGCCGGCCGCATCCTGGAGGGCGGTCACGACCTCGGCAACCACACCCTGCGCCACCTCGGCATCACCACCATGTCCGAGCCGCAGGCATTCGCCGAGATCAAGGGATGCGCGGAGCGGCTGCGGCACCTCACCGGAGCCATCGGCGCCTGGTTCCGCCCGTCCCGGGCGCAGCGCGCCACCCCGCTCGTCGAATCCCTGGCCCGCCGCGCCGGCTACCCGCACATCCTGTCGTACGACGTCGACTCGCTCGACTACACCTCACCGGGCGCAGCCGCCGTCACCCGCAAGGTCATCGACGAGATCCGCAACGGATCGGTGGTGAGCCTGCACTTCGGGTACCCGGACACGGTCACCGCCCTCCCCGACATCCTGCACGCACTCAAAGACCGCGGCCTCGCCGCGGTGACCACCACGGAGTTGCTGAGCTGATGCATCCCACGACCGTCACGCGCGTACTGATCGCCGGCGCCGCCCTCGCCGTGCTGGCCGGCTGCAGCAGCGGGTCCCCCCACAGGAAGGACGAGGGCACAGCCTCCAAGACCCCCGTTCAGCGCGCCCAGCCGCAGGCCCTCCAGGGACTGCCGGGCATGCCGCCCGTGCTCGACCCCAAGGACGTCTACGCCGCCGACCGCCCGGGGCAGCTCTCCCCGGTGGTCAAGGACTTCCCGTCCCGGGTGTACGTGCCCAACACCAACTCCGACACCGTCTCCGTCATCGACCCGAAGACGTACAAGGTCATGGAGACGATCCGGGTCGGCCGCCAGCCCCAGCACGTGGTGCCGTCCTGGGACCTGAAGACGCTGTGGGTCAACAACGACCTCGGCAACTCCCTCACCCCCATCGACCCGAGGACCGGCGAGGCGGGCGAGCCGGTCGCCGTGCACGACCCCTACAACCTGTACTTCACACCGGACGGCAAGTACGCGGTGGTGATGGCCTCCAAGGACCGTCAGCTGGTCTTCCGCGACGCGCACACCATGAAGGTGAAGAAGGCGGTCCCGGTGAGCTGTTACGGCGTCAACCACGCCGACTTCTCGCTCGACGGACGCTACTTCATCGTCTCCTGCGAGTTCAGCGGCGAACTGCTCAAGGTCGACACGGAGAAGATGAAGGTGATCGGCCGGCAGAAGCTGCCGCACCGCGGCGCCATGCCGCAGGACGTCAAGGTCTCTCCGGACGGCAAGAGGTTCTACATCGCCGACATGGTCGCCGACGGCATGTGGATCCTGGACGGCGACACCTTCGCCGAGCCGTCCTTCCTGCCCACCGGCAAGGGCGCGCACGGGCTCTACGTCAGTCGCGACTCCCGCGAGATGTACATCTCCAACCGGGGCGAGGGCACCATCTCCGTCTTCGACTTCAAGGAGAACCGGCTGACGAAGAAGTGGCGCCTGCCGAACGGCGGCAGCCCCGACATGGGCGGTGTCTCGGCCGACGGCAAGGTGCTGTGGCTGTCCGGCCGCTACAACTCCGAGGTGTACGCCATCGACACGAAGACCGGCCGGCAACTGGCCCGGATCAGGGTGGGCAGCGGCCCGCACGGCCTCGCCGTCTACCCCCAACCGGGCCGCTACTCCCTCGGCCACACGGGCGTCTTCCGCTGACGCCGCCGCCCTACGGAGGACCTCCAGCCCGCGGGCGGCACGACCTCCTTGAGTCTCCACCCACTGGAAGGCCCAGACTCGCAGATGTGATCGACGACGGCACCGGCCTTTTCACCATCGGCGACCTGGCCCGCGCCACCGGACTGACCGTGCGCACCATCCGCTACTGGTCCGACGAGGGCGTCCTGCCCCCGGTGGCCCGCTCCACGGGCGGCTACCGGCTGTACGACGCCGCGTCCGTGGCACGCCTGGAGCTGATCCGTACCCTGCGTGAACTGGGCCTCGGCCTGGCCGACGTGCGCGGGGTGCTGGCGGGCGAGCGGACGGTCGCGGAGGTGGCGACCGCGCACGTGGCGGCCCTGGACGCGCAGATCCGGGCGCTGAGGGTGACCAGGGCGGTGCTGTCGACGGTGGCGCGACGGGGATCGAGCGCGGAGGAGATGACCCTGATGAACAAACTGGCGCGGCTGTCGGCGGCGGAGCGGCAGCGGATCGTGGACGGGTTCGTGGACGAGATGCTCCACGGACTGGACGCGGTGGACCCGGAGATCCGGGAGCGGATGCGCCGCACGGCGGCCGACCTGCCCGACGACCCGACGCCCGAGCAGGTCGACGCCTGGGTGGAGCTGGCCGAGATGTTGCAGGACCCGGAGTTCCGGGCGCAGATGCGGAAGGCGGCCGAGTTCAACGCGGCCGACCGGCGGCCCGACGTTCCCCCCGGGGCGTCCCTGTGGTTCGCCAAGCGGCTTGTCGAACTGGCGGGCCGGGCACGTGAGCGGGGCATCCCACCTGAGGCGCCCGAGGCCGACGCCGTGCTGCGGGACCTGTTCGGCGACACCGACCGGGCCGCCGTGCGGGAGCGCATGGAGACGGCTTTCGACGAACGGGTCGCCCGCTACCGCGAACTGATGTCCGTCGTCAACAACCAGCCCCAGCCTCCGCACCAGGAGGAGTTCGCCTGGGTGGTCGCCGCACTGAGGGCTCGCGCGGGCCGTTAGTCTGACCTGCGTCAGTACGACGACACGACAGAACAACGCGACACAAAAGGGGCGGACCGGTGGCGGACATCGAGGAAGCACGCAAGCACTTCGCGCGGATCGACGCGGACGGTGACGGTTTCATCACCACGACCGAGTTCAAGACCGCCCTGGCTCAGGGGGGCGACTGGAACGTCACCGAGGCAGTGGCCGAGGCCATCATCAAGTCCCGCGACCTCAACGGCGACAAGGTGCTGTCCTTCCACGAGTTCTGGACGCACCTGAACAAGTGACGCGGTGCGGGGGCGCCGGTCCTTGCGGGCCGGCGCCCCCCTTCGTCATGCGTGGCGGCTGACCCGCACGTTCCAGCGCCCGTCCCGGCGCTCCAGCGTGAGCGGCAGGTCGAAACACTTGCCGACCTGGTCGCCGGTCAACACCTCGGCGACCGGGCCCAGAGCCAGCACCCGGCCCTCGCGCAGCAGCACGGCGTGCGTGGTGCCCGGCGGCAGCTCCTCCAGGTGGTGCGTGACCAGGACCGTCGCCAGGTGCGGATGGGCCAGGCGCAGCTCCTCCAGCGCGCCGATCAGCTGCTCCCGGCCCGGCAGGTCGAGGCCGGTGGCCGGTTCGTCCAGCAGCAGGAGCCGGGGCTGCGGCATGAGCGCGCGGGCGATCAGGGTCCGGCCGCGCTGACCCTGGGAGAGCGTGGGCCAGCGCGCCTCACGGTGGTCCGTGAGCCCCAGGGCCCGGATGAGCTTTTCGGCCCGCTGCTCCTGCTCGGGCGCCGGCCGCCACCGGGGCAGCGGCTCCACGGAGTTGGTCAGCCCCGTCAGCACCACGTCCCGCACCCGCAGCGGCGAGGTCAGCGGATGGCGCGGATTGACGTGACCGACCGAGGACCTGAGTTCCCGCAGGTCGACGCGTCCCAGACGGCGCCCGAGGACCTCGACGGTGCCCCGGGTGGGGTGGATCAGGGCGCCGAGCAGGCCGAGCAGGGTGGACTTGCCGGCGCCGTTCGCGCCCAGCAGGGCCCAGTGCTGGCCGGCCCGGACGGTGAGGGACACCTCCTGGAGGATCGGCCGCCCGTCCCGTACGACATCGACGTCCTCCGCCCGCAGCACCTCCGTCACCGGGCCGCCGCCCGGTTCACCGCGCAGAGCACGGCCCGGACCGACGCCGCGACGGGCGAGATGTCCCGGCCCGCGCCCCAGACCGTGGTGCCGTCGACGCGGCACTCGGCGTAGGCGACCACGTCCCCGTCCACGCCCGCCTGCTCGGCGATGTCCAGCACCTGGACGGTGTACCCGGCGCCGGCCAGGGCGTCCGTGAAGGCCGTCAGCGGGCCGGTGCCCGTGCCCTCGTGGTCCCCGGTGCGGTCGTCGGTCTCCAGGGTGCAGACGAAACGGTGCCTGCCGGAGGCTTCCGGATGCGTCGACCAGGCGGCCAGCCGCACCTCGCCCTCCGCGAGATACGCCGCCCGGAACAGCTCGTACACCTCCTTGGGCGTCGCCTCCCGCCCGCTGTCGTCCGTGGCCTCCTGGACGATGCGTGAGAAGTCGAGCCGCATCCGGGGCGGCAGGTCGATGCCCGCGTGCGTGCGCAGCAGATACGCCACACCGCCCTTGCCGGACTGCGAGTTGACCCGGATCACCGCCTCGTACGAACGCCCCACATCGGCCGGGTCGATCGGCAGATACGGCACCGCCCACGGGGCCTCGCCCTCGGGCACACCCGACTTGGCCGCCACGCGCGCGTGATGGTCGAGTCCCTTGCTGATCGCGTCCTGGTGCGTGCCGGAGAACGCGGTGTGGACCAGGGCGCCGGCGTACGGGTGGCGCGGGTGCACCGGCAGGCGGTTGCAGTGCTCGACCGTCGCACGGACCGCGTCCAGGTCCCGGAAGTCGAGCATCGGATCGACCCCCTGGGCGTGGAGGTTCAGGGCGAGGGTCACCAGGTCGACGTTGCCGGTGCGTTCGCCGTTGCCGAAGAGGCAGCCCTCCACCCGCTGCGCTCCAGCCAGGACGGCGAGTTCGGCGCAGGCCACTCCCGTGCCGCGGTCGTTGTGCGGGTGCACGGACAGGATCACCGCGTCCCGGCGCGCGAGGTGCCGGTGCACGTACTCGATCTGGTCGGCGTAGACGTTCGGGGTGGCGATCTCGACGGTCGCGGGAAAGTTGTGCGTGACCGGCCGGTCGGGGCTCGCGTCCCACAACTCGGTCAGCCCGTCGCAGAGTTCCAGCACGAAGTCCGGCTCGGTGAGGTTGAAGGTCTCGGGCGAGAACTGGAAACGGACGTACGAGGACGGCATCCTCCCCGCGTTCCGCGCCATGCGCGTCGCCGCCTCCCGTACGGTCCGCCACACCTCGGCCCGGCCCCGCCCGAGCACCACCTCGCGCCACACCGGGGAGGTCGCGATGTACAGGTGCACGACGGCCCTCGGCAGCCCCTCGATCGCGTCGAACGTCGTGTCGATCAGGTCGGGGCGCGCGGGCGTGAAGACGACGGGCGTGACGTCGTCCGGGACGGCTCCGGTGATCACCAGGTGACGTACGAAACCGAAGTCGGTGCGGCTCGCGGACGGATAACCGACCTCGATCTCCTTGAACCCGGTGGCGACCAGCAGGTCGAAGAAGCGGCGCTTGCGGGGCGTGTCCATGGGCTCGGCCAGCGCCTGGTTGCCGTCGCGCAGGTCGACGGGGACCCACAGGGGTGCGCGCTCGATGCGGGCGGAGGGCCAGTTCCGGTCCTCGACGGGGACGTGCACGCGCTCGTGGAAGGGGCGGTAGCGGTGGTACGGCATGGGCCCGGGACGCTGGGGATTCCACACCGGCGTCTCGTGGGTGGTGGTCATCGTCTGCTGCCTTCGGCTCGGTCGGACGGTGACCGGCAGCACGGCACCCCGCGGCGGGGCGCCGGTCGCGATCAAACCCCGCCGCGGCAGCCGAGGAGAAGGAGACCGCGCAGCGTCATGCCGGTACGCTATCCACTGCACAGCTCCTCAGACAAGTGCGAACCGCCCTACTCCTCAGACAAGTTGGTGACACCGCCATGCCGCTCGACGCCGTCCGCCCCAGCCCGCTGGTCGAACAGGCCGCGGACCGGCTGCGCGCACAGATCACCGGCGGCCACTGGCCGGTCGGCACACGGCTGCCCGGCGAGACCACGCTCGCCAAGGAACTCGGCGTGGGCCGCTCCACGGTCCGGGAGGCGCTGCGCGCGCTGGCCGGGGCCGGGCTGGTGCAGCCGCGCCACGGCTCCGGCGTCTTCGTCATCGCGACCGAGCCCGTCGAGGACTGGCCCACCCGGCTGCGGCGGGCGGCGGTGACGGACGTCTACGAGGTCCGCATGGCGGTCGAGGTCCACGCGGCCCGCCTGGCCGCGCACCGCCGCACCCCCGACGACATCGCCACGATGGAAGCCGCCCTGGCGGGCCGGCGCACGGCGTCCGCAGCCGATGACGCGGCGTTCGTCGATGCCGACATCGCCCTGCACACGGCGGTGGTCGCCGCCGCGCACAACCCCGTACTCGCCGACCTGTTCGCCGAGTTCACCCCCGCCCTGCGCGAAGCGCTCATCGACATGCTGTCCCTGACCCGTGTGCGCGACCAGGACGCGAACACGGGCGACGACTCCCACGCGGCCCTCGTACGGGCCGTCACCGACGGGGACGCGGAGGCGGCCGGCACCGTACTGGGTGAAGAACTCGAGGGGACCCTCGCCCTGCTGCGGGAGCAGGCCCCCGACACCCGCCCCGGGCAGGCCGCGAGTCGACGTCACCCGTTCGCCACGGACCGGAATAGTTCGCCGCGCGCCGGGGTTGGACACGCCCGGCAGAGGCTGTGAAGGACACCGACCCCCGGAAGGGCGAGGCGAGTCATGAAGATCGGCATCATCGGCGCGGGCAACATCGGCGGCAACCTGACCCGGCGGCTCACCGCCCTCGGCCACGACGTCTCCGTCGCCAACTCCCGCGGCCCGCACACGCTCGCCGCACTCGCCGAGGAGACGGGCGCGACCCCTGTCACGGTGCGGGACGCGGCCCGCGGCGCCGAGATCGTTGTGATCACGATCCCGGTGAAGGCCGTACCCGACCTGCCCTCCGGGCTGCTGGAGGGCGCGGCGGAGGGCGTCGCCGTGATCGACACCGGCAACTACTACCCCAGGGAGCGGGACGGCAGGATCGCGGCGATCGAGGACGAGGGCCTCACCGAGAGCCGCTGGACCGAACGGCAGATCGGCCACCCCGTGATCAAGGCCTTCAACGGCACCTACGCCCAGGACATCCTGGACCGTCCCCGCCCGGCCGGAGCCCCCGACCGCATGGCGCTGCCGGTGGCGGGCGATGACGCGTCGGCGAAGGCGAAGGTCAGGGCCCTGCTCGAGGAGCTGGGCTTCGACACGGTGGACGCGGGCGGCATCGACGACTCCTGGCGCCAGCAGCCCGGTACTCCGGTCTACGGCCTGCGTGCCGGCCTGGCCGAGGTCACCAAGGCGCTGGAACAGGCGTCGCCCGAGCGGCCTGCGGAATTCCGCGCGTAGGCGTTTGCTCACCGCCGTTCGGTTGCCCGCGGTGGCGCGGGACCGCGGCGGTCACCGGCAGTCAACTGCGCGAAACACTGCTCCGCCTGGGCCCGCAGGGCGGTGGCCGGGGTCAGGCGTTCTGCGCCCACGCCTTGAGCGCCGCCTTGTCGGCGAAGTTCGCCACGTTCTGGTCCACCGGGTCCGACGTGTACTGGTGGAAGCGCCACGAGGCCTCGATACGCGGCTTGCCCGCGGTGACGTAGTCGGCGATCCACAGGCCGTCCCCGGCGTAGGACGTGGTGTCGATGGTCAGCCAGAAGTGGCGGCTGGTGTAGAGCAGCACGCGGTTGTCCGGGCGGAGCTGCTTCACCTTGCGGATGAAGGCGTCCTTCTCCGCGTTGCTCGCGTGCGTCCCGTCGCCGGTCGTCTCCCAGTCCACGGCCAGCAGGTCGCCCGCCCGCTCCGGAGCCTTGCCGACGAAGTACTCGGCCTGGGCGGTGATGTCGCCCGGCCACAGGAAGTGGTAGAAGCCGACCACGCAACCGGCGTCCCGGGCGGTCTTCGTCTGGGCGGAGAGTTTCGGGTTCACATACGAAAGCCCCTCCGTCGCCTTGACGAAGACGAAGGAGAGGCCGTCCGTGCCGTACGCGGAGGACTGGTACGCGCTGACGTCGATGCCTCGCAGCATGGGGGCTCCCTCAAGAGGTGGTGGGGGGAACAGGTATCTACACGGATCGATGCCTGTTGTCACCTTTGTACGGGTGGTATGCCCCCTGCGCCGGGACGTCAGCCCCGGTCGGCCACCGAACTGAGGACCGACGCCGACTTCGTCGACCAGTCGGAGGTGATCACACTGGCGTGGTCGTGGGCGAGCAGCGACAGGCGTGCCGCGACCTCGGCGTCCGTCGGACTGGTGGACGAGATCGCCGGGGATACACCGGCCGCGTCCGTCATGATCAGGATGTAGTGGTTGTCGTCGTACCAGGCGGTGTCGTAGCCGTTGTTGACGTACGTCGCCGCGTCGCCGTCGAAGAACACGAACCACGGGCGGATGGAGGCGTCGTAGCGGCCGGCGCGCGGGTCGCCGGAGGCCGCGCCGAGAACGGCGGGGAAGGCCTCGGCCTTGGAGATGTTCCCGGCGGCGTACAGGTTGTGCAGGTGGTCGCCGTACTCCCGGTCGGTCCAGTAGTGGTCGAACGGGTTCTTCATCTCGACCGTACCGGGGATGAGTTCGAAGACGACCTTGCCCTTGAGGGCGTCCCGCGACGGCCAGGCGTTCGCCTTCGCGGCCGCGTCGAGCGTGGAGTAGGTGGAGCCGAGCAGGTCGGACGGTTTGTAGACGATGTTGCCGAGCTTCGAGGCGACCAGCGCGTCGAACTCGTCCGGTCCGAGGCCGCCGTTGTTGTTGAAGCCGTTCTTCATCTCCACCTTGAAGACGATCGGCCGGTGGTCGGGGTGCAGCTGATGCCAGGCCGCGATGTTGTCGAGGCAGCTGCCGAGGTCCTGGTTGCGGTTCTTGCTGTACAGCTCGCTCGGACTCTTCGCGGCCTCGCAGTTGTTGTCGTCGCCGAACGGATTGCTGTGGCTGACCCGCCAGCGCTTGCTGATGCTGTCCGTGTAGACGTCCAGTTCCAGAAGTGAGGCCCCCGAGTCGAGGGCCTGAGCGAAGTATGTGTACTTGTCCTTCTCGTACGCGTTGTGCGTGCCGATCGTGGTCGCGTCCGCGAACGTGGGGGACGCCGCGTGGGCGTTCCCCGGTAGCACCACCAGCATCGCCGCGGCACCCAGCAGCGCCGCAGACCGTCTCACCACACGCATGGTCCAACTCCCTTTTGTCGTCGCCGAGTTGGCGGCAGCGTAGGAGAGAGTGGTTACCGTGCGGTAGCCCCTGGAGGAACCTGAGGCGCTACAGGAACAAGAATCGCGTCAGCATTCGATGATGTTCACGGGCTCGGCGGTTCCGCCCGGTCCGTGGTCGACGAAGGCGGTCAGGGGTGATGGCCGTAGGCCTTCTTCCGGGTCGCGGCCGCGTCCTCCTTGTCGGAATGCGCGATCACGAGGACACCGTCGAGATCGATGATGACCTGGCCGTCTGCGGTCAGGGCGTTCTCGCCGGCCAACGACCAGACGCGGTTACGGACTTCGGACCGTGCGGACCGGATGGCCTGCAGGGCTTTCTCGCCGGAGGCAGCGAGGGTGTCGATCAGGCGGGAGATGGTCGGGTCGGAGGCGACCGGGCCGAGGGCGGCCGGCTCACACCGTGGCATCGCGACGTCCGCGGGGCAGTCCCCGCCCAGTACGACCGCCAGGGCGACGTCCAGGGGGGAACAGGGCATCCCGCCCGGCACGCTGCTGCTGCCGACCACGCACGCCCACCCGGCCGCCCCGGTTGAGCGCGGCCGGTGCGGGAGGCCGGTCGTCCTGCACTCACCGGGCCTGCGCAGCGACCGTAGCCTCGGCACTGTTCCGATCGAGGAACCAGCCGGCCACGGCTACCTGGTCGTGGCCATCGACCACACCTACGACGCTGACCAAGTCGAGTTTCCCGGCGGCCGGGTGGAAACCTTCGCCATCACCGGCGACATCGACGATGCCCTGATCGCCAAGGCCCTCGCTGTCCGCACCGCGGACACCCGGTTCGTGCTGGACCACGCCACTCGTCGAAGCCCGGGACCCCAAGAGTTTGGACAGGCCCTCGCAGTCCAGGACGAGAGTGCCGCTATGCGGCGTCCGCCGAGCCCGCCGTGTCACCGCGCAGGAGGGCTCGCTTGGCGTCGACGGCAGCTTCGTCGACCGGCCCGTGTTCGGCTTCGGCGTCTTCGACGAGCTCATGTAGCCGGGACTTTCCGCCGTGTGAGCAGGGAAGGCCCCGACAGCGCTGAAAGACACGAACGCGCTGGTCAGGGCCTACCTGCCTAGCACTCGATGATGTTCACCGCGAGCCCGCCCCGCGCCGTCTCCTTGTACTTGACGCTCATGTCCGCGCCGGTCTCCTTCATGGTCTTGATGACCTTGTCGAGGGAGACCTTGTGCGAGCCGTCACCGCGCATCGCCATCCGGGCCGCCGTGACCGCCTTCACCGCAGCCATGCCGTTGCGCTCGATGCACGGGATCTGGACCAGACCGCCGACCGGGTCGCAGGTCAGGCCGAGGTTGTGCTCCATGCCGATCTCGGCCGCGTTCTCCACCTGTTCGGGGGTGCCGCCGAGCACCTCGGCCAGCGCACCAGCCGCCATGGAGCAGGCCGAGCCGACCTCACCCTGGCAGCCGACCTCCGCGCCGGAGATGGACGCGTTCTCCTTGAAGAGCATGCCGATCGCTCCCGCGGCGAGCAGGAAGCGGACCACGCCGTCCTCGTCGGCGCCCGGGACGAAGTTCATGTAGTAGTGCAGGACCGCCGGGATGATGCCCGCGGCGCCGTTCGTGGGGGCGGTCACGACCCGGCCGCCGGCCGCGTTCTCCTCGTTCACCGCCATCGCGTAGAGCGTGATCCACTCCATCGCGCGGGCCGTCGCGTCGCCCTCGGCGCGCAGCTGGCGCGCGGTGACGGCCGCGCGGCGGCGCACCTTCAGACCGCCGGGGAGGATGCCCTCGCGGGACATGCCGCGCTGGACGCACTCCCGCATGACGCGCCAGATCTCCAGCAGCCCGGCGCGTATCTCCTCCTCCGTGCGCCAGGACCGCTCGTTCTCCAGCATGAGAGCGGAGATCGACAGGCCCGTCTCCTTCGTGAGGCGGAGCAGCTCGTCACCGGTGCGGAAGGGGTACTTCAGGACCGTGTCGTCCAGCTTGATGCGATCCGCGCCGACCGCGTCCTCGTCCACGACGAAGCCGCCGCCGACCGAGTAGTACGTCTTCGACAGCAGCTCGGCGCCCGTGCCGTCGTACGCCCGGATCGTCATGCCGTTGGCGTGGTACGGGAGCGCCTTGCGGCGGTGCAGCACCAGATCCTTGTCGAAGTCGAACGCGATCTCGTGCTCGCCCAGGAGATTGATCCGGCCCCCCGTCCTGATCGCCTCCACTCGGGCGTCCGCCGTCTCCACGTCCACCGTGCGCGGCGAGGCGCCCTCCAGGCCGAGCAGCACCGCCTTCGGGGTGCCGTGGCCGTGCCCGGTCGCGCCCAGGGAGCCGTACAGCTCCGTCCGCACCGACGCGACGGAGGGCAGCAGGCCCTCGTTGTGCAGTCGCCGCGCGAACATGCGTGCCGCGCGCATCGGGCCGACCGTGTGGGAGCTGGACGGGCCGATGCCGATCGAGAACAGGTCGAAGACCGAGATGGCCACGGTCACTCCTCAAGACAGGGGGTGATGGGGCACCCTTCCCCGGGTGCCCCACCGGGGACTTACTTGTTCAGACCCGGGTACAGCGGGTGCTTCTCGGCCAGGGCCTTCACCCGGGCCTTCAGGGCCTCCGCGTCGTACGAGGGCTTGAGCGCCTCGGCGATCACATCGGCGACCTCGGCGAAGTCCTCGGCCTGGAAGCCGCGGGTCGCGAGGGCGGGCGTGCCGATGCGCAGGCCGGAGGTGACCATCGGCGGGCGTGGGTCGTTCGGGACCGCGTTGCGGTTGACCGTGATGCCGACCTCGTGCAGGCGGTCCTCGGCCTGCTGCCCGTCCAGCTCGGAGTCACGCAGGTCGACCAGGACCAGGTGCACGTCCGTGCCGCCGGTCAGCACGTTCACGCCGGCCTCGCGGGCGTCGGCCGCCGTCAGCCGCTCGGCGAGGATCTTCGCGCCCTCGACGGTACGGCGCTGGCGCTCCCGGAACTCCTCCGTGGCGGCGATCTTGAAGGACACCGCCTTGGCCGCGATCACGTGCTCCAGGGGGCCGCCCTGGAAGCCCGGGAAGACGGACGAGTTCAGCTTCTTCGCGAAGTCCTTCTTGGCGAGGATGATGCCGCCGCGCGGGCCCCCGAGGGTCTTGTGGGTCGTGGAGGTGACCACGTCCGCGTACTCGACCGGGTTCGGGTGGAGGCCGGCGGCGACCAGGCCCGCGAAGTGTGCCATGTCGACCCACAGGTACGCCTCGACCTCGTCCGCGATCCGGCGGAACTCGGCGAAGTCCAGCTGCCGCGGGTACGCCGACCAGCCGGCGATGATCACCTTCGGGCGGTGCTCCTTGGCGAGCCGCTCGACCTCGGCCATGTCGACCAGGCCCGTCTCGTCCACGTGGTAGGCGACCACGTGGAACTGCTTGCCCGAGAAGTTCAGCCGCATCCCGTGGGTCAGGTGGCCGCCGTGCGCCAGGTCCAGGCCGAGGATGGTGTCGCCGGGCTGGGCCAGCGCGAACAGGGCCGCCTGGTTGGCGGAGGCACCGGAGTGGGGCTGCACGTTGGCGTACTCCGCGCCGAACAGCTCCTTGATCCGGTCGATGGCGATCTGCTCGGTGACGTCGACGTGCTCGCAGCCGCCGTAGTAGCGGCGGCCCGGGTAGCCCTCGGCGTACTTGTTGGTGAGGACCGAACCCTGCGCCTCCATGACCGCCAGCGGGGCGAAGTTCTCGGAGGCGATCATCTCCAGGGTGGACTGCTGGCGGTGCAGCTCGGCGTCGACCGCGGCGGCGACGTCCGGGTCGAGCTCGTGCAGGGGCGTGTTCAGAAGGGTCATCTGCGCGGGTGCTCCTCAGCCGGCGATGTGGGTGTCGTACTCGTCGGCGGACAGCAGGTCGGCCGGTTCCTCGGACACGCGTACCTTGAACAGCCAGCCGCCCTCGAAGGGCTCGGAGTTCACCAGCGACGGGTCGTTGACCACGTCCTCGTTCACCTCCGTGACCTCACCGCTGACCGGGGAGTAGAGGTCGCTGACCGACTTGGTCGACTCCAGCTCGCCGCAGGTCTCGCCCGCGGTCACCGTGTCACCGACCTCCGGGAGCTGGACGAAGACGACATCGCCGAGCGCGTTGGCCGCGTGCTCCGTGATGCCGACCGTCGAGACGCCGTCCTCGGCGTCCGACAGCCACTCGTGCTCCTTGCTGTAGCGCAGCTGCTGGGGGTTGCTCATGACCTGAATTCTCCTGTACGCGGGGGAGTGGTGGTGAAGGGAGTACTGCTGAAGACGTGCGTGGGCACGGCGGAGGTGCGCGGAATCACGTCACCTGCCCGCCGAGGGCCTACTTCCGGCGCTTGTAGAACGGCAGCGCCACGACCTCGTGCGGCTCGTGGCTGCCCCGGATGTCCACCCCGACCCCGGGCGTGCCCGGCGCGGAGTGCCCGGCGTCGACGTACGCCATCGCGATCGGCCTGCCCAGCGTGGGGGAGGGCGCCCCGGAGGTGACCTCGCCGATCACCTCGCCGCCCGCGACGACCGGGTACCCGGCCCGCGGTACGCGGCGGCCCTCCGCGATCAACCCGACGAGGACGCGCGGCGGGTTCTCCTGGGCACGGGACGCGGCCGCCTCCAGCGCGGCACGCCCCACGAAGTCGCCCTCCTTCTCGAACTTCACCACCCGGCCGAGCCCGGCGTCGAAGGGCGTCAGCGAGGTGCTCAGCTCGTGCCCGTACAGCGGCATGCCCGCCTCCAGGCGCAGCGTGTCCCGGCAGGACAGCCCGCAGGGGACCAGACCGACCGGCGCGCCCGCCTCGGTCAGCGCCTGCCACAGCTTCTCGGCGTGCTCGGGCGCGACGAACAGCTCGAAGCCGTCCTCGCCGGTGTAGCCGGTGCGCGCGATGAGCGCGGGGACGCCCGCGACCGTGCCGGGCAGGCCCGCGTAGTACTTCAGGCCGTCGAGATCGGCGTCGGTCAGGGACTTCAGGATGCCGGGGGACTCGGGGCCCTGGACGGCGATCAGCGCGTACGCGTCCCGGTCGTCGCGCACCGCGGCGGCGAAGCCCGCGGCGCGCTCGGTGAGCGCGTCCAGCACCACCTGGGCGTTGGAGGCGTTGGCGACGACCATGTACTCGTTCTCGGCCAGCCGGTAGACGATCAGGTCGTCCAGGATGCCGCCGTCCTCCTGGCAGATCATGGTGTAGCGGGCGCGGCCCACGCGGACGGAGGCGATGTCGCCGACCAGCGCGTGGTTGAGGAACCGGTCCGCCTCGGGCCCGGTCACCGTGATCTCGCCCATGTGCGAGAGGTCGAACAGGCCCGCCTTGGTACGCACGGCGACGTGCTCGTCACGCTCGGAGCCGTACCTGAGGGGCATGTCCCAGCCGGCGAAGTCGGTCATCGTCGCGCCGAGCGAACGATGCAGGGCATCGAGCGCGGTACGGCGCAGGGGGCTACTGCTGCTCATCGGTTGTGCTCCCAGGGCGTGGGGTCCCCCCGCGCGAGCGCATTCGAGCGTGGGGGAGGGCGAGGTCGGTCCTCCCCATCTGTCATCGGAACCTGAGAGGTTCGCCATGAACACCCGCGCGGCGGGACGTCACGGCTTGCACCTTGGGTGGAGCCACCGAGAAGCAGCCCGCTTTCCAGATGTGCCTCGCCCGCGCGGTATCGGGGCCTGAGAGATTCAAGGGAGGGACTTGCTCCTTCGGCGCCCGGGCCCACGTACGCAACCCCGTACGTCCCCGGAACTCTCCCGCGCGGATTCAAGCGGCCGGTATGCAGTTGGCGCGCACATCATTGCACGCCTCGCCCGATCCCGGCAGGGCTGCACTTGTGACCGGCCTGTGGCAGTACGCGGACACCACCACGAGAAACCGTCCATTACCTTCTCTTTACACTCGGCGGGGATGGGACTTCCTGACCGCAAGGGAGGACGATCACGGTGAACAGGACGACGGCGTACGCCACGACCACGGGCATCGCGGTACCCCGGCAGTCCGGCGCCCCGGCCCGGCGGGCCCACGCGCGGGTGCCCGCGCCGGTGGTCCGCGACCTGCGCGACCGCGGCGGCCGCAGCCCGTACGGGCTCACCTTCGGCGCCCGCGACCTCGTCGTGGTCACCGGCCTGCCCGGCAGCGGCAAGTCCACCCTCATGCGGCGCGCGGTACGCGGCGCCCGCGTCGACTCCCAGGACACCCGCGACCGCTGGGACGCGCGCCTGGCCCGCTTCCTGCCGTACGCGGTCTACCGCCCCCTGGTCCGCCTCGCGCACTACGCGGGCCTGCGCCGCGCCCTGCGGGCCGGCACCGGAGTCGTCGTGCACGACTGCGGCACCCAGACCTGGGTGCGCACCTGGCTGGCCCGCGAGGCCCGGCGCCGCGGCGGCACGCTCCACCTGCTCCTGCTCGACGTCACCGCCGACACCGCCCTGGACGGCCAGCGCGAGAGGGGCCGATGCGTCTCCCGGTACGCCTTCCTGCGCCACCGCAGCGCAACCCGCCATCTGCTGCGCGCCGTCGAGCGGGGACGGTTCCCGGAGGGCTGCGGTTCGGCGGTCCTTCTGGACCGGGACGCGGCGGACGTGCTGCGCCGGATCGACTTCGCGGACCGGGTGGACGGGGCGGAATGAAACGCCTTCGCGGACCGGGCGGGAGGGGCGGAACGAATCGCCGCGCCCGCGGAGCCGTTAGCCTTTTCGCCACACCAGTGGTACTCGGCAGGCGGTAGGCACATGGACTTCCCGGCGGACCTTCCCGCGGACTTCCCCGCACAGACGCACCCCCATCCGCACGGCGGATGGCCGGGCAACGAGCTGGAGGAGGTGCTCTCCGCCTCGCTCGGCATCCCCTCGGCGGGCGCCCGGATCGTCGAGGTGCTCGGCCGCAGCTACCTGTGGGTGCCGCTGCCGAACGGCGGTGGCCCGCACAGCGGCCCCCTCGACCTGCCCACGCTGGAGATCGAGGGCCAGGCGTACGTCCCGGTGTTCAGCTCGGAGGAGCAGTTCCGCCATGTCGCCGGCGGGCACATGTCGTTCACCGTCGCCCCCGCCGTCGAGTTCGCCCGCGGGCTGCCGCCGCAGGTTGGTATCTCGGTCAACCCCGGCGGCGTGGTCGGCATACCCCTGCCTCCGGACGCGGTGGCCGAGCTCTGCCGCGTCGGACGCACCCCGCTGGACGGCCCCACGACCGGTGGCCGCGTCCGCCTCTTCGAGCCCGACTGGCAGGACGACCCGGTGGACTTCCTCGCCGCCGCGTCCGCCGAGTTCACGGCGGCCGGCGTGGTCCTCACGGCACGCCGCTGCCTCGCCGCCGTCGAGACGGCGGACCCGGTGTTGTTCATCGGCGTGGAGCTCTCCCAGTGGGAGGGCGACCTGCGTGCCCTCCCACTGGACGCCCTGGGCCGCGCCCTGGCCAAGGTGGCGGTCAAGTGGCCGGTCAATCTGGTCCTGCTGGACGTGGCCCAGGACCCGGTGGCCGACTGGATGAAGGAGAAGGTCCGGCCCTTCTATCAGCAGGGCTACTGAGGCAGCCCCGACAAGGGCGCCGGGCTGTGTCGATGTGCGGCTGCGCCGCGACGGGGGTTTCCTGTCCGGGCGCGGCCGAGGCTTCGGGGAGCGACCGACCACGAACGACCGCGACCGGCCGGGGCAGCAGGCCCCGACCGGGTGGCGCTTAAGCTGTTCCCCAACGCGCAACTTCCAGAAGAGGCGGTACGACAGGTGAGCGCGAGCGCCAGCGCCAGCGTCGAGCACATGCTGCGCCAGGTGACGCCCGGGCGTTACGACGCCTACGAGGCGCTCCTGCGCGCGCTCGCGACCCCGTCCACGGGCAGGGTCTGGATGCTGCTGTGGCACGGCCAGTCCGGCTCGCCCGACGCCCAGTACGCGACCATGGAAGTGGACGGCCATGGCTACGCGCCCTGCGTCACCTCGGCACAGGAACTCTCGGCCAGCGGCTGGAGTCGCTCCTACGAGGTGATCGACGGCGCCGACGTGGCCCGCGCCCTCTACCCCGGCCACTACGGCCTGTGGCTGAACCCGCACGCGCCCGGCGGCGGGGTCGGCATCCCCTGGCTGGACCTGCGCCGCATCGCCACCGGCCTGGAGCGCCAGCCCGCGGGCCCCCTGAGGCTGTCGGAACCGGCCATCGAGATCCCGCAGTTCTACGCCCTCCTCACGCAGAACGCCCACCGCACCCCCGCCGTGCGTTCCTTGCGCCGCGCCTGGGTGCAACCGTCCCTCGGCGCCCCGTACCTGGCGATCGGCCTGGACGTCTACGACACCTCACCGCCGGCCGTCGACTCGGTGCGCGCGATGATGCAGCAGTCCGTCACGGCCGTCCCGGAGGGCCTGCCGGTGTCGACGGTCGCGCTGTCCGACGAACACGACCCGGTGGCGATGTGGCTGCGCGTCAACGCTCGTCCGTTCTACGACCGCGAAGCCCACGCCCCGGCAGCGGCGCCCGCTGCGGGCGGCTACGGCTATCCGCCGGCACGCGGGGTGTACTGACGTCCCTACTCTCCGGGCGGAGGACGGGTTCGGTACCCGGACCTCTTCTTCGCGCGTAGATGAGGGCGGTTGACCCCTCTCTGCTGCGGTGTGTCCCCATTTGCTGCTGTCCGCACCGCGTTACCGGCTGTCCGGATAACGGATCTCCCCAGTCCGCATCACGTTTATGCATCCTTTCACCGTCAAGTCTGGCCACTGATCGCCGAAGCGTTGAAGACTCCCGCTTCAAGGGGTTCGCCCCTGTGTACGACGGACTGATTCATGCCGCCACCGCGGCAAGTGCGGGCCGGCCATCGCCGGTTGAGAGGGGTCCCTGCCAGATGACGGCACCATTGCACGAGCCGACTGCGGAAGCGGCCCCGGGGGCGGCCGAGGAAGCAGCGGCTGCCGCCACCGACGCGAAGGCCGTTCAGGGCCGGTCCCTGGGACGGATCGCCTGGGAGCGCCTGAAGCGGGACAAACTCGCCCTGACGGGTGGCATCGTCGTGCTCGTCCTCATCGTGATCGCCATCCTCGCGCCGGTGATCGCGCACCTGGTCGGACAGGACCCGGACGTCTACCACGAGAACCTGATCGATCCGCTGTTCAGTACGCCCACGGGGTCCCTGGGGGGCATCAGTGGTGACCACCTGCTCGGCGTCGAACCGGTCAACGGCCGGGACATCTTCGCCCGCATCCTCTACGGCGCCCGGATCTCGCTGCTCGTCGGCTTCCTGTCCGCCGTGGTCGCGGTGGTCCTGGGCACCCTCTTCGGTATCCTCGCGGGCTTCTTCGGCGGCTGGGTCGACTCGGTCATCAGCCGTGTGATGGACGGCCTGCTCGCCTTTCCGCAGCTGCTGTTCATCATCGCGCTGGTCTCCGTCATGCCCAACGCGATGCTGGGCCTCACCGGCACGGGCGTGCGCGTCTTCGTGATGATCCTGGTCATCGGTTTCTTCGGCTGGCCGTACATCGGTCGCGTGGTGCGAGGTCAGACGCTCTCCCTGCGCGAGCGCGAGTACGTCGAGGCGGCCCGCTCGCTCGGCGCCGGGCGGTTCTACATCCTCTTCAAGGAGCTCCTGCCCAACCTCATCGCGCCGATCATCGTGTACACGACGATGATGATCCCCACCAACATCCTCACCGAGGCGGCGCTCAGCTTCCTGGGTGTGGGCGTCAAGCCGCCCACGTCCTCCTGGGGCCAGATGCTCTCGAGCGCGATCGACTACTACGACTCGGACCCCATGTACATGGTCATCCCGGGCGTGGCGATCTTCATCACGGTTCTGGCCTTCAATCTCTTCGGTGACGGCGTGCGGGACGCCTTCGACCCGAAGGGATCGCGCTGAAGTGCCGTACCCCAAGCGTCCCGTGAGCTCATCCACGGGGTCTCTCATCAAATCCGGAGGATCCGAGATCGTGACTACCCAACGCACCTCAGGGCGGCGCAAGCAGGCCCTTGCCGCTGCCGTAGTGGTCGCCGGGCTGCTGACCACGGCGGCGTGCGGCGGTGGCAACGGCGACAGCGGCTCGAAGAACGGCGCGGCCGGCTTCAACGCGGCGAACAACAAGGTTGCCCAGGCCGACCTGGTCAAGAAGGGCGGCACCCTGAAGTTCGTGAGCACGCAGGACGCCGACTCGTGGGACACCACGCGCGGTTACTACGGCTTCATGTGGGACTTCGCCCGCTACTACAGCCGTCAGCTGCTCACCTACAAGACCGCGCCGGGTGCCGAGGGTGCCCAGCTCACCCCGGACCTCGCCACGGACATGGGCAAGGTGACGGACGGCGGCAAGACCTACACGTTCACCCTGCGCGACGGCATCACCTGGGAGGACGGCAAGCCGATCACCTCGCAGGACATCAAGTACGGCATCGAGCGCTCCTGGGCCCAGGACGTCCTCTCCGGCGGTCCGCCCTACCTCCAGGCGATGCTGGACCCGAACAACACCTACAAGGGCCCCTACAAGGACACCTCGAAGGACCACCTGGGCCTGAAGGCGGTCGACACGCCGGACGCCAAGACGATCGTCTTCCACCTCCCGCAGCCCAACTCGGACTTCCTGCAGGTGCTCGCGATGGTCGTGTCGTCCCCGGTCCGCCAGGACATGGACACCAAGTCCAAGTACGGCCTGCACCCGTTCTCCTCCGGCCCGTACAAGTTCCAGTCGTACACCCCGGGCAAGAACCTGACCCTGGTCCGCAACGCCAGCTGGAAGGCGTCCTCGGACCCGGTCCGCAAGGCCTACCCGGACCAGATCACGCTGGACATCTCCACCAACCAGGCCGACTCCGACCAGCGCCTGATCAACGGCGACTACGACATCGACGCGAGCCAGACCGGCCTCGGCCCGCAGGGCCGCCAGATCGCCCTGAAGGAGCACAAGGCGAACCTGGACAACCCGGTCTCCGGCTTCATCCGGTACGCGGTCTTCCCGCAGAGCGTCAAGCCGTTCGACAACCTCCACTGCCGCAAGGCCGTGATCTACGCCGCCGACCACGTGTCGCTGCAGACCGCCCGCGGTGGCCCCATCGCCGGTGGTGACATCGGCACCAACATGCTCCCGCCGTCGGTCGCCGGTGGCGAGGGCCAGAAGTACGACCCGTACCAGATCGCCGGTGCCAACAAGAACGGCAACGTGAACCTGGCCAAGCAGGAGCTGAAGGCCTGCGGCCAGCCGAACGGCTTCTCCACCACCATCGCCGTCCGCAACAACAAGTCGCAGGAAGTCGCCACCGCCGAGTCCCTGCAGGCCGCGCTGAAGAAGGTCGGCATCAACGCCGACATCTACCAGTACGACGGCTCGCAGTCCCCGGGCATCATCGGCTCGCCCTCGAACGTCGCGAAGAAGAAGCTCGGCATCATCGTCATGGGCTGGGGTCCGGACTTCCCGACCGTCCAGGGCTACGGCTACCCGCTGTGGGACAGCAAGGCCATCCTGCAGAGCGGTAACAACAACTACGCCCTGATCAAGGACCAGACGATCGACGGCCTCTTCGACCAGTACAGCACCACGCTGGACGACTCGAAGAAGACCCAGATCTCCACCGAGATCAACCACAAGGTCATGGAGGGCGCGTACTACCTGCCCTTCACGTTCGAGCGGCTCCTCAACATCCGCTCCTCGCGTGTGGCCAACGTGTACACGTCGAACGCGTACAGCGGCTACTACGACTTCGTCAACATCGGCCTGAAGTCCTCGAAGTAAATCCGGCACACCCGCCGTACGGCACGAAAGGCAGGTGAAGGCCGGCGCGGCGAGACCGCGGGCCCACGGAAGACTCCGGGGGCCCGCGGTCCGCGGCGGGCCGTAAGCTGTGCTCGCTTACCTCACCAGGCGGCTGTTCGCCGCCGCAGTGATGCTGGTGGTCATCATCCTGGTGGTCTTCAGCATCTTCTTCCTCGTCCCCAAGTGGGCGGGCGTGGACATCGCCACGAGCTTCGTGGGCAAGCAGGCAGACCCCCACGCCGTCGCCGCGGTCCGGGAGAAGCTGGGTCTGAGCGACCCGGTCTACGCGCAGGTCTGGCACTTCTTCAAGGGCATCTTCGTGGGCCGCACCTACGCGGCCGGTGGCGATGTCACCCACTGTGCCGCGCCGTGCTTCGGTTACTCATTCCGCAGTGAGCAGGCCGTGTGGCCGGTGCTGACCGACCGCTTCCCGGTGACCCTGGGTCTCGCGCTCGGTGCCGCCGTGCTGTGGCTGGTCTTCGGTGTCGCGGCGGGTGTGCTCTCCGCACTCAAGCGGGGCAGCCTGTGGGACCGCGGCGCGATGGTCGTCGCGCTCAGCGGTGTCTCCCTGCCGATCTACTTCACCGGTCTGCTCTCGCTGGCGATCTTCAGCTACGGGCTGCACTGGATCGACGGCAAGTACGTCTCCATCAGCGACAGCTTCTCCGGCTGGCTCGGCGGCATGATCCTGCCCTGGATCACCCTGGCCTTCCTGTACGCCGCGATGTACGCCCGCATCACCCGCGCCACGATGCTGGAGATCCTCGGTGAGGACTACATCCGCACGGCCCGGGCCAAGGGCCTGACGGAGCAGGTCGTCATCGGCAAGCACGCCATGCGCTCCACGATGACGCCCATCCTGACCATGCTCGGCATGGACCTCGGCGCCCTCATCGGTGGCGCGATCCTCACCGAGACCACGTTCAGCATCCCCGGTCTCGGCCAGGCCGTGCTGAGCGCGATCAAGAACCAGGACCTGCCCATCATCCTGGGCGTCACGCTGATCACTTCCCTCGCGGTGCTCATCGCCAACCTCGTCGTGGACGTTCTGTACGCCGTGATCGACCCCCGAGTGAGGCTCGCATGACCGACATCGGCAAGAGCGCAGCGGCCGTGGGCGAGCCCACCGACGGCTCGCCCGCCCCCACCGCCTTCCTCGAAGTGCGCGACCTCAAGGTGCACTTCCCGACCGACGACGGTCTGGTGAAGTCCGTCGACGGGCTCAGCTTCCAGCTGGAGAAGGGCAAGACCCTCGGCATCGTGGGCGAGTCGGGTTCCGGCAAGTCCGTCACCTCGCTCGGCATCATGGGCCTGCACACCGCCGGCCAGTACGGCAAGCGCAAGGCGCGGATCTCCGGCGAGATCTGGCTGAACGGCACCGAGCTGCTGTCCGCCGATCCCGACCAGGTGCGCAAGATGCGCGGCCGCGAGATGGCGATGATCTTCCAGGACCCGCTGTCCGCGCTGCACCCGTACTACACGATCGGCCAGCAGATCGTGGAGGCGTACCGCATCCACCACGACGTCGACAAGAAGACCGCCCGTAAGCGGGCGATCGAGATGCTCGACCGGGTCGGCATCCCGCAGCCGGACAAGCGGGTCGACAACTACCCCCACGAGTTCTCCGGCGGTATGCGCCAGCGCGCGATGATCGCGATGTCGCTGGTCAACAACCCCGAGCTGCTGATTGCGGACGAGCCGACCACCGCTCTGGACGTGACCGTCCAGGCGCAGATCCTCGACCTCATCCGCGATCTGCAGAAGGAGTTCGGCTCCGCCGTCATCGTCATCACCCACGACCTGGGCGTCGTCGCCGAACTGGCCGACGACCTCCTGGTGATGTACGGCGGCCGCTGCGTGGAACGCGGCCCGGCCGACAAGGTGTTCTACGAGCCCCGCCACCCCTACACCTGGGGCCTGCTCGGCTCGATGCCGCGCCTGGACCGCGAGCAGCAGGAGCGCCTGATCCCGGTCAAGGGCTCCCCGCCCTCCCTGATCAACGTCCCGTCCGGCTGCGCCTTCAACCCCCGCTGCCCGTACGCCGACGTCCCGAAGGACAACGTCACCCGCACCGTCCGGCCCGAGCTGACCGAGGTCGGCAGCCGGCACTGGGCCGCCTGCCACATGTCGCAGGAGCAGCGGGAGCGTATCTGGACCGAAGAGATTGCGCCGAAGCTGTGAGCGAGAACCCCAAAGACACAGCAGTGACGATTCCTGCGCAGAGCGACGGTGCCACCCTCACCAAGGACGCCGCACCCGGCGAGACCCTGCTGAAGGTGACCGGCCTCAAGAAGCACTTCCCCATCCGCAAGGGCCTGCTCCAGCGGCAGGTCGGCGCGGTGCGCGCGGTCGACGGCCTCGACTTCGAGGTCAAGGCCGGTGAGACCCTGGGCGTCGTGGGTGAGTCGGGCTGCGGCAAGTCGACGATGGGCCGGCTGATCACCCGGCTGCTCGAACCCACCGACGGCACGATCGAGTTCGAGGGCAAGGACATCACGCACCTCGGTGTGAGCGGGATGCGCCCGCTGCGCCGCGATGTGCAGATGATCTTCCAGGACCCGTACTCGTCGCTGAACCCGCGCCACACCATCGGCACCATCGTCGGCGCCCCCTTCCGGCTCCAGGGCGTCACGCCCGAGGGCGGCATCAAGAAGGAGGTGCAGCGGCTGCTGTCGGTCGTGGGTCTCAACCCCGAGCACTACAACCGCTATCCGCACGAATTCTCCGGCGGTCAGCGCCAGCGCATCGGCATCGCCCGGGCGCTCGCGCTCAACCCGAAGCTGGTCGTGGCCGACGAGCCGGTTTCCGCGCTCGACGTGTCGATCCAGGCGCAGGTGGTCAACCTGCTCGACGACCTCCAGCAGGAGCTGGGCCTGACGTATGTGATCATCGCGCACGACCTTTCGGTCGTCCGGCACGTCTCGGACCGGATCGCGGTGATGTACCTCGGCAAGATCGTGGAGCTCGCCGACCGGGAGTCGCTGTACAGGGCGCCGATGCACCCGTACACCAAGGCGCTGATGTCGGCGGTGCCGATCCCGGACCCGAAGCGGAAGAACGCCAAGAGCGAGCGCATCCTGCTCAAGGGCGACGTCCCCTCACCGATCGCGCCGCCGAGCGGCTGCCGCTTCCACACCCGGTGCTGGAAGGCGACGGAGATCTGCCGGACCACCGAGCCGCAGCTGCTGGAGCTGAAGCCGGGGCAGCGGGTGGCCTGCCACCACCCGGAGAACTTCGAGGACCAGGCCCCGCAGGACACGGTGCTGCTCTCCGACGCCAAGGAGGCGGCGAAGCTGGTGGCCGACGAGGTCCTGGCGGAGTCGGCGGAGACGTCGGCGGCGGTGGCCGCGGAGGTCGGGGCCGAGGCCGAGGCCGAGACCTCCGACGCGCCGGCTGCGACCGAGGAGCCCTCCGAGGCATCCGGGAACTCGGAGGAGCTCTCTGCGGAGGAAGCTTCCGAGCCCGCGGGCGAGGAGTCGTCGGAGCAGCCCGCCGGTGGGGAGTCGTCGGAGCAGCCCGCAGGTGGGGAGTCGTCGGAGCAGCCCGCAGGTGGGGAGTCGTCGGAGCAGCCCGCAGGTGGGGAGTCGTCGGAGCAGCCCGCCGAGGAGGAGTCCTCGGGCGAGCCCGCCGACGAGGCGTCCGCTCCCGGCAAGCCGGCGGCAGCCGACCGTCAGGAGTCAACCGACAAGTAACGCATGACAACTTGGCAAAGTCATGCACATGACCGAACGGGAGAGTGCAGAGTCCGGCGTGACCGCCCGATCGACTGATCGGCGCACGCTCGAAGGGATGACTCCATGGCACTCTCCCGTTCGGCACGTTCGACGCGCTTAGGGGTCCTGGCCACCGCGGCGGCCTCCTTCCTCGCCGTCGCGGCGTCCTCCGCCCCGGCCCCCGGCTCCGCCGGCGTCGGCGACTCCTACTTCCCGCAGCTCGGCAACGGCGGCTTCGACGCCCGCCACTACGCCCTCGACGTGGCGTACGCCCCGGACACCGGCCGGCTCGACGGCCGTACGACGATCACGGCCCGGGCCACCCAGAGCCTCACCTCCTTCGACCTGGACCTGCAGCAGCTTCAGGTCACGAAGGTCGAGGTGAACGGCAGACGTGCGCAGTTCACGCGTCAGGGCGACGAGATCCGCATCACCCCGCGCGGCGTCCTGCCCAAGGGCCGGGACTTCACGGTCGCCGTCACCTACGGCGGCATCCCGCAGCCCCTCGGCGGCCCGATCGTGTTCGGCTCGAAGTACGGATGGATGAAGACCGCCGACGGCGTCTTCGTCGCCTGCGAGCCCAACGCCGCCTCCACCTGGTTCCCGTCCAGCGACCACCCCTCCGACAAGGCCACCTACGACATCCGCATCAAGGCGCCCAAGGGCCTGACCGCGGTGTCCAACGGACGGCTCGTGTCGACGTACGACAAGGGCGACCAGACCGTCACCCACTGGCGGGAGTCGAAGCCGATGGCCACCTACCTGGCGACGGCGACCATCGGGAAGTTCGACGTGCGGACCGGCAAGACGCCGTCCGGGATCCCGATCTACGTCGCCATCGACCCCGTCCTGAAGAACAGCAACAGCGTCGACGTGTACGCCGTCACCGCCGAGGCCACCGACTACTGGTCGAAGGTCTTCGGCCCGTACCCCTTCGAGGAGACCGGCGCCATCGTCGACGACATGCCCGAGGCCGGCTTCTCCCTGGAGGTGCAGTCGAAGCCCGCGTACTCGGCCGTCCGCAACGAGACGACGATCGTGCACGAGCTGGCCCACCAGTGGTTCGGCGACTCGGTCTCGGTGGAGCGCTGGAAGGACATCTGGCTCAACGAGGGCTTCGCCACCTACGCCCAGTGGCTGTGGGCGGAGCACAAGGGCACCCGCTCGGCGCACGACTCCTTCGTCGCGGCGTACGACGCCCGCCCCGCCGACAACCCCTTCTGGCAGATCGAGGTGGCCGACCCGCAGCGCGACACCATGTTCGCCTCCGCGGTCTACCAGCGCGGCGCGATGACGCTCCAGGCGCTGCGCGAGCGCATCGGCGACACGGCGTTCTTCAGGCTGCTGCCCGCCTGGACCGCGCTGCACCGCTACGGCAACGCCAACACCGCCGACTTCATCCGACTCGCGGAGAAGGTCTCGGGGCAGCGGCTCGACGACCTGTTCCAGAAGTGGATCTTCACCACGGGCAAGCCGACGCTGTAACCTCGGTGCAATCCGGAGTTTGCCTTGCTTTGTAAGGTGCACCCCCTTGGATGAGTGAGAATGTAAGGGTGCTCCAGCAATTGTTCAGCCCCTCCGTCCAGCACACGCTGGATCTCGTCGGCATCTTCGTCTTCGCGATCTCCGGCGCCCTGCTGGCCGTCCGCAAGAACTTCGACGTGTTCGGCATCGCCGTGCTCGCCGAGGTCACGGCGCTGGGCGGAGGGCTGTTCCGGGACGTGGTCATCGGCGCCGTGCCGCCGGCCGCGTTCACGGATCTGGGGTACTTCCTGACCCCGCTGCTCGCCGCTCTCCTGGTGGTCTTCCTCCATCCGCAGGTGGAGCGCATCCAGGTCGCGGTCAACGTCTTCGACGCGGCCGGCCTCGGTCTGTTCTGCGTCGCGGGCACGACGAAGGCGTACGACCATGGACTCGGCCTGACCGCGTCCGCCGCCCTCGGCCTGGCGACGGCCGTGGGCGGCGGTGTCCTGCGTGACGTCCTCGCCAACGAGGTGCCCTCGCTGCTGCGCTGGGACCGCGACCTCTACGCGGTTCCGGCGATCGTCGGGGCCACCATGGTCGCGCTCTGCATACGTCTCGACGCCCTGACCCCGCTCACCTCGGGGCTCGCGGTCGTCACCGCTTTCGTACTACGCCTGATGGCGATGAAGTACCACTGGCGAGCTCCGCGCGCCTGGAACCGGCGGTCCAATGTGGCTGAGGAAGATTCCCCGTGGCCTGGCCGGTCATCTGCTGGCTCAGCCAGGTGAACACCGTCGGGATCTGCGGCCGCCACAGGGCCATGCTGTGCCCGCCGGCGCTGCGCGGGATCAGCACCGCGCGCACCAGTGTCGGCGGTTTCGCGATGGCCTGCAGCGCGGCGGCCGCCTGGTAGCCGTCGCCACTCTCGCCGGACAGGTAGAGCGAGATCCGGGGCGGGGTGCGGTAGCCCTTCAGGATGAAGTACGGGTTGTTCGCCCGGCGCAGCTGGATGTTCCGCGCGGCCAGCGAGTTGCGCTCGCCGATCGGGTCGTTGTAGCCGGACAGGCTGATCGCGGCCCGGTAGCGGTCGGGGTGCGCGACCACGAGCTTCGCGGCGCAGTGCGCCCCCGCGGAGTACCCGGCGGCCGCCCAGCCGTCCGGCGCGGACTGGGCACGGAAGTTGTCCATGATCATCTTGGGGACGTCGATGCTGAGCCAGGTGTCGGCGTTCACGGCGCCCGGGACGTTCGCGCAGCCGGTGTCGACCTTGGCGATGAGGTTGGTGCGCGGTGACACCAGGATGAACGGCTCCACCTGCCCGCTCTTCATCAGCGGCAGCAGCTGCTCGTGCACCTGCAGAGAGCCGAACCAGGCCTTGGCCGAGCCCGGGTAGCCGGACAGCAGCTCCACGACGGGGAACTTCTTGTCCTTGTAGGCGGGGTCGTTGTACTGCGGCGGCAGCCACACGTAGACCTCGGCCTCGACGCCCGAGACCCGGCCCTTGAGCTGGGTGACCTCCACCCCGCCGGCCGCGCGCATGCCCGGGCCGTCGGCCGGCGTGAACGTCTGTTTGACCTTGGGCAGGGCCTTGATCTGGATGCCGCCGGTGCCGTCCTTGCCGAGGTCGGCGGCCTGCTGCACATGGTTGCCCGTGCCGAACAGGTCGGACCAGTTGTCGTAGAGGCCGTTGGCGTTGTTCACCAGGACGAAGACGAGGGTGACGGCCGTCGCCTGGGCGAACACCAGCATGAGCACCCGGACGGCCTGGCGCGCCACCATCGGGCCCCGCAGTCGTGACCACAGGAACAGAGGCAGGACGAGGGCGATCGCCAAGAGGACGATCGACGTGATGAGGAACGGCGTCCCGGTCAGGCTCATCGGCTATGCGGCTCTTCCTGTGAACGGGCGGAACGGGCTGTACGTCTTCTGAGAGGGAGCCGGCGGCCCTTCGGTCACGGACGAGTGCGGACACTTACCGAGAAATTGCCAAAACCTCACCTGTGGATGCCTGGAATCGCGCGGAGTTTCGGCGGGGCGTCACCCACTCGACGCCTCCAAAGCTACTGCTTAGTAATCTCCTGTTGTACCGTTCTGGCATGCCAGAAGCAGCTACCGCACCGGCCGCGCAGGCCACGATCGGCAACAGTGAGTTCGACCGCGACACCGCGGTCACCCGACGGGAACCCGGCGTCTACGACATCGACCTCTCCGCCAGCTGGACGATCATCAACGCCGTCAACGGCGGCTACCTGCTGGCCGTCCTGGGCCGCGCCCTGGCGGACGCCCTGCCGCACCAGGACCCGTTCACGATCTCGGCGCACTACCTGACCGCGTCCCGGCCGGGCCCTGCCGTCGTGCGCACGGACCTGGTACGCACCGGCCGCACCCTCTCCACCGGCCAGGCGTCCCTCTTCCAGTACGACGACGAGGGCCACGAGGTGGAGCGCATCCGTGTCCTCGCCGCGTACGGCGACCTGGACTCCCTCCCCGACGACGTCCGTACCAGCGCGCAGCCGCCCGCGATACCGCCCCTGGACCAGTGCTTCGGCCCGCAGGACGCTCCGGCGCCGATCCCCGGCAGCTCGGCCATCACCGACCGGCTGATGCTCAAGCTGGACCCCGCGACCCTGGGCTGGGCGCTCGGCGCGCCGTCCGGGAAGGGCGAGATGCGGGCCTGGTTCGGCCTCGCCGACGGCCGGGACGCCGACCCCCTCTCCCTGCTGCTCGCGGTGGACGCACTGCCGCCCACCGCCTTCGAGCTGGGAATCTCCGGCTGGGTACCCACGATCGAGCTGACCGTACACGTACGCTCCCGCCCGGCTCCCGGCCCACTGCGCGTATCGATCACCACACGCAACCTCGCCGGCGGCTTCCTGGAGGAGGACGCGGAGGTCTGGGACAGCAACGACCGCCTGGTCGCCCAGTCCCGCCAACTGGCGCGGGCCAGGCTGGCCTGACCCGCGCGCCCTGGGCGGGCGTGCTGCCGGGTGGCCGGGGGCAGCGGGCGGACCCCGTGACCGGAGCGGGCGGCAGCTCGCCGGGGCCGGGGTCGGCGCCGTGTCCGGGTGCAGGGGCGGAGCCCCGCAAGGGGGACCAGGGGCGCCGTACCCGGTCGCGTTCTCGGGGCGGGAGCCCCTGGTGGGGCGGAAGGGTGTCACGTGACAGTTCCCGTCAACGTTTGCGCGGGCCTTTCCGCGCTCGCGATCCTGTGGGCGTGAAGTCCGACCGCCTGCTGTCGATCCTCCTGCTGCTCCAGACCCGCGGCCGCATCCCCGCCCCCGAACTCGCCGAGCGGCTGGAGGTCTCGGTGCGCACCATCTACCGCGACATCGAGGCCCTCGCGGCCTCGGGCGTCCCCGTGTACGCGGAGCGCGGCCGGCACGGCGGCATCGAACTGCTCGCCGGTTTCCGTACGGACGTCACGGGCCTGACCGCCGACGAGTCCCGCGCCCTGTTCATCCTGGCCGCCCAGGGCGCGCACGCCGCGCTCGGCCTGGACGCCGCCCTCGGCTCCGCGCTGCGCAAGGTGATGGCGGCGCTGCCCGCGCCGCACCGCCCGGCCGCCGAGGCCACCAGCCGCCGCATCCTGGTGGACGCCACGCGTTGGAAGGGCGGCCCGCAGCCCGCCGTCGACCTCGGCACCCTCCAGGACGCCGTGTTCGCCGACCGTCGCCTCAGGCTGCGCTACCGGCACAGCGGGGCCACCACCCCGCGCACGTACACCGTGGACCCGTACGGACTCGTCTCGAAGGCGGGCGTCTGGTACCTGGTCGCCGACCGCCGCGGCAGCCCCCGGCTGTTCCGCGCGGACCGGGTGCGCTCGGCGACCCTGCTGCCGGACCCGGTGCGGCGCCGCCCCGGAGTCGAACTCGCCGACGTCTGGGAGGTGCTGCGGCGACAGGTCGAGGAGCGGCCGGGCGGCTACGAGGTGACCGTCCGGGTGCGCCGCGACTTCCTCGACATGTTCCAGCGGCTGACCGCGTCCGCGCTTGTCGCCCTGCCGGAGGACGACGGTGAGAGCCCCTGGGTGAGCGCACGGCTGTCGTACGGGTTCGTCCGCGAGGTGCGCCAACTGCTGGTGTTCGCCGACCGGTTGGAGGTCCTGGCACCCCCCGAGGCCCGCGAGGAACTGGCGCGGGCGGCGGCCTCCGTCACGGAACTGTACCGGCGCGGGGTTTGAGCGATGGGGCGAACGCGCAGGTCAGGACGGCGATTTGGGGGCGGCTTTGCCTGCCGCACAGGCGCGGCGCAGGGCGGTCCGAGGCAAGTCCCAAGCGGCGTTGACTGAGTGCCCGCCCGGAAACTCCCTCATCTTCCTTGGAGTTGTTTCTCATGAAGCGTGCGCGTCTCGTCCCCGCGGTGGCCCTGCCGGCGCTCTCGCCCGTGGTCCTGACGGCCTGCGGTTCGGGCGACTCGTCATCGGCGGGCAACGGCAACTCCGGCCGGAGCACCAGTTGCCCGGCGCCCTCGGGGACGCCGTCCGGTGCCCCTTCCGGCAACCCGTCCGCCCGGCCGTCGGGAGCCCCCTCCGGTGCCCCCACGGGCGGCGCGACGGGCGGGAAGCCGTCGGGTACGTCGGGGATGCCGTCCGGCGGCCCGGGCGGCGGGCCCGGCGGCGGCCGGGGCGGCTGTGGCGGCCCCGGTGGGCAGCCGGCCGGGCAGGGGCGGCAGGCGCCGGGCTGATCTCCGGCCCGCCCCCGGGGACGTCGGGGGCGGACGGGCCGGTACGTGGGCGGGGCGCTCGGGGGACGGGCGCGCCGCCCACGGTCGTCGCGGGCGATCGCCTCGCGGCGGTCACCCCTTCCAGTGGTGGCGGCCGATGCTGATCAGCCGCATCCGCTGTGTCGCGAGCCGGGCCACCCGTTCCCGGTCCCCGGCGCCGCCCTCCAAGGCCTCCAGGAACTGGGAGGCCGTCACCAGCATCTGGTCGACGTACAGACCGGCCAGCATCAGCAGGTCCTCGTCGCTCCACCCCGCGGACTCCGGGTGCTCGGCCAGCGCCACCTTCACTTCCTCGGCGAACCGGGCGAGTTGCCGGCGTATCGCCTCCCGCACGGGCTGGACGCCGCCGTGCCGTTCGCGGGCGATGAACCGTACGTGTGCGGGGTACGCGTCCACATGACGGGCGATCAGGCCGACGGCGCGCTCGATGCGTTCGTCGCTGTCGCCGGTCGCGGAGACCGTGGACTCGATCATCGGGTGGAGGCTGCCGAGGGCCTCCTCGACCAGCTCCACGCCGAGGTCGGCGGTCGACCGGAAATGCCGGTAGAAGGCGGTCGGGGCGACACCGACCGCGCGGGTGACCTCGCGCAGACCCAGGCTGCTCAGGCTCTGCTCCTCCAGCAGACCGAGCGCCGCGTCCAGCAGCGCCTGGCGGGTCTTCTGTTTCTGGGCCTGCCGGATGCCGAGGGTGTGACTCATGCCATGCAGTTAACAACTGTTCTCTGGAATTGGAAAGCCATGGAAGGCGCTAGACTGGGGAGTCAGTGAACAACTGTAACTACAAGCGTTCACCGAACATTCACGAGAGGCATCCCGGAGGGGGATCTCGTCCCATGCTGTTCCTCGTCGCCGCGCTTCTGCTGCTGGGCACCGTCCTGGGCACCGTCGCCCAGGCCCCGCTCTCCTTCACCCTCGTCGCCGCGGCCGTCATCGCCGTATGGCTCGTGGTCTTCGCGGTCCGCGAGCGGCACGGGCGCCGTCGCCACCCGTCGGCCCACTGAAACCGCCGTACGTCCTCGACACTCGGGAGCTGACCGCCATGCATCTCACCGCCGTACGAACGAAGGACACCGCCGCCCGCGGCCAGGACACCGCCGCTCCGGCCGGACGTACCGGGATGCGCGACGCGAACGGCATGGCCGTGGCGTCCTTCGTCCTCGGGCTGCTCGGCCTGCTCGTCCTGAACGTCGTGCTGGGCCCGATCGCCATCGTCCTGGCCGCGGTGGCCCTGTGGCGCGGCACGAGCCGCCGGGGCCGCGCCCTGCTCGGCCTCGGCCTGGGCGTGGCGGACCTGGTGCTCCTGGTGACGTTCATGCAGCTGGACCACACGGTGTCCTGGAGCTTCTGACCGCCGCCACCACGACTTCGGGCGCGGCTGCGCCGAAGCCCGGCCGCACCGGCGGCGCAACGGGCGGGGCCTAGAATTGGCGTCACCATGGCATACCTCGACCACGCCGCGACCACCCCGATGCTTCCCGAGGCGGCAGAGGCCCTGACCGCGCACCTCGGCATCACCGGCAACGCCTCCTCGCTGCACGCATCGGGCCGCCGCGCCAGGCGAACCGTCGAAGAGGCCCGCGAAACCCTCGCCGAGGCCCTCGGCGCCCGCCCCAGCGAGGTGGTCTTCACCTCCGGCGGCACCGAGGCCGACAACCTCGCCGTGAAGGGCCTGTTCTGGGCCCGCCGCGCCGCCGACCCGGCCCGCACCCGGGTCCTCGCCAGCCCCGTGGAACACCACGCCGTCCTGGACGCCGTCCACTGGCTCGGCGAACAAGAGGGCGCCACCGTCGAGTACCTGCCCGTCGACTCCTACGGCCGCGTCCACCCCGAGGCCCTGCGTGAGGCCATCGCCCGCGACCCCGACGACGTCGCCCTCGCCACCGTCATGTGGGCCAACAACGAGATCGGCACCGTCATGCCGGTCCGCGAACTGGCCGAGACCGCCCGCGAGTTCGACGTCCCGCTGCATGCGGACGCCGTCCAGGCCTTCGGTCAGGTCCCCGTCGACTTCGAGGCCTCGGGCCTCGCCGCGATGACGGTTTCCGGCCACAAGATCGGTGGCCCGTACGGCATCGGCGCCCTGGTCCTCGGCCGCCAGTACAGCCCCGTCCCGGTGCTGCACGGCGGCGGCCAGGAGCGCCATGTGCGCTCCGGCACCCTGGACGTCCCCGCCATCGCCGCCTTCGCCGTCGCCGGACGGCTGGCCGCCGAGCACCGCGAGTGGTTCGCCCGCGAGATCGGCGCCCTGCGCGACGAGCTGATCGAGGAGGTCCGCAAGGCGGTCCCCGACGCGATCCTGGGCGGCGACCCGGTGGACCGGCTCCCGGCCAACGCCCACTTCACGTTCCCCGGCTGTGAGGGCGACTCCCTGCTCCTGCTGCTGGACGCACAGGGCATCGAGTGCTCCACGGGCTCCGCCTGCACGGCGGGGGTGGCCCAGCCGAGCCATGTCCTGCTCGCCACCGGCGCGGACCCGGACCTCGCCCGCGGCACCCTGCGCTTCTCGTTCGGCCACACGTCCACGGAGGCCGACGTGGCGGCGGTCGCCAAGGCGATCGGCCCCGCGGTGGAACGTGCGCGCACGGCGGGACTGACCTGACCCGGATCCTTCCGAGCCCTACCGGGCCGGTGCCGTCCGCTCCAGCCGCACCAGCCCCATGTACCGCTCCCAGTCCCAGCGCGGGCCCGGATCCGTGTGGTCCGTGCCCGGCACCTGGGCGTGCCCGATGATGTGCTCGCGGTCGACGGCTATCCCGTACCGCCCGCAGACCGCCGCCGTCAGCCGCGCGTGGATACTCCCCGGCACCGGTTCCCGCGGCCCCGTACCCTTGAAGGGCTATGACTGACACCCCGCAGCGCCCCCTCCGCGTCCTCGCCGCCATGTCCGGCGGGGTCGACTCCGCCGTCGCCGCCGCCCGCGCCGCCGAGGCGGGCCATGATGTGACCGGCGTCCACCTCGCGCTGTCCGCGAACCCGCAGTCGTTCCGCACGGGCGCGCGCGGCTGTTGCACCATCGAGGACTCGCGCGACGCCCGCCGCGCCGCGGACGTCATCGGCATCCCGTTCTACGTCTGGGACCTCGCCGAGAGGTTCCGCGAGGACGTCGTCGAGGACTTCGTCGCCGAGTACGAGGCCGGACGCACCCCGAACCCGTGCCTGCGCTGCAACGAGAAGATCAAGTTCGCGGCCCTGCTCGACAAGGCGCTGGCGCTGGGCTTCGACGCGGTCTGCACCGGCCACTACGCGAAGATCGTGACCCTGCCGGACGGCACCCGCGAGCTGCACCGCGCCTCCGACATGGCGAAGGACCAGTCGTACGTCCTCGGCGTGCTCGACGACAAGCAGCTCGCGCACGCCATGTTCCCGCTCGGCGACACGGTCACCACCAAGGACGAGATCCGCGCGGAGGCCGAGCGCCGCGGCCTCGCGGTCGCCAAGAAGCCGGACTCGCACGACATCTGCTTCATCGCCGACGGCGACACCCAGGGCTTCCTGGCCCGCCGGCTGGGCAGGGCGGAGGGCGACATCGTCGACGAGTCCGGCGCCAAGATCGGCACGCACGACGGCGCGTACGGCTTCACGATCGGCCAGCGCAAGGGCCTCAGGATCGGCACCCCTGCCCCGGACGGCAAGCCGCGCTACGTCCTCGACATCTCCCCGGTCACGAACACGGTGACCGTCGGCCCCGCCTCCGCCCTGGACGTCTCGGCCCTGACCGCCGTCAAGCCCCGCTGGTGCGGAACGGCCCCGGACGGCCCCGGCACCTACACGGCCCAGCTCCGCGCCCACGGCGGCGAGACGGAGGTCACCGCGGAACTGGTCGACGGCGAACTGAGGGTCCGCTTCACCGAGCCGGTCCGCGGCGTGGCCCCCGGCCAGGCGATCGTCCTGTACGACGGCACACGCGTGGTGGGCTCGGCGACGATCGCGTCGACGACGCGGGTGACCACCGCGGTCGCGTAACCCACGGCGCACACCGGCCACTACCGGTCGAAGAACTCCGCCAGCACCGGCGCCAGCACCTCGGGATCCACCCTGTGGGTCTGACCCTCCAGCGTGCGGTGCGTGCCGTGGGGCGCCGCCCGGGCGATCGCCTCGGCCGCCCTGCGCAGCCACGGAGGGCTCGCGTCGCCCGCGACGGCCAGGACCGGGACCGTGATCGAGGCCAGCCGCTCCCGGGGCACCAGGCCGTCGCCCATCACGGCGTCGTCGTAGGCGAGCGTGTGCGCGATCGCCTCCATGTCCGTCCACATGGGGGACTGGCGGGCGGTCGCGATCACCGCCTCGGCCAGGCCGGTGAGCCTGAGGAACAGCTCCACCGCGTCCCCGCGCCGCCCGGCCGCGAGCGCCTCGGTCAGATTCCGGGTGTACTCCGCTCGCTCCTCGGCGCCGCCTTCCCCGTAGTCGGCGAAGGGCACCTCGTACACGGCGACCTGACGGACCGGCAGCCCGCTCGCCGCCGCCCGCAGAGCGAGCGCGCCACCCGACGAGACGCCGTAGAGCGATGCCTCGCCGCCCGCGGCCTCGAAGAGCGCCGCCAGGTCCTCGACCTCGCGGTCGACCGCGTACGGCGCCGTGTCGCCACTCGCACCGCGGCCCCGGCGGTCGTACACGATGACGCTGAAGCGGTCCGAGAGGCGCGCGGCCAGGGGCGCCACCGTGGCGCCCGTGGACATCGCGCCGCTCACGAGGACGACCGCCGGGCCCTTACCGGTGCGTTCGTAGGCGATGGGGGTGCCGTCGCGCGAGATGGTCTGCTTGTCCATACCTGTGAGACTGCCGCAGACCACGGCGACAATCGGTCAAGACACCTCGACTTCGTAGAAGCAGAGGTGGTCCTTGATCCGGGCGACGTCCGGTTTGGGGTCCGGATACGCCCAGACGAGGTCCGGCGCATTCGGCAGGGACCAGTACGACGCCGTGCCCTTGAAGGGGCAGACCGTATGGGTGTCGGAGGGGGTGAGGAGGTCCGTGCGGACGTCCTCGACGGGGATGTAGTACCGCACGGGACAGCCGGTCTCGCGCAGCACCAGGGGGCGGTCGCTGTCCGCCAGGATCTGACCGCCGTGCACCACGCGCACGTGCCGGTCGCCCTGCTCGATGGTGATGGTGTGTCCTTCGGCCATACTTGAAAAGCGCTCGCGGGGACCCGGTTCTTCCCGCGTACGGTGATCGGCATGAACATCTGCGTCTTCCTCTCCGCCGCCGACCTCTCCGAGACCTACACGCGGCCCGCCCGTGAGTTCGCCGAACTGCTCGGCAAGGGCGGGCACACCCTGGTGTGGGGCGGCTCCGACGTGGGGCTGATGAAGGTGGTCGCGGACGGGGTCCACGAGGCCGGCGGGCAGCTGGTGGGCGTCTCCGTCGAGTTCCTCTCGCACAAGGTGAGGGTGGGCGTCGACGGGATGGTGGTCGCGCGGGACCTCGCCGAGCGCAAGAGGCTGCTCCTGGAGAAGGCCGACGCGGTCGTGATCATGGTGGGCGGCATGGGAACCCTGGACGAGGCCACCGAGATCCTGGAGCTGAAGAAGCATGGGCACACCGACAAGCCGGTCGTCCTGCTGAACACCGCGGGCTTCTACGACGGCCTGAAGGAGCAGTTCCGGCGTATGGAGGAGGAGGGCTTCCTGCCCAGGCCCCTCGCGGACCTGGTGTTCTTCGCCGAGGAGCCGGTGGGGGCGCTGGCGTACCTGGAGGAGTCGCTGGGGATCCGGTGACGCGGTGATGCGAGCATGGCGGGCATGGCTACTCATGTGATCACCGGTGCCGGCTCAGGTATCGGCGCGGCCGTGGCCCGCCGCCTGCACGCGCGCGGGGACGACCTCGTGCTGCACGCGCGCGACGCGGGGCGCGCGAAGGAGCTGGCGGCCGAGTTCCCCGGGGTGAAGACCCTGGTGGGCGACCTCGTGGACCCGGACAGGCTGTCCTGGGCGTTCTCGCACCAGAGCCTGCCGGACCGGGTGGACTCCCTGCTGCACGTCGCGGGCGTGGTCGACCTGGGCCGGGTGGGCGAGCTGACCCCGAAGTCCTGGCACCACCAGCTGAACGTCAACCTGATCGCGCCGGCCGAGCTGACCCGCCTCTTCCTGCCCCAGCTGCGCGCGGCACGCGGCCACGTGGTCTTCGTGAACTCGGGCGCGGGTCTGAACGCCCATGCGGAGTGGTCGGCGTACGCGGCCTCCAAGCACGGCCTGAAGGCCCTCGCGGACTCCCTGCGCGAGGAGGAGCACACCAACGGCGTCCGGGTCACCTCGGTCTACCCCGGCCGCACGGCGAGCCCGATGCAGGCCAAGGTCCACCAGCAGGAGGGCAAGCAGTACGACCCGTCCCGGTGGATCGACCCCGAGTCGGTGGCGACGACGGTCCTGATGTGCCTGGACCTGCCGCGGGACGCGGAGGTCAACGACCTGACGGTGCGGCCGGGGCGGTGAGCGCGCCGTGGGTGCACGACGCGGCGAGTGGTGACGAGATCCGCGCATGGCTGGACGGGGTCCGGGGGCGGACCGCGGCCGCGGTGGCGGGCGGGGACGACGGCGGACCGCTCGCCGAGCGTCCCCTCTCGGCGCGGTCTTCGACTCGGACGACCTCGCGGAGCTGCGGGCTCTCACGACGACCGGTGACTTCCTGGACGACATCTACCGCTGCCGCGGCAGCGGGACCGTCGCCCTGCCGGACGCCGAGGGCGAATTCATCGGGAGCGGCAGCCACCACGGCCGTACCGACACCGCCTGGGAGCGGGGGCGCTTCCGCAACAGTCTCCAGGTCGCCGATCCCGAAGGGCTGCTCGCCCTTCTGGAGCGGCATGGGGGACACCGGCGTTGAACCCGGCCCCCGAGGGTTCCGTAGGCTGCCGGGGTGAGTGAAAACAGCCAGTTCACCTTCGGTGCCGCCACCGGTGTGGGGTCCATGCCCGGTGGGGACGCCCGGGAGGCGGCCAAGACCGTCACCGGGAGCTTCGAGGACTTTCCGTTTCTGGCCGAGCTGCCCGCGCGGGGGCCCGGCGCGGACATGATCGGGCGGACCGCCGGGATGCTCGTCGATCTGTACGCGCGCGTGGAGCCCAGCGGCTGGCGGTTCGGGGACCGGCCGGGGCGGGACACCCGGCGGGCGCGCTCCTGGCTCGGCGAGGACCTCGACGCGCTGGAGGAGTTCACCCAGGCCTATGAGGGGCCGCTGAAGGTGCAGGCGGTGGGCCCCTGGACGCTCGCCGCCGCGCTGGAGCTGAAGAGCGGCGAGGCGGCACTGTCCGACCCCGGCGCCTGCCGGGACCTCGCGGGCTCGCTCGCCGAGGGCCTTCGCCTCCATCTCGACGAGGTGCGGCGCCGCGTCCCCGGCGCCCGGCTCGTCCTCCAGCTCGACGAGCCGTCCCTCACCGCCGTACTGCGCGGCCAGGTGAAGACCGCGAGCGGCTACCGCACCCACCGGGCCGTGGACCGGCAGATCGTCGAGGCCACGCTGCGCGACGTGATCGGCGTGCACACGGACGGCCCGGTCGTCGTCCACTCCTGTGCCCCGGACGTCCCGTTCGCTCTTCTGCGCAGGGCCGGCGCAGATGGGGTCTCCTTCGACTTCTCGCTGCTCACCGATCGTGACGACGAGGCGATCGGGGAGGCGGTGGAAGGGGGTACCCGGCTGTTCGCCGGCGTCGTGCCGTCCACGGACGGCCCATTGTCAGACCCTGCCGGTAGCGTCATGGGTGTCAGGACGCTGTGGCGCAGGCTGGGGCTGAATCCGGGGCTTCTCGCGGACGCGGTGACGGTCACGCCGACGTGCGGGCTGGCGGGCGCCTCCCCGGAGTACGCGCGCATGGCGCTCGCGCACTGCGTCCGGGCGGCGAGATCCCTCGCGGACAACCCAGAGTAACGGGAGGACAACACGGTGGCCGGCGACAAGCAAGCGGAGACGACGGTGCCCGCGGAGGCCCGGGAGCAGCACGCGCAGCTCGCCGAGCAGATCGAGGAGCACCGCTTCCGGTACTACGTGAAGGACGCTCCCGTCATCAGCGACGCGGAGTTCGACCAGCTCCTGCGCTCGCTCGAAGCCCTCGAGGAGCAGTACCCGGAGCTGCGCACCCCCGACTCGCCCACCCAGAAGGTCGCGGGGGCGTACGAGACGGAGTTCACGGCCGTCCAGCACCGCGAGCGCATGCTCTCCCTGGACAACGCGTTCGACGACGAGGAGCTCGCCGCCTGGGCCGACCGCGTCGCCAAGGAGGTCGGCACCTCCGCGTACCACTTCCTGTGCGAACTGAAGGTCGACGGCCTCGCGGTCAATCTGACGTACGAGCACGGCCGCCTCACGCGCGCCGCGACCCGCGGCGACGGCCGCACCGGCGAGGACATCACTCCGAACGTCCGTACGATCGCGGAGATCCCGGACCGCCTCAACGGCGACCACGTCCCCGACCTCGTGGAGATCCGCGGCGAGGTCTACTTCCCGATGGAGAAGTTCGAGGAGCTCAACGCCCGCCTGGTGGCGGGCGGCGACAAGCCCTTCGCCAACCCGCGCAACGCCGCGGCGGGTTCCCTGCGCCAGAAGGACCCGCGCGTCACGGCCACCCGCCCGCTGCACATGGTGGTTCACGGCATCGGCGCCCTGAAGGGCTTCAAGGACGGCCTCACCCGCCTCTCCCAGGCGTACGACCTGCTGAAGTCCTGGGGGCTGCCCACCGCCCGGCACAACAAGGTGGTCGACGACCTCGACGGCGTGCGGGAGTTCATCGCCTACTTCGGGGAGAACCGCCACTCCGTGGAGCACGAGATCGACGGGGTCGTCGTCAAGCTCGACGAGATCCCGCTCCAGGGCCGCCTGGGCTCCACCTCCCGCGCCCCGCGCTGGGCGATCGCGTACAAGTACGCGCCCGAGGAGGTCAACACCAAGCTCATCAACATCCGCGTGGGTGTGGGCCGCACGGGCCGGGTCACGCCGTACGCCCAGGTCGAGCCGGTCACGGTGGCCGGCTCGGAGGTCGAGTTCGCCACCCTGCACAACCAGGACGTGGTCAAGGCCAAGGGCGTGCTCATCGGGGACACGGTGGTGCTGCGCAAGGCCGGTGACGTCATCCCGGAGATCCTCGGTCCGGTCGTCGACCTGCGCGACGGCACCGAGCGGGAGTTCGTGATGCCGTCCGAGTGCCCCGAGTGCGGCACCCCGCTGCGGCCCATGAAGGAGGGCGACGTCGATCTACGCTGCCCGAACGCGCGTTCCTGCCCCGCTCAGTTGCGCGAGCGTCTTTTCTACCTGGCGGGCCGCAAGGCGCTGGACATCGAGCACTTCGGCTACGTCGCCGCCGCCGCCCTCACCCAGCCCTTGGAGCCGACCGAGCCGCCGTTGAAGGACGAGGGCGACCTGTTCGACCTCACCGTCGAACAGCTGCTGCCCATCAAGGCGTACGTCCTCGACCAGGACAGCGGCCTGCCCAAGCGCGACCCGAAGACCGGCGAGGAGAAGGTCGCCACGGTCTTCGCCAACCAGCAGGGCGAGCCCAAGAAGAACGCGCTCGCGATGCTGGAGAACATCGCGGCGGCCAAGCAGCGCCCGCTCGCCCGCATCCTCACCGGCCTGTCGATCCGTCACGTCGGGCCGGTGGCGGCCGAGGCGCTGGCCCGCGAGTTCCGGTCGATCGACCGCATCGACCAGGCGAGCGAGGAGGAGCTGGCGGCCACCGACGGGGTCGGGCCCATCATCGCCGCCTCCCTCAAGCAGTGGTTCGCCGAGGACTGGCACCGCGACATCCTCCGCAAGTGGAAGGCCGCGGGCGTCCGTATGGAGGAGGAGCGCACCGGCGAGGACGAGGGGCCGCGTCCGCTGGAGGGGCTCACGGTGGTCGTCACCGGCACGCTTGAGCAGTACACGCGGGACGGCGCCAAGGAGGCGCTGCAGAGCCGCGGCGCGAAAGTGACCGGTTCTGTCTCCAAGAAGACGTCCTTCGTGGTGATGGGCGAGAATCCCGGATCGAAGTACGACAAGGCCATGCAGCTGAAGGTCCCCGTGCTGGATGAGGACGGTTTCGCCGTCCTGTTGGAACGAGGGCCGGAAGCAGCCGCGGAAGTCGCGCTTCCGACCGGGGAGTAGCGGTTGAATGTCACCCGTTCGGCGCATACCAGATGCATACGGGTGGCCGGGTCGCATTCGGGCAACCGTCCACGACCGCTGCCCGTGAAAGCCTTCTGCGGCCTACTGTTGAGCTGTGCGCCTGCCGTGCCCGGACGCGTGGTGGGTTTTCAGTCGCGGTGCCGTTGACGGTTCGTCGGGCAATCGGGCCGCGTGGCGAGGGCACCGGCTGTGAGAGGGACGGGAATGGAACCGACCAAGAGTGCCGCCCCGGACTCACGGCTGCGCCTGCGCCGGGTGTGCGGCGCCTGGCAGGCGGGGCGCCGGATCGTGCGGCCGTCCGGGCACGCGGGTACGGGCGGCCCGCGCGCCGTGCCACGAGCCGTGCGGGGGGCGACCCCCGGCCCCGGCGCCGGAGCCCCGGCGGGGAGCGCCCCGGGCACAAGCCCGCTGCCGGCCCTGCCACCCGGCCCCGGCGCGCTCGCCGACGGGCGTCCCTCCGGGCTGCCCGGCCAGGACGGCGACCGGCACATGTCGTGGCCCGCGCTGCCCGCGGTGGTCGTCGCGGCCGCCGGGTTCCTCCTCGGCGCCGGCTTCTACCGCGCGTTCGGCGAACACCACGCGCTGTTCCCGTCCGGGGCCGTCGGCTGGTCCCTGGCCGTGCTCACCGGCATCATCGTCGGCCACCTGGTCATGCTCGGCCGCTCCCGCTGGTGGGGCGGCACGGGCTCGGGCGCCGCCCTCACCCTCGCCGTCCTGCTGCTGTTCGGCTGGGTGCCCGCCGGGATGGTCAGCCTCACGGTCGTCGTCCTGGTCGGCGCCGCCCGGCCGGGCCGCTGGCGGCAGGGCATACTGCAGGGCGCGGCCGACCTCCTCGGCATCGGCGCCGCAGCCCTCGTACTGGCCGCCTTCGGGCAGGTCCCGACCGTCGAGGCGCCCTCGGACCCCGGGACCTGGACCCTCTACACCGCCCCCCAGGTCGTCCTCGCAGCCACCGCGTATCTCGCCGTGACCCGGCTGCTGCTGTGGTACCTGCACGCGCCGCGCACCGGCGGGCTGCCCACCGCCGTCCGCACCGCCCTGCTCCGCCAGGGACTCGTCGCCGTCGCGCTGCTCGGCATCGCCCCGCTGGTCTGCGTCGTGGCCGTCGCGGTGCCGGTCCTGCTGCCGCTGTTCGCCGTTCCGCTGATCGCCCTGGACTCCACCCTGTGGATAGCCCGGGCCCGTGCGGAGGAGCAGCTGCGCGACGGGCTCACCGGGCTGCCCAACCGCCAGTGGCTGCTGGAGCGCACCTGGACGGCCCTCGACGACGCCGAGCGGATCGGGGCACGGGCCGCCCTGATGCTGATCGACCTCGACCGCTTCCGGTCCGTGAACGACACGCTCGGCCATCTCGCGGGCGACCGCCTGCTGCTGCAGATAGCCGAGCGGCTGCGGCTGGCCCTGCCGCGCGGGGCGGAGGCAGCGCGGCTCGGGGGCGACGAGTTCGCGGTGTTACTGCCGGTCGCGGACTCCACGACGTCCGCGTCGAGGGCGGCCCGCAACCTGGTCGCCGCGCTGAGCTCGCCGCTCGACCTCGACGGGCTCACGCTCGTCCTGGAGGCCAGCGCCGGGGTCGCCGTCTTCCCCGACCACGCGCTGGACGCGGAGGGGCTGCTGCGGCGGGCGGACGTCGCGATGTACCAGGCGAAGCGGGACCGCACCGGGGTGGAGGTGTACGAGTCCAAGCGGGACTCGAACACACCGGACCGGCTGGGGCTTCTGGGGGATCTGCGGCGCGCGCTGGACGCGCACGAGGTGCAGTTGCACTACCAGCCGAAGGTGCGGTTCGACGGGCAGGTCGCCGGACTGGAGGCGCTGGTGCGGTGGGTGCATCCCGAGCGCGGGAAGGTGCCGCCGGACGAGTTCATCGCCATCGCGGAGTCCTCCGGGCTGATGCCGCACCTGACGGAGTACGTGCTGGAGACGGCGCTGGAGCAGGTCGCGCGATGGCGGGCGCAGGGGCTCACGGTGCCGGTCGCGGTGAACGTCTCCCCACGGGATGTCCACACGCCGGGGTTCGCGGGGTCGGTCGCGGCGCGGCTGGCCCGGCACGGGGTCCCGGCGGGCGCGCTCCAGCTGGAGATCACGGAACACGTCCTCCTGGAGGACCCCCAGCGGGCCGCCGACACCCTGGCGGGGCTGGCCGGGCACGGGGTGAAGATGTCGCTGGACGACTTCGGCACGGGCTACTCGTCGCTCGTGCATCTGCGGCGGCTGCCGGTGAGCGAGCTGAAGATCGACCGGTCGTTCGTGGCGCGGCTCGCGGTGGACGCGGAGGACGCCGAGATCGTGCGCTGCACGGTGGACCTCGCGCATTCGCTGGGCCTGCTCGTTGTCGCGGAGGGCGTCGAGGACGACGAGACATGGGAGCGGCTGCGCGACCTGGGCTGCGACGCGGTGCAGGGGTGGCTGGTCGCGGCGGCCATGCCGGCGGAGGAGACGACGGCGTGGCTGCGGGCCCGCGGAGTGCGGGGGTGGCAGCGCCCCAGGGCCGCGCTGCCCGCGGCCACCGCGGACGACCCCGGGCGGCTCGGCTGACCCGACAAGGGGCGTGATCAGTCGGCCCCCGCCGCGAAGTGCCCGACCAACAGGGCGAGCCGGCGTTCATGGGCCTCGGCCGGCAGGCGTCCGCTGCGCATCAGCGTGACCAGCCCGTGCAGCCCGGCCCAGTAGGTCTCCGTGAGCAGGCCCGGATCGTCGCCCTCGCTCGCGACGGGCTCGACGGCCCGGAGCAGTTCACCGAACGCCTCCTGCAGGGCCGCGGGCGCCTCGGGCGTGGCGAACGGCAGGTCCACGGGGTGGGTGAAGATCGCGTCGTACAGCGCGGGCCGCCGCCGCGCGAAGGCGGTGTACGCCTCGCCGACCGCCGCCAGCGCCGCGCGCGTGCCGTCGGCCGCCGTACGCGCGGTCCGCAACTCGACGGCAAGCTCGGCGCAACCCTCTACCGCGACCGCCGCCATGATGGCGTCCTTGCCCTTGAAGTGGCTGTACAGGACGGGCTGGCTGTAGTCGATCTCGGCGGCGAGCCGCCGGGTGGTGACGGCGTCCCAGCCCTCGGCCTCCGCCAGTTCCCGCGCGGCCGTCACGATCAGCCGCTCGCGTTCCGCTCGTTCGCGCTCCCGGCGCGTCTGAATCGACATGCCGGAATTCTAGCACCGCTAGCATTTCTGTCGACGCTCTGCTAGCTTCGCTCTTGTCCCTAGCGCTGCTAGCGAGGAGAGAAGACATGACCGTCACCGCCTACACCCTGGCCGTCGTGCTCGACCTGTTCTGCCTGTTCCTCGGGTACCGGTTCCTGTTCCAGCCCGGTCCTGCCGCCGCCGGCTACGGGGTTCCCGCCCGGCCGGACGGCGACGCGGGCGCCTACCTGACCATCAAGGGCCTCCGGGACGGCACCTACGGCGTCGCGGGCCTGGCGCTGCTCGCCTTCGCCGGTGCCCGTGCCGAGGCCTGGTTCATGCTCGCGGTGGCGCTCGTGCCGCTCTTCGACATGGTCATAGTCCTGCGCCACGGGGGTTCGAAGGCGGTCGCGTACGGGATCCACTTCGTCACGGCGGTCGTTGTTCTCATCAGCGCAGCTCTGCTCTTCGCCGTCTGATCCCGTCCGTCACCGACACCAGGGGGTTGCCCATGTCGCTGTTCGTCCCGAAGTTCGACGAGTCCGTGATCGTCCGTGATGCCGAGGCCGAGGTGGTCGGTGGCGCCCCCGTCGGCGTCAAGCTGCTGGCCGACAGCAGCGCCAGCGGAGGGGCGCTGTCCACCGTGCGCGTCACCCTCGGGGAGGGGGCCGACGGTGCGCGCCCGCACCTACACCACAACTCCGCCGAGATGTTCTACCTGCTCGACGGGGCCGCCGAGCTCCTCTCCGGCGACGACATCGTCACCGCCGAGCGCGGCGACCTGGTCATCGTCCCGCCGGGCAGGCCGCACGCCTTCGCCGCCGTTCCGGGCGCCTGCGCCGACATCCTCATCGTGATCACACCGGGTGTCGAACGCTTCGAGTACTTCCGCCACCTCCAGCGCATCCGCCTCGGCGAGGCCACCCCGGAGAGCCTGCTGGAGGTGCAGGACCTCTACGACAACCACTTCCTGCGCAGCGACACCTGGGAAGGGCGCCGAAGCTGAGGGGCGGGCGGGCGGCAAACCGTTTCACGGGGACCGTGTCCCGCCCCATAGGATTGGGCCAAAGCACACACACTCACCCCAGAGGATCGCTGCATGCCTGGCATCACGCGCGAGGAGGTCGCCCACCTCGCCCGGCTGGCGCGTCTGGAGCTGAAGCCCGAAGAGCTCGACCACTTCGCAGGCCAGCTCGACGACATCATCGGCGCGGTCGCCCGCGTCAGCGAGGTCGCCGACCAAGACGTACCCCCGACCTCCCACCCGCTGCCGCTGACCAATGTCATGCGCCCGGACGAGGTCCGTCCGTCGCTCACCCCCGAGCAGGCGCTGTCCGGCGCCCCGGCCCAGGAGCAGCAGCGTTTCAAGGTGCCGCAGATCCTGGGGGAGGAGTAGCCCGCCATGACGGACAAGAACAGCATCATCCGGCTCACCGCCGCCGAGACCGCCGCCAAGATCGCCTCCGGCGAGCTGACCGCCGTCGAGGTCACCGAGGCCCACCTCGCCCGGATCGAGGCCGTCGACGAGAAGGTGCACGCCTTCCTCCACGTCGACCGTGAGGGCGCGCTGGCGCAGGCCCGCGCCGTCGACGAGAAGCGGGAGCGCGGCGAGAAGCTCGGCCCGCTCGCCGGTGTGCCGCTCGCGCTGAAGGACATCTTCACCACCGAGGGCATCCCGACCACCGTCGGCTCCAAGATCCTCGAGGGCTGGATCCCGCCGTACGACGCGACCGTCACCAAGAAGCTCAAGGCCGCCGACGTCGTCATCATCGGCAAGACCAACATGGACGAGTTCGCCATGGGGTCGTCGACGGAGAACAGCGCGTTCGGGCCGACCGGCAACCCCTGGGACCTCACCCGTATCCCCGGTGGTTCCGGCGGTGGGTCGAGCGCCGCGCTCGCCTCCTTCCAGGCGCCCCTGGCCATCGGCACCGACACCGGCGGTTCCATCCGTCAGCCCGCCGCCGTCACCGGCACGGTCGGCGTCAAGCCGACGTACGGCGGGGTCTCCCGGTACGGCATGGTGGCGTTCTCCAGCTCCCTCGACCAGGGCGGCCCCTGCGCCCGTACGGTCCTGGACGCGGCCCTGCTGCACGAGGTGATCGCCGGCCACGACCCGCTGGACTCCACCTCCATCGACGCCCCGGTCCCGCCGGTCGTCGAGGCCGCCCGCAACGGCAGCGTGGCGGGCATGCGCGTCGGTGTCGTCAAGCAGTTCCGCGGCGAGGGCTACCAGGCCGGTGTCCTGCAGCGCTTCGACGAGTCCGTCGCGCTCCTGAAGGAGCTGGGCGCCGAGATCGTCGAGCTGGACTGCCCGTCCTTCGACCTGGCGCTGGCCGCGTACTACCTGATCGCGCCGAGCGAGTGCTCCAGCAACCTCGCCCGCTTCGACGGTCTGCGTTACGGCCTGCGCTCCGGCGACGACGGCACGCACTCCGCCGAGGAGGTCACCTCCCTCACCCGTGCGGAGGGCTTCGGCCCGGAGGTCAAGCGCCGCATCATGCTCGGCACGTACGCCCTGTCGAGCGGCTACTACGACGCGTACTACGGCTCCGCCCAGAAGGTCCGCACGCTCATCACCCGCGACTTCGAGAAGTCGTTCGAGAAGGTGGACGTGATCGTGTCGCCCACGACCCCCACCACCGCCTTCCCGATCGGCGAGCGCGCCGACGACCCGATGGCGATGTACCTCGCGGACCTGTGCACCATCCCGGTCAACCTGGCCGGCAACGCCGCCATGTCGCTGCCCTGCGGTCTCGCCCCGGAGGACAACCTCCCGGTGGGCCTGCAGATCATCGCCCCGGCGACGAAGGACGACCGCCTCTACAAGGTCGGCGCCGCCGTCGAGGCCGCCTTCGTGGAAAAGTGGGGGCACCCGCTTCTCGAGGAGGCTCCGTCGCTGTGAGCAAGGCACTGTCGAAGGCCAAGGGCTTCAAGAAGTCGAAGTCCGGTACGTACCTGTCCATGGCCACCACCGCGTTCGGCGCGATCAGTGTCGCGAAGCAGGTCAAGAAGGCCCGCCTCGAACACGACACGCTGCGCCTGATCGACGCCGCCGTGTCCGCCGCCGCCATCGTCACCGGCCTCGCCATCCTCGTCCGCGAGCTGAAGCGGCTGGGCGACGACGACGTCCTGCTGGGCTGAGAGGGAAGTTTCACCGTGACCACCATGACCGACCTGGTGTCGTACGAGGACGCGCTGGCGTCGTACGACCCCGTCATGGGCCTCGAGGTCCATGTCGAACTCGGCACCAGGACCAAGATGTTCTGCGGCTGTTCCACGGCGCTCGGCGCCGACCCGAACACCCAGACCTGCCCCACCTGCCTCGGCCTGCCCGGCTCCCTCCCGGTCGTCAACGCGACCGGCGTGGAGTCCGCGATCAGGATCGGTCTCGCGCTGAACTGCGAGATCGCCGAGTGGTGCCGCTTCGCCCGGAAGAACTACTTCTATCCGGACATGCCGAAGAACTTCCAGACCTCCCAGTACGACGAGCCGATCGCCTTCAACGGCTACCTCGACGTGCAGCTGGAGGACGGCACGACCTTCCGCGTGGAGATCGAGCGCGCCCACATGGAGGAGGACACCGGCAAGTCGACCCACGTCGGCGGCGCCACCGGCCGCATCCACGGCGCCCAGCACTCGCTGCTGGACTACAACCGCGCCGGCATCCCGCTGATCGAGATCGTCACCAAGCCGATCGTCGGTGCCGGCGAGCGCGCCCCCGAGGTGGCGAAGGCGTACGTCCGTGAGCTCCGCGAGCTCATCCGGGCACTCGGCGTCTCCGAGGCCCGCATGGAGATGGGCCAGATGCGCTGTGACGTGAACCTGTCGCTGATGCCGAAGGGCTCGGAGAAGTTCGGCACCCGCTCCGAGACCAAGAACGTCAACTCGCTGCGGTCCGTCGAGCGCGCCTGCCGCTACGAGATCCAGCGCCACGCCGCCGTGCTCGGCAGCGGTGGCACGGTGACCCAGGAGACCCGCCACTTCCACGAGGACACCGGTACGACCACCTCGGGCCGGACCAAGGAGGAGGCCGAGGACTACCGGTACTTCCCCGAGCCGGACCTGGTGCCCGTCGCGCCCGCGCGCGAGTGGGTCGAGGAGCTGCGCGCCGGGCTGCCCGAGCTGCCGCTGGTGCGCCGCAACCGGCTGCGCGAGGAGTGGGGCGTCTCGGCGACCGACATGCAGGCGATCCTCAACGCCGGCGCCCTGGACCTGATCGTCGCCACCATCGACGCGGGCGCCGACGCGGCCGCCGCGCGCAAGTGGTGGATGGGCGAACTGGCCCGCAACGCCAACGAGTCGGGCAAGGCCCTGGACGAGCTGCCGATCACTCCGGAGCAGGTCGCGCGCGTGACCAAGCTGGTGGAGTCGGGCGACCTCAACGACAAGCTGGCCCGCCAGGTCATCGAGGGCGTCCTCGCGGGCGAGGGCACCCCGGACGAGGTCGTCGAGAAGCGCGGTCTGAAGGTCGTCTCCGACGAGGGCGCGCTGACCGCCGCCGTCGAGGAGGCCATCGCCGGCAACCCGGCCATCGCGGACAAGATCCGCGGCGGCAAGGTGGCCGCGGCCGGCGCCCTGGTCGGCGCCGTCATGAAGGCCACCCGCGGCCAGGCCGACGCCGCCCGCGTCAAGGAGCTGATCCTGCAGAAGCTGGGCGTCAGCGAGGGCTGACGGAGATCGCGGAACGCCCCCGAGGGGCAGTGCACCGAACCTGGTGTACTGCCCCTTCTTCGCTTACAAAAACCTTATGTGGCGACAGAGTTGCTGGGATTGTCCTGTGACTTAGGTCCCACTCTTGTGAGGAAGCCCACGAAAGCGACAAAGGATCTTCGTGGGCTGCGAAAGTGTTGGGGATTGCTCATGTGTTCTTTGCGGGATGTTCAGTTCCATCTGTGGCTGTCCCCGGGCAAAGATCCACGAATGACCCCAGGGAGCACGATCCGTGGCAGCCCTCGCACGTTGGTGTGTCCGCCACCGCCTTCTCACGGTTTTGCTGTGGCTGATCGCCTTCGCCGGCGTCACCTCCGCGGCAGCCGTCACGGGCTCCGCGTACTCGAACAACTACGGCGCCCCCGGCACCGAGTCCGACCACGCCTACCGGTTGATCCAGAAGAGCTTCCCGCACCTGAGCGGCGACAGTGACACCGTCGTCTGGCACACCGCCGGCGGCAGCGTGCGCGACACCGACGTCCAGCAGACGATGACCCGCACCCTGGACCGCATCGCGGACCTGCCCGGCGTCGCCTCCGTCACCAACCCCTACCAGGGCAACCACGGCGACGCGATCAGCCGCGACGGCCACACCGCGTACGCCACGGTCACCTTCGCCCACGAGTCCCAGGACATCAAGAAGGGCGAGGCCCAGACCGTCGTCAGCACTGCCAAGGCCGCCGAGACCCGCGGGCTCCAGGTGGAACTCGGCGGCAGCGCCGTCTCGCTCACCGAGGCGGGGGGCGGGCACCTCGCCGAGGTCATCGGCGTGGCCGTCGCCGCCGTGGTCCTCTTCCTCGCCTTCGGCTCGCTCGCCGCCTCCCTGCTGCCCATCGCGACCGCGCTGATCGGCGTCGGCACCGCCTACTTCGGTATCGAACTGCTCGGGCACGCGATGACCGTCGCCGACTTCGCGCCCATGCTCGGCGTGCTGATCGGCCTCGGTGTCGGCATCGACTACGCGCTGTTCATCGTGACCAGGCACCGCCGCAGCCTCAAGCGCGGCGTCCCGGTGACCGAGGCCGCCGTGAACGCCGTCGCCACCACCGGTCGGGCCGTCGTCTTCGCGGGCGCCACCGTGTGCATCGCGCTGCTCGGCATGCTGATCCTCCGGCTGGGCTTCCTCAACGGCGTCGCGGTCGCCGCCTGCCTCACCGTGCTGCTCACCGTCGCGGCCTCGATCACCCTGCTGCCCGCCCTGCTGTCCTACATCGGCCCGCGCGCCCTCAGCAGGCGCGAGCGGCGCAGGCTCTACGAGCACGGGCCCGAACCCGAGGTGCCGACCGGGCTGTCGGCCCGCTGGTCCGCGTTCGTGGAACGCCACCCCAAGAAGCTGGGTGCCGTCGCCCTGGCCGTCATGGCGCTGCTCGCGCTGCCCACGCTCTCCCTCCACCTCGGCACCTCCGACCAGGGCAACGACCCGAAGACGTCGACCACCCGGCAGGCCTACGACCTGCTCGCCGAGGGCTTCGGGCCCGGCGTCAACGGCCCGCTCACCCTGGTCGGCAAGGTCGGTGGTGCCGAGGACAAGCTCGTCCTCGACAACCTCGACTCCACGCTCGCCACCACCAAGGGCGTCGCCGCCGTGACACCGGTGACGTACGACAGCAGCGGCACCACGGCGTACCTCACCGTCGTGCCCGACTCCGCCCCGCAGTCCCAGCAGACCAGCGACCTGGTGAAACGGCTGCGCTCCGACGTGCTGCCGCGCGCCGAGAAGGGCACCAGCCTCGACCTGTACGTGGGCGGAGTGACGGCCGGCTACGACGACTTCGCGAGCGTGATCATCGGCAAGCTGCCACTGTTCGTGGGCGTGGTGATCGGCCTCGGCTGCGTGCTGCTCCTGCTGGCCTTCCGGTCCTTCGGCATCCCACTGAAGGCCGCCGCGATGAACCTCGCCGCCGTCGCCGCCGCCTTCGGCGTGGTCGTCGCGATGTTCCAGTGGGGCTGGGGGAGCGAGCTGCTGGGCCTCGGCAGTGCCGGCCCGATCGAGCCCTTCCTCCCCGTGATCATGGTCTCGGTGCTCTTCGGCCTGTCCATGGACTACCAGGTGTTCCTGGTCAGCCGCATGTACGAGGAGTGGCTGGAGACCGGCGACAACCGCCGCGCCGTGCGCATCGGACTCGCCGAGACCAGCCGGGTGATCAACTCGGCCGCCGTCATCATGATCTCCGTCTTCCTGTCCTTCGTGCTCGCCGGCGACCGGGTGATCGCCATGTTCGGCATCGCGCTCGCCTCCGCCGTCGCCCTGGACGCCTTCGTCCTGCGCACCCTGCTCGTCCCCGCCCTCATGCACCTCCTCGGCGCCGCCAACTGGTGGCTGCCCTCCTGGCTGGAGCGCCGGCTGCCGCGGATCAGCATCGAACCGCCGGAGTGCCGTGCGCCGATTCCGGGGGTTCCGGCGATTCCCCGGCAGCGTCTTGGCGACGATGCCGTGATCGACGTGCTGCTGACGGAGCGGGAGCAGGATGTACGGGATATCCCTGGGTGACGACGGAGCCGAGCTGCGGCCCCTGGAGCCGTGGCACGGCGAGGAGTTCCTGGCGCACCTCGACCGGGGACGGGAGTTCATCAACCGGCACATCCCGTTCGGGGTGAACGCGACGGACGTCGACTCCGCCCGGGCCGTCCTGCAGTCGTACGCCGACAAGCGCGCCGCCGACAGTGGCTTCCTGCACGGGCTGTGGCTGGACGGCAAGCTGGTCGGCGGACTGCTCTTCCGCGTCTTCGACGCCGCGGGGGGCAACTGCGAGCTCGGCTGCTGGCTGGAGCCCGCGGCGGCCGGACGGGGCCTGGTCACCCGTGGGGCGCGGGTGCTCGTCGACTGGGCGTTTGACGAGCGGGGCATGCACCGTGTGGAGTGGTACGCGTCGTCCGCCAACGAACCGAGCATCAACGTGGCGCGACGGCTCGGCATGACCCGGGAAGGGGTGCTCCGCGAGGCGTACCCGCACCGGGGTGTGCGTCAGGACATCGAGGTCTGGTCGGTGCTCGCCCCCGAGTGGCGTGCGGCACGCGCGCGTGCAGGCGGCGACGATCACCAGTAGACGATCATTAAGAGACCTCTCAGACAGCGTCCGTACGGTGCGAGGCATGGGAACCAAGACAGTGGACGAGGCCGGGGCCGTGAGCGGCGTCGAGGCGACGAACGACGAGCAGAAGGCGGAGGTCACCAAGACCGACAAGGCCAACGAGGCCAACGAGGCCACCGAGGCCACCGAGGCCCCAGAGACGAGCGAGGTGACGGAGGCGGTCGAGGAGGCCACCCCGAAGGGCCCCTCCGGCGTGGGCCAGGGCGCCGGGGCGGTGGTCTCCGCCGCACTCGGCCTGATCTCGCTCAGCGGCAGCTGGCTCGGCACCGTGGCCGGAGCGCGCCAGCAACTGGTCGGCCAGCTGCAGACCTCGTCCCAGGCGAGCGTCGCCAAGCAGATCAAGGCGGTCTACGGCGACGCCTGGCACGCCACGGCGCTGTGGGGCGGCCTGTTCGCGCTGGCCGCGCTGATCGTAGGCGTCGTGGTGCTGGCCCGGCCGGCGTTCGGGACACCCGGAAAGCCACAGGCGGCGTGGATCAAGTCGGTCGCGTGGGGCGGTGTCGCGCTCGGTGTCATCGGCCTGTTCCTGGCCGTGTTGAAGTACACGGACATCCTGCTCGGGCTGCCGTCCGCCGGCTGAACGCCGCACTTGTGAGGGGTCTTGGGGCGTCTCCGGCGTACTCGCCGGGCCCCTAAGACCTCCTCTTCGCATCTAAGGACCCGGGTCAGTAAGAAGATGCGGAATCTTCCCGATGCGGCGGACCCCCCTCGGAAACGAAGGTTGAGACAGCGCGGAAAGCGATGCCGCGCCACAACCTCCAAGGGGGAAGCACATGCTCGCCTACGACCTGCACAAGATCCGTTCCGCCGAGCTGATCCGCGAGGCCGACGACTACCGCCTCGCCCGCGCGGCCCAGCGCCGCCGCCGGCAGTCGGCCGACGACGCGGCCCGCCCGGCCCGGTCCCATAGTTCGCGTCAGGGCCGCAGCGGACTCGCCCGCGCGGCGTGAACACGCGGCCGTGCCGGGACGGCGCGGGCCCCGCGCTCCCGGCGCACGCCGACCCCGACCGATCCGCCGCAGCGGCCGTCCCCCCATCACCGGGGGCGGCCGCTTCCGCATCGCCGGTGCGAATAATCGGTGCCGCGCTGTCAGTGCCTCATGACATGCTCGGGGGCGTGGAGACCAGGTCCGTCAGCCCCGTTTTCGTCGGTCGCGGCGAGGAGTTGGGGGCGCTGCGGGACGCGCTCGCCCGCGCCGGTGCCGGAGAGCCCCAGGCGCTGCTCGTCGGGGGCGAGGCGGGCGTCGGCAAGACCCGGTTGCTGGAGGAGTTCACGGCGGCCGCGGCCCGCGGGGACGCCGTCGTCGCACTCGGCGGCTGCGTGGAGATCGGCGCCGACGGGCTGCCCTTCGCACCGTTCTCCACCGCCCTGCGCGCCCTGCGCCGGCAGCTTCCCGAGGAACTCGCCGAGGCCGCCGCCGGCCAGGAGGAGGAGCTCGCGCGGCTGCTGCCCGAACTCGGCGAGGCCCGCCGCGGCCCCCGGGACGACGAGGAGGGCATGGCCCGCCTCTTCGAACTCACCGCCCGCCTGCTCGAGCGGATCGCTGCCCGCCGCACCGTCGTCCTCGCCCTGGAAGACCTGCACTGGGCCGATGCCTCCACCCGCCACCTGCTCGCCTACCTCCTGCGGACGCTGCGCAGCGGCCGTCTGGTCGTCGTCGCCACCTACCGCTCCGACGACATCCACCGCCGCCACCCACTGCGCCCCCTCCTCGCCGAACTCGACCGCCTGCGCACCGTCCGCCGCATCGAGCTGGGCCGCTTCAACCGCACCGAGGTCGAACGCCAGATCGCCGGCATTCTCGGCGCCGACCCCGACCCCGCCCAGGTCGACGACATCTTCGCCCGCTCCGACGGCAACGCGTTCTTCGTGGAGGAACTGGCGGTCGCCGCCCAGGACGGCTGCTGCACCGGCCTCACCGACTCCCTGCGCGACCTCCTGCTCGTCCGTGTGGAAGCGCTGCCCGAGACCGCGCAGCGGGTCGTCCGGGCCGTGGCCGAGGGCGGCTCCACCGTCGAGTACCGCCTCCTCGCGGCCGTCGCCTCACTCGCCGAGGACGACCTCATCGAGGCCCTGCGCGCCGCCGTCGGCGCCAACATCCTGCTCGCCACCCCGGACGGCGACGGCTACCGCTTCCGCCACTCGCTGGTCCGCGAGGCCGTCAGCGACGACCTGCTGCCCGGCGAGCGCTCCCGCCTCAACCGACGCTACGCCGAAGCCCTGGAGGCCGATCCCGCACTCGTCCCCGCCGACCAGCGGGCCACCCGCCTGGCCAGCTACTGGTACCACGCGCACGACGCCGCCAAGGCCCTGCCCGCCGTCCTCGACGCCGCCGTGGAGGCCCGCCGCCGGCACGCCCACTCCGAGCAACTGCGGCTCCTGGAGCGGGCGATGGAGCTCTGGGACCTCGCCCCCGACGACGTACGGGCGGCCCTGCGGCCCGTGGACCACGCCGAGGTCTACCCGCCCTGCGGCTGCGACCCGGCCACCACACCTCTGCGCTACCTCGACCTGATGGCCGAGGCGGCGGTGGCGGGCCGACTGTGCGGGGAGCGGGAACGCGCCCTGAAGATCACCAGGCGGGCGCTGCGCCTGCTGGAGGAGGATTCCAACCCTCCCGCAGGCTCTCAACACGGTTCGAGCCGGGGGGACCCCCTGCGCGCCGCCTGGTTCTGGGTACAGCGCTCGCGACTCGTGCAGCACACGGGCCGCGGCGACGGCTGGAAGGAACTCGCCACCGCCCAGGAGCTGGTGCGCGGACTGCCGCCTTCCGAGGTGCACGCCGAGGTGCTCGCCATGGTCGCCGGCTGGTCGATGCTGCACCAGCCAGGCCCGGAAGCCTTTTCGGCTGCCGAGCGCGCCGTGGAGTACGCGCGCATGGTGGGCGCCCGCGACATCGAGCTCAACGCCCGCCTCACCCTGGGCGGCCTCCTCGTCGACGCCGGTGACATCGACACCGGGCTCGCGGAGATCTACGAGGTCAAGGAGCAGGCGGCCGCTCTCGGCGAGCCCTACGTGAGGGGCCGTCTGTATGTGAACCTGCCGTCCCACCTGGAAGGCATCGGCCGTTCCCGGGAGGCTGCCGACGTGCTCCGTGAGGGTCTGGAGATCACCCGGAAGCTGGGGCTGACGGACTCCGAGGCCTGGGTGTGGGGCAACCTCGGCGAGTCCCTCTACTCCCTGGGCCGCTGGGAGGAGGCCGCCGAGGCAGGGATCAACTCCGAGCGTGTCGGCCAGAGCGCCAAGCCCTGCGCCTTCCGCGCCACGATCCACGCGCACCTCGCTCTCGCCCGCGGCGATCTGGCCGAGGCGGCACGGCAACTGGCCGCCGCCCGTGCGTACCTGGGCACGCACGACAGCATGCCGCAGCACGAGCTGAGGCTGGAGCACGTCACCATCGGGATCGCTGCCGGTGAGGGCCGCCTCGACGACGCGCGCACCGCGCTCGCCACCGCGCTGACCAGAGGGTTTCCGCCCGGCACCCAGCGCTACGGCTGGCCGCTGCTGCTCGCCGCCGCCACCGCCGAGGCCGACGCGTTCGGGCCGGCCGTCGCCGAGCCGGGCCGCGCCGAGACACTGGGGCGGATCCGCGACACCGCGAAGACACTCGCCGCGAACGTGCCGGTGTGGCAGGCGTACGCCTGCTGGGTCCGCGCCGAGCTGCTGCGCGCCGAGGGTCGTGGCGAACCGGACGCCTGGGCGGAGGCCGTGACCGCCTTCGAGGCCCTGGACCGCCCGTACGACCTGGCCCGGGTCCGGTACCGGCTCGCCGAGTCCCTGCTGGTACCGGGTGCCGACGAGGACGCACGCGAGCGGGCCGCCGAGCTGCTGCGGCTGGCCGGGGCGGTCGCCGACCACCTCGGTGCCCGGCCGCTCGCCGACGCGGTCGCCCTGCTCGCCCGGCGCGCCCGCCTCACCCTCACCCGCGCGCCGCGGGCGGCCGCGCTCGATCCCGCCGAGTCCCTGGGACTGACCAACCGGGAGCGGGACGTGCTCCGCCTGGTCGCGGTCGGCCGCAGCAACCGACAGATAGCCGAGGAGCTGTTCATCTCCCCGAAGACGGCCAGCGTCCACGTCTCCAACATCCTGGCGAAGCTGGGCGTCGCGGGGCGGGGCGAGGCGGCGGCGGTGGCGCACCGGTTGCGGTTGTTCCCGGCGGAGGCGCCCCCTGTCCAGGCGGCGGGCTGAGGCTTACGCTGACGAGAGGCCCTGGGGAGGCGCCGTGTTCAACATGTTCGAGGAGCTGTTCGCACCGGGCCGCGAACACACCCACGATGAGAAGAAGCGCCTGGAACTGACCAGGGTGGACGTCACGGACGGCGATCCGGGCCATGGCCCGATCGATCTGGCGTCGGGCACGGTGGTCATACGCCTGCCGAAACCGGCTCCCGCCGCCCCGGAGCCCGACCGGGACTGAGCCGGGCGGCCCGCCTACGACACCTCGACCTCCAGGATCCGGTCGTCGCTCGGCGACGGCCTGCCCCGGCCGTCCGTGTTGCTCGTCGTCAGCCACAGCTTGTCGCCGCCGGCCGCGACCACGGTGCGCAGCCTGCCGTAGGCGCCGGTGAGGAAGGCCTGCGGGGGCGCCGCGGTCTCCGTGCCCTTCAGCGGGACGCACCACAGCCGCTGCCCGCGCAGACCGGCCATCCAGATCGAGCCCTCGGCGTAGGCGATGCCGCTGGGGGAGGCCTCGTCGGTGTGCCACTGGGCGATCGGGTTCTGGAACTTCGGATCGCTCGACCTGCCCTCGGCGTCCGGCCAGCCGTAGTTGGTGCCCGGCTTGATCGCGTTCAGCTCGTCCCAGGTGTCCTGGCCGAACTCGGAGGCGTACAGCCGCTGCTTGTCGTCCCAGGCCAGACCCTGCACATTGCGGTGCCCGTACGAGTAGACCACCGAGTTCCCGAAGGGGTTGCCGGGGGCCGGCTCGCCGTCGGGGGTCATGCGGAGGATCTTCCCGCCCAGCGAGTTCCGGTCCTGGGCCAGACCCCGGTCGCCCGACTCGCCGGTGCCCGCGTACAGCATGCCGTCGGGGCCGAACGCGCTACGGCCGCCGTTGTGGACGAAGCCCTTGGGGATGCCCTTGAAGACGGTGTCCGGTGCGCCGAGCTGCTCACCGGCCGGCTTCTTCGGGTCGTACAGCATACGGACGATGCGGTTGTCCGAGTCGGTCGTCAGGTAGGCGTAGATCAGGTGGTCATGGGCGTGATCGGGGGAGAGCGCGATGCCGAGCAGACCGCCCTCGCCTTCGGCGGCGACACCCGGCACCGTGCCGACGACGGTCTTCTTGCCGGTCCTGTCGTCGACCCGGGTGATCGTCCCGTCGTCCCGGGAGGAGACCAGGAGTCCGCCGCCCGGCAGCGGAGCCAGGCTCCAGGGCGTCTTCAGGTGGTCGGAGACCGTGCGCAGCACACGGACCGACCCCTTGGCCGGCGGTGTCTCTTCGGCGGTCCGTCCGGACGACGACGGCGACGCGGCGCCGGTCGGGGAACTCTCGCCCCCACCCGGTGTGCCCCCGCCACCGGAGGAGCAGCCGACCGCCAGCAGCGCGGTCGCGGCCACCACGGCCGTCACCACTCGACGTCGCACCATGCAGTCTCTCCGTCGCGGGCGTTCGCCCTTGCCTACGCTTTACGCGTCCATGGGGTTCCCGGCCGACGTCCTTCCCCGCACCCGCCGTCACATTCCGGCCACGCGCGAAACGGACCCGTTCAGTCCCACGACCCCTGCGCCGCCGGCAGTGCCGCCAGTTCCGTCAGGTCCTCGGGGGTCAGCCGCAGCACGGAGGCCGCCGCGTTCTCCGTCACCCACCGCCGCTGTTTGGCGCCCGGGACCGGGATCACGTGGGGGCCCTGGGACAGCACCCAGGACAGGGCCACCTGCGCCGGGGTGACGCCGTCACCGTGGCGGCGCGCCACCCGGCGCAGGCCGGCCACGATCGGCTGGTTCGCCGCCATCATCTCCGCCGTGAAGCGGGGGTGCCGGGCGCGCAGGTCGTCCGGTTCGAAACCCTCGCCCGGCGTCAGCGTGCCCGTCAGGAAGCCGTTGCCGAGCGGCATCGCCGCGAGGAAGCCCACGCCGCGCGCCGCGCACCACGGCAGCAGCTGGTCCAGCGCCTGGGGCGACCACACCGACAGCTCCGCCTCCACCGCGCTCACCGGGAACACCTGTTGCACCCGCTCCAGCTGCCGGATCGTTCCGTCGTACAGCCGCGTTCCGGTCCGCCGCCCGCCGCGCACCCCCACCGCGCACAGCCCCAGCGCCCGCACCTTGCCCGCCCGCACCAGGTCCGCCATCGCGCCCCAGGTCTCCTCGACGGGAACCTCCGGGTCCGCCCGGTGCAGCTGGTAGAGATCGATGACGTCCGTCTGCAGACGGCGCAGCGACGCGTCGCAGGCCCGTTTCACATAGCCGGGGCGGCCGTTGGCCACGATGTGCTGCTCGCCCACGAGCAGCCCCACCTTGGTCGACACGAAGGCCTCGGCGCGCCGCTCCTTCAGCACCCGGCCCACCAGCAGCTCGTTGGTGAACGGCCCGTACATGTCGGCGGTGTCCAGCAGCGTCACCCCCAGGTCGAGCGCCCGGTGCACCGTCCGCAGCGACTCGTCGCCCCGTTGCCGGGAGGTGGAGTACCCCCAGCTCATCGGCATGCACCCGAGTCCCACGGCCCCCACTTCGAGCGTCGCCGCGCCGATCGTCCTGCGCTCCACCTGGCCGCGTCCTCCTTTGCTGGCACCCCAAACTAACCAATGCGGCACCGGATCCTTGGCATAGCCTCCTGACCATGAGCGACGACGTTTGGCTTCCGTTCCGCGACGACGAGATAGAGGGTCTGCCCGAGGGCCTGACCTACCGCTACTGGGACGGCGGGCAGGACTTTCCCGCCGACCCGGCCGACTGCGTGTTCTACGCCGTGCCGTACATGAAGCGCCAGGACGTCAAGGTCCGGCCGCTGGAGCAGATGCGGAACCTGAAGGTCATCCAGACGCTGACGGCGGGCGTCGACGACATCACCGCCCACCTGTCGTCCGTCGTGCCGGGCGTACGGCTGTGCAACGCGCGCGGCGTGCACGAAGCGAGCACGGCCGAGCTCGCACTCGCCCTGATCCTCGCCTCGCTGCGCGGCATCCCCGGCTTCGTACGGGCTCAGGCGGAGGGGCGCTGGGAGAGCGGGTTCCACCCCGCGCTCGCCGACAGGTCCGTGCTCATCGTCGGCTACGGCGCGATCGGTGCCGCCATCGAGGACCGGCTCGCACCCTTCGAAGTCGCGCGGGTGGCGCGCGTCGCGCGCCGCGAGCGCAACACAGCGCGCGGCCTTGTGCATCCTCTCTCCCGATTGTCGGAACTTCTTCCCGACGCCGATGTCGTCGTCCTGGTCACTCCGCTCACCGAGGAGACGAAAGGCCTGGTGGACGCGGAGTTCCTGGCCCGGATGAAGGACGGTGCGCTGCTCGTCAACGTGGCGCGTGGCGGGGTCGTCGACACCAAGGCCCTGCTGGCCGAGCTGGAGTCCGGCCGTATCACCGCCGCCCTGGACGTCACCGACCCGGAACCCCTGCCCGAGGGGCACCCCCTGTGGCAGGCGCCGGGCGTGCTCATCAGCCCTCATGTCGGTGGCCCCACCTCGGCCTTCTGGCCCCGCGCCCAGCGTCTCCTCAGCTCTCAGCTGAACCGTTTCGCGCGGGAAGAACCGCTCGAGCACGTCGTCCTGACGACCGGCGGCTGAACCGGCGCCGCACGCGGGCGAGTGGGGGCGGGCAGGTCCCGGGCACGGTCGGTGCGGCGTACGGTCCGAGCCGTCCCCGGTCACCCGCGCACGCGCCCGCCGACGGTCGCACCACCGGCGCACGCACCGCTTCCGACGCACCCCCGTCCGCTTCCGGTACGCTCCGCAGTCCCCCGAACGCGGTACGTACGGGCATTCCTCCTGGTCGTCACGGAGAGTAGAGGGACTATGTCCCTGAGTGACGAAACTGGTGTATCGTCCCCGACAGGGGCTGCGCCGCGCACCGTTCGGCGCCGGGGACGGAACTTTCAGACACAGAGGGGGGCGACGGGCGATGCACGGCCTATGGACGAACGATCCGACGCGGCGCGGCCGCGGGCGACGACCCTGGCGGACCGCGACGCGCAGACGCGGTCACAGCGCTCACGGAAGCCGTCGTCACCACGGCAGCCACTGTCACCACCCAGGGCACGGCGGCCACAAGAGGCACGCCCACCCGGCGCGTCGGGCCCGGCGGGACCCGGCGCGACGGACCGGGAGGGACCGGTGAGGTCCCCGGGGGTGCTGCCGGCCCGCCGTCCGGCACCGGGCGGCCGGACGAACCCGGGTCCGCAACTCGTCCTGGCCCTGGTGTGCGCGGGATACGCCGTCGGTTCCGCGGTCGACTGGGGCTCCCGGAGCCTCGCGCTGGTCATGGGCGACTTCGGGCTGAGCGCGGCGGCCGGCACCGCGTCGGTCTCCTGCCTGCTGTACGCCCGTAGCCGCCGCAGCCGCTTTCGATCCGCCTGGCTGCTGTTCGCGCTCTCCTCCGCCATGGCCGCGCTGGGCAACGGCGTCTGGGGCTGGTACGAGGTCGTCCTCGACCGCCCCGTCCCCTCGCCCAGCTGTGCCGACCTGTTCTTCCTCTGCTTCGCTCCACCCGCGATCGTAGGACTGCTCGTGCTCGCCAAAAGGCCCGTCACCAAGGCGGGTTGGGTATGCCTGGCGCTCGACGCGTGGCTGATCGGCGGCTCGCTGCTGACGCTGTCGTGGAGCCTCGCGCTCGCGCAGGCGGCGAAGTTCGACGGGCCGAGCGTGGCGCACACCGCGCTGTCGCTCGCGTACCCGCTGCTGGACATCGCCCTGATCAGCATGGTGGTCGCCCTGCACCTCAGGCGCTCGGCGGTGCACCGCTCCGCGGTCAACACCGCCATCGGCGCTCTCGCCCTGACCGTGCTGTGCGACGCCCTGTTCACCTCGCCGCTGCTGCACAGCAGCTACCACTCGGGCCAACTGCTGGACGCGGGCTGGTTCTCCGGCTCGCTGCTCCTCGCCTACGCCCCCTGGGTCGGCGCCCGCCCCGGTCGGACGCCGGACGACGGGCACACGCGTGTGGTGCACGAACACGTCCCGGAACAGCGGCAGAGCGAACCCCGGGCCACCGGCCACGAGGAAGGGCACCGGGACCAGGACCCGGCCCCCGGGCTCCCGCAGCGCCCGGCCCACGACCGGTACCCGGCCGCACCCCCGCCGGACGCCGATCACGACCGGTACCGGGCCCCGCGCCCGATCGCCGGATCGCTGGCCGCTCTCACGCCCTACCTGGCCGCCGGCGTCTGCACCCTGGGGATCCTCTACAACGTCCTCAACGGCCACAGCGTCGACCGCGTGGTGCTCATCACCGCGGGCGCCGTCGTCCTCGCGCTCGTCGTCCGCCAGGGCATCATGCTGCTGGACAACATCACGCTCGCGCAGGAACTGGCGCAGCAGGAGAACCACTTCCGCTCCCTGGTGCAGGGCTCCAGCGACGTCATCATGATCGCCGCACCCAACGGCATCCTGAAGTACGTCTCCCCGGCCGCCGCCGGCGTCTACGGCCGGCCCGCCGAGGAACTCGTCGGCACCGAGCTCGCCGCGCTCATCCACCCCGAGGACCTGGGCTGCGTGGTGCACGAGGTGCGGCGCTTCCTCGCCGCCAGCCACACCGAGGAACCGACCACCCGTATCGAGTGCCGTTTCCGCTCCGGCGACGGCGGCTGGCTCAACGTGGAGTCCACCGTCAACCGCCACCAGGGCGGCCTGATCTTCAACAGCCGGGACGTGACCGAGCGGGTGCGCCTGCAGGCCCAGCTGCAGCACAGCGCCGAGCACGACCCGCTCACCGACCTGCCCAATCGCGCCCTGTTCACCAAGCGCGTCCAGCAGGCCCTGTCCGGCCGTCGCTCCTCCGACCGCGGCACCGCCGTCCTGTTCATCGACCTCGACGGCTTCAAGGCCGTCAACGACACCATCGGGCACCAGGCCGGCGACGAGCTCCTCGTCCAGGCCGCCCGCAGGCTCCAGGAGTCGGTGCGGCAGGGCGACACCGCAGCGCGCCTCGGCGGCGACGAGTTCGCGGCCCTCATCGTCGGCGACGGCGCCCGGGACCGTACCGCGCGCGAGAGGCACATCCTCGAACTCGCCGACCGGCTCAGGGTCACCCTCTCCCAGCCGTACGACATCGACGGCAACGATGTCCGGGTGGCCGCCTCCATCGGCGTGGCCTTCGCCGAACCGGGCCTCGGCGCCGGTGAGCTGCTGCGCAACGCCGACCTGGCCATGTACCGCGCCAAGGCCGCCGGCAAGGGCCGGGTCGAGCTGTACAAGCCCCAGATGCAGCAGGACGTCGTCCGCAAGGCCGAGCTGGCCACCCGGCTGCGGGCCGCGCTCGACGACGGCGAGTTCACCCTGCTGCACCAGCCCCTGGTGTCGCTCCAGGACGGCCGTATCGCGTCCGTCAGCGCCCGGGCACGCTGGCGGTCCTCCCAGGGCGTGCTCTTCACACCCGACGAGTTCCTGCGTGTCCCGGAGGACAGTGACAAGGCCGCCGAGCTGGGCCGCTGGATCCTCGAGGAGGCCGTACTGCAGGCCGCCGAGCGCGCCGCCGACGGACTCGCCGTACCCGTCGCCGTCCGTGTGAGCGCCCGTCGGCTGCTCGACCGCTCCCTGCCGCTCGGCTCCATCGAGGCCCTGCTCACCCGGCACGGTCTGGCGTCCGGTGCCCTGATGATCGAGCTGTCCGGCATCGACCCGCGGATCTCCCTGGAGGAGCTGGAACGCAGACTCGGCAGCCTGCGCCGGATCGGCGTCCGTATCGCCCTGGACGGCCTCGGCAGCTACGCGGCCATCACGGCGCTGCGCCGGCTCCCTCTCGACGTCCTGAAGCTGGACCGGAACCTCGTCGAGGGGGTCGTCGAGTCCGCGCGGCTGCACAAGATCACAAGTGGGCTGCTCCGCATCGCCGGCGATTTGGGCCTCATCTCCGTCGCCGACGGCGTGGACCTGCCCGAGCAGGTCGTCGCTCTGCGCGCCATGGGCTGCACGCATGGTCAGGGCATGGCATTCTCGGGCCCACTGGACGAGTACCGGCTGCGCCGGGCGCTCACATCCGGCCACTACCCGGTGCCGCACGGCCCGGCGGAGCCGGCCTTCGCGGGCGGTGCGAGTGAACGAGCCCTGGGGAGGGCCGCGGGGGTGTACACCAGTGGCGTGCCTGCCGTTTTCGGAGGCGGAACAGCCCTACGCTCACATAATGAGACTCCCGTCCCACCCACTTGACAGTAATGGCGTGCCGGGGGGAGGGTCTGTGCCATGCGCACCCGAATTCTCGTACTTGGACAGCGCGTCGGCTGAGCTGGGACCCACCGGACATGAACCGGAAAACCCAGCGACCACACCCGGCGCGCTCCCCTCGCTTGCCTCATGGCACGAGGGGTTTTTTGTTGCACAGGCACCAGTCGAGCAACGCCCGAACCTCGCCAAAACCCTCAGCATCGAGAAGAGAATGCCGATGACCGAGCAGGCCACCGGGGCCCCTCACCCGCAGCCGCGGCCCCGATCCGGAGGACAGCAGTCCGCCCCCGAGCACGTCACGGGTGCGCAGTCCCTCATCCGCTCTCTCGAGGAGGTCGGCGCCGACACCGTATTCGGCATTCCGGGTGGTGCCATCCTGCCGGCGTACGACCCGCTGATGGACTCCACGCGGGTGCGCCACGTGCTCGTGCGGCACGAGCAGGGCGCGGGGCACGCGGCCACCGGCTACGCCCAGGCCACCGGCAGGGTCGGCGTCTGCATGGCGACCTCGGGTCCCGGCGCCACCAACCTGGTGACCCCGATCGCGGACGCCCACATGGACTCGGTGCCGCTGGTCGCGATCACCGGCCAGGTCGCCTCCAAGGCGATCGGCACCGACGCCTTCCAGGAGGCGGACATCGTCGGCATCACCATGCCGATCACCAAGCACAACTTCCTGGTCACCAAGGCGGAGGACATCCCGCGGGTGATCGCGCAGGCGTTCCACATCGCCTCGACCGGCCGCCCCGGCCCGGTCCTGGTCGACATCGCCAAGGACGCCCTCCAGGCGCAGACCACCTTCTCCTGGCCGCCGGTGATGGACCTGCCAGGCTACCGCCCGGTGACCAAGCCGCACGCCAAGCAGATCCGCGAGGCCGCCAAGCTGATCACCTCCGCCAAACGGCCCGTCCTCTACGTCGGCGGCGGCGTCCTCAAGGCGCGGGCCACCGCCGAGCTGAAGGTCCTCGCGGAGCTCACCGGGGCGCCCGTCACCACCACCCTGATGGCGCTCGGCGCGTTCCCCGACAGCCACCCGCAGCACCTGGGCATGCCCGGCATGCACGGCTCGGTGGCCGCCGTCACCGCGCTGCAGAAGGCCGACCTGATCGTCGCCCTCGGTGCCCGCTTCGACGACCGCGTCACCGGCAAGCTGGACAGCTTCGCCCCGTACGCCAAGATCGTCCACGCCGACATCGACCCCGCCGAGATCGGCAAGAACCGCGCCGCCGACGTGCCGATCGTCGGTGACGCCCGCGAGGTCATCGCCGACCTGATTCAAGCGGTGCAGAAGGAGCACAGCGAGGGCCACCAGGGCGACTACACCGCCTGGTGGAACGACCTCAACCGCTGGCGCGAGACCTACCCGCTCGGCTACGACCTGCCGGAGAACGGCACGCTCTCCCCGCAGCAGGTCATCGAGCGCATCGGGCAGCTCGCGCCGCAGGGCACGATCTTCGCCGCGGGTGTCGGCCAGCACCAGATGTGGGCCGCACACTTCATCCAGTACGAGAAGCCCGCGACCTGGCTCAACTCCGGCGGCGCCGGAACCATGGGGTACGCGGTCCCGGCCGCGATGGGCGCGAAGGCCGGCGCCCCGGACCGCACGGTCTGGGCGATCGACGGCGACGGCTGCTTCCAGATGACCAACCAGGAGCTGACCACCTGCGCCCTGAACAACATCCCGATCAAGGTCGCCATCATCAACAACGGCGCTCTCGGGATGGTCCGCCAGTGGCAGACCCTGTTCTACAACCAGCGGTACTCCAACACGGTGCTGCACTCCGGCCCGGAGGACATCGACCCGCAGGCCAAGGGCACCCGCGTCCCCGACTTCGTGAAGCTGTCGGAGGCCATGGGCTGCTACGCGATCCGCTGCGAGTCCCCGGACGACCTGGACAAGGTCATCGAAGAGGCGAACTCCGTCAACGACCGCCCCGTCGTCGTCGACTTCATCGTCCACGAGGACGCGATGGTGTGGCCGATGGTCGCCGCCGGCACCTCCAACGACGAGATCATGGCCGCCCGGGACGTCCGCCCCGACTTCGGCGACAACGAGGACGACTGAGAGAGAGCTGAGTCGAGAACCATGTCCACCAAGCACACCCTCTCCGTCCTGGTGGAGAACACCCCCGGCATCCTGGCCCGGATCGCCGCCCTGTTCTCCCGCCGCGGCTTCAACATCGACTCGCTCGCGGTCGGTGTCACCGAGCACCCCGACATCTCCCGCATCACCATCGTGGTGAACGTCGAGGACCTGCCGTTGGAGCAGGTCACCAAGCAGCTCAACAAGCTCGTCAACGTGCTGAAGATCGTCGAGCTGGAGCCGTCGCAGGCCGTTCAGCGTGAACTCGTTCTGGTGAAGGTGCGCGCCGACAACGAGACGCGCTCCCAGATCGTCGAGATCGTCCAGCTGTTCCGCGCCAAGACGGTCGACGTCTCCCCGGAGGCCGTCACCATCGAGGCCACCGGGTCCGGCGACAAGCTGTCGGCCATGCTGAAGATGCTGGAGCCGTTCGGCATCAAGGAGCTGGTGCAGTCCGGCACGATCGCGATCGGCCGCGGTGCCCGTTCGATCACGGACCGCTCGCTGCGGGCCCTGGACCGGTCGGCGTAAGAAGGTGTCCGGGCGGCCGGGGGACACCGGCCGCCCGTATGCCGAGACCCCGAAACTTCCCTTCCGCCCGCCGTCATACGGTGGGACGCAACACCTGCACTCAAGGAGAGAACACAAAGTGGCCGAGCTGTTCTACGACGCTGACGCCGACCTGTCCATCATCCAGGGCCGCAAGGTCGCGGTCATCGGCTACGGCAGCCAGGGCCACGCCCACGCGCTGTCGCTGCGCGACTCGGGTGTCGACGTCCGTGTCGGTCTGCACGAGGGCTCCAAGTCCAAGGCGAAGGCCGAGGAGCAGGGCCTGCGCGTGGTGACCCCCGCCGAGGCCGCCGCCGAGGCCGACGTCATCATGATCCTCGTCCCGGACCCGATCCAGGCCCAGGTCTACGAGGAGTCCATCGCCCCGAACCTGAAGGACGGCGACGCGCTGTTCTTCGGCCACGGCTTCAACATCCGCTTCGGCTTCATCAAGCCCCCGGCCGGCGTGGACGTGTGCATGGTCGCCCCGAAGGGCCCGGGCCACCTGGTGCGCCGCCAGTACGAGGAGGGCCGCGGCGTTCCGTGTATCGCGGCCGTCGAGCAGGACGCCTCCGGCAACGCGTTCGCGCTGGCCCTGTCGTACGCGAAGGGCATCGGCGGCACCCGCGCCGGCGTCATCAAGACGACCTTCACCGAGGAGACCGAGACCGACCTGTTCGGCGAGCAGGCCGTCCTGTGCGGTGGTACCTCCGCCCTGGTGAAGGCCGGCTTCGAAACCCTGGTCGAGGCGGGCTACCAGCCGGAGATCGCCTACTTCGAGTGCCTGCACGAGCTGAAGCTGATCGTCGACCTCATGTACGAGGGCGGCCTGGAGAAGATGCGCTGGTCCGTCTCCGAGACCGCCGAGTGGGGCGACTACGTCACCGGCCCGCGCATCATCACCGACGCCACCAAGGCGGAGATGAAGCAGGTCCTCGCGGAGATCCAGGACGGCACCTTCGCCCGCAACTGGATGGACGAGTACCACGGCGGCCTGAAGAAGTACAACGAGTACAAGAAGCAGGACTCCGAGCACCTGCTGGAGACCACCGGCAAGCAGCTGCGCAAGCTCATGTCGTGGGTCAACGAGGAGGCCTGACCTCCGCTGCGGCGGTGCCCTCTGCCGGGGGCACCGCCGCACTATTGTTGTTGTCCACACCGGCAGGCCACGTCCGGGTGATCCTGCCGCGCAGGCGCAATACGACCCACGCCGCGCCACTAGACTGCTGCACAACAATCGCGTCAGGCCCACAGCGTCGTGCGTCTCCACGCGGCCAAGCGACACCTGGGAATTGCCACCCTTCCCCGGTGCCACTCCCCTCCACCGCCAGCGGCCGTCGGGACGGCCGTCCGCATTGGACATGTGAGGACTCACGTGAGCTCGAAACCCGTCGTACTCATCGCTGAAGAGCTGTCGCCCGCGACCGTCGACGCCCTCGGCCCCGACTTCGAGATCCGCCACTGCAACGGCGCCGACCGCGGGGAGCTGCTGCCCGCGATCGCCGATGTAGACGCCATCCTGATCCGCTCCGCGACGAAGGTCGACGCCGAGGCCATCGCCGCCGCGAGGAAGCTGAAGGTCGTCGCGCGAGCCGGCGTCGGCCTGGACAACGTGGACGTCTCCGCCGCCACCAAGGCCGGCGTGATGGTCGTCAACGCCCCCACCTCGAACATCGTGACCGCGGCCGAACTGGCCTGCGGTCTGATCATCTCCACCGCCCGCAACATCCCGCAGGCCAACGCCGCGCTGAAGAACGGCGAGTGGAAGCGCAGCAAGTACACCGGCGTCGAGCTCGCCGAGAAGACCCTCGGTGTCGTCGGCCTCGGCCGTATCGGTGCGCTGGTCGCGCAGCGCATGTCCGCGTTCGGCATGAAGGTCGTCGCCTACGACCCCTACGTCCAGCCTGCCCGGGCCGCGCAGATGGGCGTGAAGGTGCTGACCCTGGACGAGCTGCTCGAGGTCTCCGACTTCATCACCGTCCACCTCCCGAAGACCCCCGAGACGCTCGGCCTGATCGGCGCCGAGGCGCTGCACAAGGTCAAGCCCAGCGTGCGCATCATCAACGCCGCGCGCGGCGGGATCGTCGACGAGGAGGCGCTGTACTCGGCGCTCAAGGAGGGCCGCGTCGCGGGCGCGGGCCTCGACGTGTACGCGAAGGAGCCGTGCACGGACTCCCCGCTGTTCGAGCTCGACCAGGTGGTCTGCACCCCGCACCTCGGCGCCTCCACCGACGAGGCGCAGGAGAAGGCGGGCATCGCGGTCGCCAAGTCGGTGCGCCTGGCGCTCGCCGGCGAGCTGGTGCCGGACGCGGTGAACGTCCAGGGCGGTGTCATCGCCGAGGACGTCAAGCCGGGTCTGCCGCTCGCGGAGAAGCTCGGCCGCATCTTCACCGCGCTCGCGGGCGAGGTCGCGGTCCGGCTCGACGTCGAGGTGTACGGCGAGATCACCCAGCACGACGTCAAGGTGCTCGAACTGTCCGCGCTCAAGGGCGTGTTCGAGGACGTCGTGGACGAGACGGTCTCGTACGTCAACGCCCCGCTGTTCGCCCAGGAGCGCGGTGTCGAGGTGCGCCTGACCACCAGCTCCGAGGCCACGGACCACCGCAATGTGGTCACCGTCCGCGGCACGCTCGCCGACGGCGAGGAGGTCTCGGTGTCGGGCACGCTGGCCGGACCGAAGCACCACCAGAAGATCGTGGCGGTGGGCCAGTACGACGTGGACCTGGCGCTCGCGGAGCACATGGTCGTCCTGCGCTACACCGACCGTCCGGGTGTCGTCGGCACCCTGGGCCGCATCCTCGGCGAGGCGGGCATCAACATCGCGGGCATGCAGGTGGCCCGGGACATCGCGGGCGGCGAGGCCCTCGCGGTCCTGACGGTCGACGACACGGTGCCGCAGAACGTGCTGACGGAGGTCGCGGAGGAGATCGGAGCGACGTCCGCCCGCTCGGTGAACCTGGTCTGAGACCAGCGAACCCGGTCTGAGACCAGCACGCACGACAGTCGGGGCCCGGCCACTCATGGTGGCCGGGCCCCGACTGGTCTCGCGCCGTGATCACTCCTGGGCGTTCCGTACGTGGATCCCGCGCAGGCTCCTCGCCGCCAGTGCGGCAGCCCCCGCCAGGACCACCGTCGCGGCGATCGCCGCCCCGTGCATCCCGGTGGTGAACGCCTCCCGTGCCGCGGCCAGCAGCTCCGCTCCCGCCCGGCCCGGCATCCCGTGGGCCACCGCGAGCGCGCCGCCCAGGGTTTCGTGGGCCGGGGCCGGGGCCGATGCCGGGATCTCGTGGCGGTAGACGGCCGTACCGATGGAGCCGAGGACCGCCATGCCGAGGGCGCCGCCGAACTCGGTGCCGGTCTCCATGACGGAGGACGCCGCGCCCGCCTCTTCGACCGGGGCGGTGCTCAGGGCGAGGTCGGACAGCTGGGACATCACCATGACGACCCCGGAGGCGAGGACGCCGGCGGCGGCGAGGGTGAGCCACAGGGAGTCGGTGCCGGTCAGCACGAGCATGCCGTATCCGGCGGCGCTGACCGCGAAGCCGGTGGCGACGACGTACCCCCGGTTGGCGCCCTTCTGGACGAGCTGGGTGGTGACCGGTCCCGCGACACCGATGAGGACCGAGGGGAGCAGGCTCCACAACGCGGCCTGAAGGGGGCTCTTGCCGAGGACCGACTGCAGGTACTGGGTGGTGAAGAGGGCCGAACCCATCATCCCGAAGGCGGAGACCAGGGTGAGCACGACCGACGGGGTGAAGCCGCGGGCACGGAACAGGGCCGGTGAGATCAGCGGGGAGGCCGCGGTGCGCTGCCGGTGGACGAACAGCGCGGCGAAGAGCAGCCCGGCAGCGACCGACACGACGTACGGAACGTGCCGGCCCTCGGAGGCGATCTCCTTCAGGCCGTAGATCACGGGGAGCACGGCGGCCATCGACAGCGGGACGCTCACCCAGTCGAAGCGGCCGGGGTTCGCGCTGCGGGACTCGGGGAGCAGGACCGGGCCGAGGGCGAGCAGGAGCAGCATCGCGGGCAGGTTGACCAGGAAGACCGAGCCCCACCAGAAGTGCTCGACGAGGACGCCGCTCATCACCGAGCCGAGCGCGATCCCGCCCGTCATCACGCCCGACCACAGGCCGATCGCCTTCGCGCGCTGGCCGGGGTCGGTGAACATCGTGCGCAGCAGGGCCATGGTGGACGGCATCAGGGTGGCTCCGCCGATGCCGAGCACCGCCCGGGCGGCGATCAGGGTCTCGGCACTGTTCGCGTAGGCCGCGAGCACCGAGGCGGCGCCGAAGGCGGCGGCGCCCGTCAGGAGCAGTCGGCGGCGGCCGAAGCGGTCGCCCAGGGAGCCCATCGTCATCAGCAGGCCGGCCAGGACGAAGCCGTAGATGTCGAAGATCCACAGCTGCTGGGTGCTGCTCGGCTGCAGGTCCGCGCTGATCGCCGGGATGGCGAAGTAGAGGACCGAGACGTCCATCGAGACCAGCAGCAGAGGAAGCATCAGGACGCCCAGGGCGGTCCATTCACGGCGGCCGGCACGGGCTTTCGCGGGCGGTGCGGTCGTGGTCGTGCTCGTCGGGTTCGTCATGGCAGCGACTGTACGGGCGTCCTAAACGGTTGTCTAGTACGAGCGTTTAAATCGATTGTCTAGGACGGTCGTATGGATCGGGGTAAGGTGGTCGCATGGGACACCGTGAGGATCTGCTCGAAGGCGCCAAGCGCTGCCTGTTGGAGAAGGGGTTCGCGCGTACGACGGCGCGCGACATCGTCAGGGAGTCGGGGACCAACCTGGCGTCGATCGGTTACCACTACGGGTCGAAGGACGCGCTGCTCGCACAGGCCTATGTGGCGCTGGTCGAGGAGATGTCCGACGCCTTCGAGGGGAGTGAGGAGATCCGTGGCGAGCCCGGCTCGCTGGAACGGTTCCGGGAGGTGTGGTCCAACATCATCGCGACCATGCGGGAGCCCGGTTCCCTGTGGCGGCTGAGCGTGGAGATCGTGGCGATGGGCGACCAGATGCCCGAGCTGCGCGACCACCTGGCGCGCGCCCAGCGGGAGGGCTCGCGCGGCTTCGTGGCGTTCTTCACGGGCATGCGCGAGGAGGACGTCCCGGAGGAGACCGTGGACACGCTCGGCACCTTCTACACGACCCTGATGCTCGGGCTCATCACGCAGTGGACCTTCGACCCGAAGAGCGCCCCCGACGCCGACCGGCTCACCGAGGGGCTGCGCCAGGTGATCGCGGGAGTCGAGCGGAGCTGACGCCCGGTCAGCGCGTGGTCAGCACCATCCGGAAGCGGGCGGCGCCGGAGAGCATCTTCTGGTACGCCTCGCCCGCCTGGTCCAGGGTTACGGTCTCGATCATCGGGCGGATCCCGTGCAGGGCGCTGAACGCCATGGTGTCCTCCACGTCTCGCGCAGTGCCGGACGGATGGCCGCGCACCACCCTGCCCCGCATGATCAGCTGGCCGGGGCTGACCCCCAGCGGCTCGGGAGCCGCACCGATGACCACCAGTTCGCCGCGGTGCGACAGCCCGTCCACGGTCGCCGTGATGGCCTCGGAGTTGCCCGCGGTGGCCAGGACGACCTTGGCGCCGCCGAGCGACTGCAGCGCCTCCGCGACGGAGGTGCCCGCCGTGCTGTCGACGTAGTGATGGGCGCCGAGCTGCTTGGCAAGGCCGGCCTTCTCGGCTCCGCGGGCGATCGCCACGGTCTCGAAGCCCATGGCGGCCGCGTACTGCACCCCGAGGTGGCCGAGGCCGCCGATGCCGAGCACGGCGATCAGATCGCCCGGCTGTGCGGAGCTGCGCCGCAGCCCGTTGTACGTGGTCACCCCCGCACACGCCATGGGCCCGGCGTCGGTCGCCGCCAGCGCGTCGGGGATGCGGGCCAGGGCGTCGGCCGGCGCGGTCACCGCCTGGGCGAAGCCTCCGTCGTACGCCCATCCGGGCACCTTCAGGTTGTCACACACGACGAAGTCGCCCTGTCGGCAGGGCATGCAGTGGCCGCAGCTGCCCCCGAACCACCCCACCGCCACCCGGTCGCCGACCTGCCAGCCCCTCTCCTGCACCCCCTCGCCGAGCTCCTCGATGCGCCCGGCGATCTCGTGTCCGGGCACCACCGGGAACGTGATGCCCGGCAGCCCGGCGTTCACGAACAAGGCGTCGCTGTGGCAGATCCCGCACGCCTCCACGGCCACCCGTACCTGGCCGGGCCCCGGCTGCGGCACCTCACGCTCGACGACCTCGAACGGGCCGCCGGCGGCGGCCACCTGCGCGACTCGATACGTACTCATGGGCTTCTCCCGAAGACGGGTACGACGGGCCCCCGCACCCAGCAGACCAGCTTCGGCCCGATCCCGCGCGCCGAAGGGAGAAATGAGCTGAAGGGAAGAAAAGAGCTGATGAGGGACAAAGAGCTGATGAGGAGAAATGAGCTGATGACGAGAGAAGGGTTGACGGGGAGAAAAGGGCGGACGTGACCTAGTGCCGCGACAGGCGGCGTTCGCGCCGTCGCGACGCCCGGCACGCCCCCCAAGCTCTTCGAGCAGGGGGTACCCCCAGAGCACGCACCGGACGCCGCTCCGTGACGGGCACACGTTGCCCGCCGCGGCGCTAGAGCCGCGCACCCTTGAGCGCCATGTGCAGCAGCAGCCGGTCCTCCCCGTCGTCGAGGTCCAGGCCCGTGAGCTGTTCGACGCGGGAGAGGCGGTAGTACAGGGTCTGCCGGTGGATGCCCAGTTCGGCGGCCGCGCGGCCCGCCTGGCCGGCACAGTCCAGGAACACCTCGGCGGTGCGGGCCAGTTCGCGGTGGGAGGGGGGCAGCAGGGCGCTCACGGCGGGGTCGTGGGCCGCCTGCGGCGGGAGCGACGTCAGCAGGCGGTAGGGGCCGATGGCCGACCACTGGGCGACCGGGCCGAGCCGGGGCTCCGCCAGGGCCGCGCGGGCCGCCCCCGCGGCCTCCTGCCAGGCCGCACCCAGCTCGGCGAGGCCCTGCCGGGCGCCCGCCACCCCGGCCGCCGACCCCGAGCCCGCGCCCCCGGCCTCCCGCAGCAGCCGGGTGGCCGCCGTCAGCGCCGGCGTCAGCACGTCCGTCGAGCGCAACCGCACCAGCAGCGCCAGGCTCTGACCGGTGGTGCCCCACGGCACCGTGCACAGCGCGGTCGCCGCCGGGATCGTCCGGGCCGACGGCGCGTCGTCCGGGTCGGCCGAGGGCCAGGGCGCGATGCAGACCACCGTGTGCAGTCCCGCGCCACGCGCACCCAGCGCCGTCCGCAACTCGGCCACCGCCATGTCCTGTGGCCAGCCGCGCTCCGCGGTCAGCACCGCGCGCAGCTCACGCGTCACCTCGGCGCCCGCCTGCGCCTCCTCGGCGAGCAGGTCGCCGATCCGCGCCGCGATCTCCATCGCGGCCGACAGCTGGGCCTCGGACGGGCCCGGCTCGTCGGCCAGCAGCCACACATAGCCGAGGACGACACCCCGATGGCGTACCGGAAGGCAGATCCTTCCCCGGTACACGCCCGCCTCCGGAGTCGGCGGAATCCGCACCGGCCCCGTGGCGCGCGCGATGCCGAAGCCCTCGAACCACTTGCGCACCGCGGCAGTGGAGCGGCGCGTGAGGATCGACCGGGTGCGCACGGGGTCGAGGGAGGCCTCGTCGAAGTCGCCCTCGCTGTCGTACGCGGCGAAGGCGATCAGCTCGAAGTCCCGGTTCTCCAGGGTCGCCGGGGCGCCGAGCAGCGCGGAGATCTCGTCGACGAGCTCCTGGTAATCGCCGCGCCCGGCCTTGAAAACGTCCGCCACAGGGCCATTCTCCCGTATTTTCCGATCCGGCTCATACATCTGTCTGAGATCCAGGGCACGGATGCGTGACAGCTGTCGATGGCCGACGATCGGAGGGATCCTTAGGTTTCACGGTGGTTCTCCGTGCCGTACCCGAATGGTCGGGTTGCGGCCTCCTGCCTGTTCTGTGGAGGTGCCCCGTGCTGGGTCCCGTGATTCTCGCCGCGTCGCGCAGCGACCGGATGCGACGCCTGATCTCGGCGGCCCCGGTGACCAAGCAGGTCGTCGACCGCTTCATCCCGGGCGAGACGGTCGACGACGTCGTGCCGATCATCAAGGACCTCACCGGCAGGGGGCTGGAGCTGACGATGGACGTCGTCGGCGAGGACATCACGACCCCCGAACAGGCCACGGCCGCGCGCGACGCCTACCTTCAGCTGATCGACCGGCTGGAGCCCCTGGAGCTGGGCACCCGCGCCGAGATGTCGGTGAAGCTGTCCATGTTCGGCCAGGCGCTGGAGGACGGCCACGAGCTGGCCCTGAAGAACGTGCGCCCGGTCGTCGAGGCGGCCGCCGCGATCGGTACGACGGTCACCCTGGACGCGGAGGACCACACCACCCTCGACTCGATGTTCGCCATCCACGAGGAGCTGCGGAAGGACTTCCCGCAGACGGGCTGTGTGATCCAGGCCTACCTCTACCGCACCGAGGCCGACGCCCGCCGCCTCGCCGCGAACGGCAGCCGCGTGCGTATCGTGAAGGGGGCTTACAAGGAGCCCGCGTCCGTCGCGTACCAGGACAAGCACGAGACCGACAAGGCGTACGTCCGCATCCTGAAGACCCTCATGGAGGGCGAGGGATACCCGATGATCGGCTCCCACGACCCGCGCCTGATCTCCATCGCCCAGGAACTCGCCCACCGCGCCGGGCGCAAGACGGACGAGTACGAGTTCCAGATGCTGTACGGCATCCGCAGCGAGGAGCACCTGCGCCTGGCCGCCGAGGGCCACCGCATGCGCGTCTACACGGCGTACGGCACCGACTGGTACGGCTACTTCATGCGCCGCCTGGCGGAGAAGCCGGCGAACCTGCGCTTCTTCGTCCGCTCGATGGTCACCAAGGGCTGAGCCCGCACCCCCGCTCGCAACACCGCTCACGTCAAGGAGTTACGGAACCCATGGACGCTGTGACCCAGGTCCCCACCCCCGTCAACGAGCCGGTGCACGGCTACGCCCCCGGCTCGCCCGAGCGTGCCCGCCTGGAGGCCAAGCTGAAGGAGCTGGCCGAGAACCCGATCGACCTGCCCTGCACCATCGGCGGCGTCCAGCGCATGGGCGGCGGCGAGGAGTTCCAGGTCGTGCAGCCGCACAACCACAAGGCCGTCCTCGGCACCTACCGCAACGCGACCAGGCAGGACGCGCAGGACGCCATCGACGCCGCGCTGGCCGCAGCGCCCGCCTGGCGGGCGATGTCCTTCGACGACCGCGCGGCGATCATCCTGCGCGCCGCCGAGCTGCTGGCCGGCCCGTGGCGCGAGACGCTGGCCGCCTCCACCATGCTCGGCCAGTCCAAGACCGCCCAGCAGGCCGAGATCGACACGCCGTGCGAACTGGTCGACTTCTGGCGCTTCAACGTCCACTACGCCCGCCAGATCCTGGCCGAGCAGCCCCCGGCCAACTCCCCGGGCGTGTGGAACCGCCTCGACCACCGCCCGCTGGAGGGGTTCGTCTACGCGATCACCCCGTTCAACTTCTCGGCGATCGCGGGCAACCTGCCGACGGCCCCGGCGCTGATGGGCAACGTCGTGGTCTGGAAGCCGTCCCCGGCGCAGACCCACGCGGCCGTCCTGCTCATGCAGCTCCTGGAGGAGGCGGGCATGCCCAAGGGCGTCATCAACCTCCTCACCGGCGACGGCATCGAGGTCTCCGGGGTCGCCCTGGAACACCGGGACCTCGCCGGCATCCACTTCACCGGCTCCACCAAGACCTTCCAGTACCTGTGGAAGACGGTCGGCAACAACATCGAGAAGTACCGTTCCTACCCGCGCCTGGTCGGTGAGACCGGCGGCAAGGACTTCGTCGTGGCCCACCCGTCGGCCGACCGCGCGGTGCTGAAGACGGCGCTCACCCGTGGCGCCTTCGAGTACCAGGGCCAGAAGTGTTCCGCCACCTCCCGCGCGTACATCCCGGCCTCGATCTGGAACGACGGCTTCAAGGAGCAGTTCGCGGCCGAGGTCGACGGCATCAGCATGGGCGACGTCACCGACCTGTCGAACTTCATCGGCGCCGTCATCGACGAGCGGGCCTTCGCGAAGAACAAGGCCGCGATCGACCGGGCGAAGGAGGACCCGGCCTGCACGATCGTCGCGGGCGGCTCGTACGACGACTCGGTCGGCTACTTCGTGCGCCCGACCGTCATCGAGTGCAGCGACCCGGAGAACGAGGTGTTCCGCACCGAGTACTTCGGCCCGATCCTCGCCGTCCACGTCTACGAGGACGACAAGTACGACGAGATGCTGACCCAGATGGAGTCGGTGTCGGACTACGCGCTGACCGGCTCGGTCATCGCGAACGACCGCGCGGCCGCGGCCCACACGGCCGAGAGGCTGCGCTACGCGGCCGGCAACTTCTACATCAACGACAAGTCGACCGGCGCCGTGGTCGGCCAGCAGCCCTTCGGCGGTGGCCGGGCCTCCGGCACCAACGACAAGGCGGGTGCCCCGCAGAACCTGCTGCGCTGGACCCTGACCCGCGCGATCAAGGAGACGCTGGTCCCGCCGACGGACTACACGTACCCGCACATGGGCTGACGCCCCCTCTCGAACGCCGCCCCCGCCCCGGCTCCTCGCGAACCGGGACGGGGGCGGTTCTCATGAGCGCGCGCAGGTCGTCCGGCCCGGCTGCCAACCATGGCTCCGGGCCGCCGTAGGGGGCGTCGGGGCGGGGAGAACGCCGGGGGACGAGTGATACTGACCACGTGACAGCCGGAGTCCGTACCGTCCACACCGCCGACCTCGACCCCGCCGAGCTCCGGGCCGTGCGCGCGCTGCTCGATGCCGCGTTCGACGGGGACTACGACGATGACGACTGGGAGCACGCGCTCGGCGGGATGCACGTGCTCGTCACCGACGAGCGGGGGCTCGCCGCGCACGGGTCCGTCATCCAGCGGCGCGCCCGGTACCGCAAGCGCTGGCTGCGCGTCGGGTACGTCGAGGGTGTGGGCGTCCGCGCCGACGTGCGGCGCCAGGGGCTCGGCGGGCGCGTCATGGCCGAGGTCGAGCGGATCGTCGACCGCGCCTACGACCTCGGCGCGCTCTCCGCCAGCGACGACGGCGCCCCCCTCTACGCCGCCCGCGGCTGGCGGCTCTGGCGCGGCCGTCTGTACGGCCTCGGCCCCCGCGGTGTCGTCCGCCTGCGTGACGACGAGGACTGCACCTATGTGCGCCCCGCCGCCGCGGGCGCCCTCGACTTCAAGCGCAAGCTGGTCTTCGACTGGCGCGACGGGGACGTGCTCTGACACCCCGACTCCCGTCGACGGTTTGCGCAGGTCGCCGTCGTGTGACCCGGTGGGCGTCTCAGATAGTAGGAAGTCCGAGTAATTGTGGAGACAGATGCCCCGTCCTCACTTACTTTTGTAAAAGCCGAACGTCTCGCTCGATCAAGCGAATGGCGGTCGTGAGCCGGGCCCCGTGCAGGCAACCCCTGCGGCACCGCTCCCCGCCCCGCCGGCGTCTCGTAACCCCTTTTCCGCACGCGCGGATCACGAAGGAGTCGATTCCCCATGGCCGAGACGACCGCCCGCCGCCGAGTCCGTCACGTTTCCCGTACGAGCGAGTCCGACCGCAAGAACGCCGCCGCCGCGCTCCAGCGCGCCCTCGACCGCAGGGACAACGGCGGCGCGACCGGCCACTGAGCCACATCTGCGCATCCCGAGGCCCTCACTCGCACGGCCCGCACCTCACCCGTGAGGCCGCACCCATGAGCCGGGAGCCGCACCCGCACGAGGTGCGGCGCGGCCGGACGCCCCGCGCCATCTGCCGCGTCGCACCTCTGCGTCGGGCCGGTGGTCGTGTCCGTATGTCGGACGCCTCGTGTCATTACATGGGACAAGGAGTACGGTGCCGTCATGTCTCGCAGCATCAATCTCGCAGTGATTCCCGGTGACGGCATCGGCCAGGAGGTCGTGGCCCAGGGACTGAAGGTCCTCTCCGCCGTCCTTCCGCAGGATGTGAAGCTGGAGACCAAGGAGTACGACTTCGGCGCCCGGCGCTACCACGCCACCGGCGAAACCCTCACCGACGCCGACCTCGAGCAGCTCAGGCAGCACGACGCGATCCTGCTCGGCGCGATCGGCGACCCCTCGGTGCCGTCCGGCGTCCTGGAGCGCGGCTTCCTGCTCAAGCTCCGCTTCGCCTTCGACCACCACGTCAACCTCCGGCCCTCCAAGCTGCTGCCGGGCGTCGCGACCCCGCTCGCCGGCCAGCCCGAGATCGACTTCGTCGTCGTCCGCGAGGGCACCGAGGGCCCCTACACGGGCAACGGCGGCACCATCCGCAAGGGCACCCCGCACGAGGTCGCCACCGAGGTCTCCGTGAACACCGCCTTCGGTGTCGAGCGCGTGGTCCGGGACGCCTTCGCCCGCGCCCAGGCGCGCCCGCGCAAGAAGCTGGCCCTGGTCCACAAGAACAACGTGCTGGCGTTCGCGGGTCACCTGTGGACGAACATCTTCAACCAGGTGGCCGAGGAGTTCCCCGAGGTCACCACCGAGTACATGCACGTCGACGCGGCCACGATCTACCTCGTCACCCAGCCCGAGCGCTTCGACGTGATCGTCACCGACAACCTCTTCGGCGACATCATCACCGACCTCGCCGCCGCCATCTCCGGCGGCATCGGGGTCGCCGCCTCGGGCAACATCAACCCGTCCGGCGAGTTCCCGTCGATGTTCGAGCCCGTGCACGGCTCGGCGCCCGACATCGCGGGCCAGGGCAAGGCCGACCCCTCGGCCACCGTCCTGTCGGTCGCCCTCCTGCTGCGCCACCTCGGGTACGAGACCGAGGCCGCCCGCATCGAGGAGGCCGTCTCCGCCGACCTCGCGGAGCGCGTGGGCAAGCCCGCCCGCACGACCGACGAGATCGGCGACGCGCTCGCCGTACGAGTAGCCGGCTGACCCGCCGCCCTACTCACACCCCCTGAGTTCAAGGCCGCCGGGTCGCAACCGCACCCGGCGGCTTTCCCATGCCTCCGCCGGGTGTCACCATCGACCCACCCTGGGCACACCCAAGGGCCGCATTCACACCGTTTCGTCCGCGACTCCCCGCTTGCGATAATCGACGCGGAGCCGCGGATTGAGGGAATGCTCGGACGTCCTAGTACTGGCCACGGCCAGTACGGGAGTGAGCGCGGCCCGTCACGACAACCGGTGAAGGACAACCACACATGACGACGCCCACGATCGAGCTGAAGCCCTCCTCCAACCCGCTGTCCGACGCGGAGCGGGAGGCGATCCTGGCCAACCCCGGGTTCGGCCGCCACTTCACCGACCACATGGTGACGATCAGGTGGACCGAGGGGCGGGGCTGGCACGACGGCCAGCTCGTCCCCTACGCGCCGATCTCCCTCGACCCGGCCACCAACGTCCTGCACTACGCGCAGGAGATCTTCGAGGGCCTCAAGGCCTACCGCCAGCCCGACGGCTCCGTGGCCACCTTCCGCCCGGAGATGAACGCCCTGCGCTTCCAGCGTTCCGCCAAGCGCCTGGCGATGCCCGAGCTGCCGGTCGAGACCTTCATCGAGGCGTGTGACGTCCTCGTCCAGCAGGACAAGGCGTGGGTGCCGGCGCATGGCGGTGAGGAGTCCCTCTATCTGCGCCCCTTCATGATCGCCACCGAGGTCGGCCTGGGCGTCAAGCCCGCCAACGAGTACCTGTTCCTGGTCATCGCCTCCCCGGCCGGCGCCTACTTCCCGGGCGGCGTCAAGCCCGTCTCCATCTGGGCGTCGGAGGACCGCGTCCGCGCCGTCCCCGGCGGCATGGGCGACGCCAAGACCGGTGGCAACTACGCGGCCTCCCTGCTCGCCCAGGCCGAGGCCGCCGCCAAGGGCTGCGACCAGGTCTGCTACCTCGACGCCGTGGAGCACAAGTGGGTCGAGGAACTGGGCGGCATGAACCTGTACTTCGTGTACGGCAACAAGATCGTCACCCCGAAGCTGACCGGCTCCATCCTGGAGGGCGTCACCCGTGACTCCCTGCTGACGGTCGCCCGCGACCTCGGCTACGAGGCCGAGGAGGGCCGGATCTCCATCGACCGGTGGCAGGCCGACTCGGAGAACGGCACCCTCACCGAGGTGTTCGCCTGCGGGACCGCCGCGGTCATCACCCCGGTCGGCACGGTCAAGCGCGCCACCGCCGAGTGGAAGCAGTCGGGCGGCGAGCCCGGCGAGGTCACCCTGAAGCTCCGCGAGGCCCTGCTCGACATCCAGCGGGGCACGCGCAAGGACACGCACGGCTGGATGCACAAGCTGGGCTGACGCCCGCCGCACCGCTCGCGTGCCAGGAGCCGCCCGGGACCCGAGTCCGGGGCGGCTCCCCTCTCGCCGAGGACGGGACCGGCGGCCGGCCTGCCGACGCGTCATGAACGCAATGAACGAAACCCGAGGCGCTCTTGTCGCACCCGCGAACGCCGGGCACGTTACCGCCCATGGGACGAGAGCACTGGAAGAGGATCTGGGTCGGTTCGGCCGGCAACATGGTGGAGTGGTACGACTGGTTCGTCTACGCCAGCTTCGCCACCTACTTCGCCGGGGCGTTCTTCCCCGACGACAACCCCACGGCCCAGCTCATGAACACCGCGGGCATCTTCGCGGTCGGCTTCTTCATGCGCCCGGTCGGCGGCTGGCTGCTCGGCCGGGTCGGTGACCGCAAGGGACGCAAGGCCGCGCTGACCCTCACGGTCACCCTGATGTCCGCCTCCGCGATCCTCATCGCGATCGCGCCGACGTACGCCGTCGCCGGGTACGGCGGCGCGGTGGTGCTGCTCGTCGCCCGGCTGCTGCAGGGCCTGTCGGTGGGCGGCGAGTACGCGGCGAGCGCGACCTACCTGACGGAGGCCTCCGACCCGCGCCGACGCGGGTTCGCCTCCAGCTTCCAGTACGTGTCGATGACCGCCGGCCAGATCGTCGGCCTCGGCCTGCAGATCGCCCTGCAGCGCACGATGTCCGACGGCGCGCTGCACGACTACGGCTGGCGCATTCCGTTCGTGCTGGGCGCCCTCGGTGCGGCGGTGGTCTTCTACCTGCGCCGGAACATGCTCGAGACGGACGTCTACGAGGCCGAGGAGAGCGAGGGCGAGGGGCAGGAGCGCGGGACGTTGCGCGCGTTGTGGCGGCACAAGCGCGAGGCGTTCCTGGTGATCGCGCTGACCATGGGAGGCACGGTCGCGTACTACACGTACACCACGTACCTGACGAAGTATCTGTCGAACTCGGCCGGCCTGCCCAAGCAGACCGCGACCCTGGTCTCCTTCACCGCGCTGATCGTCTTCGCCTGCCTCCAGCCGCTCGCCGGCCGGCTCTCCGACCGGATCGGCCGCCGCCCCCTGCTGATCACCTTCGCGGTGGGCTCGACCGTGCTGACGGTCCCGGTGATGACGATGCTGAAGCACGCGGACAGTTACTGGCCGGCGCTCGGCCTGTCCCTGTTGGCCCTGGTCGTGGTCACCGGTTACACCTCGATCAACGCCTGTGTGAAGGCCGAGCTGTTCCCGACGCGCATCCGCGCGTTGGGTGTGGCGCTTCCCTATGCGGTGGCCAACGCCCTGTTCGGCGGAACGGCGGAGTACGTCGCCCTGTGGTTCAAGGACGCGGGCCCCGAGTCCGGTTTCTTCTGGTACGTGGCGGCCTGTGCGGCCGTATCGCTGGTCGTGTACGTCACCATGCGGGAGACCAGGGACCTGGACCTCACCCGGATGAAGGACGTGGAGTCCTCCCCCGTGACGACCGCATCCTGAGACGGCGGTGAGCGCGGGGGCGGATTGTGCCAGACTGCCCCCGTGCTCTCGTTCGCCATGATTATTGGCAGCAGGCGCGCCGGTCCGCAGTGACCGCCACGTACGACCAGGTACGGGTGGCCACCGTCGTCCTCGACCCGCGCGCAGACCTCTCGCACCCGCGAGAGGTTTTTTCGTTTCCTGGCCCACCTTCAGCCGGGGGCGGAGCGCGAGGGACCATGGGGGGACGGTGGAACCGGTCATTCCGGTAAGACCGAGATCCAAAACAGGAGCCTTGAGACCATGACCGAGACGGCAACCAGCGAGCTCGACGACTCGTTCCACGTCTTCGACACGACGCTGCGCGACGGCGCGCAGCGCGAGGGGATCAACCTCACCGTCGCGGACAAGCTGGCCATCGCACGGCACCTGGACGACTTCGGCGTGGGCTTCATCGAGGGCGGCTGGCCCGGCGCCAACCCGCGGGACACCGAGTTCTTCGCGCGCGCCCAGCAGGAGATCGACTTCCGGCACGCCCAGCTGGTGGCCTTCGGCGCGACGCGCCGGGCGGGCGGCAAGGCCGCGGAGGACCCGCAGGTCAAGGCGCTGCTGGCCTCGGGAGCTCCGGTGATCACGCTGGTCGCGAAGTCCCACGACCGCCATGTCGAACTGGCGTTGCGCACGACGCTCGACGAGAACCTGGAGATGATCCGCGACACGGTGTCCCACCTGCGGGCGCAGGGCCGGCGGGTCTTCGTCGACTGCGAGCACTTCTTCGACGGCTACCGGGCGAACGCCGAATACGCCAAGTCGGTGGTGCGCACGGCGTCGGAGGCGGGCGCGGACGTGGTCATCCTCTGCGACACCAACGGCGGCATGCTCCCGGCGCAGGTCCACGCCGTGGTCTCGACGGTCCTCGCGGACACCGGTGCCCGCCTCGGCATCCACGCCCAGGACGACACGGGCTGCGCGGTCGCGAACACCCTCGCGGCGGTGGACGCGGGCGCCACGCACGTGCAGTGCACGGCGAACGGGTACGGCGAGCGGGTGGGCAACGCCAACCTGTTCCCGGTGGTGGCGGCCCTGGAGCTGAAGTACGGCAAGAAGGTGCTGCCGGAGGGCAGGCTGCGCGAGATGACGCGGATCTCCCACGCGATCGCGGAGGTCGTGAACCTCACCCCCTCCACCCACCAGCCGTACGTGGGCGTCTCGGCCTTCGCGCACAAGGCGGGCCTGCACGCCTCGGCCATCAAGGTCGACCCGGACCTGTACCAGCACATCGACCCGGAACTGGTCGGCAACACCATGCGGATGCTGGTCTCCGACATGGCGGGCCGGGCGTCGGTGGAGCTCAAGGGCAAGGAACTGGGCATCGACCTGGGCGGCGACCGTGAGCTGGTGGGCCGGGTGGTCGACCGCGTCAAGGAGCGGGAGCTCAAGGGCTACACGTACGAGGCGGCGGACGCGTCGTTCGAACTCCTGTTGCGCGAGGAGGTGGCGGGCAAGCCGCTGCGCTACTTCCGCACGGAGTCCTGGCGGGCGATCGTCGAGGACCGCCCGGACGGCACGCACGCCAACGAGGCCACGGTGAAGCTGTGGGCGAAGAGCGAGCGGATCGTGGCGACGGCGGAGGGCAACGGCCCGGTCAACGCCCTGGACCGCGCCCTGCGCGTGGCCCTGGAGAAGATCTACCCGCAGCTGGCCGCCCTGGACCTGGTGGACTACAAGGTCCGCATCCTGGAGGGCGTGCACGGCACCCAGTCCACGACCCGCGTCCTGATCTCCACGTCGGACGGCAAGGGCGAATGGTCCACGGTGGGCGTGGCGGACAACGTGATCGCGGCATCGTGGCAAGCCCTGGAGGACGCGTACACGTACGGCCTGCTGCGGGCCGGGGTGCAACCGGCGGAGTAGCACCCAGGCCGCCGAGGCCGGGCCGAGGGATGCCCGCAGCACCCCTCGGCCCGTCCGTCCGGCTACTGCAGACGCCACTTCTGGTTCGCCGCTCCCGTGCACGACCAGATCTGCGCCCGCGCCCCGTTCGCCGACGAGTTGTCCGTCACATCCAGACACTTGTTCGCCGCGACGTTCACCACGTCACCCGTCGACGCGTTGTACGACCACTGCTGTGCTCCCGTGCCGTTGCAGTCGTACAGCTGCACCTTCGCCCCGTCAGCCGTCGACCCGGACGTCACGTCCAGGCACTTCCCCAGCGCCTGGATCGACCCGTCCGTCTTCACCGTCCACTGCTGGGCGGCCGTCCCGTTGCAGTCGTAGAGCTGCACCGCCGCGCCGTTGGCGTTCGAGGCCCCCGCCACGTCCAGGCACTTGCCCGCGAGACCCACGAACGCCCCCGACCGGTCGCCGCCGCCCGACTGCGCTCCCGACCACGTGAACGTCGCCGACGTCTTCCCCGGCAGCGAGTACGTCGCGTGCTGCCCGCCCCAGTCGATCGTCACCGTCCTCGCCGACGTGGCGTCGTTGTACGCGATCAGTGCCTTCGAACCGTCCGGGTTCCGCCATGCCACGTTCGGCACGGACGACGACGCCGTGGAGGCGATGCGCTGCGCGCCCGGCCGTACGAACTTCGTCAGATGCCCCATCGTGTAGTACTCGATCGTGTAGTCGACCGTCCCGCTCGCACCGTCCCCGTTGTGGACCGTGACGAGTCCCGTGCAGGTGCCGCAGCCACCGTTGTGCGGCCCCATGTTCTGGTCCACCGCAAGGGACCACTTCGTCACGGACTTCGCCCAGTTCCGGGTGTAGTCCACGATGTTGAGCATGTCCTCGCGCTGCTGGTTCGCGATCCAGGTGCCGCCCGAGTGCTCCGTGCCGAACGCGTCCAGCTGCGGGTACTGGTTGTGCACGGCCGTCTGCTTCGTCACGTCACCGCCGTACCCGTGCCACGCGATCCCGCCGAAGTTCGGGTGCGCGCGGACGGCCGCGTCGTCCACGGTCTGGGCGGCGTAGGAGTCGTACGTGTCCCAGTTCCAGTCGTGCGCCAGCACCTTCGTCGTCAGGCCCGCCGCCTGGAGCTTCGGCAGCAGCTCGTTCTTCGTGAAGTAGGCGAGCCCGGACGCGTTCCAGCTCATCGACGGATAGCCCGAGCAGCACGTCGGCTCGTTCTGGGCCGTGACGTACGAGACGGGGATGCCCTGGTCCCGGTAGGCCTGGAGGTACTTGACGAAGTAGGAGGCGTAGGCCCCGTAGTCCTCCGCCTTGAGCCAGCCACCATTGAGCTGCCCGCTGTCCTTCATCCAGGCGGGTGCCGTCCACGGAGTGGCCATCACCGTCAGCTGCGGGTTCAGCTGGAGCGCCTGCCTCGTCAGCGGGACCACGTCCGCCAGGTCGTGCGCGATGGAGAACTTGGCCAGGGAGGGGTCGGTCTGACCGGCCGGCACGTCGTCGTACGTGTATCCGTAGCGCGCCAGGTCGGAGGCGCCCATCGGATTGCGCAGGAACGACAGCCCGATCCCGTCCGTCGGCGAGAACAGCTTCCGCATCGTCGTGTCCCGCGTCGCCTGCGTGAGGGCCCCGCTGCTGTTCATCAGCCAGGCCGCGGTGTCCGTGAACGACGCCCCGCCGCCGGTGAAGGTCTGGTAGCGCGTGTTCTCGTCGACGGTGATGTTCTCGCCGCCGCCACCGGTTCCGGACTGGAAGGCGAACGGCGTCTGCGGCTGCAGACCGCGCACCACATGGCGTCCACCCGAGTCGTCGGTCGTGGTGAGCCAGGCGGTGACCTGTTCGCCGGCCGCCTGCGCGGGGGTGGCCGCCGCGAACCCGGCGGTGGTGAGCAGCCCGGCGAGCAGCAGCCGGATCGCGCGCCGATGTCTCTTCATGGAGCGCCGCCCTTCTTCAGGTGGGGGATGGGGGCGTGCGAGGCGTGAGTAAATGACGGCTTCGTATACGCGTCAAGGGGGTGCGCGTTCAGAATCTGAAGCGACAACCGGCCTGATTCGGCAGTGAGTTGTGTCTGTGACCGTTCTGACGTGAAGTCTTGACGCCTCTCCGGCCCGCTAGTTAACTCACGGCGTGATCTAAGCCATGAGTGAACCCTGAGAGCCGAGGGAAGGTCCGTCGATGCGAAGAACCGCCCTGCTCGCCTCCGCCACCCTGCTCACCGCCCTGATCCCCCTGGTGTCGGCGCGCGCGGCCGACGATCCGACCCCCGCCCCCGTGCCCGTCGACCGCTTCGAGGGCGAGGTGCCCTTCGCCCGGCAGCCGGCGGACGGCATCTTCACCTGGGGCGGAGACAGCGACGACCCGCCCAGCCTCCGGCTCGCCGACCGCGCGGACGCCCCCGAGGGCGCGAAGGTCCTCACCGGCAGCTACGACATCAGCGGCTACGGCGGCTTCACGCACGACTTCGCGGCGGACCAGCCGGCCCACGACTGGTCCTCCCACCGCGGCATCCGCTTCTGGTGGGACGGCCGGAACAACGGCAGGAAGATCGCCTTCGAGATCAAGGACGGCGGCGCGAACGGCGAGGCGTCGGAGCTGTGGACGACCTCCTTCACCGACGACTTCACCGGCTGGAAACAGATCCAGATCCCGTTCACCGACTTCACCTACCGTACGGACTACCAGCCCGTCGGCGGCATCGACCATGTCCTCGGCCTGACCCAGATGTGGGGGTACGCCGTGACGCTCCCCGTCGGCGTCAAGGGCACCTTCGCCATGGACGACGTCGAGCTGTACGGCAGGGCCGACCAGTCCCTGCGCGCCTCCGTCACCACCGACTCCGCCGTCCACCCCGTGCAGGAGGGCGGCACCGCCCAGGTGAAGGTCTCGGTCGCCACCACCGGATCCGCGCCGCTCGACGAACCGGTCACCGTCACCTACGAGACCGTCGGCGGCACCGCCGAGCCCGGCACCGACTACACGCCCGTCAGGGGAACCCTCACCTTCCCGGCCGGCACGGCCTCCGGAAGCACCCGCACCATCCAGGTCCCCACCCTCGAGGACAAGGCGGCCGAGCCCGCCGAGACGATCCCCCTCAAGCTCTCCGTCACCGGCGCCAAGGCTCCCACCGAGACCCCGCAGGTGGTCATCGACGCGCACGGACTGCCGTACCTGGACAGCAGGTTGCCGATCCGGGAACGCGTCGCCGACCTCGTCTCCCGCATGAGCCTGGAGGAGAAGGCCGGCCAGATGACCCAGGCCGAGCGGGCCGCGCTCACCGACCAGGGCGACATCGCCGGCTACGCCCTCGGCTCGCTCCTGTCCGGCGGCGGCTCCACCCCCATGCCCAACACCCCGGAAGCCTGGGCGAAGATGATCGACTCCTTCCAGCTCCGCGCCCGGGCGACCCGGTTCCAGATCCCGCTGATCTACGGCGTCGACGCGGTCCACGGCCACAACAACCTCGCCGGTGCCACGATCATGCCGCACAACATCGGCATCGGCGCGACCCGCGATCCCCAACTGGCCGAGCGGACGGGCGCGGTGACGGCCAGTGAGGTGCGCGCCACCGGGGTCCCCTGGGACTTCGCGCCGTGCCTGTGCGTCACCCGTGACGAACGCTGGGGCCGCTCCTACGAGTCCTTCGGCGAGGACCCGGCGCTCGTGCGGTCCATGGAGACGATCATCCAGGGCCTGCAGGGAAGGCCCGACGGGCGCGACCTGAGCCGCGACGACAAGGTGCTCGCCACCGCCAAGCACTTCGTCGGCGACGGCGGCACCGCTTACGGTTCCTCCACCACCGGCTCCTACACCATCGACCAGGGCGTCACCACGGTCACCCGGCAGCAGCTGGAGGCCGTCCACCTGGCGCCGTACACGACAGCCGTCCAGCGCGGCATCGGTTCGGTCATGCCGTCGTACTCCTCGCTCGACATCGTCGGCGACGGGCAGGGCCCCGTGAAGATGCACGCCCGCGGCGACATGATCAACGGTGTGCTCAAGGGCCGTATGGGCTTCGGCGGCTTCGTCATCAGCGACTGGAACGCCATCGACCAGCTCCCCGGCGACTACGCGGCCCGCGTCCGCACGTCGGTCGACGCGGGCGTCGACATGATGATGGTGCCGTACGCGTACAAGGACTTCCGGACGACACTCGTCGACGAGGTGAAGGCCGGGCGCATCAGCGGGCGACGCATCGACGACGCCGTCTCCCGCATCCTCACGCAGAAGTTCAGGCTGGGGCTCTTCGAGCACCCCTACGCCGACACCACAGGTGCCGCGCGGATCGGCTCGGCGGCCCACCGGGCCGTGGCCCGGCAGGCGGCCGCCGAGTCCCAGGTGCTGCTGAAGAACGCGCACGGCGTGCTGCCGCTGAGGAAGAACCAGAGGGTGTACGTCGCCGGCTCCGACGCCGACGACCTCGGCAACCAGACCGGCGGCTGGACCATCACCTGGCAGGGCTCCTCCGGCACCCACACCCAGGGCACGACCATCCTCCAGGGCATGAGGAACGCCGGGGGAGACGTCACCTACTCCAAGGACGCCTCGGCCCCGACGAACGGCTACGACGTCGGCGTGGTCGTCGTCGGCGAGACCCCGTACGCCGAGGGCGTCGGCGACGTCGGCAACGGCCACGACCTGCGGCTCTCCGCCGCCGACCAGGCCGCCGTCGACAAGGTGTGCGCGGCCATGAAGTGCGCGGTGCTGATCGTCTCCGGGCGCCCGCAGATCATCGGCGACCGGCTCGGCCGGATCGACGCGCTCGTGGCGTCCTGGCTGCCGGGCACCGAGGGCGACGGCGTGGCGGACGTCCTCTACGGTAGGCGTCCCTTCACCGGGCAGCTGCCCGTCACCTGGCCGAGGTCGGAGAACCAGCTGCCGATCAACGTCGGCGACGCCGCGTACGATCCGCAGTTCCCGTACGGGTGGGGGCTCACCACGCTGACCCAGGTCCCGGAGGGAGGCACGGCGACCCTGAAGGCGCTCGCGCTCGCGGCCGCCGCCGCCGAGAGGGCGGGCTCCGACCGGGCCGGACACCAGATCGTCACCAGGGCCCGGCTGCTCGTCCAGCAGAAGGCGGGCTCCGGGATGACGGCGGCGATCGCGAAACCGTTCGCCGACGCCGACCACCTGCTGCTGACGGGCAGGTACGCGGCAGCGGTGGCCGAGCTGACCGAGGCCTACCGGGCGGCGGCCTGACGGAAACCGGTCCGGGTGGGCGGTGCGGACCGCCCGCCCGGAGCGACGCCCGGGTTCATGCGGCTTCCGGTAGGTTCGAAGTATGAAGGCCGCGCTCCACCGAGGAATTGTCGTACCGCTGGTCGCCCTGCTCATGGCCGCGCTCACGGTGCTGTCACCCGGTGCGTCCCGCGCGCAGGCCGCCACGGACGTGTCCGCCATCGCGCAGGCGCTGCGCAGCGGCCCCGTGTACGTCGACCCGGCCGCCTCCGGGCAGCTGTCCGGGGCGGACGCCGACGCGCTCGCCAAGAAGATCGAGGACGCGGGCAAGCCGGTGTTCATCGTGGTCCTGCCCGCCGACTACCCGACCCGGAACCTGTTCGTCGACCTGCGCACCGCCACCGGCATCACCGGCCTGTACGGTGTCCGCCTCGGCGACCGCTTCGACGCCCGCGCCGACTCCTCGGTCCTCGGGCACAGCGCCGTACGGAACCTGGTCACCAGCGTCCAGGGCGAGACCGCCAAGGCCCAGCTGAACGACTTCACCGACCGTGCCCTCGCCAACGTCGGCGGCCACGCCCCCGCCACCTGGGGCACCTCCGGCAGCAGCCACCGGGTGTCGTCCACCGCGCTGATCACGCTCGCCGTGGTGCTGGTCCTCGGCGGCACCGGCGCGTACATGCTCGTACGACGCGGTCGGCGCCGGCGCGCGGAGGAGCAGCAGGCCGCGCTGGAGAAGCTGCGGGTCGTGGTGGACGAGGACATCACCGCCTTCGGCGAGGAACTGGACCGCCTCGACTTCCAGCCGGGGGAGCCGGGCGCCGACGACGCGATGCGCTCGGACTACGCACGCGCCCTGGACGCGTACGAGGAGGCGAAGTCGGCCATGGCGGCGGCGCACCGCCCCGAGGACGTGAAGGCCGTGACCCAGGCCCTGGAGGACGGCCGCTTCGCGCTGGCGACGCTCGCCGCCCGCCGCGAGGGCCGGCCGCTGCCCGAACGCAGGGCGCCCTGCTTCTTCGACCCGCGCCACGGTCCGTCCGTCGCCGACGCGACCTGGACACCGCCGGGCGGCGCCCCGCGCGAGGTCCCGGTCTGCGCGGCCGACCGGGCTCGTCTGGCCGACGGCCGCGACCCCATGATCCGCGAGGTGGACACGGAGTACGGCCGCCGTCCGTACTGGGACGCGGGCCCCGCCTACGGTCCCTGGGCGGGCGGCTACTTCGGCGGCGGCATCCTGCCCGGCCTGCTCGTCGGCACGCTGCTCGGCAGCATGATGGCCACGCCGTCGTACGCCGCCGACTACGGAACCGGCTACGGCGACTTCGGCGGGTACCAGGGCGGCGACGTCTCGGGTGCCGACTTCGACACCGGGGACTTCGGCGGCGGCTTCGGCGACGGCGGGGGAGGGGACTTCGGCGGAGGCGGCGGGGACTTCGGCGGAGGGTTCTGATCGTGACCGTGTGAAGACGTGAGCGCCCGCCCTCCTGATCCGGGAGGGCGGGCGCTCACGTTGGTGCGGGCGTGGGTCACGCCTGCTTGATCGCCGAGATGTCGAAGACCAGCTTGATCTTGTCGGAGACCAGCACGCCGCCCGTCTCCAGAGCCGCGTTCCAGGTCAGGCCCCACTCGGAGCGCAGGATCTCCGCCTTGCCCTCGAAGCCGACGCGCTCGTTGCCGAACGGGTCCTTGGCCGCGCCGTTGAACTCCAGGTCGATGGTGAGCGGCCTGGTGGTGCCGAGGATCGTGAGGTCGCCGGTGATCCGGTAGTCGTCGCCGCCGAGCGCCTCCGCGCGGGTGGAGCGGAACGTCATCGTCGGGTGCTCGTCGGTCCGGAAGAAGTCGGAGCTCTTGAGGTGGTTGTCGCGGTCGGCGGAGCCGGTCTCGATGCTGTCCATCTTCACGTCGATGGAAGCCGTGGACTTCGACGGGGCGGAGCCGTCCAGGTGCAGCGTGCCGGTGAAGTCCTTGAAGCTGCCCTTGACGTTGGTGACCATCGCGTGCCGGGCCACGAACCCGATCGTGCTGTGCGCCGGGTCCAGCGTGTACGCGCCGGTCAGTGCGGCGAGGTCCGGGTTCACGCCCGCGGCCGGTGCGGTCTCGGTGCTGTTCTTGCGGCTGAAGAGGTTCATCACGTGCTCCTTCGGGGGACGGATCGCGGTCCCGGAAGAGAGGCCGCGGCTCTGGAGGCTGTTCAACATTCAACGAGTCTTAACGGGAGCGACGGTAGACCTATTCCGTTCAGGCTTCAACGTCATCGGTGTGCGTGTCCCCGGGAGCGCCGGGCCCGGGCGTGGAGGCGGCGAGCCGGCGGGTAGCGTGGAATTCCGCCGTGGGGATCGCGTCTGCGGCCGTTCGGGGCGCCCTGTCACTCCAGGGATGGCATGTGCGAGCCACCAAGGTGTGATCACTCTCCGTCGCCCGCTTTGTCGGAGCCCGACAACGCCGAGGCCCTCGGGGCAGTCAGAACGGCTGCATCCGGGCCGTATTCTGTTCAGGGTTACCAGGAAAACGGGCCCGAGACTGTACGGAGTCGACGGCGAGCTTTCTTGGTGGCTTTCGTAAGGTCGCTACATGACCGTTTTGGACGAGGCTGTGGATTCCGGGAGCGAGCCCGCGGACGCGCGCGGGCGGGTCGCCGAACTGCACGAGATCCGCAAGCAGGCCCTCGCGGGTCCGAGCGAGAAGGCGACCGAGGCGCAGCACGCCAAGGGCAAGCTGACCGCCCGGGAGCGCATCGAACTGCTTCTGGACGCCGGTTCCTTCCAGGAGGTCGAGCAGCTGCGTCGGCACCGGGCGAGCGGGTTCGGCCTGGAGGCGAAGAAGCCGTACACCGACGGTGTGATCACCGGCTGGGGCACGGTGGAGGGCCGCACGGTCTTCGTCTACGCCCACGACTTCCGCATCTTCGGCGGCGCGCTGGGCGAGGCCCACGCCACGAAGATCCACAAGATCATGGACATGGCCATCGCCGCCGGGGCGCCGCTGGTGTCCCTGAACGACGGCGCGGGCGCCCGTATCCAGGAGGGCGTCTCCGCCCTCGCCGGCTACGGCGGCATCTTCCAGCGCAACACCAAGGCCTCCGGTGTCATCCCGCAGATCAGCGTCATGCTCGGCCCGTGCGCGGGTGGCGCCGCCTACAGCCCCGCGCTGACGGACTTCGTGTTCATGGTCCGCGAGACCTCGCAGATGTTCATCACCGGCCCGGACGTGGTCAAGGCGGTGACCGGTGAGGAGATCACGCAGAACGGTCTCGGCGGCGCGGACGTCCACGCCGAGACGAGCGGCGTCTGCCACTTCGCGTACGACGACGAGGAGACGTGCATCGCCGAGGTGCGCTACCTCCTCTCCCTGCTCCCGCAGAACAACCGGGAGAACCCGCCGCGGGTGGAGTGCACCGACCCCGTCGACCGCCGCTCGGACGTCCTGCTGGACCTGGTCCCGGCGGACGGCAACCGGCCGTACGACATGGCCAAGGTGATCGAGGAGATCGTCGACGACGGCGAGTACCTGGAGGTCCACGAGCGCTGGGCCCGGAACATCATCTGCGCGCTGGCCCGGCTCGACGGCCAGGTGGTCGGCATCATCGCCAACCAGCCCCAGACCCTCGCCGGTGTCCTCGACATCGAGGCCTCGGAAAAAGCTGCACGCTTTGTGCAGATGTGTGACGCTTTTAACATCCCGTTGGTGACGTTCCTGGACGTTCCCGGGTTCCTTCCGGGTGTCGACCAGGAGCACGGCGGCATCATCCGGCACGGGGCGAAGCTGCTGTACGCGTACTGCAACGCGACCGTGCCGCGGATCTCGCTGATCCTGCGCAAGGCGTACGGAGGTGCGTACATCGTGATGGACAGCCAGTCCATCGGGGCGGACCTCACCTACGCCTGGCCGACCAACGAGATCGCAGTGATGGGTGCCGAGGGCGCAGCCAACGTGATCTTCCGCCGTCAGATCGCCGGGGCGGAGGACCCCGAGGCCATGCGGGCGCGGATGGTCAAGGAGTACAAGTCCGAGCTCATGCACCCGTACTACGCGGCCGAGCGGGGCCTGGTGGACGACGTCATCGACCCGGCCGAGACCCGTGAGGTTCTGATCCGGTCCCTGGCGATGCTGCACGCCAAGCACGCCGACCTGCCGTCCCGCAAGCACGGCAACCCGCCGCAGTAACCGAGCGGACCCACCGCGGCAACCCCGCGGACCCCTCTCTCACGGAGACTGAGACCCATGAGCAACCCTGACATCCGCGTCGAGAAGGGCCACGCCGAGCCCGAGGAAGTGGCCGCCATCACGGCCGTCCTCCTGGCCCGCGCGGCGGCTCAGACCCCCGCCACGACCGCGTCCCACCGAGGCCGCGCCAAGGCAGGCTGGCGCCGCCTGGAACGCGAACCGGGCTTCCGCGCACCGCACAGCTGGCACGCGTAGCTGCGCCGCTCGAGCCGTCCCTGAAGGGCTTCTCCGCTTGGGAGGGGCCCTTCTCGCTGTGCAGAGGACGTATCGTCATCGCGTCGCGGCAGAAAAAACTGGGCCCCTCCCTGAGGAGGGGCCCGTGGGTGCGCCCCTCAAGGGGCGCGGGGCTGTATCGACTTGCGGCTCCGCCGCGTGGGCGCGGTCAACCACGAACCACCCGCAGTCGGGGTACGACCCGCTGGGGCAGCCCAGTTGCCGCAACCTCCGCCTAGCGAAGGCGAGCCATCAGGGCATGCTCCACCAAAGTGATCAGAGTGGACTTGGCGTCAGCCCGATGTCTCGCATCCGTTGTGATGATCGGCGTGTCCGGCCCGATCTGCAGCGCCTCCCGCACCTCGTCCGGTGAGTACGGCTGCTGGCCGTCGAAGCCGTTCAGCGCGATCACGAACGGCAGGCCGCTGTTCTCGAAGTAGTCGACCGCGGGGAAGCAGTCGGCCAGGCGCCGGGTGTCCACGAGCACCACCGCGCCGATCGCGCCGCGGACCAGGTCGTCCCACATGAACCAGAAGCGGTCCTGGCCCGGCGTACCGAAGAGGTAGAGGATCAGGTCCTGGTCGAGGGTGATACGGCCGAAGTCCATCGCCACCGTGGTGGTGGTCTTGTCCCCGGTGTGGGTGAGGTCGTCGATGCCCGCCGAAGCAGACGTCATGACGGCCTCCGTGCGCAGCGGGTTGATCTCCGAGACGGCGCCGACGAACGTGGTCTTGCCCACGCCGAAGCCGCCCGCCACCACGATCTTCGCGGAGGTGGTGGAGCGGGAAGGACCGCCGCTAGAGCTTGCGAAGTCCACTGAGCACCCTTTCGAGCAGTGTCACGTCTGGCTGGCCGCCGGCGTTCTCGTCGCCGCCGGGCTGATGGATGGCGACCAGGCCCGCCTCCGCCAAGTCGGCGACGAGGATCCTGGCCACGCCGAGAGGGATCGTGAGGAGGGCCGAGATCTCGGCCACCGACTTGATTTCCCGGCACAGGTTGCAGATCCGCTGATGCTCGGGCAACTGGCCCTGCATCTGGTGCGGTTGTGCGGTGGTGTGCACCAGCGCCTCGATGGCGAGCTGGTAGCGCGGCCTGGTGCGGCCGCCCGTCATGGCGTACGGGCGCACCAGAGGGTTGTTCGAGGACCCGGCGGGCGCCGGTTCGGGGGAGCGGCGCTGCGGCTGCACGGGCTGGATACGCGGTGCCGGCGGCTGGTCGTACGGCGACGGTCCCGGGCCCTGGGGGCCCTGCGGCGCGTACGGCTGGCGCCACTGGCCCGGCGCGGAGGGGAAGTCGTACCGGTTCTGGTCACCCTGGCCCGGGCCCTGACCGGGGCCGTAGGACCAGTTGCCGGTGGGCGAACCGCCTGGGGGTGTTGCCACGTTCTCTCCTCCTCCGACTGCGCCGGGCACCCATCCCTGTGGAAGCCGCGTCCCGAAACCTTACGGCCCCGGGACGCTCAAACGCACCGTCCGTCTCCTAGTTGAGAAGGCTCCCCTGGAGCTCCGCACGAAGGTCCGGGGTCAGGACCGTACCGGCACGGTCGACCAGAAGCGCCATCTCGTACCCGATGAGGCCGATGTCCGCCTCCGGGTGTGCAAGAACCGCGAGCGACGAACCGTCGGAAATGGACATGATGAAGAGGAATCCCCGCTCCATCTCCACAACCGTCTGGTTCACGTTGCCGCCCTCGAAGATGCGGGAGGCACCCGCGGTCAGCGAGGTCAGACCGGAGGCGACGGCCGCCAGCTGGTCGGCGCGATCGCGCGGAAAGCCTTCGGACATCGCCAGAAGGAGTCCGTCGGCGGAGACCACCACCGTGTGGGACACCCCGGGGGTGTTGTCCACGAAGTTGGTGATCAACCAGTTCAGGTTCTGTGCCGCCTGGCTCATCGGGCTCACACTAACGCTCCTGGTTGTAGGTGCTGTCAGGACCGAAGCCCTGGCCGTTCGTTTCACTGCCTGCTTGGCGTCCCCGCTGGACACCTCGGCGCAGGTTGCTCAGCCTGCCCCTGACGTCTTCGGGGGCCCGGGAGACCTGTGGGCCTCCCTGCGGGGTCGCCTCCGCGGCGCCCTCGATCAGGTTCGCCTTGGGTACCCGTCGAGGCAGACCGGAAGCGGTGACCCCGCCCGCCTTGGGTTTCCGGAGCTGCGCTGCCTGCTGCCACCGCTCGTCGTTCGCGGAGCGCCAGTCGCCGCCCGTCTCCGTGGCCGCCGGCGGATCCTGAGGCACGGGCTGGGGCCGGCCGGCGGTGCCGTTCGCGGTGGAGCCGCGGCGGGGCAGTCCGGCGTCGGTCAGCTCGTGGCCGGCGGAGGGGGCCGGTCCCGGACGGTCGAAGCCTACGCGGTCCCGCTCGCTCACGTCACCGGCCTGCGCGGATTCCGGTTCGGGAGCGTACTCGGAGCGGTAGCCGCTCCGGAAGTCGTCCTGCGCCGGCCAGTCGTCCTGGTACGTCGACTCCTCGAAGGAGGGGAACGTCTCGGCCGGGCCGGACCGGTCCGCGGCACGGCTCTCCGGCACCTGCTCCGCATACGCGGGCTCCGGGTAGCCGCCACCGGACGGGAAGCCGTCGTTCTGCGACAGGCCGCCGTTCTGCGACAGGCCGCCGTTCTGGGAGAAGTACGGATCCTGGTACGCGCTCTGCTGGGGCTCCGCGTACGCCGTCTGCTGGTCGTACGCAGCGCGCTGCTCCTCGTACGCGTGCTGCCCGGTGTCGTACGGGGACCGGCTGTCGTCGTACGCGTGTTGTCCTTCGCCGTACGCGGGCTGCCGCGTCTCGAAGCCGTCCTGGTAGGAGGGAGCGGTCCGATCGCCCTCCTGCGGCTCCTGCTGCCGGTTCGTGCCCTGGACCTGGGCCTCCAGGGCCGCACGGCGCTCCTCGCGCATCAGCGAGCGGCCGACGGGGTCCAACTCCCGTATGTCGTTCGGCACTTCGGCGTAGCGGCTGTCGTCGAAGCCCAGCTCCGCGGCCGTGCGCATCGGCTGTCCGTCGAAGTTCTCGCCCTGGTAGGGCTGCTGCTCCGGGATGATCTGCGAGACGGTGAACTCGTCGCGCTCCAGCGGCTGCTCGCCGCCACCGCCGTGGGTGATGGCGTCGGGCAGCATGACCAGCGAGGTGGTGCCGGCCTGCTCGCCCGAGGGGCGCAGCTGGACGCGGATGCCGTGCCGGTCGGACAGCCGGCCGACCACGAACAGGCCCATGCGCTGCGAGATCGCGGCGTCCACGGTCGGCGGGTTGGCCAGCTTGTGGTTGATGTCCGCGAAGTCCTCGGCGGTCAGACCGATGCCCTTGTCATGGATCTCGATCATGATCCGGCCGTCGGGCAGCCGGGTGGCGGTCACCCGGACCTTGGTCTGCGGCGAGGAGAACGTCGTGGCGTTCTCCAGCAGCTCCGCGAGCAGGTGCACGAGGTCGGTCACGGCGCGGCCGTGGATCTCGGCCTCCGGGACGCCGGACAGCTCGATGCGCTCGTACTGCTCCACCTCGGAGGATGCGGCGCGCAGCACGTCGATCAGCGGGACCGGCTGGTCCCAGCGGCGGCCGGGCTCCTCGCCGGCGAGGACGAGGAGGTTCTCGCCGTTGCGGCGCATACGGGTCGCGAGGTGGTCCAGCTTGAACAGGTTCTCCAGCTGGTCCGGGTCGGCCTCGTTGTTCTCCAGTTCGGTGATCAGGGTCAGCTGGCCCTCGATCAGCGACTGGTTGCGGCGCGAGAGGTTGGTGAAGATGGCGTTGATGTTGCCCCGCAGCAGGGCCTGCTCGGCGGCGAGCCGGACGGCCTCGCGGTGGACCTGGTCGAAGGCGCGGGCGACCTCGCCGATCTCGTCCGTGGAGGAGATCGGGATGGGCGCGACCCGGGTGTCGACCCGGCCGGGGTCGGTGCGCGAGAGCTGGTCGACCAGCATCGGCAGCCGCTGCTCGGCGACCCCGAAGGCCGCGTTGCGCAGCTGGCGCATCGAGCGGCTCATCTGGCGGGCCATGAGGCCGGCGATGATGAACGCGGCGAGCAGGGCGACGACGACGATGGCACCGGTGACGAAGGCGGACTGCTTGGCGTCGTCGGCGATGGCGGAGGCGTCCGCCACGGCCTTGTCGGCCATGTCCGACTCGATCTGCCGGTACGCGTTGAACTTGAGGGTGTTGACCGCCCACCAGTTCTGCGGGGTGATGCCCTGCTGGGCGAGCGCGGCGCGGGCGGTGGCGTCGGTGGACTGCAGCGAGGCGAGAGCCGCGACCATCTTGGTCGGGTCGGACGGCGGGGGCACGTAGTTCGGGTCCTTGGCCTTGGCCTGCTGGACCATCGCCGCGCCGTCGGACTGGATCTTCTTCTGGAGGACCGAGAGCTTGTCGGCGTCGGCCTGGGTGCCGCCGCCGATGTACTCCTCGACGGCGATGCCCTCGAGGTAGGCGTACGAGGAGAGGGCGACGCGCTGCTTGGCGAGGCTGGTGTCCGAGGTGCCCGGCTTGATCAGCATGTGCATACCGATCGAGCGCTCCAGGGACAGAGCGGCCTTCGTCAGCGAGATGGCGTAGACGGTGCGGCCGTAGCTGGTGATGTTGCCGGTGCCGAGGCCGAGTTCGTTGGCGAACTCCATCAGCGGGTGCTGGACCTGGACGTAGCCCTCCTCGGTCTGCACCCCGCTCAGGGCGGAGGTGTAGGCGCCCTGGCGCAGTGCCGGCAGCTTGGTCTCGGCCTTGCGGAAGATGGAGAGGCGGCGCTCCAGGCCCGACTTGTGGGGCATGTTCCGGGCGGCCTGGTCGAAGGACTTGGCGGCCTGGTCGGTGGCACTGCGGGCCTGGACGACCGTCGAGTCGTTCTGGCCCTTGCCCTGGAGGAGGGGCGCGGCGCTGACGTCGCGCTCGGTGATGAGTGCGTTGGCGTAGGTCAGGGACGCCTGCACGAGACGGGCCGTGTTCTCGGCGTCCCGCGCCTGTCGCCAGGTGTCGATCGAGCTCTTCACCTGGAAGCCGCCCATCACCAGGCCGACCAGCACGGGTATGAGCAGGATCGCGTTCAGCCTGGTCGGCACGCGCCAGTTGCGCGGGGAAAAGCGGCTGCCGCTGGGCGGGAGAGCCGTCGGCTCCGGTCCGGGCACTTGTGCGGGTGCCGCTCCGCGCGGCGGCGGGGTGAAGTTGCCCCGCGCCGACGGCTCGGGACCGTTCTTGCTTCGCCTCACTCGACCAACAACCTCTCGGCGACGGCACCTACGTCGTGCCGCGGTGTCTCCAGAGCCCTGTCCGAGACTTGTACGTCTTTGACCAATGGGCAGTTCAGGCATTCCAGCACGTCGACCTGCGCGATTCCAAACACTCGGAATCCGAGATTCCGGACGCCGGATGCCCTAGATAAAACGGTCATAAAGAGCGAGCCCCGCCAAAAGGCGGGGCTTTTGTGAGCGCAGCGGTACCGACCGACCGCGCGGTGTGTCGGTACCACCGAATTTCTCTGTCGAAACGTTATGAACACCGGGGCCGACCGTGTCAAACGCCACAGCCGGCACCCGGTGATCTACGGCAACTGCCGTATGGTGCCGCGGACTTGATCTACCGCAGGCGGGCCATGAGGGCATGTTCCACCAGCGTGATCAGCGCGCTCTTCGCGTCCGCCCGGTGTCGGGCGTCCGTGGTGATGATCGGGGTGTCGGGGCCGATCTGCAGCGCCTCGCGCACCTCGTCCGGCGTGTACGGCTGGTGCCCGTCGAAGCCGTTGAGGGCGATGACGAAGGGCAGGCCGCTGTTCTCGAAGTAGTCGACCGCGGGGAAGCAGTCGGCCAGGCGCCGGGTGTCCACGAGCACCACCGCGCCGATCGCGCCGCGGACCAGGTCGTCCCACATGAACCAGAAGCGGTCCTGGCCCGGCGTACCGAAGAGGTAGAGGATCAGGTCCTGGTCGAGGGTGATACGGCCGAAGTCCATCGCCACCGTGGTGGTGGTCTTGTCCCCGGTGTGGGTGAGGTCGTCGATGCCCGCGGACGCGGAGGTCATGACGGCCTCCGTGCGCAGCGGGTTGATCTCCGAGACGGCGCCCACGAACGTGGTCTTGCCGACGCCGAAGCCGCCCGCCACCACGATCTTCGCGGAGGTGGTCGCCCGCCCCCCGTCAGAGCTTGCGAAGTCCACTGAGCACCCTTTCGAGCAGTGTCACGTCCGGCGCGCCGCCGTTGTTCTCGTCGCCACCCGGCTGGTGGATCGCGACGAGTCCGGCCTCGGCGAGGTCCGCGACGAGAATCCGGGCCACACCGAGCGGCATGGCCAGCAGCGCCGACACCTCGGCCACCGACTTCACCTCGCGGCACAGGTGGCAGATCCGCTGGTGCTCCGGCAGCAGTCCCATCAGCTGGGCCGGGTCGGCCGTGGTGCTGATCAGCGCCTCGATCGCGAGCTGATAGCGCGGCCGGGTCCGGCCGCCCGTCATCGCGTACGGACGGACCAGCGGCTGGTCGCCCTCGTCCCCGTACGGCTCGGCGTACGGATCGTGAGAGGCGGTGGGCGGGGTCATGAATCCTCCGGGCGGGACAGCAAGTCGGTCGGGCTAGCCGTCTGACGGGGCCGGTGGGGGGACTGTGGCGGCCTGACGGTGATTTCGTGAGGTGGGTGGTACCGGGGCCGGTCAGTGGAGCAGACTGCCCTGGAGTTCGGCGCGCAGGTCGGGCGTGAGTACCGCGCCCGCGCGGTCGACCAGGAGCGCCATCTCGTAGCCGACGAGGCCGATGTCGCACTCGGGGTGGGCGAGCACGGCGAGGGACGAGCCGTCCGAGATGGACATCAGGAACAGGAAGCCGCGTTCCATTTCGACGACGGTCTGTGCCACGGTGCCGCCCTCGAAGATCCGGGAGGCTCCTGCCGTCAGCGACGTGAGCCCGGAGGCCACGGCCGCCAACTGGTCGGCGCGGTCACGGGGGAAGCCCTCCGACAGCGCCAGCAGGAGACCGTCGGCGGACACGACGACGGTGTGGGACACCCCGGGGGTGTTGTCCACGAAGTTGGTGATCAACCAGTTGAGGTTCTGTGCCGCCTGGCTCATCGGGCTCAACTAACGCTCCTGCTGGTGAGTGGGGCTGGGGAAGCTGCCGGTCTGGCCGGTACCGGCCTGGCGACCCTGGGCGATGCCCCGTCGGAGATTGGTCAGCCGACCGCGCACGTCGTCGGGCGCACGCGAGACCTGCGGACCGCTGTGGTGCTGTTGCTGCTGGGCCGTGCCCGGCACGAGGTTCGCGCGCGGGACCCGGCGCGGCAGGCCGGAGGTGGTGACCCCGCCCGAGGCGGGCTGCCGCACGCGCTCGGCCTGGCGGACGAGCTCGTCGTTCGGGGAGGTCCGCCAGGCCGGGCCGGCCGGGCCGGCCGGACGCTGGGGACCCGGGGAGGGCTGCTGCTGCGGAGCCTGCTGAGGCGCGGAGCCGTTGCTCTGCTGCCGTTCGCGGAACCAGTTGGTCTCGAGCGTGTCGTACAGCGGCGTACGCCCGTCTCCGGGACCCGCCGCCGGCGGCAGCGCCTCGGGCTCCTGGCGGCGCTGAGGCTGCTGGGGGACGGGCGGCCGGGAGGCGCCGTACGCCTCACCGCCCGCCTGCGGACGCTCGAACTGCCCGGTGGCCGAGGGGTCCTGGTGGTTGCCGAAGCCCGGGGCCGCGAACTGGCCCGTGCCGGAGCCGTCGTAGCCCTGCTGCGCGAACTGGCCGGTCGTGGCCGGGTCCTGGGCCCGGCCGGGCGCCGGGAAGCGGCCCGTGTCCTGGCCCTGTCCCGGCGCCGGGAAGCGGCCCGGGGCGCCGCCCTGGCCCGGGGCGCCGAAGACGTCCGAGCGGACGAACTGCCCGTTGTCCGGGGAACCCGCGGCGGGGCGCGGCGAGTTGAAGTCCGGCCGCGGGAACTCCTGGCGGTCGTCCACGCGCGGGATCTCCGCCGTCGAGCCGGGGCCCTGACGGTCGTCGATCCGCGGCATGGGAGAGGTCGAGGTCAGCGCGTCCGGCTCCTCGTGGCCGCGGGGGGCGTCCAGCGAGGCGCGCGGCACCGGCGGCTGCGCGTTCTCGTCGCTCCAGCTCGGCGTGCGCTGCTGCGAGCCGGCACCGGGCAGCTCCGGCCGCGGTCCGCCACGCCCGGGCAGCTGCGGACGGCGACGGCCACCCCGCTCCTTGGGCTGCGGCGACTGCTGCTGCGGCTGTTGCGGCGGTACGGGGGCGCTGTCGCCGAAGCCGGCCGGGCGCAGGCCCGGGCCGCCGTCACCGAAGCCGCCCTGCCGGGAACCGGGCTCCTGGAAGGCCTGGGCCGCCTGCATCCCCTGCGGACCGCCCTGTCCGAAGCCACCGGCTCCCGCGCCCGCCGGGGCCGGCCGGCCCTGCGGGGAGACGGGGGCCTGCGGTGCGCCGGGACCACCGGGACGGCCACCGGGGAAGGCGCCGGGCAGCGCGGCGCGCGGGCCCTCACCGGCGCCCACCTGCCCACGCTGCGGGCCGGCGTCGAGACCCGGGCCGCCGGCGGGCCGGCTGCCCTGCTGCGCCTGGCGTCGGGCCGCGGCCGCGCCAGCGGCGGCCTGCGCTGCGGCCGGGCCACCGCTGTGCGGGGCGCCCTGGCCCGGCTTGCCCGGGGCGGGCTTCTTGCCGCCCTGGGCGACGTCGACCGGGAGCATGACCAGCGCGGTCGTACCACCGGAGTCGGAGGGGCGCAGCTGGATGCGGATGCCGTGGCGCTGCGAGAGGCGGCCGACCACGAACAGACCCATGCGGCGGGAGACGGAGACGTCCACGGTGGGCGGCGAGGCGAGCCGTTCGTTGATCGCCGCGAGGTCCTCCGGCGACAGACCGATGCCGGTGTCGTGGATCTCGATGAGCACGCGGCCGTCGGGCAGCGCGTGACCGGTGACCTTGACCTTGGTCTGCGGCGAGGAGAACGAGGTGGCGTTCTCCAGCAGCTCGGCGAGCAGGTGCACGAGGTCGTTGACGACCCGGCCGGCGACCTCGGTGGCCGGGACCGCGGCCAGCTCGATGCGCTCGTACTGCTCCACCTCGGACGCGGCGGCGCGGAGCACGTCGACCAGCGGGACCGGGCGGGTCCAGCGGCGGCCGGGCTCCTCACCCGCGAGGACGAGGAGGTTCTCACCGTTGCGGCGCATACGCGTCGCCAGGTGGTCGAGCTTGAACAGCGAGGACAGCTGGTCCGGGTCGGCCTCGCGGGACTCCAGCTCGGAGATCAGCGACAGCTGGCGCTGGATCAGACCCTGGGAGCGGCGCGAGAGGTTGGTGAACATCGCGTTGACGTTGCCCCGCAGCAGGGCCTGCTCGGCGGCGAGGCGGACCGCCTCGCGGTGCACGTCGTCGAAGGCCGCGGCCACCTGGCCGATCTCGTCCCGGGAGTGCACACCGACCGACTCCACGGACGTGTCGACGTCCTGCGGGTCGGACTCGGACAGCTGCTTGACCAGCTCGGGCAGGCGTTCCTGGGCGACCTTGGTCGCGGTCTCCTGCAGTCGGCGCAGCGAGCGGATCATGGAGCGGGCCACGACGAAGGCGCCGACCAGGGACACGCCGAGGACGAGCAGGATCAGCGCACCGGAGATGATCGCCTCACGCTGCGAGGCGTTCTTCAGCTCGCGGGCCTTCTGCTCCATCTGCTCCAGGAGCGTGCCCTCGATGCTCTTCATCTGCTGGATCTTGGTCGAGTCGTCGTCGATCCAGTCCTTGTACGAGCGCTTGTCCTGCGACTGCAGGCCGTTGGCGCTCTTCAGCACGCGACCGGCGTACTGGTCGGCGGCCTCGATGGTCGGGCTGCCCTGGTCGATCGGCTTCGTCAGGTCCTCGGCGCCGTCGCCGTAGATGCTGCGGAAGCTGTCCAGCTCGGAGTCCTGGCTCTCCAGGGCGGAGAGGGCGTACTGGCGGTCGTTCTCGGAGAGCTGGCCGAACGTGGTGTTGCTCGCGGGCAGGGCCGCCGCGATGACCGCGCGCTGCACGGACGCGTACTCCTTGGCGGTGGAGAAGGCCGCCAGGGCGCGGGTGCGCTGGATCATCTCCGGGTTGCTGGTGGCCTCCGCCATGTCCTGGGACAGGCTGAGCAGGCCGGTGATCAGACGGTGGTAGGCCTCGACCGTCTGGGTGGAGTTCTTCGGGTCCTTGTAGGCGTTGGCGCGTATCGCGCTGAGGTTGTTCAGCTCGCTCGCGATGCCGACGATGCTGTCGCGCACACCCGAGAGCTGGCCGCTGCCGGAGGCGTCGCCGATCTCCTGGGTGCCCTCCAGGAAGGCGGAACGGGCGCGGTTGGTCTTGTCGCGGACGCCCTTGACCGTGTAGTCGTTCGCGTCCGCGCCGTGGGCGAGGGGGCCCGCGGACTGGTCGCGCTCCTCCTGGAGCGCCTCCGCCAGCTGCGTGGCCTGCGTGGTCATGTCCGTCAGCAGCTTCATGTTGTCCAGCTGCTGGATCTGGTCCATGTTCTCGCTGATGCGCAGGGCACCGAGCGAGGTCGCCGCGACGACGGGGAGCGCCAGCAGCGACACCAGACGCGTGGAGATGCGCCAGTTGCGCAGCGCCATGCGGGAGCCGGGGTCGGTTGGGGGAATGCTGCTCTTGGGCGCCGGGGGCGGCGTGGGTGACGTGCCGAGCGTGGACGCGCCGGTGCGCCCGGGCCGCTCGGGGCCGCCGGCAGCCGGTGCCGGTCCCGGGTTCTGGGCGCGCTGGGGCGAGGAACCGCGGTCGGTCCCGCCGTGCGGCTCCGGCTCCGCCGAAGCGCTGCCATCCCTCTTGAAACGTCCCTGCACTAGCGTCGCAACCTCTGGACCAGGCGTCCCTCCGCACGAGCGGTGGGACGGTGTCGGCGTCGTGGGGGGCGCCCTGAATACGCTCCCCGGGTGGTCGTGAGTGACCGGCGCTGGCTCCCCCTTCCCGCCGCTTTTCGGCGCTGCGTTGCGCCCCCTGTGCGCCGGTGCGATCCCGCGGCGGTCCGTGGAATTCCAGCACAGTGCCGGATCTCCAACAAGGCCGACGGGCCAGCGTGTGACCTCCGTGACACCTTGTGAGGATTGCGTCACCCGACGTAGAGAGTGATCCCGTACATAACGGGCGTAAGCGGACGAGGCGCCGGCATGCGCGTGGTGTCCCAGTCGCCATGATCAGGAGCGGAATGCGGGCTTCAATGGAGCAATGTCCGTTTCATTGAAGGGGATTGATGGCGGCGATTGCCCCTTTTGTCTGTCGGTCAGTGAGCAAACTCACACGGTGATCAGACCCTCTTCGGGGCTTTGCGTGGGAATTGGATGTTTAGCCTGACGCTTTACAGGGATGGCGAATCCGACAACCCGCGCCCCGGCGACGGCCCTTGAGGCCCGCCCGGCGCCCGCAACGACGAGGTCAACGACAACAGTGAAGACCACGATGATGTTCCGCACCATAGCCAACCCGCGGCGGACGACGCTGGCGCACATCGCCGAGGCCGACGAGCTGCAGGTGCCGGCGACACCGGAACACTCCGTCGACCTTCCCACCCAGACCGCCAATCCCAAGCGCACCGTCCTCATGGAGGTCCCGGCCCAGGCCTCCGTCGCGCAGTAGTACGCACTGTGGGCGCCGCACGCTCAACGGAGGCGCCTGCCACGCGGAACCCACGCCCGTGCCACGGGTGAGTCCCGCGCGGCAGGCGAGGTGTCGGTCACGGCACGTGGCGGCACACCCGCATGGAGCCCCCGGATGCCCCGCGTGCGCGGTGCCGGATCCAGGGGCGCGCGGTCAACGGCCTCTCACCTCTGACCCGGGCGGATGATCGTCTCCCGGCGCGAGCCGCCGATGGCGCACGGGACCGGTGGCGGGCGCGCGGTGGCGCCCCGCCGATCACGTAGGGAACCCGGTGGCGCCCGTAAAGCGCGAGGTCCCCACCCCTTGCCGCGTTAGCCTGGAGCGTCAGACTCCAGCCAGCTCAGTTAAGGGGCGCAAGGATCCCGTGCGCATCGCCAGATTCTCCATCGACGGGAACGTCGCCTTCGGTGCGGTCGAGGGTGACAAGCCGGACGAGCTCGTCCTCGACATCATCAAGGGCATCCCGTTCGCGGACTTCGAGCTCTCCGGCACCAAGGTCCCGCTGAGCAAGGTCAGGCTGCTGCCGCCCGTGCTCCCCAACAAGGTCGTGGCCTTCGGCCGCAACTACGCCGAGCACGCGCGCGAGCTGGGCAACGAGGTCCCCGACGCCCCGTTCGCCTTCTTCAAGCCGTCCACCTCGGTGATCGGTCCCGGCGACGAGATCGCCTACCCCTCCTTCTGCCAGGAACTGCACCACGAGGCCGAGCTGGCCGTGGTGATCGGCCGCATGTGCCGCGAGGTCCCGCGCGAGCGCGTCAAGGACGTGATCCTCGGCTACACCTGCGCCAACGACGTCACCGCCCGCGACGTCCAGCGCCGTGAGAAGCAGTGGGCCCGGGCCAAGGGCTTCGACACCTCCTGCCCGCTCGGCCCCTGGGTGGAGACCGACCTCGACCCGAGCGACCTCACCATCCAGCTCACGGTCAACGGCGAGCAGCGCCAGCTCGGCCGCACGAGCGAGATGATCCACCCGATCGAGGATCTGATCGTCAACATCTCCGAGGCCATGACGCTGCTCCCCGGCGACGTGATCCTCACGGGCACCCCCGCAGGGGTCGGCCCCCTCAACGTCGGCGACGAGGTCGCCGTCACCATCGAAGGCATCGGCACTCTCACCAACAAGGTGATCAAGCGTGGCTAACGGCTCCGTCCGCGTACGTTTCTGTCCGTCCCCGACCGGCAACCCCCACGTGGGCCTGGTCCGCACCGCCCTGTTCAACTGGGCGTTCGCCCGCCACACCGGCGGCACGTTCGTCTTCCGCATCGAGGACACGGACGCGGCCCGCGACTCCGAGGAGTCGTACGTCCAGCTTCTGGACTCGCTGCGCTGGCTGGGCTTCGACTGGGACGAGGGCCCCGAGGTCGGCGGCCCCCACGCGCCGTACCGCCAGTCCCAGCGGATGGACCTCTACAAGGACGTCGCGAACAAGCTCCTGGACGGCGGGTACGCCTACCACTGCTACTGCACCACGGAGGAGCTGGACGCCCGCCGCGACGCCGCCCGCGCCGCCGGGAAGCCGTCCGGGTACGACGGGCACTGCCGTGACCTGACCGCCGAGCAGGTGGCGGCGTACGAGGCCGAGGGCCGCACGCCGATCGTCCGCTTCCGCATGCCCGACGAGCCGATCACCTTCACGGACCTGGTCCGCGGCGAGCTGACCTTCACGCCGGAGAACGTGCCGGACTACGGCATCGTCCGGGCCAACGGCGCCCCCCTCTACACGCTGGTGAACCCGGTCGACGACGCCCTGATGGAGATCACCCACGTCCTGCGCGGCGAGGACCTGCTCTCCTCCACGCCGCGGCAGATCGCCCTGTACAGGGCGCTGATCGAGCTGGGCGTCGCCAAGGCCGTGCCCGAGTTCGGCCATCTGCCGTACGTGATGGGCGAGGGCAACAAGAAGCTGTCCAAGCGCGACCCGCAGTCGTCGCTGAACCTCTACCGCGAGCAGGGCTTCCTGCCCGAGGGCCTGCTCAACTACCTCTCCCTGCTGGGCTGGTCGCTCGCGCCCGACCGCGACATCTTCTCGATCGACGAGATGGTCGCCGCCTTCGACATCACGGACGTGAACCCCAACCCGGCCCGCTTCGACCTGAAGAAGGCCGAGTCGATCAACGCCGACCACATCCGGCTGCTGGACGTGAAGGAGTTCACCGAGCGCTGCCGGCCGTGGCTGAAGGCCCCGTTCGCCCCGTGGGCGCCGGAGGACTTCGACGAGGCGAAGTGGCAGGCGATCGCGCCGCACGCACAGACCCGCGTCAAGGTCCTGTCCGAGATCACCGACAACGTCGACTTCCTGTTCCTCGCGGAGCCGGTGTTCGACGAGGCGAGCTGGACCAAGGCGATGAAGGAGGGCTCCGACGCCCTGCTGAGCACGGCCCGCGCCAAGCTCTTCCAGGCCGACTGGAGCAGCCCGGAGTCGCTGAAGGAGGCCGTGCTGGCGGCCGGCGAGGAGCACGGCCTCAAGCTCGGCAAGGCCCAGGCCCCGGTCCGCGTGGCGGTCACCGGCCGCACGGTCGGCCTGCCGCTCTTCGAGTCCCTGCAGGTCCTGGGCAAGGAGAAGACAATCGCCCGCATCGACGCGGCGCTGGCGAAGCTGGCGGCGTGAGCACGCCGAAGGGGCGGCACCCGGAGTCCGGGTGCCGCCCCTTCGGCGTACGTCAGGCGGCGTCGTTCTCGTCGATCAGGTAGTGGCTCTCGTCGAAGATCTCCAGGACGACGACGACCATGATCGCGCCCGCCACCATGTACTCGAGTACGACGCCGGGAGCCACGTAAGCCTTGCGCAGATGCTCGTCCGGGCCGAGCTGGGCGGTAGCCGTCTTGTGGAACGGGTCACGGGCCAGTATGCGCAGCGCCTTGTCCAGCTGAGCCCGGCGCTCCGCGGGCAGGGCGTCGTACGTCGCACGGGCCTCGACGGTGAACTGGACGCGGTACTCGGTCATGGCTGTGGCTCGGTCTTTCGCTCGTCGGTTCCACCACGCTACGACATCCGCGGGCGACCGAAGACTGGAAAACGGCAGAGGCGTCACCGGTCCGAGTTACTGTCGGGCCATGAGTATTCGGGCCGTGGTCTGGGACGTCGACGACACCCTCTTCGACTACACCACCGCCGACCGTGTCGGCATGCGTGCCCACCTGGCGGCCGAGGGTCTGCTGAGCGGCTTCGCGACCGTCGAGCAGGCCCTCGCGCGCTGGCGTGAGATCACCGACGTCCAGTGGGCGCGCTACGCGGCCGGGGAGGTCTCCTTCGAGGGGCAGCGCCGCGACCGGGTGCGGGTCTTCCTGGGCGAGGAGCTCAGCGACGACGAGGCCGACGCCTGGTTCCAGCGGTACCTGGGCCACTACCAGGCAGCCTGGGCGCTCTTCCCCGACGTCCTGCCCGTCCTCGACGCCCTCGCCGCCAGCCACCGACACGCCGTGCTGTCCAACTCCAGCGTCCACGTCCAGGAGCACAAACTCCGCACGCTCGGTGTACGCGACCGCTTCGAGGCCGTCCTGTGCGCAGCCGAGCTCGGCATCTCCAAGCCGGACGCCAGGGCCTTCCGCGCCGCCTGCGACGCCCTGGGGCTCGCCCCCCACCAGGTGGCGTACGTCGGCGACCACCCGGAGATCGACGGGCGCGGCGCCGCCGAGGCGGGTCTGCTGTCGGTCTGGATCTGCCGTGACACGGCGCTCATCAGCGGTGACGCCATCGAGGGCCCCCACCGGATCTCGTCCCTCGCCGAACTACCCGCGATCCTGTGCGCCGATACCCGTTTTGGAGCGCCGTCCACCTTCAGGTAATGTTCTTCCTGCGCCGCGGGGAGCGGGCCGGAAGGCCGGAACTCCTAAGCGCAGAACTAGAACAAGATCCCCGCAGGGGCTTGCGTTCCAGTGGCCTATGGTGTAATTGGCAGCACGACTGATTCTGGTTCAGTTAGTCTTGGTTCGAGTCCAGGTAGGCCAGCTCGCAGAGCTCATCTGCACCCGCGGATCCCATCCGCAAGCCCCCGTTGTGTAGCGGCCTAGCACGCTGCCCTCTCAAGGCAGTAGCGCCGGTTCGAATCCGGTCGGGGGTACGGATCCTTCCAGGATCACATGGGCCCCCGTTGTGTAGCGGCCTAGCACGCCGCCCTCTCAAGGCGGTAGCGCCGGTTCGAATCCGGTCGGGGGTACTGAAAGGTCTAAACCACCTTTGGTCTATGGTGTAATTGGCAGCACGACTGATTCTGGTTCAGTTAGTCTTGGTTCGAGTCCAGGTAGACCAGCTGATCTGCGGAAACGTATGATCTACGCCCCCGTTGTGTAGCGGCCTAGCACGCCGCCCTCTCAAGGCGGTAGCGCCGGTTCGAATCCGGTCGGGGGTACACAGTCAAAAGGGCCCTCCCTCGGGAGGGCCCTTGTCCGTGCGTCACTTCCCGCTGAACCGGCGGCGTGACTCCTCCGCCTTCGCCAGCCGGCGCAGACCGAGCAGCACCGGCTCGTACGGCACGGTCAGTGCCACGGCGGCCTCCACCTGCTCGTCCGGCGTCCCGTAGCGCTCCACCAGGTCCAGGTCGGTGACCGCGATCCGCTCCATCGCGCGGGCGTAGGGTTCCAAGTCCTCGACGGCGCAGGGACAGCCCAGCCGGGACAGCGTGGTGATCGCGGTCACCGGCATCCCGTACGCGGGTGCCGTCGGCTCTCCGGACGGGCCGGGCGTGGCACCGTAGTTCCAGCCGAGCCGGTCCGGAAGCGCGTCGGCGGTGCGCCGGGCCGCCTCGGTGGCCGGGTCCCCCTCGTCCGGCGCCGGACCGTGCGGCAGGGCCCACACGGCAGTGCCCAGGCGCTCGTTCCGGTCCAGGTCCTGGTCCCGGAGGGCGGCCGGCACCTGCCGGGCCGAGTTCACCGGGACCCGGCCCACCTGGATCAGCGCCCGCACCAGCCGCAGCCGCCGCAGGTGCTCCTCGTCGTACTCGGCCTGCTTGGCCGTGATCCGGCGGCCGGCGTGCAGCAGCCCTTAGCGCAGGTAGTACGTGATCGTCGCCGTGGAGACCCCGCTGCGCGCGCTCAGCTCCGCCAGTCGCATCCCGTCCCGCACCGACTTTCCTCTTGCGCCCCTATTGGGCAGTGTTACTATCCAATCAGGATAGTCAAGCTATCCAATGACCGGGCCGGATGAGGACCGAGTGGGGGCGATCATGAGCGGAAAGCCGATCGAGGGGCGCACGACGGCCGCGAGCGAGGACGGGGTGGTCGTCTTCCACGTCGGGATGCGCATCAACAGCTTTGCGGCGGTGCGCAGTTGGTGGCCGGTGGTCAGGGCCATGGGGCCGATGCTCGCGGAGCTCGAACGGGACGAGGGCAGCGGACTGCTCGGCTACAAGTCCCTGTTGGGCGGGGTGCGCGAGCTGTACCTGGTCCAGTACTGGGAGTCGAAGGAGAAGCTCCTGGCCTACGCGGCCGCCCCGGACAAGAACCACCGGCCGGCCTGGGCCGCCTTCAACCGGCGGCTGCGCGAGGGGAAGGGGAAGGTCGGCTTCTGGCACGAGACCTACGTCGTGCCGGCCAGCTCCCATGAGGCGGTCTACATGAACATGCCCGAGTTCGGCCTGGGCAGGGCCATTGGTGTCGTGCCGGTCGGCCGCCGAGGCGACCGGGCCGCCGACCGGCTGCAGCTCTCCTGAGAGCCTCGTGACGAGAGTGTCGTCCGTACGTCGAAGGGGAGCCGGAGGGGCCTGCCGCGGCGTTGAGGCCGGTCCCTCCTCCCCGGGTGACGTCCGGGACGGTCAGCCCGAGCGGCGCAGCGCCTCGGACAGGCGGGCGGCGGCGTCGATGACCGCCTGGGCGTGCATACGGCCCGGGTGGCGGGTCAGGCGCTCGATGGGGCCGGAGACGGACACCGCGGCCACGACGCGGTTCGAGGGGCCGCGTACGGGCGCCGAGACCGACGCCACGCCCGGCTCGCGCTCGCCGATGGACTGGGCCCAGCCGCGGCGCCGTACGCCCGACAGGGCCGTCGCCGTGAAGCGGGCGCCCTGCAGGCCGCGGTGCAGCCGCTCGGGCTCCTCCCAGGCCAGCAGGATCTGCGCGGAGGAGCCGGCCTTCATCGTGAGCGTCGAGCCGACCGGGACCGTGTCCCTGAGGCCGGACAGGCGCTCCGCCGCGGCCACACAGATGCGCATGTCACCCTGGCGCCGGTAGAGCTGCGCGCTCTCGCCCGTGACATCGCGGAGGTGGGTCAGCACCGGGCCCGCCGTCGCCAGCAGGCGGTCCTCGCCCGCCGCCGCGGCCAGCTCGGCCAGCCGGGGGCCGAGAATGAAACGGCCCTGCATGTCGCGCGCCACCATACGGTGGTGCTCAAGCGCCACGGCGAGGCGGTGCGCCGTGGGTCGTGCCAGTCCGGTGGCGCCGACCAGGCCCGCGAGGGTGGCCGGACCGGACTCCAGAGCGCTCAGGACGAGGGCCGCCTTGTCCAGAACGCCGACGCCGCTACTGTTGTCCATGCAACGATACTCGCGTCTCACTCTGTGAAACGCAAGTTCAATTTTTCGTGGAACGCGCCACCCTGGATGTCACAGCGGCCCGCAGACCGACGGGCCCGGCGGTGAACGCCCGGAAAACCAGGGGTACGGGCGCCACCACTCCCCAAGATCTCTAGTTGGGTCGGTGCAGTCTTTGCCGGCCGGAGGGAAAGCGATGGGTAGGACACTCGCGGAGAAGGTCTGGGACGACCATGTCGTCCGGCGCGCCGAGGGCGAGCCCGACCTCCTCTACATCGATCTGCACCTGCTGCACGAGGTGACCAGCCCGCAGGCCTTCGACGGGCTGCGCAAGAGCGGCCGCCGGGTGCGCAGGCTCGACCTCACCATCGCGACCGAGGACCACAACACCCCCACCCTCGACATCGACAAGCCCATCGCGGACCCGGTCTCCCGCGCCCAGCTGGAGACGCTGCGCAAGAACTGCGCGGAGTTCGGCGTCCGCCTGCACCCGCTGGGCGATGTCGAGCAGGGCGTCGTGCACGTCGTCGGCCCCCAGCTGGGCCTGACCCAGCCCGGCACGACGGTCGTCTGCGGCGACTCGCACACCTCCACGCACGGCGCCTTCGGCGCGCTGGCCTTTGGTATCGGCACCTCGCAGGTCGAGCACGTGCTGGCCACCCAGACGCTGCCGATGGCCCGCCCGAAGACCATGGCGATCACGGTCGACGGCGAGCTGCCCGAGGGCGTCACCGCCAAGGACCTGATCCTGGCGATCATCGCGAAGATCGGCACCGGCGGCGGCCAGGGCTACGTCCTGGAGTACCGCGGCTCGGCCATCGAGAAGCTCTCGATGGAGGCCCGGATGACCATCTGCAACATGTCCATCGAGGCCGGCGCCCGCGCGGGCATGATCGCCCCCGACGACACCACCTTCGCCTACCTCAAGGGCCGCCCGCACGCCCCCGAGGGCGCCGACTGGGACGCCGCGGTCGAGTACTGGAAGACGCTGCGGACCGACGACGACGCCGAATTCGACGCCGAGGTCCACATCGACGCCTCCGCGCTCTCGCCGTTCGTCACCTGGGGCACCAACCCCGGCCAGGGTGCGCCGCTTTCGGCGTCCGTCCCCGACCCGGCTTCGTACGAGGACGCTTCGGAGCGCCTGGCCGCCGAAAAGGCCCTGGAGTACATGGGGTTGGAGTCGGGGCAGCCGCTGCGGTCCATCAAGGTGGACACCGTCTTCGTAGGTTCCTGCACCAACGGCCGCATCGAGGACCTGCGCGCCGCCGCCGCGATCCTGAAGGACCGCAAAGTCGCCGACGGTGTACGGATGCTCGTCGTTCCCGGTTCCGCGCGCGTGGGCCTGCAGGCCGTCTCCGAGGGCCTGGACGTGGTCTTCAAGGAGGCCGGCGCCGAATGGCGGCACGCGGGCTGCTCGATGTGCCTCGGCATGAACCCCGACCAGCTGGCCCCCGGTGAGCGCTCCGCGTCCACCTCCAACCGCAACTTCGAGGGCCGGCAGGGCAAGGGCGGCCGTACGCACCTGGTATCCCCGCAGGTCGCCGCCGCCACGGCCGTCCTCGGTCACCTGGCGTCCCCCGCCGACCTGTCCGACGTCGACACTCGTACGCCCGCTGGAGTCTGAGAGTCATGGAAGCATTCACCACGCACACCGGCCGGGCCGTCCCGCTGCGCCGCAGCAACGTCGACACCGACCAGATCATCCCCGCCCACTGGCTCAAGAAGGTCACGCGGGACGGGTTCGAGGACGGGCTGTTCGAGGCCTGGCGCAAGGACCCGGAGTTCGTGCTCAACCGCCCCGAGCGGCAGGGCGCCACGGTGCTGGTCGCCGGCCCCGACTTCGGCACCGGCTCCTCCCGTGAGCACGCCGTCTGGGCGCTGCAGAACTACGGCTTCAAGGCGGTCATCTCCTCCCGCTTCGCCGATATCTTCCGCGGCAACTCGCTCAAGAACGGGCTGCTGACGGTCGTCCTCGAGCAGAAGATCGTCGACGCGCTGTGGGAGCTCACGGAAAAGGACCCCACTGCTGAGGTCACTGTGGACCTTGAGGCTCGTGAGGTTCGTGCGGAGGGCATCACCGCCGCCTTCGAGCTGGACGAGAACTCCCGCTGGCGGCTGCTGAACGGCCTCGACGACATCTCCATCACGCTGCAGAACGAGGCCGACATCGCCGCCTACGAGGCGCGCCGCCCCTCGTACAAGCCGAAGACGCTGCAGGTCTGACACCCGGCCCCGGCGCAAGGCTGGTTTCGGCCATCGCTGCACCGCTCTGTACCCCCAATCGTGGACGGTTGGGGGTACAGCCATATCTGCCCCGAGAAGGTCCCGCGGGGCACTGCCAAGGTCATCAACTGCCGCAGTTACAGAGGTCATTGCGTGGGTACCCGAACTCTGACCCCGCGATGGGCCGCGGTGCCCGGGCGCCCTCCGGGGCGCGGCAGTTGCCCCCAGCGGGGGCGACAACTCGCCCCAGATGGCACAATCTGTGCATGGACAACGACGGCCAACTCCAGCTCTATACGGCGGTCGCGGGCCAACTCAAGGAAGCGCACGCAAGGGTGCGCACACTGCAAGTCCCGGAGGGCGTACGGATGGCGCTGACCCGGAAGCTGCTGGTCATCACGGCCGCAGCCAAGCACGATCCCGCCGAAGCGGCCCGGCGTCTGGAGCGGTTCATGGGTGACCTCGACGAGGAGCGCATCCCCGAAGAGGAAGTCTGAGGCGGCCGAGTCTGTTGCGGCACAAGGGTGATAAGCCCGTTTCGTGTTTGATTTGCGGTATATATCTGCCTAACGTGCGAAAAAGCTTGAACACTTTCGTTCCGGCGATGTCTCCGAAGGGGAAGACGTGAACAAGGCGCAGCTCGTAGAAGCGATTGCCGACAAGTTGGGTGGCCGCCAGCAGGCCGCCGATGCTGTCGATCATGTCCTGGACGCCATCGTCCGCGCTGTCGTCGCGGGCGAGCGGGTCTCGGTCACCGGCTTCGGTTCGTTCGAGAAGGTCGAGCGTCCGGCCCGTTACGCCCGCAACCCCCAGACCGGCGAGAGGGTTCGGGTCAGGAAGACCTCCGTGCCGCGCTTCCGCGCGGGCCAGGGCTTCAAGGACCTGGTGAGCGGCACGAAGAAGCTCCCGCGCGGTGGCGAGGTGGCCGTCAAGAAGGCGCCCAAGGGCAGCCTGTCCGGTGCACCGCCCACCATCGCCAAGGCTGCCGGCAAGAAGGCCGCGGCGAAGAAGACCACGGCGGCGGCCACGAAGAAGGCCGCGGCGAAGAAGGCGCCCGCCAAGAAGACCACGGCCGCGGCCGCCAAGAAGGCCGCGGCGAAGAAGGCGCCCGCCAAGAAGACCACGGCGGCGGCCGCCAAGAAGGCCGCGGCCAAGAAGACCACCACGAAGAAGGCGGCGGCGAAGAAGGCCCCGGCCAAGAAGGCTCCGGCCAAGAAGTCGACGGCACGGAAGACCACCGCCAAGAAGACCACCGCCCGCAGGTAACCGGGGCGCACGGGCACTACTCACGCGCCGGGCCGGGCTCCAGCAGGAGCCCGGCCCGCGGTGTGTTCAGAACGTGTGCAGGGTCACCAGCGTGATCCGCCGGCCCTCACCCTCGCCCTCCGTCTCGATCCGCACCCGCTGACCGGGCCGCAGCAGTCGCAGCCCGCCCGCGTCGAACGCCGCCGCGTCGAAGGGGACCGGGGTGCCGTCGTCGAGCAGCACCTGTCCGGTGCGGGTGTCGGGGTCGTAGGTGTACGCGGTCGCCTGCATGACCGCAGCCTATCGGCGCCGGTGGACGGCGAGCCGGGCGGCAGCGGCCGACCAGGCAAGCCGGGGCCCGGTGCGCCTGCGGGTACGAGGGGGTGCCACGGCGCCCGGAGCGGCACAGCGGCGGCTCCACCACGGTGCACGAGGCCCGACGAGTCGCTCCGGCCGGCCGTCCGCCTCCGTACGACGCACGCGGTCCGGCCGCGGGGTGCGGACGGCGGCTGCCCGACAGAGGCATCCCGACAGAGGCATCCCGCCAGGGCCCGCCAAACCGCGAAGCCGCCGCAGGCACCCGTCAGCCCCCCGGCTGCCCGGGAATCAGCAGCCGGGCCGTCGCCGCCGTCGTGCGCGGGCCCACGCCCAGGGACAGGGCCGCGCGCAGGTCGTCGCCCGTGTCCACGTCCTGGCGCACCGAAGCCACCTCGTCGAGCGCGAGCTCCACCGCTCCCGACGCGCGGTGCCGTGCCCGGGAATCAGGGCCGAAGGCCGGCCGCAATTCCCCGCCGGGTGCGGCGGCCAGCAGCGTCGTACCGATTCCGGCGGCGTCCGGCAGAAAAGCGCGCGGGAATTCCGTGGCCGCATCCAGGACCCGGGCCAATTCCACGGGCCGCAGCGCCGGAAGATCCGCGTTGAGCGCCGCCACCGCACCGCGCGGGCGCAGCGCCCTGACGGCGGCCGCACCGTGCGTGAGCGCGGCGTTCAGACCGCCCGCCGGCTCGTCCGGCACGATCCGGGCACCCAGGGCCGCCAGCTCCCGCCCCGCGACCGGGTCGTCCGTGACGACCGCCACATCACGCACCGCCGCACACGCCAGCGCCGCGGACACCGTGTCCTGCGCGAAGGCCAGCGCCAGTCCCGGACGCACCGCGTCCCCCGCCGTGTCCGAGAGCCTGCTCTTGGCCCGCGCCAGGGCCTTCACGGGTACGACCACAGTCCACTGCACGAGCGCTCCGTCCCTGTCCTCGTCGCGCCCATTGTCACCCGCCCCCTGGAGAACATGTGCGAAGCCCGACGCAGCGCGGTCGTCGGAGACAGGCGGGCGTACGGTGTTCTCGACAGACGGGCGGCCTGGGGCGACACTTGTGCGGCCCACAGCCAAGCGCCAGGCCCCCGTGCCGGGTCCCTAGAGGAAGGTGTCCGCGTGCCCCGCCGCAGAATCGGCTTCTGGTACCGCTTCGCAGCGGTCCTCTGCAAACCACCGCTGGTGGTTCTGCTCAAGCGGGACTGGCGTGGAATGGAGAACATTCCGGCCGAGGGCGGATTTATCACCGTGGTGAACCACAATTCCCATGTGGACCCCTTCGCCTACGCCCACTTCCAGTACAACACCGGGCGCGTTCCCCGATTCCTCGCGAAGAGCGGCCTTTTCAAGAAGGGATTCGTCGGCGCCGCGATGCGCGGCACCGGCCAGATCCCCGTCTACCGCGAGTCCACGGACGCGCTCAGCGCCTTCCGGGCCGCCATCGACGCCGTGGAGCGCGGCGAGTGCGTCGCCTTCTACCCGGAGGGCACCCTCACCCGCGACCCGAACGGCTGGCCCATGACCGGCAAGACCGGCGCGGCCCGGGTCGCCCTGCAGACCAAGTGCCCGGTCATCCCCGTCGCCCAGTGGGGCGCCAACGAGCTGCTGCCGCCCTACGCCAAGAAGCCCAACCTCTTTCCGCGCAAGACGCACCACGTGCTCGCCGGCCCGCCCGTGGACCTCACGCGCTTCTACGACAAGGAGATGTCCCCCGACGTCCTGAAGGAGGCGACGGAGGTCATCATGGCCGCCATCACCCGCCAGCTGGAGGAGATCCGCGGCGAGAAGGCGCCCGAGAAGCCGTACGACCCGCGCGAGGTGCGCATCGAACAGCGCCGCCGGTCCGCCGCACAGCAGAAGGCACGGGAGAAGGAGGGGCAGGGCCAGTGAGCAAGCCGGTCAAGGCGGCCGTGTTCGGAACGGGATCGTGGGGGACGGCGTTCGGCATGGTGCTCGCCGACGCCGGGTGCGAGGTCACCCTCTGGGCCCGCCGCGCCGAACTCGTCGAGGCGGTCAACTCCACCCGTACGAACCCGGACTACCTGCCGGGCGTGGAACTCCCCGCGAACCTGCGCGCCACCACGGACCCCGCCGAGGCCGCGCGCGACGCCGACTTCGCGATACTCGCGATCCCCTCCCAGACCCTGCGCGGGAACCTCGCCGAGTGGGCGCCGTTGTTCGCACCCCACACGATCCTCGTCTCCCTGATGAAGGGCGTCGAACTCGGCTCCGCCATGCGGATGAGCGAGGTCATCGAGGACGTCGCCAAGGTCGTCCCGGAGCGCGTCGCCGTCGTCACCGGGCCCAACCTGGCCCGCGAGATCGCCGCGCGCATGCCCGCCGCCGCTGTGGTCGCCTGCACCGACGAGGCCGTCGCACAGCGGCTGCAGACCGTCTGCCACACGCCCTACTTCCGCCCGTACACCAACACCGACGTCGTGGGCTGCGAACTGGGCGGCGCGGTCAAGAACGTCATCGGCCTGGCCGTCGGCATCGCGGACGGCATGGGCCTCGGCGACAACGCCAAGGGCTCGCTCATCACCCGCGGGCTCGCCGAGACGACCCGGCTCGGCCTCGCCATGGGCGCCGATCCGCTGACGTTCTCGGGACTGGCCGGGCTGGGCGACCTGGTCGCGACCTGCTCCTCGCCGCTGTCGCGCAACCACACCTTCGGCACCAACCTCGGCAAGGGCATGACCCTGGAGGAGACCATCGCGGTCACCCGGCAGACCGCCGAGGGGGTCAAGTCCTGTGAGTCCGTGCTGGATCTGGCCCGCCGGCACGGCGTCGACATGCCGATCACGGAGACGGTCGTCGGCATCGTCCACGAGGGCAAGCCCCCGGTGGTCGCCCTGAAGGAACTGATGTCGCGCAGCGCGAAGCCCGAACGACGCTGAGCGATCTCGCCCCGTTTTTGATCGTTCGCCTGCGGGGCGCACGCTGACCCAGGGCACTACCTACGGGTACTCTCATCGCGATATGAGCACCGAGAACCTCCCCCAGAGCCCTGGGCAGCCGCCCCGCAAGCCGCGTGTCGCCGTCGTCTTCGGCGGCCGCAGCTCCGAACACGGGATCTCCGTGGTCACCGCCGGCGCGGTGCTGCGTGCCATCGACCGGACGAAGTACGACGTCCTGCCGATCGGTATCACTCAGGACGGCCGTTGGGCGCTCACCGCCGACGAGCCGGAGCGCATGGCGATCACCGACCGCCGTACGCCCAGCGTCGAGGACCTCGCGGAGTCCCAGGAGGGCGGCGTCATCCTGCCCGTCGACCCGGCGAGCCGCGAAGTCGTCTACAGCGAGCCCGGTTCGGTGCCCAAGGCGCTGGGCGACGTCGACGTGGTCTTCCCCGTGCTGCACGGCCCCTACGGCGAGGACGGCACCCTCCAGGGCCTCCTCGAGCTGTCCGGCGTCCCGTACGTGGGTTCGGGCGTGCTCGCCTCGGCCGTCGGCCAGGACAAGGAGTACATGAAGCGGGTGTTCGCCTCGTTCGGGCTCAAGGTCGGCCCCTACGTGGTGATCCGGCCGCGCGAGTGGGAGCGTGACGAGGCCGCCGCCCGCAAGAAGATCGTCGACTTCGCCGGCGAGCACGGCTGGCCGCTGTTCGTGAAGCCCGCGCGCGCGGGTTCGTCGATCGGCATCACCAAGGTCGAGGACCTCTCCGGCCTGGACGAGGCCATCGCCGAGGCCCAGCGCCACGACCCGAAGATCCTGATCGAGGCGGCGGTACGGGGCCGCGAGATCGAGTGCGGCGTCCTGGAGTTCGAGGACGGCCCCCGCGCCTCCGTACCGGCCGAGATCCCGCCGCCGGACGCGCACGCCTACTACGACTTCGAGGCGAAGTACATCGACTCCACGCCCGGCATCGTGCCCGCGCCGCTGACCGACGAGCAGACCGCCGAGGTGCAGCGCCTCGCGGTGGCGGCGTTCGAGGCCGCGTCCTGCGAAGGGCTGGTCCGCGCGGACTTCTTCCTGACGGAGGAGGACGAGTTCGTGATCAACGAGATCAACACGATGCCCGGGTTCACGCCCATCTCGATGTACCCGCAGATGTGGCAGGCGAGCGGGATCTCCTACGGCGAGCTGGTGGACCGCCTGATCCAGGCGGCGCTGAACCGCTCGACCGGGCTGCGCTGAGGACCGTACGGCGCGGAGCCCCGTGTCACATCCGCTCTCAGGAGGCGATCCCCTCGGGGATCGCCTTCTTGATGGCAGGGGCCACATCGACGAGCGGCCCCACGCCTCCGGCCGTCCGCGCCTTGGGAATGGTCACCTCGACATACGCCTGCCGCAGCGTGGTGGTGAAACGGAACGACCCGTCGTTCTCCTTCTGCAACAGCCAGCCCACCCCGTTCACCTCCGCACCGTCGGCCTCCGGGTCGGACATCTCCGCGGGCCGAGGCACCCCGCAGCGCAGTATGATCGCCGGGCTTCCCCAGCCCGCCGTCAGCGCGGACCGGGGCTCGGGGTCGTTCCGGCCCTGGCCGCCCACCTTCCGCGGCAGCACCTTGTCCAGGTTCCGGCACAACTTCGTGACCTTCGCGTCCGGGCTGGGAACCGCGGCCGAGGGGCTGCCGTCGTTCGAGGAGCAGCCCACGGCGGCGATCAGCAGGGCGAGGGCGCGCAGACCGAGCAGCCGGTGACGCAGGATGTTCACCGGGCAAGCGTAGACGGGGGCTACAGATGCACCACCGGGCAGGTCAGGGTGCGGGTGATGCCGTCCACCTGCTGGACCTTCGCGACCACCATGCGGCCGAGTTCGTCGACGGTGTCGGCCTGGGCGCGCACGATGACGTCGTACGGACCCGTCACGTCCTCGGCCTGGATCACCCCAGGGATCTTGCTGATCGTCTCGGCGACGGTCGACGCCTTGCCGACCTCCGTCTGGATCAGGATGTACGCCTGTACCACGGAACCTCCAGGGCGGCCACGAGGATCATGTGGAGAGAAGGGACGCCACGGTACCGCGTCGCCGCTCGCCGGGGGGAGACCCGCGGAGGCTGTGGCGTGAGCGCCGGGCGACACCGGCGACACAAGGTGACGGTCGAGACGACCGTACCGAGGACGATGAGGGCTCGCGACCGGGCGCGGAAGGCAAGAGAAGGGGACGTACGACGATGAAGGGCACCGTGGGCGAGCTGGGCGAGTTCGGGCTCATCAGGGAGCTCACCTCCCGGCTCACCACCACCCCGGCGGTCCGGGTCGGCCCCGGCGACGACGCCGCGGTGGTCGCCGCCCCCGACCGCAGGGTGGTGGCGAGCACCGACATCCTGCTGGAGGGCCGGCACTTCCGCCGTGACTGGTCGACGGCGTACGACGTCGGCCGCAAGGCGGCCGCGCAGAACCTCGCGGACATCGCCGCGATGGGCGCCGTGCCGACCGCGCTGCTGCTCGGCCTCGTCGTCCCCGCCGAACTGCCGGCGACCTGGCCCACCGAGCTGATGGACGGCCTGCGCGACGAGTGCCAGGTCGCGGGCGCGGCGGTGGTCGGCGGTGACGTCGTACGCGGCGACACCATCATGATCTCGATCACCGCGCTCGGCGACCTGCGCAACCAGGAGCCGGTCACCCGGGCCGGTGCCCAGCCCGGCGACGTGGTCGCCGTCACCGGCTGGCTCGGCTGGTCCGCGGCCGGGTACGCGGTGCTCTCCCGCGGCTTCCGCTCCCCGCGCGCGTTCGTGGAGGCCCACCGGCGCCCCGAGCCCCCGTACCACGCGGGTCCGGCCGCCGCCGGGCTCGGCGCGACCGCGATGTGCGACGTCAGCGACGGGCTCATCGCCGACCTCGGGCACATCGCGGAGGCGAGCAAGGTGCGGATCGACATCCGCTCCGGCGCCATCGACATCCCGTCCCAGATGAACGACATCGGGCAGGCCGTGGGCGTGGACCCCCTGCAGTGGGTGCTCACCGGTGGCGAGGACCACGCGATCGTCGCCACCTTCCCGCCGGACGTGAAGCTGCCGGCCCGCTGGAAGGTGATCGGCGAGGTCCTCAACCCCTCGGCGCTGCCCCAGGTGACGGTGGACGGGGCGCCGTGGACCAGCAAGGGCGGCTGGGACCACTTCGGGGACATCGAGGCGTAGACCGGGGTCTCACACCGGGTACTCCGGCGGCTCGACGGCCGTCGCCGCCTTCTCCGTCAGCCGCTTGCGGAAGCCCGCGAGCAGCCGGGAGCTCAGCAGCCGGTACGTCCGGTCCCGGCTGTGGATCCGCCGCTCGGTCGCCGGGGCGAAGAAGGGGGCGGCCGCCGTGCGGTGGTCGCCGCCCGCGAGGGCCGCGGAGCCTTCGCGGGCGAGCCGTTCGAAACGGCGCGCGTCGACCGTGTCGGGTGACACGGCGGGACGCTGCCCGGTGGGGGCCGCCTCGGCCTCCGCGTGCGGGCCCGGCCGCCTGCGCCGGCGGGAGATCTGCGACTGGAGCGTGTTCGCGGCTCGCGCGGGCGGCTCGTCGCCTTACAGACCGTCGGTGAGGTGCTCGGCGGACACCGTCCGCCCGGCGTCGAGCAGGAGCGGGGTCAGGAGCGCACGGCGGCGGGGACCACCGGCGTCGAGCGGGGTGCCGTCCTCGGTGCGGACGTCGAGGGGGCGAGGACGCCGCAGCGCATGCGGCGGATTCCGGCAGGCCGCGCCCGCGCGGGCACAGCAAAAAGCCGGCCCACCGAGATGGACCGGCTCAGTGCAGCGAACCAGCGGTGGCCGCGCGCTTAACTGGGCGTCAGCGCGAGACCTTGCCGGCCTTGATGCACGAGGTGCAAGCGTTCACGCGCTTCGGCGTCCCGCCCACCACGGTACGCACACGCTGGATGTTCGGGTTCCAGCGACGGGACGTACGGCGGTGCGAGTGCGAGATGTTGTTGCCGAAGCCCGGCCCCTTGCCGCAGACGTCGCAGTTGGCAGCCACGGGTCACTCCAAAGACTTCAGATGCACTTACGGTTATGGTCCCGGCATGCCGGGATCGAGATCGTAGGATCTGAGTGGCGCTGCCAGGGGAAACACCCGACCTGGATCGGGCAACCGGAGCAGCATACATCGGCTGCGCCCGTAGAACGAAACTACCACGGCCGCGCCGGGCCCAGCCGCGGCCCTGTGGACGGCCCGCGCAGCGGCGTCCGGCCCGGCCCTCTTCCGGCCCGGGCCCCTCCTGGGTCTACGCTGCCTCCCACGTCCAGCAGCTGAAGGAGGCGCAGGTGGCGCAGGTGCCGCAGCCCTTGGATGCGCTCGCGGTGCGCACCTGGTGCTCTCTCGCCCTTCAGGCGCTGGGGCGGGCGCGCGAGGAGATCGACGCGATCAACGTCTATCCCGTGGCCGACGGGGACACCGGCACGAACCTGTATCTGACCGTGGAGTCGGCCGCGGCGGCCGTCGAGGCGGTCTTCGCCGGCTACGAGACGGGCGCCGCCGGGAGCGAGGGGCGGCCGGCGCTCGCCGACGCCGTACGGGCCATGGCGCACGGCGCGCTCATCGGGGCCCGCGGCAACTCCGGGACCATCCTCGCGCAGCTGCTGCGCGGCATGGCGCAGGTGCTCGCCGCCGACGGTGAGACGGCCCACGCCGACGCGCAGGGGCTGCGGCTCGCCCTGAGGCAGGCCGCCGACTCCGCGCGCCAGGCCGTCGCGCACCCGGTGGAGGGCACCGTCCTGAGCGTCGCCTCGGCCGCCGCGGAGGCGGTCACCGGCGCCGAGGGCGACTGCGGCAGCGTGGCACGGGCGGCGTACGAGGGAGCGCGGGCGGCCCTGGCGGCGACGCCCGGGCAACTGGCGGTCCTGGAGCGCGCCGGAGTCGTCGACGCGGGCGGCAGGGGGCTGGTGGCGGTGCTCGCGGCCCTGGTGGAGACGCTGACCGGGGAGGCGCCCCGGGTGGCCGGGGAGGCGCCGGCCGCCGCTTCGGGCGGCCACGCGCGCGTGCCGGACGCCAGGCTCACGGTGCCCCGCCAGGGGCCCGGGGACTGCTCCGCCGACGGGAGTGGGCCGGCCTACGAGGTGATCTACCTCCTGGAGGCCGACGACGCCGCCGTGACACGGCTGCGGCAGCGGCTCGACACGCTCGGGGACTCGCTCGTCGTGGTCGGCGGGGACGGGCTGTGGAACGTCCATGTGCACGCCGACGACGCGGGCGCCGCCGTGGAGGCGGGCATCGAGGCAGGTCGGCCGTACCGGATCCGGATCACCCACTTCGGCAGCGGTGACGCGCACACCGGAGGCACCGGACGGCCGCTGCGCGAGCGGGTGCAGCGGGCGGTGGTGGCCGTGGTGCCGGGCGAGGGTCTGGCCGGGCTGTACCAGGAGGCGGGGGCGACCACCGTGCTCGCCCGCCCGGGAGAGCCCCCGGCGAGCGGGGAGCTGGTGGAGGCGGTACGGCGGGCGCACGCGCGCGAGGTGGTGCTGCTGCCCAACGACGCCGACCTGCGCCACACCGCGGCCGCCGCGGCCGAGCAGGCCCGTACCGAGGGCGTCCGCGTGGCGCTGATCCCGACCCGGTCCGCGGTGCAGGGCATCGCGGCGCTGGCCGTGCACGAGCCGGAGCGCCGCTTCGACGAGGACGTGGTGGCGATGACGTCGGCGGCCGGCGCGACCCGGTACGCCGAGGTGACCGTCGCGGCGGAGCGGTCCTGGACGATGGCCGGCATCTGCCAGGCCGGGGATGTCCTCGGACTGATCGACGGCGATGTCGCGGTCATCGGGTCCGACGTCACGGCGACGGCCGAGACGGTCCTTGACCGCATGCTGGCGGCGGGCGGCGAGATGGTCACCCTGGTCCTCGGCGACGAGGCCCCGCACGCCGTCGCGGACCACTTGGAGGCGCGGGTGCGCGAGGCGTACCTGGCGGTCGACACGGTGGTGTACCGGGGCGGCCGCCAGGGGCCGCTGCTGCTGATCGGCGTGGAGTGATCCGGAGCGCCGCCGGGCGCCCCACGCGGGGGAGGCAGGCGCCCGGCGGCGGTCGTCACCGCTGCTGCGGGGTGGCCAGTTGCTCCAGCAGGCGTTCCGCCTCGGCTCGCCGGGCCTCGGCCGTCTCCGCGTCGGCGTCCGCCTCCTCGTAGGCCGCCAGCACCGCACGCGCGCGTGCCGACGCCTCGTGGGGGCGCCCGAGGTCGGCCTCCAGCCAGCCGGCGGTCAGTTCCGCGCCGGTACGGGCACCGAGGGCGCCCGTGCCGAGGGACGCGAAGGCGGCGATCGCCTCCGTGAGGTGCGTCAGTGCCTCCTCGAACGCCGTGTGCATCACCTCCTCGTCCGCACCGTCGCCGGCCGACCGGGCGACCAGCTCGCCGAACTGGCGGTGCGTGTGCCCGAGTTCGGTGACGAGCTGGGCGCGCGCCTCCTCGTCCGCCGCCGCCTCCGCCGCCGCGGAGCACTCCCGCGCCGCCTCGGCCATCAGCTCCCGCGCGGCGTCCAGGCCCGCCTCCCCGCCCGCCGCGAGCCACGCACGGGCGCGCAGTGCGCGGACCAGACTCGGCGTGTTGCCCAGCTCGCGCCACAGGTCACCGGCGCGCGCGTACGCCCGGTCCGCCTCCACGGGCAGGCCCGCGCGGCCCAGTGCCTCGGCGGCCAGGTGCGCCAGCATGGCGTGGTCCCGCCGGCCCGGCCAGTGCCGGGCGATCTCCGCGGCCCGCAGCCACCGCTCGGCCGCCTCCCGGTGCTCGCCCAGCTGCGTGTGGCAGTCGCCGAGCCACCACTGGGTCTGCACGATCGCCCCGTCGCCGTGCGTGTCGGCGGTCAGATCGGGCAGTGCGGACTCCAGCACCTCCGCCGCCTCCGCGTACCGCCCCTGCCGCAGCAGGAGCCCGCCCAGCTGGTGCCGCGCCCAGGCACCCAGCGTCGGGCCCTCACCCGCCTCGTCGGCCCAGTGCGCCGCCTCCAGGGCGTGCCCGGCGGCCTCCGAAAGCCGCCCCGACGCCGCCAGCACCTCCGCCACCTGAAGGTGCAGTTGTGCCTGCCCGAGCGGCTCCAGAACCCCCTGGCCGTGCTCCAGGGCCGCACGGGCCGCCCGCTCGGCCGTCTCCGCGTCGCCGAGCTGCCGGGCGACGTCGGCCAGCCGCGCCTCGTGCTCCACCGCGAACCACGGCAGGCCCGCCGCCACGTACTCCTCGGCCGCCCGCGCCAGCAGCTCCGCCCCGGCCCGCGGGTCCCCGGCGTGCACCGCCAGTCGGCCGAGCATGGTCTTGGCCTCGGCGGCCCGATGCGCCAGGTGCCGATCGGCGGTGTGCGGCCCGGCGAACGCCAGCAGCTCCCGGGCGGCCTCCTCCGCGGCTTCCGCGTCGCCACCGTCCTCGTGCAGCCGGTTCATCAGGACGCGGGCCCGCCCGACGAGGACGGACGCCGTCTGCCGCACCCCCGTGCCACCGGCCTCGAACAGGGCGAGCGCCTCCTCGCGCAGCGCGGTGACCGTCTCCAGTGCCTCGTCCGGGTGGCCTGTCAGGGACCGTACGAAGGCCGCACGCGCGCGTGCCGCCAGCGCCTCACCGGGGTCACCGGCGGCCAGATACAACTCGGCCGCCCGCTCGAACGGTTCGACGCCCTCCGGGCCGCGGCTCATCGCCTCGTGGTCGACGAGGTCCGCCTGGTCCCGGGGGTCCAGCCGGCGGCCCTGGGCGGCGCGCGCCACGGCCGCCCAGGCGTCCATCGCGGCCGGGTCCAGGGCGTCCGCCAGCCGCCGCGCCTCGGCGAGGAGGTCCGCGATGTCCCGCTCCGCGGCCCGCGGGGCCCGCGGGCCGCGCGGCGGCGGCGCCACCGGCGCCGGGCGGGCCGCACGCACCCCGAGCGGCAGCCGGTCCACCAGCGGGCGGCGGTCCATGCGCTCCCGGGTGCGCTCGCCGACGTACGAGGTGCCGTTGCGCGCGTCGAAGCGGGCGGCCAGCGCCAACGCCTCCCCGCGCGCGTGGACGGCCAGTTCCCCGGCGGTCCACTCCCGGCCCGCCGGGCCGGGCACCACCTGGTCGCCGAGGCCGCGCTCGACCAGCCGGCCCATCAGCAGCGCCACCACGGTGAGGAAGTTCAGCTTGCTGCGCGGCTCCCCGGAGTCGGTGAAGTACGCCGGCCGCTCGGACAGCAGTTCGAGGCCGCGGGCCTCGTTGCCGGTCAGCGCACAGAACTCCACGTGGTCCGCGTACGAGGAGCGCATGCTCTCCATGGCCCGCACCAGCCGCAGCCCGCGCAGGTGGTGTGCCCGTGCCTCGTCCAGGTGGCCCAGCCGCAGCAGCGGCAGCAGGGAGGAGGCCAGTGCGGCGTGCGGTTCGTGGGCGCAGACGTGCTCGCCCTCCAGGACCGGCCGCCACAGTTCGAGGGCCCGCTCGTCCTCGCCCTTGCTGGACTGCCACCAGCCCTGGTCGTGCAGCTCGCACGCGTGACAGTCGGCCATCGCGTCCCGGTCGGCGGCCAGCCACGCCGCGTACGCCCGCTCGGCCCGCTCCAGGTCCCCTATGTGCGCGGCGATGTTGAACTCGGCGCTGCGCACGGCCCGTTCGGAGTACCCGGCCAGCCGGTAGCGGTGCTCCATCTCGCCGAGCCACTTCTCGATGGAGGCCAGCGGGATGTGCGGCTGGCCCAGCATGCCCGCCGACATCCACTTGAAGACCCAGTGCAGCGAATGGGCCTCGTACTCGTCGAAGTCCTCCGGGCGCTCGTCCCACATGCGCAGCAACCGCGCGAACGGAACGAACATCTTGTCCTTCTCGGAGCTGTAGTTGTAGACCTGCAACTGGTGCCCGAGCGCCTCGATCACGGCCAGGGGGATGCCCAGCTTCTCCGCCTCCACCAGCAGCTGCTCCGCGCGCGCGTTGCGCGCCGGGCCCTCCGGCTGCTCGTAGTTGTCCGCCATGGCCCGGCGCAGCGAGTCGAAATCCATGATCTGGCTCATCGGGGGCCGTCCTTGGGCGAGTCGGAGTGGGTGGCCCATTCCAGAAGGCCGATGAAGGCACGGTTCAGCAGCGCGGAGTCCGCGGGCCTGAGCGGCCGCTGGGCCATCAGCAGGGCCTGCCCGTACAGCGACTCCGTGGCGGTACCGATCAGCTCGGGATCCCTCAGCGAACTGATCCTGCGGACCAGCGGGTTGAGGTGGTTGAGCACCAGACGCGCGCGTGGAGCACTGCCCCGCAGCGAGCCGAGGATGCCCGCCCACAGCTCGTCGGCCTGCTCCTCGGCCTCCGCCCGCGCCTGCTCGTGGCGCGCCTCACGGTCGTCCAGGTGCAGCGCCGGCACGGACAGCGGATGGAACGCGCGCAGCACGACATCGCAGCCCAGCGGGTCGAGCTTGGCGCGCGCCGCCGCCAGGAAGGCGGCGAGCGCCAGCTCCTCGGCCGGGTCGACCGCGTCCAGGTGCGCGGTCACCGTGTCCGCGTCCAGTTCGGCGACCGGCGTGCCCGGGCGCACCGACGGCAGCGCCTCGATCAGCTCGCTGTCGTACGTGTAGCCGCCGTTGACCACACCGACGCCCTGTGCGGACGCGATCGGCGCCACCTGGCGGTATTCCTCCACCGTCCGGGTGAAGTGCACGACGGGATGCCGCTGCGCGAACTCCTCCAGGGACAGCCGCCCGTCGGTCGTCTCGAAGGGGAGCCACGGCAACATGGTGCGCAGCATCTCCTTGTCGTGCCGCGCCAGCGACTTCACGCCCAGGTGGTGCACCGACAGGAAGGCGGCGAGCCGCTCGGGGTCACCGGCCGCGAGAGAGGTCAGCCAGGACCTGATGCGCTCCCCGAGGGCTTCCCGTACGGCCGCGAGCGTCTCGTCCTCGTACAGCGACTCGCGCGACGCCGTGGGCCTGAGGCTGTCCGTGTCGAGCACACAGCGCACGAAGAACGCCCAGTCCGGCAACAGCTGTTCGGCCCGCTCGGTCAGCAGCATGCCCTTGAGATGCACCCGGTGACCCGCCCGCTGGGCCGGGCTCACCGAGGTCGGCAGCACGTACGCCACACCCCGGATGCCCGCGAGCGGCACGTCCAGGTCGATGGAGTCCAGCGGGGTGAAACCGAACAGGTCGTGACAGTGGCGCGCCAGGGCCACCCTGCGGGCGGCGGGGGAGGGGTGGGCACGGTCCCAGGGCGCGGGCAGGTCCGTGACCGGCTCGTCGCCGACCCGGACGTCGTACGGCAGCAGCGATCCGAAGTCCCGTGCCAGGGACCGCACCCGGTCCGCCGAGAGCCAGTCGCCGGCACCCGGACGGGCCACCAGGTGCACGGTGGTGCCGGGTTCGGGCCGCGCGTCGGGTGGCAGTGTGCGCACGACGTACGAACCGTCGTCGGCGGCCGTCCACTCCACGGGCGCCGCATCCGGCGTACGGGCGCTGCGGCTGACCACCCGTATGCGCTCGGCGACGACGAAACACGCCAGCAGTCCGATGCCGAACTGCCCGAGGAAGTCGGAGCGCGCCTCCTGCAGGCCGTCGGCGCGCTTGGAGCTGCGTCCGATGGTGGCGAGGAGGTTGTGCACATCGGACTCGGTGAGCCCGATGCCGGAGTCCTCCACGCGCAGGGTCCCGCCGTCCGCGTACAGCCGGACCGTGGCGGGCGCGCCGGGCTGCTCGGCGCGGCGGGCGGTGATCGCGTCCACCGCGTTCTGCAGCAGCTCGCGCAGATAGACCTTGGGGCTGGAGTAGAGGTGATGGGAGAGCAGGTCCACCAGACCGCGCAGGTCGACCTGGAAGGTATGGGCGGAGCTGGGTGACTGTGAGGCCGGTGAGGACTGTGAGGTCTGGGAATCCATCGTCACGGCGCCGCGGGTGGGGGACGTTCGACGGCGCGGGGTCGGGCGGTCCCGGTGGGGCGGTGACCGCGGAGCGAGCCGGGGATGGGTCATCGTAGGCCCGGAACCACCCCGCTGACCAGCGGTTTTCCAAGACGTATACGGCATTGTCAGTGCCTTGGTGTGCAATGGATCTCGTGCCCGCACTGGAAGAACCACTGAAGAAGGTGCTCGGCCCCGCCACCGCGAAGGTGATGGCCGAGCATCTCGGCCTGCACACCGTCGGCGACCTGCTCCACCACTACCCGCGCAGATACGAGGAGCGCGGACAACTCACCCACCTCGCCGACCTCCCCATGGACGAGCACGTCACGGTGGTCGCCCAGGTCGCCGACGCCCGTCTGCACACCTTCGCCTCGGCCAAGGCTCCCCGGGGCAAGGGACAGCGCCTGGAGGTGACCATCACCGACGGCAGCGGCCGCCTGCAACTGGTCTTCTTCGGCAACGGCGTGCACAAACCCCACAAGGAACTCCTGCCGGGCACCCGCGCGCTGTTCGCGGGCAGGGTCTCGGTCTTCAACCGCAGGCTCCAACTCGCCCACCCGGCCTACGAACCACTGCGCGGCGACGACGTGACCGAGGCGGTGGACAGCTGGGCGGGCGCCCTGATCCCGCTCTACCCGGCCACGGCCAAACTGGAGTCCTGGAAGATCGCCAAAGCGGTGCAGACGGTGCTGCCCAGCGCCCAGGAGGCCATCGACCCCCTCCCGGAGTCCCTCCGAGCGGGCCGCGGCCTGCTCTCCCTCCCCGAGGCCCTGCTGAAGATCCACTGCCCGCAGACCAAGGCGGACATCGCTGACGCCCGCTCCCGCCTGAAGTGGGACGAGGCGTTCGTCCTTCAGGTGGCCCTGGCCCGCCGCCGCCACGCGGAGACCCAACTGCCGGCGGTGGCCCGCAAACCGAAGCCGGACGGCCTCCTGGCGGCCTTCGACGACCGCCTGCCCTTCACCCTCACGGAAGGCCAGCAGAAGGTCTCGAGGGAGATCTTCGCCGACCTGGCCACCGAGCACCCGATGCACCGGCTGCTCCAGGGGGAGGTCGGCAGCGGCAAGACCCTGGTGGCGCTGCGCGCCATGCTCGCCGTCGTGGATGCGGGCGGGCAGGCCGCGATGCTCGCGCCCACCGAGGTGCTCGCCCAGCAGCACCACCGGTCCATCGTCGAGATGATGGGCGAGCTGGCCGAGTCAGGGATGCTCGGCGGGGCCGAGCAGGCCACCAAGGTGGTGCTGCTCACCGGGTCCATGGGAGCCGCCGCGCGACGGCAGGCGCTGCTCGATCTCGCCACCGGGGAGGCCGGGATCGTGATCGGCACCCATGCCCTGATCGAGGACAAGGTGCAGTTCCACGACCTCGGGCTGGTCGTGGTGGACGAGCAGCACCGGTTCGGGGTGGAGCAGCGGGACGCACTGCGCGGAAAGGGCAGGCAGCCGCCGCACCTGCTGGTGATGACGGCCACGCCGATTCCCCGGACCGTCGCCATGACCGTCTTCGGCGACCTGGAGACCTCCGTCCTGGACCAACTCCCGGCCGGAAGGTCGCCTATCGCCAGCCACGTCGTGCCCGCCGCGGACAAGCCGCACTTCCTGGCGCGCGCCTGGGAGCGGGTGCGGGAGGAGGTCGCGGGAGGGCACCAGGCGTACGTGGTGTGTCCACGGATCGGTGACGAGGAGGACGACCCGAAGAAGGCCAGGAAGTCGCCCGAGGACGAGGCGGAGAAGCGCCCGCCGCTCGCGGTGCTCGACGTGGCGGACCAGCTCGCCAAGGGCCCCCTCCAAGGCCTTCGCATCGAGGTGCTGCACGGCAGGATGCAGCCCGACGACAAGGACGCGGTCATGCGCCGGTTCGCCGCCGGCGAGACCGACGTCCTGGTCGCGACGACCGTCATCGAGGTCGGCGTCAACGTCCCGAACGCCACCGTGATGGTGATCATGGACGCGGACCGCTTCGGGGTCTCGCAGCTCCACCAGCTGCGCGGCCGGGTCGGGCGGGGCTCGGCACCCGGGCTGTGCCTCCTGGTCACCGAGATGCCGGAGGCGAGCGCGGCCCGCCAGCGGCTGAACGCGGTGGCGTCCACGCTCGACGGCTTCGAACTCTCCCGGCTCGACCTCGAACAGCGCCGCGAGGGCGACGTCCTCGGTCAGGCCCAGTCCGGCGCCCGCACCAGTTTGCGCGTGCTCGCCGTCATCGACGACGAGGAGATCATCGCCCAGGCCCGCGAGGAGGCCGCGGCGGTCGTGGCGGCCGATCCGGACCTGGAACACCTGCCGGGTCTGCGCACGGCGCTGGAGGCCCTCCTGGACGAGGAGAGGGAGCAGTACCTGGAGAAGGGCTGATTCATGGATTCCGTCGGACCCGTCGGACCCGTCGGACCCGTCGGACCCGTCGGACCCGTCGGACCCGTCGGACCCGTCGGACCCGCCGGCCCCGTGGACCCGCCGGACCCGTCCGCCCGTCCGCCCTGTCCGATCCGTCCGATCCTTCTGATCCCTCCGACTCGTCCCACCCGTCTGATCCTTGTCGTCGAGACCGGGCGACGACGAGGGCGGGCGTGCCCAGGGCCGGGCGTGGCTGAGACACTGAAGACGTCACCGCACGAGACGTCACCGACCGCAGACCGACAAGGACCGAAGAGATGACCCGCGTGATCGCCGGTCGCGCCGGCGGGCGTCGGCTCGCCGTTCCGCCCGGGCACCGGACCCGCCCCACCTCCGACCGGGCGCGCGAGGGCCTCTTCTCCACCTGGCAGGCTCTCCTCGGCGGCCCGCTGGACGGCGAACGGGTCCTCGACCTGTACGCCGGGTCCGGCGCTGTCGGCCTCGAGGCCCTGTCCCGCGGGGCCGGCCACACCCTCCTCGTGGAGGCCGACGCCCGCGCCGCCCGCACCGTCCGCGAGAACGTCAGGGCGCTCGGCCTGCCCGGCGCCGAAGTCAGGGCGGGCAAAGCGGAACAGATCATCCGGACACCGGCGCCGGCGGACCCGTACGACATCGTCTTCCTCGATCCCCCGTACGCCGTGTCGGACGACGATCTTCGCGAGATTCTGCTCACACTCCGCTCGGGGGGCTGGCTCGCGGCCGACGCCCTCGTCACCGTGGAGCGCAGCACCAGAGGCGGGGAATTCCGTTGGCCGGACGGCTTCGACGCGATCCGGGCCCGTCGCTACGGCGAGGGCACGTTTTGGTACGGTCGCGCCGCCTCCACGTGCGAAGACGCACGATGAGCACGATGACCGGACCGGAGAGCGAGGGATCACAAGTGCGCCGCGCCGTCTGTCCCGGGTCGTTCGACCCGATCACCAACGGACACCTCGACATCATCGCCCGCGCCTCCAAGCTGTACGACGAGGTGTACGTCGCGGTGATGATCAACAAGGCCAAGAAGGGCCTGTTCGAGATCGACGAGCGGATCGACCTGATCCGCCAGGTCACCAGCGAGTTCGGGAACGTCACGGTGGAGGCGTTCCACGGCCTCCTCGTCGACTTCTGCAAGCAGCGCGACATCCCCGCCATCGTCAAGGGCCTGCGCGCCGTCAGCGACTTCGACTACGAACTGCAGATGGCCCAGATGAACAACGGCCTCTCCGGTGTCGAAACCCTCTTCGTCCCCACCAACCCCACCTACAGCTTCCTGTCCTCCTCGCTCGTCAAGGAAGTCGCGGCCTGGGGCGGGGACGTCTCCCACCTGGTGCCCCCGGTCGTCCTCGAGGCCCTCACCCAGCGCCTGAAGAAGGACTGAGCGGACCCCGGCGGACGTTCCGGGTACCTGACAGCCCGTCACCCGGTGTCGGGTGGGGCGGCAGGGGCCGTACAGTCGATCCGTCCGTCTCCAACACATCCGTAGAGAGTGGCGAGCACACGGTGGACGTGCAGAAGAAGCTCGACGAGATCGTCGCGGTGGTCTCCAGCGCCCGGTCCATGCCCATGTCGGCGTCGTGCGTGGTCAACCGCGCCCAACTGCTCTCGATGCTCGAGGAGCTGCGCCAGGCGCTGCCGGACTCGCTGGCCGAGGCCCAGGAGCTCATCGGCGACCGGGAGCAGATGGTCGAGCGGGCCCGTCAGGAGGCCGAGCGGATCATCGAGAGTGCGCACGCCCAGCGCGGCTCCCTGATCTCCGACACGGAGGTCGCCCGCCGCTCGCAGGCCGAGGCCGACCGGATCCTCGCCGAGGCCCGCCAGGAGGCCGAGGAGATCCGCGCCGAGGCCGACGACTACGTCGACTCCAAGCTCGCCAACTTCGAGGTCGTCCTCACCAAGACCCTCGGCTCGGTCGGCCGCGGCCGCGAGAAGCTCCTCGGCACCGGCCCCGGCCTGGACGAGAACGGCTACGAGGACGAGGACGCCCCCGAGCGCAGCCACGACCCGGAGACCCTGCGCCGCGACGCCGACGCGTACGTGGACGCCAAGCTCGGCGCCTTCGAGGCCGTGCTCGCCAAGACCCTGGAGGCCGTCGGCAAGGGCCGCCAGAAGCTGCACGGCCGGATCGCCACCGACGACCTCGGCGCCCTCGCCGGCGACACCACCACCGTCCAGCACACCAGCGACGCCGACTACCTCGCCGATCTCGCGGCCCTCGCCGACAGCCCTGACCCGGCGCCCGCGATCCCGGCCCAGCAGACCGAACCGGCCTACGCCCAGGCGCAGGACCCGTACGGGTACCAGCAGGCCGACCAGTACGGTTACCAGCAGACGTACGCCCAGCAGGACGCGTACGGCTACCAGCAGGCCGACCCGTACGCCGCCTACCCGCAAGCGCAGGGCTACGACCAGCAGGCCCCGTACGGCCAGGGCCACGGCCCGCAGGGGTACGCCGAGGCCCAGGCGGGCGCCCTCGACGAGACCAGCCTTTTCGACACCAGCATGATCAGCGCCGAGCAGCTGCGGGCCTACGAACAGGGACGCGGCGGTCACTGAGCGTTCCGGCACACGCGGCCTCGGACCCCTTCGGACGCACCGGATTGGGCCGAGAGCGGAAGGTCCAGTATTCTGGCTCTTCGGTCGCGCGTACGCACACGCTGTTTCGTAGACGTCCGCGATCACCGCTGCCCGGGAACACCGGAGGGCAGCGTCCCCCGAGCTTCGAAGACCGAAAGCAGGAATGGCCCTGAACGCCCGCCTCGACCACCGCAACCCCCTCGTGTTCGACACGCACGAGCTGGGTCGGCGTCCTGGTGCGCTGCAGCGCCTGACCCGCACGGTCGACGCCCCGAAGGACTTCGGTATCCGCGGGGTCGTCGGAGTGCCGGAAGGCGCCCCGGTGGAGCTCGAACTCCGCCTGGAGTCGGTCATGGAAGGGGTGCTCGTCACGGGCACCGCCCGTGCCCGGGCCGAGGGGGAGTGCGTAAGGTGTCTGGAGCCGGTCGAGCTGGAGCTCGAAGCGGACTTCCAGGAACTGTTCTCGTACCCTGACGCCGACGACCGGGGCCGTGTGATCGCGGAACCGGGCGACGACGCCGAGGACGACGAGGACAGGTTCTTCCTCGAGGACGGCCTGTTCGACCTCGAACCTCTGCTGCGTGATGCGGTGGTGCTCGCACTGCCGATGCAGCCGGTGTGCCAGGAAGACTGCCCGGGCCTGTGCTCCGAGTGCGGGGCGCGGCTCGCGGACGACCCGGACCACCACCATGACGCCGTCGACATCCGTTGGGCGGCACTGCAGGGACTCGCCGACTCACTCCAGAGTGGCGACAAGGACGACACGAGCGGCGCCGAAGCGGGCGTCGACGAGAAGCAGGAGAAGTAGCCGTGGCTGTTCCGAAGCGGAAGATGTCGCGCAGCAACACGCGCCACCGCCGGTCGCAGTGGAAGGCTGCGGTCCCCACCCTGGTCGCGTGCGAGCGCTGCCACGAGCCCAAGCAGCAGCACATCGCGTGCCCGTCGTGCGGCACCTACAACAAGCGCCAGGTCCTCGAGGTCTGAGCGGCTGGTGAGAGGTCTGATGTCTGACGCCAAGGCGGACCCACACGCCAGGAAGAAGGCGGACAACACAGCCTCGTCCCACACGCTTCTGGAAGGGCGGCTCGGCTACAAGGTCGAGTCCGCCCTTCTGGTGCGTGCGCTGACCCACCGCTCCTACGCGTACGAGAACGGCGGTCTGCCGACGAACGAGCGCCTGGAGTTCCTCGGGGACTCCGTGCTCGGCCTCGTCGTCACCGACACGCTGTACCGCACCCACCCCGACCTGCCCGAGGGCCAGCTGGCCAAGCTGCGGGCCGCGGTGGTCAACTCGCGTGCGCTGGCGGAGGTGGGCCGCGGGCTCGACCTCGGCTCCTTCATCCGGCTCGGCCGGGGCGAGGAGGGCACGGGCGGCCGGGACAAGGCGTCCATCCTCGCCGACACCCTCGAAGCGGTGATCGGCGCTGTCTACCTCGACCAGGGGCTGGAATCGGCGGCGGAGCTGGTGCACCGCCTGTTCGACCCGCTGATCGAGAAGTCCTCTAATCTCGGTGCCGGCCTGGACTGGAAGACCAGCCTCCAGGAGCTGACCGCGACCGAGGGGCTCGGAGTGCCCGAGTACCTGGTCACGGAGACCGGCCCGGACCACGAGAAGACCTTTACTGCTGCCGCCCGCGTCGGAGGCGTCTCGTACGGCACCGGCACCGGCCGCAGCAAGAAGGAGGCGGAGCAGCAGGCCGCGGAGTCGGCATGGCGCTCCATCCGTGCCGCCGCGGACGCACGCGCGAAGGCGGCGGCCGAGGCGGGAGCCCCCGACGGGACCACGGAAACCGCCGCCACGGCCCCGGCGAGCGACACGGCCACGGCCTGATTCCTTCATCACGGACCCGCCCCCGGCACCTGTGCCCGGGGCGGGTCCGTTTCATGGAAGGACCGGCCCGCCAGGCGTCCTGAGACGCCCGCAGGCGCTTGGACGACGTCCGCTCGGTCGCACGGAGGCCGCTGCGGCGATGCCCCGCCGGGCGGGCGGTGCGGCCGGCGTCCGCCCGTGCGCGCGCCCCGCCGGGCTTGCGCGCCGGAACGCGCCAGTGTGCGCTGGTACGCGTCAGTACGCGCCGGTGCGCGCCGGGTCGCATCGCCCGTCGGCGCGCGTCCTCGCGCCGTTCCGGACGGCGCGTCATCGGTTCCTGACCAAGAGGTACGCTGCGGACGTCGTCCCCTGTTCACCCCTCCGGAGGAGTCCGTGCCCGAGTTGCCCGAGGTCGAAGTCGTGCGGCGCGGGCTGGAGCGCTGGGTGGCCCACCGGACGGTCGCCGACGTCGAGGTGCTGCACCCGCGGGCCGTCCGCCGCCATACGGCCGGCGGGGACGACTTCGCGCACCGGCTGAAGGGCCAGCGTATCGGCACCCCGAGCCGCCGCGGGAAATACCTCTGGATCCCCGTCGAGACCACCGGCACGGCGGTCCTCGCCCACCTCGGCATGAGCGGTCAGCTCCTCGTCCAGCCGCACGAGGCGCCGGACGAGAAGCACCTCAGGATCCGGGTCCGCTTCGACGACGCCCTCGCCACCGAGCTGCGCTTCGTCGATCAGCGCACCTTCGGCGGCCTCTCACTGCACGACACCGCCCCCGACGGGCTGCCCGACGTCATCGCGCACATCGCCCGCGACCCGCTCGACCCGCTCTTCGACGACAAGGCCTTCCACCAGGCACTGCGGCGCAAGCGCACCACCATCAAGCGGGCCCTGCTCGACCAGTCGCTGATCAGCGGCGTCGGCAACATCTACGCGGACGAGGCACTGTGGCGCTCCCGCATCCACTACGAGCGCCCCACCGCCACCTTCACGCGCCCCCGCACCGCGGAGCTCCTCGGTCACGTCAGGGACGTGATGAACGCGGCGCTCGCCGTCGGCGGCACCAGCTTCGACAGCCTCTACGTCAACGTGAACGGGGAGTCCGGCTACTTCGACCGGTCGCTGGACGCGTACGGCCGCGAGGGCGAGCCCTGCCGGCGCTGCACCACGCCCATGCGCCGCCGTGCCTGGATGAACCGCTCCAGCTACTTCTGCCCCAGCTGTCAGAGGGCGCCGCGCGTCTCGTCGTAACGCCGGCGGGCCGCCAGGACGTCGTCCATACGGCCCTCCACGCAGTGGATGAGGGACAGCAGGCGCTCGGCGACCTCGCGGCCGAGCGGGGTCAGTTCGTAGTCCACCCGGGGCGGGTTGGTCGGCTGTGCCTCGCGGTGCACCAGGCCGTCGCGCTCCAGCGCGTGCAGGGTCTGGGACAGCATCTTCTCGCTCACGCCGTCGACCCGGCGGCGCAGCTCGTTGAAGCGCATCGAGCCCTCGTACAGCGCGCCGAGCGTGAGTCCGCCCCAGCGGCCCGTGACGTGCTCCAGCGTGCCGCGCGAGGGGCACGCCTTGGCGAACACGTTGTACGCGAGGTCCTGGTCCTCGGTGTGCTCCTGGATGCCGTTCATGCCGCAAGCGTACGCGAGCGCAGCGCTAACCACCAGGTTGCACTAACAAAAAGTTAGTGCTTTCCTTTTGTCGCCGCCGGTGAGCTGCGCACCTTTCGTGGCCGCCGTTTCGTGATGTCTGAGAGAGCGAGAGCGAACCGTGACCACCCCTGTTGTCTCCATCGCCTACCACTCCGGCTACGGCCACACCGCCGTCCTCGCCGAAGCCGTACGGGACGGCGCCGTCGACGCCGGCGCCCAGGTCCACCTGATCAAGGTCGACGAGATCACCGAGGAGCAGTGGGCGATGCTCGACGCCTCGGACGCGATCGTCTTCGGCTCGCCGACCTACATGGGCACCGCGTCCGGCGCCTTCCACGTCTTCGCCGAGGCGTCCTCGAAGCGGTGGTTCGGGCAGGACTGGAAGGACAAGTTGGCCGCCGGCTTCACCAACTCCGGGTCCAAGAGCGGCGACAAGCTGCACACCCTGCAGTTCTTCCAGATCCTGGCCGCACAGCACGGCATGAACTGGGTCAACCTCGGACTGCACCCCGGCTGGAACGTCAGCACGGGCTCCGAGCACGACCTCAACCGCCTCGGCGTCTTCGCCGGCGCCGCCGCCCAGAGCAACAACGACGAGGGCCCGGAGGCCGTCCACAAGGCCGACATCGCCACCGCCCGGCACCTCGGCCGCCGCGTCGCGGAGACGGCACGCGTCTTCACGCTCGGCCGCGCCGCCGCCTGAGCCGCCCGGACACGACGGTGCCCCCGCCCCGGACACCCCGGGGCGGGGGCACGCGCGTACGATCGCGGCGGTGCCGGAGCGCCGCGTCAGTAGCCGAAGTCCTGCGTCCACCAAGGGCCGCCGGACCCGAAGTGCACTCCGACGCCCAGCGTCTGGAAGTCGCAGTTCAGTATGTTCGCCCGGTGGCCGGGGCTGTTCATCCAGGCGTCCATGACGTCCTGCGGCGTGGCCTGGCCGCGCGCTATGTTCTCGCCGCCCAGGTCCGTTATGCCGAGCACGGCCGCCCGCTGCCAGGGGTCCTTGCCGTCGGGGTCGGTGTGGTCGAAGAAGTTCCGCGCGGCCATGTCCGCGCTGAACGCCTCCGCCAGCTTGCGCAGCGGGCCGTTCGGGGTCACCGGGGAGCAGCCCACCTTGGCCCGCTCCTGGTTGACCAGCTTGATCACCTCGGCCTCGGCGGCGGCCTCGGAGGTCACCTTCTGTGAGGGGATCGTCACCGACGGCTTCGTGTGCTGCTGGGGCGGCGGCGCGGCCGTCGCCGTGGTCCCCGTCGCCGAGGGGGACGGCGTCCGCGCGGGCTGAGTGGTCGGCGCCGCGGAGGACGTCGAGGGGGTGGAGGGGGTCGCGGTCGCGACCGGCGTGGGCGAGCGGTCGGCGTCCCGGCTGGTGGACGAGGATCCGCGGTCGTCCGCGGTGCCGCTGGTGCCGCCCTGCTGGGTGGCGAAGCCCGACGGGGTGGTGCCGCCGGCCTGTACGTCGCCGGGGTCACCGCTCACCGAGAAGTGGTTGCCGCCGGGCAGCACCCCGGTGGCGACCGCCACGGTGCCCAGCGCCACGGCGGCGGAGACACCCAGCAGGCCCGTGCGCACCGGCGTCGGGGCCTTCTTCCTGCGGTGCGAGCGGGTCGCCCGCCGCTCGGCCTCCAGGACCGCGGCGAAGCCGTAGAGGTTCTCCGGGCCGTAGCGCTCCGGCGGAGTGTCGTAGCTCTCTGTGACCCTCTTGGCGCGGCCCCCCGTGGCGGCGCGTCCGGCGGCGGAGCGTCGGTGGCGTCCCATTGCTGGCCTTCCTGGTCTTGCGGTCGGCGCAACTCACACGATCGTGTGAGTTTCACGTGAGAGTTATGGGTGGGGACGGTACCGCATCACGGACGAGGCGGATGTGCCGGGAGGGACATTGGCCGGTTAGCGTGCACCCATGAACGACGACGCACGGCTGGTCGCGTGGGTGCGCGGACGTGTCCAAGGGGTGGGTTTCCGCTGGTTCACCCGGGCCAAGGCGCTGGAGATCGGCGGCCTGAGTGGTTTTGCCCTCAACCTGGACGACGGGCGGGTGCAGGTGGTCGCCGAGGGGCCCCGGAAGCGCTGCGAGGTTCTGCTGGAGTGGCTCCGCGGCGACGACACACCCGGGCGTGTGGACGGAGTCACTGAGATTTGGGACACGCCCCGCGGCGGCTACGACGGCTTCGCGGTCCGCTGAGCCGGAGCCCGACGACCCCCGCGCCGAAGCGGAGGGACATGTCACCGGCATCTGCCCCGGGCGGAAAGGTGCTGGTGGTTGCCAAGAACCGCTTGCCGTGGCAGGCTCCGCGGGTAAGGATGATCTCCACGCCCGCAGGGGCCCGCAGGAGCCGCAGCGCCGCCCGTCCAGGGCCGCGCGCCCCCGGGTTGCCCGTCGGCGCAGGGCGTGATCGTGTTGACCGTCAAACTTTTTGGTGAGACGCTGAAAGCCCCGCGCACCTTAGCTGTTTGGCATGGAAGCACGGCGTAGAACTCACCATGCCGGGCACCGCGGGTGCGAATCCCTCACGACCCACACCGCATCGGTCGGTCACTCATTGTGGAGGACCATCCATCATGGCAAAGGCGCTTCTCGGTTACGTCGGCGGCTCCGACCCGCGACTCCTCGCCGAGATGCGACGGCTTCAGCAGCGCGTCCAGGAACTCGAAGCCGAGCTCGGACGGATCCAGGCGGAGAACGACGCGCTGTCCTCGGCTGCCGCTTCTCATGACAGGATCATGGAGAGCGTCGACGCACACCAGGCGGAGCCTGCGCTCACCTGATCACTGCATCGCGCCACGGCACACGCAGTGGTCGGGCTGCCCGTACCCACCGCTGATGTTGTCAGAATTGCAAGGGACGCCTCGGCGTCCCTTCTTTCTTGCCCCCCGACCCGGTCGCCCCCGCGCACCTGTTCGCCGTCTTCAACGGAGGATGTGCCCTGCCCGTTCAGGGGTGAAACCGCGGGTTCATGGAGTGAGACAGACCCGGACGGTAGAGTCCGACGGCGTGCACCTCAAGGCCCTGACCCTCCGCGGCTTCAAGTCGTTCGCCTCGGCCACCACGCTCCGGTTCGAGCCGGGGATCACGTGCGTCGTCGGCCCGAACGGCTCGGGCAAGTCCAATGTCGTGGACGCGCTCAGCTGGGTCATGGGCGAGCAGGGAGCCAAGTCGCTGCGCGGCGGCAAGATGGAGGACGTCATCTTCGCCGGCACCACCGGCCGCCCGCCGCTCGGCCGCGCCGAGGTGTCGCTGACCATCGACAACAGCGACGGCGCCCTCCCGATCGAGTACTCCGAGGTCACCATCACGCGGATCATGTTCCGCAACGGCGGCAGCGAGTACCAGATCAACGGCGACACCTGCCGTCTCCTCGACATCCAGGAACTCCTCTCCGACTCCGGCATCGGCCGCGAGATGCACGTGATCGTCGGCCAGGGCCAGCTCGACTCCGTGCTGCACGCCGACCCCATGGGCCGCCGCGCCTTCATCGAGGAGGCCGCGGGCGTCCTCAAGCACCGCAAGCGCAAGGAGAAGGCGCTCAGGAAGCTGGACGCCATGCAGGCGAACCTCGCCCGCGTCCAGGACCTCACCGACGAGCTGCGCCGCCAACTGAAACCGCTCGGCCGGCAGGCGGCGGTGGCCCGTCGGGCGGCCGTGATCCAGGCTGACCTGCGCGACGCCCGACTGCGCCTGCTGGCCGACGACCTCGTACGGTTCCGCGAGGCCCTCAAGGCCGAGATCGCCGACGAGGCAGCGCTCAAGGAACGCAAGGAGGCCGCCGAGGCGGAGCTGAAGAGGGCACTGCAGCGTGAGGCGCTCCTGGAGGACGAGGTGCGGCAGCTGACGCCGCGTCTGCAGCGGGCCCGGCAGACCTGGTACGAGCTGTCGCAGCTGGCGGAGCGGGTGCGCGGCACGATCTCGCTGGCCGACGCCCGGGTCAAGAGCGCCACCTCCCAGCCGCCGGAGGAGCGGCGCGGGCGCGACCCCGAGGACATGGAGCGGGAGGCCGCCCGCATCCGCGAGCAGGAGGCCGAACTGGAGGCGGCCCTGGAGGCCGCCGAGCGCGCCCTGGAGGACACGGTCGCGCACCGCGCCGAGCTGGAGCGCGAACTGGCGCTCGAGGAACGGCGCCTGAAGGACGTGGCGCGCGCCATCGCGGACCGGCGCGAAGGGCTCGCCCGACTGAACGGGCAGGTGGGCGCCGCCCGTTCACGCGCGGCCGCCGCCCAGGCCGAGATCGACCGGCTGGCCGCCGCGCGCGACGAGGCACAGCAGCGCGCCGTCGCCGCCCAGGAGGAGTACGAGGCCCTGAAAGCCGAGGTCGACGGGCTGGACGCGGGCGACGCGGACCTCGCGGAGCGGCACAAGACGGCCAAGGCCGCGCTCGCCGAGGCGGAGGTCGCGCTCACGGCCGCACGCGAGGCGGCCACGGCGGCCGAACGAGCGCGCGCCGCGACCCAGGCCCGGCATGACGCCCTGGCCATGGGCCTGCGCCGCAAGGACGGCACGGGCGCCCTGTTGGAGGCGAAGGACCGCCTCACCGGCCTGCTCGGCCCGGCCGCGGAACTGCTGACGGTGGCGCCGGGCCATGAGGTCGCCCTCGCGGCGGCCTTCGGCACGGCCGCGGATGCCCTGGCGGTGACGGACCCGGCCGCGGCGGCCGACGCGCTCCGGCTGCTGCGCAAGCAGGACGGGGGACGGGCGGCGTTGCTGGTGGCGGGGGCACCCCAGGATCCGGCGGACGTACGCGACAGCGGCGGTGTCGACGGGTACTCCTTCGCTGCCGATCTCGTGCGAGGCCCCGCCGACCTCATGCCCGCCGTACGCCGGCTGCTGCGCGGCATCGTCGTCGTGAGCACGCTAGAGGACGCCGAGGAACTGGTCGGGGCGCGGCCCGAGCTGACCGCCGTCACCGCCGAGGGCGATCTCCTCGGGGCGCACCTCGCGTACGGGGGTTCCGCCGGGGCGCCCAGCCTGCTCGAGGTCCAGGCCTCCGTCGACGAGGCCGCCGCCGAGCTCGACGAACTCGCCGTGCGGTGCGAGGAGTTGGCCGAGGCGCAGCGGCTCGCGGCGGAGCGGCGCACGGAGTGTGCCGCGCTCGTCGAGGAACTGGGGGAGCGGCGGCGAGCGGCCGAGCGGGAGAAGTCCCAGGTCGCCCAGCAGCTGGGCCGGCTCGCCGGGCAGGCGCGCGGGGCCGCCGGGGAGGCCGAGCGCAGCGCCGCCGCCGCCGCGCGCGCCCAGGAGGCACTCGACAAGGCCCTGCGGGAGGTCGAGGAACTCGCCGAGCGGCTCGCCGTCGCCGAGGAGATGCCGGTCGAGGAGGAGCCCGACACCTCCGTACGCGACCGCCTCGCCGCCGACGGCGCCAACGCGCGGCAGACCGAGATGGAGGCCCGCCTCCAGGTCCGTACCCACGAGGAACGCGTCAAGGGCCTGGCCGGACGCGCCGACTCCCTGGACCGGGCCGCGCGCGCCGAACGTGAGGCACGCGCGCGTGCCGAGCAGCGGCGGGCCCGGCTGCGCCACGAGGCGGCCGTCGCGGAGGCCGTCGCCTCCGGCGCCCGGCAGCTCCTCGCGCATGTCGAGGTCTCCCTGAGCCGGGCGGAGGCCGAGCGCGCCGCCGCCGAGGCGGTCAAGGCACGCCGGGAGGAGGAGCTGGCGGCGGCCCGCGCACACGGCCGCGACCTCAAGGCCGAACTGGACAAGCTCACCGACTCCGTCCACCGCGGCGAGGTGCTCGGGGCCGAGAAGCGGCTGCGCATAGAGCAGCTGGAGACCAAAGCGATGGAGGAGCTGGGCGTCGAGCCGGCGGTCCTGGTTGCCGAGTACGGTCCCGACCAGCTCGTACCGCCCTCCCCGCCCGCCGAGGGCGAAGAGCTGCCCGAGGACCCGGAGCATCCGCGCAACCGGCCGAAGCCGTTCGTGCGCGCCGAGCAGGAGAAGCGGCTCAAGGCCGCCGAACGCGCCTACCAGCAGCTCGGCAAGGTCAACCCGCTCGCCCTGGAGGAGTTCGCCGCGCTGGAGGAGCGCCACAAGTTCCTCAGCGAGCAGCTCGACGACCTGAAGAAGACCCGCGCCGACCTGCTCCAGGTGGTCAAGGAGGTCGACGAGCGCGTCGAGCAGGTGTTCACCGAGGCCTACCGGGACACGGCCCGGGAGTTCGAGGGCGTCTTCAGCCGGCTGTTCCCCGGCGGCGAGGGCCGGCTGGTCCTGACCGATCCGGACAACATGCTCACCACCGGCGTGGACGTCGAGGCGCGGCCCCCGGGCAAGAAGGTCAAGCGGCTCTCCCTGCTCTCCGGCGGCGAGCGGTCACTGACGGCCGTCGCGCTGCTGGTGTCGATCTTCAAGGCCCGGCCCAGCCCGTTCTACGTGATGGACGAGGTCGAGGCGGCGCTCGACGACACCAACCTGCAGCGGCTGATCCGCATCATGCAGGAGCTGCAGGAGACCTCGCAGCTGATCGTGATCACGCACCAGAAGCGAACGATGGAGGTCGCCGATGCGCTGTACGGCGTCTCCATGCAGGGCGACGGTGTGTCGAAAGTCATCTCGCAGCGCCTGCGCTAGACGGCTGCCTCCTACACCGTTTGCCACCTGCACCTTTTCACATCTTCAACACTTGAACGCAACGTCTCTGCCACATGGCTCGAAGCTCACAGACTCGGCCTCTTGACTTCGAAACCTGAAGGCATAGTCTCTGCAACGTTGCTTTTACCTTCAGATATGAGCGGCGTTAACGAGTGCTCGCCGGGTACTTGACACGCCACCCATACCCGAAAGGGCCCAGCCCATCCCCGGCAGCGTTGCCGGTGGCCCGAGGAGTACACGTTGACCAGCACAGCGCAGGCAAGGACAGGAGCCGGTACGGCTCATCCCGATCATCTCGGGCACGTCATCTTCATCGCGGCGGCCGCCGCGATGGGCGGCTTCCTCTTCGGCTACGACAGCTCCGTGATCAACGGTGCCGTCGAGGCCATCCGGGACCGCTACGACATCGGCTCCGCAGCGCTGGCCCAGGTCATCGCCATCGCCCTCATCGGCTGCGCCATCGGCGCCGCCACCGCCGGCCGCATAGCCGACCGCCTCGGCCGCATCCGGGTGATGCAGATCGCCGCGGTCCTCTTCGTCGTCAGCGCCGTCGGCTCCGCCCTGCCCTTCGCGCTGTGGGACTTCGCCCTGTGGCGCGTCGTCGGCGGCTTCGCCATCGGCATGGCCTCCGTGATCGGCCCCGCCTACATCGCCGAGGTCGCCCCGCCCGCCTACCGCGGCCGGCTCGGCTCCTTCCAGCAGGCCGCGATCGTCGTCGGCATCGCCATCTCGCAGCTGGTCAACTGGGGCCTGCTCAACGCCGCCGGCGGCAACCAGCGCGGCAAGCTGATGGGCCTGGAGGCCTGGCAGGTCATGCTCGGCGTCATGGTCGTCCCGGCCCTCCTGTACGGGCTGCTCTCCTTCGCCATCCCCGAGTCCCCCCGCTTCCTGCTCTCCGTCGGCAAGCGTGAGCGCGCCCGGGAGATCCTCGCCGAGGTCGAGGGGCAGGGCGCCGACCTGGACGCCCGCGTCGCCGAGATCGAGCACGCCATGAAGAGCGAGCACAAGTCCACCTTCAAGGACCTGCTCGGCGGCGGCTTCTTCTTCAAGCCGATCGTCTGGATCGGCATCGGCCTGTCGGTCTTCCAGCAGTTCGTCGGCATCAACGTCGCGTTCTACTACTCCTCGACGCTGTGGCAGTCGGTCGGCGTCGACCCGACGGACTCGTTCTTCTACTCCTTCACCACCTCGATCATCAACATCGTCGGCACCGTGATCGCGATGATCTTCGTGGACCGCATCGGCCGCAAGCCGCTGGCGCTCATCGGCTCCGTCGGCATGGCCGTCGGCCTCGCGCTGGAGGCCTGGGCGTTCTCCTACCACCTGGTCGACGGCAAGCTGCCCAGCACCCAGGGCTGGGTCGCCCTGATCGCCGCCCACGTGTTCGTCCTCTTCTTCGCCCTGTCCTGGGGCGTGGTCGTGTGGGTCATGCTCGGCGAGATGTTCCCGAACCGGATCCGCGCCGCCGCCCTGGGCGTGGCCGCCGCCGCGCAGTGGATCGCCAACTGGGCCATCACCGCGAGCTTCCCGTCGCTCGCCGACTGGAACCTGTCCGGCACCTACGTGATCTACACGGTCTTCGCCGCGCTCTCCATCCCGTTCGTCCTGAAGTTCGTGAAGGAGACGAAGGGCAAGGCGCTGGAGGAGATGGGCTGAGCCTGACGAGAAGGCTCCTCGAACTCGAGGAGAAGGGCCAAGTCCCCGCTGCCCCTCTCCTCGGACCCTGCCGCCGCCCGGCTCGGCCACTGCCCGAGCCGGGCGGCGGTTTTTCCGCCCGACCGCCGGTATGAGGCTCAGCTCTCCAGCCGGGGCAGCACCCTCTCGCAGAACAGCTGCAGACTGCGCCAGCCCTCGTCCACCGGCATCCCGCCGGCCAGCGGGTGCAGCACGCGGCTGTCCAGGCCCAGGGCCAGGCACTCCTCGGGCGTCACGATCCGGTACACGCCCTCCGCCCGCAGCTCCTCCACCGTGGTGGCCGCCGACCTGACCGCCGAGCGGGCGCCCCAGGGCTGCCAGGAGGCGTAGGTCCGCGCCTCGTGCAGGAAGTGCTTCCCGTACCGGGCCCACGCCCGGTCCGGATCCTCCGCGAGGTGCAGCAGCGGCGTCTCCTCGGCGGGCATCATCGTCCAGCCCTCCCGGCCGTACTCCGCCAGGCGCTCCTTGTAGTAGGCCTCCAGCTCCGGCAGGTGCGCGCTCGGGAAGAACGGCAGGCCCAGCCGGGCGGCGCGGCGGGCCGCCGCCTTGGAGGAGCCGCCGACCAGCAGCAGGGGGTGCGGCTGGGTGTACGGGCGCGGGGTGATGCGTACGGTACGGCCCCGGAACTCGAACTCCTCGCCGGTCCACGCCTTCAGCAGCGTCTCCAGCAGCTCGTCCTGCAGCCTTCCGCGCCGCTCGAAGTCGACGCCGAAGACGGCGTACTCCTCGGGCCGGTACCCGATCCCGGCGACGGTCACCAGCCGGCCGCCGCTGACCAGGTCCAGGACGGCGATGTCCTCGGCCAGTCGCAGCGGGTCGTGCAGCGGCCCGATCGCCGCCGAGACGGTGACCGAGAGCCGTCGGGTCGCGCCGAGCACCGCACCGGCGAAGACGAACGGCGACGGCAGCCAGTTGTTCGCCGCCCCGTGGTGCTCCTCCGTCTGCACGGTGGTGATCCCCCGGTCGTCGGCGTACCCGGCCATCGCCACGGCGGCCCGGTAGCGGGCGCCCAGTGAGGCCGGGGTCGCCCCGGGCTCGACGAGGTTGAACCGTACGACCGTGACGGCCATGACAAGGTCCCCTTCGCCTTCGCCGGGCAGGTGTGCGGGGGGACGTTAGCTGACAGAGCGTCAGACAACAAGGGTCATGCACCCCGGAGCCGCCGCCGAACGGGGCGGTGCCCGGTCGCGCATACTGGACGCGTTATGGAAACCGTCATCCTTGCTGTAGTCATCGCCGTGGTCGTGCTCGGCGCGCTCGGCGGGCTCATCGTCGGCAGCCGGCGCCGCAGGCCGCTGCCCCCGGCGCCCCCCGAGACGCCCGACATCACCGCCCCTCCGGCCGAGCCGCACGTCGGCGAAGAGGCCGAGACGCCGCGCGACGAGGAGCGCCGGACGATAGAGGAGGTGGACCTTCCGGGCGGGACTCCCGTCGCCGTCGAGGAGCCGCCCGTCGTCGAAGCGCCCCCGATCGAGATCCCCGAGCCCACCGCCGGCCGTCTCGTCCGTCTGCGCGCCCGTCTGTCCCGCTCGCAGAACGCGCTCGGCAAGGGGCTCCTCACCCTCCTGTCCCGCGAGCACCTCGACGAGGAGACCTGGGAGGAGATCGAGGACACGCTGCTCACCGCCGACGTCGGCGTGCAGCCCACCCAGGAGCTGGTCGAGCGGCTGCGCGAGCGTGTGAAGGTGCTCGGCACCCGCACCCCCGAAGAGCTGCGCGGCCTGCTGCGCGAGGAGCTGCTCACACTGGTCGGCCCCGACATGGACCGCACCGTGCGCACCGAGCCCGAGAGCAGCAAGCCCGGCATCGTGATGGTCGTCGGCGTCAACGGCACCGGCAAGACCACCACCACCGGCAAGCTGGCCCGGGTCCTGGTGGCCGACGGCCGCACCGTCGTCCTCGGCGCCGCCGACACCTTCCGCGCCGCCGCCGCCGACCAGCTGCAGACCTGGGGCGAGCGGGTCGGCGCCTACACCGTGCGCGGGCCGGAGGGCGGCGACCCCGCCTCCGTCGCCTTCGACGCGGTGAAGGAAGGCAAGGAGATGGGCTGCGACGTCGTGCTCATCGACACCGCCGGCCGCCTGCACACCAAGACCGGCCTCATGGATGAGCTGGGCAAGGTCAAGCGCGTCGTGGAGAAGCACGCCCCGCTCGACGAGGTGCTGCTCGTCCTGGACGCCACGACCGGGCAGAACGGTCTCATCCAGGCCCGTGTCTTCGCCGAGGTCGTGGACATCACCGGCATCGTGCTGACCAAGCTCGACGGCACGGCCAAGGGCGGCATCGTGGTGGCGGTCCAGCGGGAGCTGGGCGTACCGGTGAAGCTGGTCGGCCTCGGCGAGGGTGCCGACGACCTGGCGCCGTTCGAGCCGGAAGCGTTCGTGGATGCGCTTATCGGGGACTGAGCGCGCAGACGCACGCGGCCTGTGCGTGACCGTACGGAGGAGGGGCCCCGTTCCATGGTGCAGCTGGAATGGGGCCCCTCCGTATCGGTGGACCCAGCCCTTCGGTGAGCTGCAGGGCGTGTTGCGGAAGTCTCCTTCAGGCGCGTGAGCGATGCGCCACGTACGCCAGCGTGCCGATCAGCAGGCGCGCCGCCGGGGGTCTCGTCGCCGAGTCCAGGGCAGGGGAGCGGAGCCAGCGGACCGGGCCGCGGCCGCCGCGGTCCGAGGGCGGGGCCGTGATGTACGCGCCGGGGCCCAGGGCGTGCAGATCGAGGGCGGTGTCGTCCCATGCCATGCGATACAGCAGCTCGGGCAGCTCGGCTGCGGACCCGGGGGCGACGAAGAAGTGCGCGCGGCCCTCCGGGGTCGCCGTCACCGGGCCGAGCGGCAGACCCATGCGCTCCAGCCGGACCAGGGCGCGCCGCCCCGCGGCCTCGGCGACCTCGATCACGTCGAACGCCCGGCCGACCGGCAGCATCACCGCGGCGCCCGGCACCTCGGCCCAGGTCTCGGTCACCTCGTCGAGCGTCGCGCCGGCGCGCACGACGGGTGCGAAGTCCAGCGGGTGCGCGCCGGGCGCGCCACAGTCCGCCTTCCCGCAGGAGCACTGCCCGGCGACCGCCCGTGCGCCGGGCACCACGTCCCAGCCCCACAGCCCGGAGTACTCGGCCACGGCCGTGCACTCCGACGAGCGGCCCCGGCGCCGCGCACCGGGGCGGATGTCGCGGATGCCCCGCGTGCCGCCGATCGTGAAGCCCATGCCCCCTCCAACGGGTCCAGCGCGCCGGTGGTTACGCCACGGAAGCGCAACGTGACTCTGCGTTCCCATCCGTGGGTCGTCTCCACGGGGCCCCGGGCAGCGCCCGGTTGCATCCCGGGGTGGTGTGCGGTCAGTGCGCGCCGGTGAGTGCACGCGTCCATCCGCTTCCGGCAGTCATGTGTCAAGTGAATCGTGCGGGGCCCGCCCTTGGTTCATTCGAAGGGGTGGCGAATGGTGGCGTTTCTGTGTACGCCATGGCTGGACGGGTGATCGTAGGACTACTTTGAGTGCACGGCTCCTGGGAACGTATGCGCTCGTGGGTATGCCGGAGGCAAGTCGGTTCCCGCCCGACGGGTGAGAACCGCCGGACGCGGGACCGTCTGCACCGGCATTCTGGTAGTGCTTGGCGCGCACAGCGACAAGTGGTCTGAGGGATGGGGGCGTTCCAGTGGGCGGCAGTGACGGAAGCGGGACGAACGCTGACAAGCGCCCCAATGAGCTGCTCACCTCGTGGTTCGTGCGCAGCGGCTGGTCGAAGGGCGAGCTGGCGCGTCAAGTGAACCGCAGGGCACGCCAGTTGGGGGCGAACCACATCTCCACGGACACCTCACGGGTGCGCCGCTGGCTCGACGGGGAGAACCCGCGCGAGCCGATCCCGCGGATCCTGTCGGAACTGTTCTCCGAGCGCTTCGGCTGCGTCGTCGCCGTCGAGGACCTCGGACTGCGCCCCGCCCACCAGTCACCCTCCGTGTCCGGGATCGACCTGCCCTGGACGGGCCCGCAGACCGTGGCCATGATCAGCGAGTTCTCGCGCAGCGACCTGATGCTGGCGCGGCGCGGCTTCCTCGGGACCTCGCTGGCCCTGTCCGCGGGTCCGTCCCTCATCGAGCCCGTCCAGCGCTGGCTGGTGCCGAGCCCCGCCTCCCCCCGCGAGGAACCCCGGTCCTCCCCGCCGTCAGGGCGCTCCCGCGGCCGGCTCTCCCAGCCCGAGCTGGACCTGCTCGAGGCCACCACCGTGATGTTCCGCAAGTGGGACGCCCAGTGCGGTGGCGGACTGCGCCGCAAGGCGGTCGTCGGCCAGCTGCACGAGGTGACCGACCTGCTGCAGGAACCGCAGCCCGAGGCCACCGCCAAGCGCCTGTTCAAGGTCGCCGCCGAGCTGGCCGAACTGGCCGGCTGGATGAGCTACGACGTCGGACTGCAGCCCACCGCCCAGAAGTACTTCGTGCTCGCCCTGCACGCCGCCAAGGAGGCGGGCGACAAGCCGCTCGGCTCGTACGTCCTCTCCAGCATGAGCCGCCAGATGATCCACCTGGGCCGTCCGGAGGATGCCCTGGAGCTCATCCACCTCGCCCAGTACGGCAGCCGCGACTGCGCGAGCCCGCGCACCCAGGCGATGCTGTATGCGATGGAGGCCCGCGCCTACGCCAACATGGGGCAGCCCGGCAGGTGCAAGCGTGCCGTCCGGATGGCCGAGGACACCTTCGCCGACGCCGAGGACTGGGACGAGCCCGATCCGGACTGGATCCGCTTCTTCTCCGAGGCCGAGCTGTACGCGGAGAACTCCCACTCCTTCCGGGACCTCGCCTATGTCGCGGGCCGCAGCCCCACCTACGCCTCCCTGGCCGAGCCCTTGATGCGGAAGGCCGTCGACCGGTTCGCCGAGGACAGCGAGCACCAGCGGTCGTACGCGCTCAACCTGATCGGCATGGCCACCGTGCATCTCCTCCAGCGCGAACCCGAGCAGAGCGCGGTGCTCACCAGGCGGGCCCTGGAGGTCGCCAAAAAGGTGCGCTCGGAACGTGTCAACACTCGTATTCGAAAAACCGTCGACACGGCTGTACGCGATTTCGGTGATCTCACGGAGATCGTCGAACTCACCGACCACCTCGCCACCCACCTGCCCGAGACCGCCGAAGCGGTGTGACCTTCTCAGGCCCAAGGGGCCCGCGCCCACCCGGGCCCCAAGAACTCCGGCCGCGGCCGCCATCCCGAACCGCCCGACTCGGCTCCCCCCATGCCAGGTCATCGGATGGCCACCGCGGCCGGGCTTTTTTGCGCCTGAGCCGGCGCCGCTCTCGCGGAGGTGGTTGCTCGCCGTGGGGATTGATCAATTGATGGTTGCTGCGTGATTCGGCCGGTGGTCGTGCCGCCCGCCATCGAACGTTGCGCCACGATAACGATCAGCGCGGCCGGCATCCGGCAGTTCATCAACGCGTAACACGCCGGGCGCCTTCGTCACTGCGGTGAAACATCGAGGGGCTTCGACCGAAACGGCGCTGCGTCAATCTCGTGGCCCATAACCCCCACGCCTTCATGACCGGACCGCTCTCCGGCTTCGCCCGCACGGGGCCGTACCAACCGACGAGGAGACGCCGATGGCACCAGCCGCCATCACGCTTGCGGCGGACGCACCCAAGCTGTCGTCCGCCAACACAGGTTTCATGCTCATCGCTTCCGCCCTGGTGCTGATCATGACCCCGGGCCTGGCCTTCTTCTACGGAGGCATGGTCCGCGTCAAGAGCACCCTGAACATGCTGATGATGAGCTTCATCAGCATGGGCATCATCACCATTCTGTGGGTGCTCTACGGCTTCTCCCTCGCCTTCGGTACGAACAACAGCTTCATCGGCTGGGACTCCGACTGGTTCGGCCTCCACAAGATCGGTCTGACGGAGCTCTGGCCCGGCTACACGATCCCGATCTTCGTGTTCATGGTCTTCCAGATGATGTTCGCGATCATCACGCCGGCCCTGATAAGCGGCGCCCTCGCGGACCGTGTGAAGTTCTCGGCCTGGTCGCTGTTCATCGCGCTGTGGCTCACGGTCGTCTATGTCCCGGTCGCCCACTGGGTCTGGGGTTCCGACGGCTGGGCCTTCAAGCTCGGTGTGATCGACTTCGCGGGTGGTACGGCGGTCCACATCAACGCCGGTGCGGCGGCGCTCGGCGTGATCCTCGTCATCGGCAAGCGCGTCGGCTTCAAGAGGGACCCGATGCGTCCGCACAGCCTTCCGCTGGTCATGCTCGGCGCGGGTCTGCTGTGGTTCGGCTGGTTCGGCTTCAACGCGGGCTCCTGGCTCGGCAACGACGACGGCGTCGGCGCGCTGATGTTCGTCAACACGCAGGTCGCCACCGGTGCCGCCATGCTGGCCTGGCTCGCCTACGAGAAGATCCGCCACGGCGCGTTCACCACGCTGGGAGCCGCCTCCGGCGCGGTCGCCGGTCTGGTCGCGATCACCCCGTCCGGTGGTGCGGTCTCGCCGCTCGGCGCGATCGCCGTCGGCGCCATCGCCGGTGTCGCCTGCGCCGCGGCCGTGGGCCTGAAGTTCAAGTTCGGCTACGACGACTCCCTCGACGTCGTCGGCGTCCACATGGTCGGCGGCATCATCGGCTCCCTGCTGATCGGCTTCTTCGCCACCGGCAAGGGCCAGTCCACCGCCACGGGCGTCTTCTACGGGGACCACAGCTTCACCCAGCTGTGGAAGCAGTGCGCCGGTGTCGGCGCGGTCCTCGCCTACTCCCTGGTCGTCTCCGCGGTCCTCGCCTTCCTGCTCGACAAGACGATCGGCATGCGGGTCACCGAGGACGAGGAGGTCTCGGGCATCGACCAGGCCGAGCACGCGGAGACCGCATACGACTTCAGCGGCGCGGGCGGCGGTGTCATCGGAACCGTCGCCTCCGCCCTGGCCGCCACGGAGACCAGGAAGGTGGACGCATGAGGCTCATCACCGCCGTCGTCAAGCCGCACCGGCTCGACGAGATCAAGGAGGCCCTGCAGGCCTTCGGGGTCCACGGACTGACGGTCACGGAAGCGAGCGGCTACGGTCGGCAGCGGGGACACACCGAGGTCTACCGCGGCGCCGAGTACACGGTCGACCTGGTGCCCAAGATCCGTATCGAGGTGCTGGCCGAGGACGACGACGCCGAACAGCTCATCGAAGTCATCGTGAAGGCCGCCCGCACCGGCAAGATCGGTGACGGCAAGGTCTGGTCCATCCCGGTCGAGACGGCCGTCCGGGTCCGGACCGGCGAGCGCGGACCCGACGCGCTGTAGGACACGCAACGGAACAGGAGTCGCTGGGTGACGAGTACGGACGTACGTACGGAAGCAGAGGGCTCGGGACCCAGCGGCTACGCGGCGGCCCGGCTGCACCTCCTCACGCAGGGGGAGCAGTCCGGGCCGCCGCGCCGTGCCGCCCTGTCCGATCTGACGGACAACTGGCTCGCGGAGCTGTTCACCGCGGGTGCCGAGCAACTGCGCGGCGTGTCCCTGGTCGCCGTCGGCGGGTACGGCCGCGGCGAGCTGTCCCCGCGCAGCGACCTGGACCTGCTCCTGCTGCACGACGGCAGCGACAGCAAGGCGGTCGCCGCCCTCGCCGACCGCATCTGGTACCCCGTGTGGGACCTCGGCCTCGCCCTCGACCATTCCGTGCGCACCCCGGCGGAGGCCCGCAAAACCGCTGCCGAGGACCTCAAGGTGCAGCTCGGCCTGCTGGACGCCCGGCACCTGGCCGGCGATCTCGGGCTCACCGCGGGCCTGAGGACCGCCGTGCTGGCCGACTGGCGCAACCAGGCGCCGAAACGTCTCCCCGAACTGCAGGAGCTGTGCGCCGAGCGCGCCGAGCGGCAGGGCGAGCTGCAGTACCTGCTGGAACCGGACCTCAAGGAGGCCAGGGGCGGGCTGCGCGACGCCACGGCCCTGCGGGCGGTCGCCGCCTCCTGGCTCGCGGACGCCCCGCGCGAGGGACTGGCCGACGCCCGGCGCAGGCTCCTCGACGTGCGCGACGCGCTGCATCTGACCACCGGGCGCGCCACCGACCGGCTGGCACTTCAGGAGCAGGACCAGGTCGCCACCGAGCTGGGCCTGCTGGACGCCGACACGCTGCTGCGGCAGGTGTACGAGGCGGCGCGCGTCATTTCGTACGCCAGCGATGTGACGTGGCGCGAAGTGGGGCGTGTGCTGCGGTCGCGCGCCGTGCGGCCGAGGTTGCGGGCCATGCTGGGCGGCGGCAAGCCGGTCACCGAGCGGTCCCCCCTCGCCGAGGGCGTGGTGGAGCAGGACGGCGAAGTCGTCCTCGCGCGCGCCGCGCGCCCCGAACGTGACCCCGTGCTCCCGCTGCGCGCCGCCGCTGCCGCCGCCCAGGCCGGCCTCCCGCTCTCCCTGCACGCCGTACGGCGCATGGCGGGCTCCGTGCGCCCCCTGCCCACGCCGTGGCCCGCCGAGGCGCGCGAACAGCTCGTCACCCTGCTGGGCTCCGGCCGTCCCACCGTCGAGGTCTGGGAGGCCCTGGAGGCCGAGGGCCTGATCACCCGACTGCTGCCCGACTGGGAGCGGGTGCGCTGCCGCCCGCAACGCAACGCCGTGCACCTGTGGACCGTCGACCGGCACCTGATCGAGACGGCCGTGCGCGCCTCCGAGCTGACCCGCCGTGTGGGCCGCCCCGACCTCCTCCTGGTCGCCGCGCTCCTGCACGACATCGGCAAGGGCTGGCCCGGCGACCACTCCCTCGCCGGCGAGATCATCGCGCGCGACGTGGCCGGCCGCATCGGCTTCGACCGCGACGACGTCGCGGTCCTCGCCACCCTCGTACGCCACCACCTGCTCCTCGTCGAGACCGCGACCCGGCGCGACCTGGAGGACCCGGCCACCGTCCGCTCGGTCGCCGAGGCCGTCGGCTCGCAGAGCACGCTGGAGCTGCTGCACGCCCTCACCGAGGCCGACGCGCTCGCCACCGGACCCGCGGCCTGGTCGACCTGGCGCAGCGCGCTCGTGACCGACCTGGTCAAACGCGTCTGCGCGGTGCTCGCCGGCGACGAGCCCGCCGACCCGGAGGCCGCCACGCCCACCGCCGAACAGGAACGGCTCGCCGTCGAGGCCCACCGCACCGGCGGCCCCGTCCTCTCCCTGCGCGCCCAGACCGAGCCGCCCGCCGAGGAACCCTCCGGCGAACCGGAACCCCTCGGCGTGGAACTCCTCATCGCCGTACCCGACCAGCCCGGGGTGCTGCCCGCCGTGTCCGGCGTGCTCGCCATGCACCGCCTCACCGTCCGCACCGCCGAGCTGCGCGCCCTGGACCTGCCGGACGGCATGGACGGCTCGGTGCTGCTGCTCGACTGGCGGGTCGCGGCGGAGTACGGCTCCCTGCCCCAGGCCGCCCGGCTGCGCGCCGACCTCGTACGGGCCCTGGACGGCTCCCTGGACATCTCCTCCCGCCTGGCGGAGCGCGACGCGGCCTACCCGCGCCGCCGGGGCGTGGTGCCCCCGCCGCCGCGCGTGACGGTCGCCCCCGCGGCCTCCCACCACGCGACGGTGATCGAGGTCCGGGCCCAGGACGCCCCGGGGCTGCTGTTCCGGATCGGGCGGGCCCTGGAGAAGGCGGGGGTGCGGGTGCGCAGCGCTCACGTCTCCACGCTGGGCGCCAATGCCGTGGACGCCTTCTATGTGACGACGGCCACGGGAGCGCCGTTGCCGGGGGAGGAGGCGGTGTCGGTGGCACGGGCACTGGAGGAGGCGCTGCGGGGGTGACCCCGACGGGCGGGGACGTTTTCCCCGTGAGGCCCGATACCCTGGAGGGCAGCCCAAGACGACCCCGACCCCGAGGACCGACGCCGCCGTGTTCGACACCCTCTCCGACCGCCTCAGCGCGACTTTCAAAAGCCTCCGCGGGAAAGGCAGGCTCTCCGAGGCGGACATCGACGCCACGGCGCGCGAAATCCGCATCGCGCTCCTCGAGGCCGACGTGGCCCTGCCCGTGGTCCGCACCTTCATCAAGAACGTCAAGGAGCGCGCCCTCGGCGCCGAGGTCTCCCGGGCGCTGAACCCCGCCCAGCAGGTCCTCAAGATCGTCAACGACGAGCTGGTCACCATCCTCGGCGGCGAGACCCGCCGTCTCCGCTTCGCCAAGCAGCCCCCGACCGTGATCATGCTCGCGGGTCTGCAGGGTGCCGGTAAGACCACCCTCGCGGGCAAGCTCGGCAAGTGGCTCAAGGAGCAGGGCCACTCCCCGCTCCTGGTCGCCGCCGACCTCCAGCGCCCGAACGCGGTCAACCAGCTCAGCGTCGTCGCCGACCGCGCCGGCGTCGCCGTCTACGCGCCGGAGCCGGGCAACGGCGTCGGCGACCCGGTCAAGGTCGCCAAGGACTCCATCGACTTCGCCAGGCAGAAGCTCCACGACATCGTGATCGTGGACACCGCGGGCCGCCTCGGCATCGACCAGGAGATGATGCAGCAGGCCGCGGACATCCGGGACGCGGTCTCCCCGGACGAGATCCTGTTCGTCGTCGACGCCATGATCGGTCAGGACGCCGTGAACACCGCGGAGGCCTTCCGTGACGGCGTCGGCTTCGACGGTGTGGTGCTGTCCAAGCTCGACGGTGACGCCCGTGGTGGTGCGGCCCTGTCGATCCGCCAGATCACCGGCAAGCCGATCATGTTCGCGTCGAACGGCGAGAAGCTCGAGGACTTCGACGCCTTCCACCCGGACCGGATGGCCTCCCGCATCCTCGACATGGGTGACCTGCTCACCCTGATCGAGCAGGCGGAGAAGACGTTCAGCCAGGAAGAGGCCGAGAAGATGGCCTCCAAGCTGGCGTCCAAGAAGGGCCAGGACTTCACCCTCGACGACTTCCTGGCCCAGATGGAGCAGGTCAGGAAGATGGGCTCCATCTCCAAGCTGCTCGGGATGCTGCCAGGCATGGGCCAGATCAAGGACCAGATCAACAACATCGACGAGCGCGACGTCGACCGCACCGCCGCGATCATCAAGTCGATGACCCCGGGCGAGCGCCAGGACCCGACGATCATCAACGGCTCGCGCCGCGCCCGCATCGCCAAGGGTTCCGGTGTCGAGGTCAGCGCCGTGAAGAACCTCGTCGAGCGGTTCTTCGAGGCCCGCAAGATGATGTCCCGCATGGCCCAGGGCGGCGGCATGCCCGGCATGCCGGGGATCCCGGGCATGGGCGGCGGCCCCGGCCGCGCCAGGAAGCAGCAGAAGAAGGCCAAGGGCAAGCAGCGCTCCGGCAACCCGATGAAGCGCAAGCAGCAGGAACAGGAGGAGGCCGCCCGCCGCGCCGCCGCGGCGCAGGGCGGCGGCGCCTTCGGCCTGCCGCAGCAGGGCGGTCAGGAATTCGAGCTGCCGGACGAGTTCAAGAAGTTCATGGGCTGACGCACTTCCCCGGATACGACACCGGGGGCGCCCCTCTGCGAAGGGGCGCCCCCGGCGCGTCGTCTAGGGGGTGCGTGCGATCAGGTAGCGGAAGACGTTCGGCATCCACACCGTGCCGTCCGCCCGGCGGTGCGGATGCAGCGCCTCCGTGAGCTCCTTGTCGACCTGCTCCTGGTCCGTCGCGGCGATTGCCGCGTCGAACAACCCCGTCGACAGCATCCCCCGCAGCGCACTGTCCAGGTCGGCGTACCCGAAGGGGCAGGCCACCCGCCCCGATCCGTCCGGCCTGAGCCCGCAGCGCTGCGCGGTCTCCTCCAGGTCGTCGCGTCGCGCCGGCCGCCAACCGGCCCCTCCGCTTTCGGGATCGGCCAGTTTCGCGGCGACACGCAGGACGGACGCGGTGCTGCACCGCTCCGGCGGACCCCACCCGGCGAGCACCACGGGCGCGCCGTGCTCCGTGAACCGCGCCGCCGCCACCAACTGCCGCTCAAGGGTCTCGGCATCACCGGCCGCACAGCCGATCGGCTCGAACGCGGTCACCAGGTTGTACGCCGGCTCATCCGGTGCGGGCGCCGCGTCCCGTGGCGAGCCGTCGACGATCCGGGCACCGGCACACGTACGCGCGCCCCACGGTGCGGTCCCCAGCCGCTCGCGCGCGAGCGCCAGCCGTTCGCACGCCCCGCAGTCCACACCGGTGACCGACGCGCCCCGGGACGCCGCCATCAGCAGCGCCAGTCCCGTACCGCACCCGAGCCCCAGCAGCCGCGTCGCGGACCCCACTTCCAGCCGCTCGTAGACGGCCTCGTAGAGCGGCACCAGCATCCGCTCCTGAATCTCCGCCCAGTCACGCGCGCGTGCACGCCGGTCCACGCGAGGAACCGCGCCCGCGTGGGAGAGGTGCTGCCGCACGGGCGTAGGTGTCATCGAAAGCGCCCCAATCCGCCAAGAGTTGCCGCTGTCTGACGATGCCGTCCCCCGTGACGTGCCCTCGCACTCGGCCCCCGTGACCCCCGTATGGCCTCCGTATGCCAGGAAACTCCGCGCCCGTCGTGGCGTCCAGGGGTCGTGGGGGTACTCGTGTGCGCCGTCCGCGCGCCCCTGGTCCGCCCCGGCGGCCCATGACTCACCGGGCACACAGGGGTTTCCGTGCCATCGCTCCACGGCGAAAGCACCCGTTCCACGCCCGGGACGGAGGGCTTCCGCCTTTGCGTGATGGGCGGGCCCGGGCCGGCCGAACACGCGGTGACCGTACGGTGTCTCGTCGCCGAGGACGGGCCGGTTCCCGGCGCCGACGACGCACCCGGTAACGTCGCCGGCGCGGCGCGCGCTTACTGAGATGGTGGACGGCGGGCCAGGAGCGGCCGAAACGCCTCTTGCGCATCCGCGGACCACATGAACCCCGGCGTGCGGAGTTCTCGTACGCGCCGGACCGTAGAGGTGGCTACGCACCAGCTTGGGATGAGCTGTGAGGCTTCTCCGCAGTTCGGCGCACCCGCCCTCGTCAGGACGCATCAGCGGCAACTGACGGGTACGTGCAAATTATTTGGGATGCCCCGGAATAGGAACACGGGGGCACTCAGGCTCGTTGTCATTACGTGAGCACGACACCACCTGTTCTCGCCGCAGAGCTGGCACAGGCGTGGGCCGACATTCAGCGGTACCACCCCGAGCTGCCCGATCTTGCCGCGCCCGAGTCACTGATCGGAGAGTCGTCGTCCGCCTGCGGGCACGAACTCTCCTTCGAGCGACTGCTCCACGAAGCAGTCCACGGCATCGCCGCCGCGCGCGGAGTGCGCGACACCTCCCGTGCCGGCCGCTACCACAACCGCAGATTCCTCGCGATCGCCGAGGAGCTGGGCCTGGACCACCCCGAGGAGCCGCACCCGAGCAGCGGTTTCTCCCTGGTCACGCTCAACCCCGAGGCGAAGCGACGCTACCGCCCCACGATCGAGCGGCTCCAGCGCGCGCTCAAGGCCCACTCGCAGGCGACGGCCGCCGACACGGCCCGCACGTTCCGGGGCCCGGCCGCCCGCCACGGCTCCTCGGGAGGCGGCGTCCGCGTCAAGGCGGTCTGCGACTGCGGTCGCAACGTCCGCGTGGTCCCCTCGGTCCTGGCCCAGGCCCCGATCGTGTGCGGCGGCTGCGGAAAGCCGTTCCGCATCCCGGAGCCGGTGGGGGCGGCGGCAAGCTGAGCCGACGGCTGCTCGTGGCGGCCGTACCTCGCTTGCGCCCAGGCATCCGTGAGCGCCGGGCGGCGTGACCAACGCCCGGGGGACCCGGCGCCGGATGTCCCTTCGTCATGCCCGCACGCCTGCGGACCGCGCCCCTCGGCCAAAGGGGGCCCGCAGGGTATGGCACAATGGCTAGCTGTACTCGACAGCCGCACAGGACCCCTCTCTCCTCCGGCTGACGCGTCCATCGGGCACTCGGGTACCGCAACCCCACGCGGCCGCTCCGCCGTGCCCAACCACGTCAAATCCAGGAGAACCCACTCCCGTGGCAGTCAAGATCAAGCTGAAGCGTCTGGGCAAGATCCGTTCGCCTCACTACCGCATCGTCGTCGCCGACTCCCGCACCCGCCGTGACGGCCGGGCCATCGAGGAGATCGGCAAGTACCACCCGACGTACAACCCGTCGGTGATCGAGGTCGACGCCGAGCGCGTGGCGTACTGGCTCGGTGTCGGCGCCCAGCCGACCGAGCCCGTGCTCGCCATCCTCAAGAAGACCGGCGACTGGCAGAAGTTCAAGGGCGAGCCCGCCCCGGCGCCGCTGCTGCAGCCGGAGACCAAGGCCGCGCGTCCGTCGTTCGAGGCCATCAGCGGCGAGGACGAGGGCAAGGGCGAGGCGATCACCCAGAAGAAGAAGGCCGAGAAGAAGGACGAGGCCCCGGCCGAGTCCTCTGCGTCTGAGTCGACCGAGGCCTGAGCATGCTCGAGGAGGCTCTCGAGCACCTCGTGAAGGGCATCGTCGACAACCCTGACGATGTGCAGGTGGCCTCGCGCACCCTGCGTCGCGGGCGTGTGCTCGAGGTTCGGGTCCACCCCGACGACCTCGGCAAGGTGATCGGCCGCAACGGTCGCACCGCACGTGCTCTGCGCACCGTCGTGGGCGCCATCGGCGGCCGCGGCGTCCGGGTCGACCTCGTCGACGTGGACCACGTCCGCTGAACCAACGCAGCACCGGCTCGGGCCGGGGAGGGCCACTGGGCCGTCCCCGGCCCGTAGTCGTATGACAGGAGATCAAGCACAGTGCAGCTGGTAGTCGCACGGATCGGCCGCGCCCACGGGGTCAGGGGCGAGGTCACCGTGGAGGTACGTACCGACGAGCCGGAGCTCAGGCTCGCCCCCGGCGCCGTACTGGCCACCGACCCCGCCTCGGCCGGGCCGCTGACCATCGAGACCGGCCGGGTGCACAGCGGCCGCCTGCTCCTGCGCTTCGAGGGCGTGCGGGACCGCAACGCCGCCGAGGCGCTGCGCAACACCCTGCTGATCGCCGAGGTCGACCCCGACGAACTGCCCGAGGGTGAGGACGAGTACTACGACCACCAGCTCATCGACCTGGACGTGGTGACCGAGGACGGCGTCGAGGTCGGCCGTATCACCGAGATCTCCCACCTGCCCACGCAGGACCTGTTCGTGGTCGAGCGCCCCGACGGGACCGAGGTGATGATCCCGTTCGTCCAGGAGATCGTCACGCAGATCGATCTCGAGGAGCAGCGAGCCGTCATCGACCCCCCGCCGGGACTGATCGACGACCGCGCGGAGATCGCCTCGCCGAGGGACGAGGGCGCATGAGACTCGACGTCGTCACGATCTTCCCCGAGTACCTGGAGCCGCTGAACGTCTCCCTCGTCGGCAAGGCACGCGCGCGTGGACAGCTCGACGTCCATGTGCACGACCTGCGCTCGTGGACGTACGACCGGCACAACACCGTCGACGACACGCCGTACGGCGGCGGACCCGGCATGGTCATGAAGACCGAGCCCTGGGGCGACGCCCTGGACGAGATACTCGCCGACGGCTACGAGACCGGCTCCCACGAGCCCGCGCTCATCGTGCCGACCCCCAGCGGCCGCCCCTTCACCCAGAAGCTCGCCGTCGAACTCTCCGAGCGCCCGTGGCTGATCTTCACGCCCGCCCGCTACGAGGGCATCGACCGTCGCGTCGTCGACGAGTACGCCACCCGGATACCGGTGTACGAGGTGTCCATCGGTGACTACGTCCTCGCCGGCGGCGAGGCGGCCGTCCTCGTCGTCACCGAGGCGGTGGCCCGGCTGCTGCCCGGAGTCCTCGGCAACGCCGAGTCCCACCGGGACGACTCCTTCGCGCCCGGCGCGATGGCGAACCTCCTGGAGGGCCCCGTCTACACCAAGCCGCCCGCCTGGCGCGGCCGGAGCATCCCGGAAGTGCTGCTCAGCGGCCACCACGGGAAGATCGCCCGCTGGCGCCGCGACGAGGCCCTGAAGCGCACCACGGCCAACCGGCCCGACCTGATCGAGCGCTGCGACCCCGCCGCCTTCGACAGGAAGGACCGCGAGATGCTCTCCATCCTGGGCTGGGCACCGGACCCCGACGGCAAGCCGTACGGCCGATTTTGGCGCAGGCCGGACGGCGTGGAAGAATAGTGCGCTGTTGTCCGCCGTCCGGCGCGCGCCCCTGCCACAGGGGGATACGACGCCCGCCCCGACGCGGACCACGGCTTACTCACCGAAAACCTACCTACCGTCGATGACCTGTGGCATCGGCGAAGAAAGCAGACGAAATGTCTCACCTGCTCGACTCCGTCGACGCCGCGTCGCTGCGCAGCGACATCCCGGCCTTCCGTCCCGGTGACACCGTCAACGTCCACGTCCGCGTCATCGAGGGCAACCGCTCCCGTGTGCAGCAGTTCAAGGGCGTCGTGATCCGCCGCCAGGGCTCCGGCGTGCGCGAGACCTTCACGGTCCGCAAGGTCTCCTTCTCCGTCGGCGTCGAGCGCACCTTCCCGGTGCACACCCCGATCGTGGAGAAGATCGAGCTCGTCACCAAGGGTGACGTGCGTCGCGCCAAGCTGTACTACCTGCGCGACCTGCGCGGCAAGGCCGCGAAGATCAAGGAGAAGCGCGAGAACTGAGCGCCTGAGGGAGTTCACAAGGGGGCCGGATAGCATCTGCCCCCGATGGACACCGAAGCACAGCACCTGGAGCGCGACCGCTCCTCCCACCCCACTCGGCCCGAGGAGACCTCGGACACGGCGGGGCCGGAGGAACGGTCGCGTTCCGCGTTGCTGCCCCGGGCGGCCGACTGGCTGCCCGGTGGCCGGATCACCCTGACCGCCCTGGCCTGCCTGTTGTTCCTCCTGACCCTCGGCACGTTTGTGACGCAGCCGTTCGACATTCCGAGCGGTTCCATGGAGCGCGGATTGAGGATCGGGGACCGCGTTCTCGTAAATAAGTTGGCGTACCGTTTCGGATCGAAGCCGCAGCGAGGCGACATCGTCGTGTTCGACGGCACCGGGTACTTCGGGAACGCCGACTACGTCAAACGGGTAGTAGGTGTGGGGGGAGACCACGTGGTCTGCTGCGACAAGGAGGGGAGGCTCGAGGTGAACGGCCGGTCGGTCGACGAGTCGTCGTTTCTTTACCCCGGCAACAGCCCGTCCGACGTCTCCTTCGACGTCGTCGTGCCCGACGGCACGCTCTTCGTCCTCGGCGACCACCGCAGTCGATCCAGCGACTCCCGGGACCACCTCGGCTCCCCGGGCGGCGGCATGGTCCCCGTCGGCGCCGTGATCGGGCGGGCCGACTGGGTGGTCTGGCCCGCCGCGCACCTCAAGCACCTCACCCGCCCCGGCGCCTACGCACGCGTCCCCGCGCCCGGCGCGAACGCCCCGGAGGCGAAAGCGCCGGCCACAGCGGGCGGTGCGCATGGGTAACCGGGGCAAGCCGCGCGGTGTGCCGTCCGACACCGCCACGCAGAACCTGCTGCCCACCGGCGCGCGGCGCGCCGCCGGCGGGGCCCCCACCGGACGCAGCCGTGCCGAGCGGCGCAAGCTCCAGCGCAAGGTGAAGCGGAAGAGGAGGCGTTCCGCCGTCAAGGAGATACCGCTCCTCGTCGGTGTCGCCGTCCTCATAGCACTGGTCCTGAAGACCTTCCTCGTGCAGGCGTTCGTCATCCCGTCGGGCTCGATGGAGAACACGATCCAGATCGGCGACCGCGTCCTCGTCGACAAGCTCACCCCGTGGTTCGGCTCCAAGCCGCAGCGCGGTGACGTCGTCGTCTTCCGGGACCCCGGCGACTGGCTCGCCGGGGAGAAGACGCCCAAGAAGAACGACCCCATCGTCGTCAAGCAGGTCAAGGAAGGGCTCACCTGGATCGGCCTGCTGCCGTCCGACAACGACAAGGACCTCATCAAACGGGTGATCGCGGTCGGCGGGGACACGGTGAAGTGCTGCGACACCCAGGGGCGCGTCACGGTCAACGGCATGCCGCTGAACGAGCCGTACATTCACCCGGGGAACAAACCTTCGGACTTCTCGTTCTCGGAGACCGTGCCACCGGGCCGGCTGTGGGTGATGGGCGACCACCGGGCCAACTCGGCCGACTCGCGCTACCACCGCAACGAGCCGTACGGCGGTACTGTCTCGGAGGAGTCCGTCGTAGGCCGCGCCATGGTTATCGCCTGGCCCATTGGGCACTGGACCCGACTGAAGGAGCCGGACACTTACGCGTCGGTGCCGGGCGGTGCGACGAGCGCACTCGGTCCGTCGCATAGGGTGGCCTCCGCGGATCGATACGGATTGATCCCCCTCCCGAGCCCTGCGGAACTCCCGCTCGTTATGGGAGTGGTGGGCCTGCGTCGACAGGGGCGCCGGCGGCGGTACGGAGTGAGGAGTGGATGTGGGGGATTTGGCGGTCGGCGCACGGTCCGGACACGAGGGTCCCGAGGAGAGGCCGGAGCGACCCGACGAGGCGGCTGCCCCGGCCGCGGAAGAGCACGTCGGCTCCGGGAGTGACGCCCCGGTGCACGGCGCGCGGGAGAGCGACGGACAGGGCGGCGGCCCCAAGAAGCAGCGCTCCTTCTGGAAGGAACTTCCGCTCCTCATCGGTATCGCGCTGGTGCTCGCGCTGCTGATCAAGACGTTCCTGGTGCAGGCGTTCTCGATCCCCTCGGACTCGATGCAGAACACCCTCCAGCAGGGCGACCGCGTCCTCGTCGACAAGCTGACCCCGTGGTTCGGCTCGAAGCCCTCGCGCGGCGAGGTCGTGGTCTTCCACGACCCGGACAACTGGCTGGCCGGCGAGCCCACCAGCACGCCCAACGCCCTGCAGACGGCGCTGAGCTGGATCGGCCTGATGCCGTCCGCCGAGGAGAAGGACCTCATCAAGCGTGTCATCGGCGTCGGCGGCGACACCATCGAGTGCAAGGGCACCGGCCCGCTGCTGGTCAACGGCAAGCCGCTCAACGAGCCGTACGTGTACCCGGGCAACACCCCCTGCAGCGTCGACGACCAGGGCGGCCAGTTCAAGGTCACGGTCCCGCCGGGCAAAATCTGGGTCATGGGCGACCACCGGCAGAACTCGCTCGACTCCCGCTACCACCAGCAGGACAAGTTCCGGGGCTTCGTGCCGGTGGGGAACGTCGTGGGCCGCGCCATCGTGATCGCCTGGCCGCCCACCCGCTGGGACACGCTGCCCATCCCCGACACCTTCGACCAGGGCCTGAACACGGTGGCACCCTCCGCCCTCGGCCTGGTCGGCGCCGTGCCGCTGGTGGTGTGGCGCAGGCGCCGCCTCACCGCACGCCTTACCGACGGAAACCCGCGGGTTTCCGGCAGCGGTACCGCCGGGTAGGGTGCCGTCCCAGATCGCCGATCTTCCGCGGCCCGGCTGTGGCCGCTGGATCGATTCTCCGACCTGGGGAGCTGTGGGAATGAGCGGGACTGGTCGTGCGGACAAGGGCCGCGGACGGCTCGGCAGCAGGCTGTCGGGGCTGGCCGTGGCCCTCGGCTGTGTGCTCTTCCTCGGCGGGTTCGTCTGGGGCGCGATCGTCTACCAGCCCTACACCGTGCCCACCAACTCCATGTCCCCCACGATCGCCGCCGGCGACCGGGTCCTCGCACAGCGCGTCGACGGCGCCGACATCCGGCGCGGCGACGTCATCGTCTTCCGCCAGACGACGTGGGGCAACATGCCGCTGGTCAAGCGGGTCGTGGCGGTCGGCGGCGACACCGTCGGCTGCTGCACCCACGGCAAGCTGACCGTCAACGGCAAGCAGATCGACGAGTCCTACCTCGTCAAGGGCGAACCCGCCGAGTTCAAGACCATCCCCACCATCACGGTCCCCGAGGACCGGCTGTTCGTGCTCGGCGACGAGCGCAGCGGCTCCCTGGACTCCTCCGCCCACCTCACGGAGGCCTTCAACGGCACGGTGCCGCGCACCGCGGTGGACGCCCGTGTGGACGCCGTGGTGTGGCCGATGCACGGCATGCTGGCGCGCCCCACGGGCTTCGAGGCACTGGGTCCGATCTCGTCGCCCGGGCCGCTGCGGCTGGTCCTCGGCGTGATCGTGGCGGGTGCGGTGCTGGTCCTGGGAGGCGCGGCCTACGGACCGATCGCCGGGCGCGCGGGACGCAGGCGCGGCACCGCGGTACGGACGGAGCCGGCCCGTGCCCGCTGAGGCCTCCCCGCCCGCGCCCGCGTCGCCGGACGAGCCGGGCGCCACCGGGCCGCGCAAGGTGGCCCGGGTGATTCTGCTGGACCCCGACGACCGCATCCTGCTGCTCCACGGCCATGAGCCGGAGAACCCGGCGGACGACTGGTGGTTCACTCCCGGCGGCGGCGTCGAGGGGGACGAGACGCGCGAGCAGGCCGCGCTGCGGGAAGTGGCCGAGGAAACCGGCATCACGGACGTCGAGCTGGGCCCCGTGCTGTGGCGGCGCAGATGCTCGTTCCCCTTCGCCGGCCGCCGCTGGGACCAGGACGAGTGGTACTACCTGGCCCGTACGACCCAGACCGCCACGGCCGAGCCGAATCTCACGGAACTGGAAAAAAGCAGTGTCGCGGGAGCACGGTGGTGGACGTGCGGAGAACTGGCCGAGGCACATGAGACGGTGTATCCGAAGAGACTCGCCGAGCTGCTGCGCACACTGCTCGACGAAGGTCCTCCCGCCGGACCTGTGACCCTGGACACGGAAATCGTCTAGGGCCTCACAGGAGTGGCGCACAATGGGGGGATCGCACGGCTGAAGGGGAACATGCCATGAGCGCCGAGGACCTCGAGAAGTACGAGACCGAGATGGAGCTCAAGCTCTACCGGGAGTACCGCGATGTCGTCGGTCTGTTCAAATACGTGATCGAGACCGAACGGCGCTTCTACCTCACCAACGACTACGAGATGCAGGTGCACTCGGTCCAGGGCGAGGTGTTCTTCGAGGTGTCCATGGCGGACGCCTGGGTGTGGGACATGTACCGGCCCGCCCGTTTCGTCAAACAGGTACGCGTCCTCACATTCAAGGACGTGAACATCGAGGAGCTGAACAAGAGCGACCTGGAGCTGCCGGGCGGCTGAGCACCCCGCCCGCTATGTCACCCGTGTGGGTGACGGAGTTTTCCACAACCGCCGAGTAGTCCACCAAGATCCATCCGGTGGAGCCCGATGCGTGACGGTTGGCGCCGGAGGTGGTGCCGACATGACCACACACCAGGCACGCAACGCACTCGGCAGGTACGGAGAGAACCTCGCCGCCCGACGCCTCACCGCGGCCGGGATGACCATCCTGGAGCGCAACTGGCGCGACGGCAGAAACGGCGAGATCGACATCGTCGCCAGGGACGGCGACGTCCTGGTCGTCTGCGAGGTGAAAACCCGCAGGGGCGGCTCCTTCGAGCATCCGATGGCCGCCGTGACCCCGCAGAAGGCCGAGCGGCTGCGCGACCTCGCCGAACACTGGATCCAGGCCCACGGCGGCGCCCCACCAGGAGGCGTCCGCATCGACCTGATCGGCGTCCTGCTCCCCGAGCGCGGCGCACCCGCCGTCCAGCACGCGCGAGGGGTGGCCTGACATGGGCTTCGCACGCACCTGCTCCGTGGCCCTCGTCGGCGTCGAAGGCGTGGTCGTCGAGGTCCAGGCCGACCTCGAACCAGGCGTCGCCGCGTTCACCCTCGTGGGCCTACCCGACAAAAGCCTCACGGAAAGCCGCGACCGGGTCCGGGCCGCCGTGGTCAACTCGGGCGCCGAATGGCCCCAGAAGAAGCTCACCGTCGGACTCAGCCCCGCCTCCGTACCCAAGGCCGGCAGCGGATTCGACCTCGCCGTCGCCTGTGCGGTCCTCGGCGCCGCCGAACGGATCGACCCCCGGGTCCTCGCCGACATCGTCATGATCGGCGAACTGGGCCTGGACGGACGGGTCCGCCCGGTCCGCGGCATCCTGCCCGCCGTCCTGGCCGCCGCCGACGCCGGCTACGAACAAGTGGTCGTGCCGGAATGCGCCGCCGCCGAGGCCTCACTCGTCCCCGGCGTGTCCGTGCTCGGCGTCCGCAGCCTGCGGCAACTCATCGCCCTCCTCGCCGACGAGCCCGTACCCGACGAGGAGCCGGACATGGAAGGCCGCCCCGATCCCCTCCTCGCAGGCCTGCGCGTCCCGGGCACCGGAGCCGCCACCGGAATGCACAGCGTGGGCGCCGCACAGCACGACACCGCCCACGACCTCGCCGACGTCGTCGGCCAGAACTCGGCCCGCACCGCGGTCGAGGTGGCCGCGGCCGGCGGCCACCACCTCTTCCTCGAAGGCCCACCCGGCGCCGGCAAGACCATGCTCGCGGAACGGCTGCCCACCATCCTGCCCCGGCTCGACAGGCAGGAATCGCTGGAAGTCACCGCGGTGCACTCGGTGGCGGGCCTGCTCCCACCCGGCAAACCCCTGATCGACATCGCCCCCTACTGCGCCCCGCACCACTCGGCCACCATGCAGGCCCTCGTCGGAGGCGGCCCCGGCGTCGCCCGGCCCGGCGCCGTGTCACTCGCCCACCGAGGAGTCCTCTTCCTCGACGAAACCCCCGAGTTCAGCAGCCACGCCCTGGACGCCCTGCGACAACCCCTGGAGTCCGGGCACGTCGTGATCGCCCGCAGCGCCGGCGTCGTACGGTTCCCCGCCAGGTTCCTCATGGTGCTCGCCGCCAATCCCTGCCCCTGCGGACGCTTCTCCCAGCGCGAAACCCAGTGCGAATGCCCACCCTCGGCAATCCGCCGCTACCAGGCCCGGCTCTCCGGCCCCCTCCTCGACCGGGTCGACCTGCGCGTCGAGGTCGACCCCGTCACCCGGGCCCAACTCACCGACCGCGGCGCCCGCGGTGAGACCACCGCCACCGTCGCCGACCGCGTCCGCGCCGCCAGACAGCGAGCGGCAGCCCGCCTCGCCGACACCCCCTGGCGAACCAACAGCGAAGTACCGGGACGCGAACTGCGCAACCGCTGGCACGTCGCACCCGGCGCCATGGACGAGGCCGAGCGCAACCTGGAACGCGGCCTCCTCACCGCCCGAGGCCTCGACCGCGTGCTCCGCGTGGCCTGGACGGTCGCCGACCTCATCGGCCACGACCGGCCGAACGCCACGGACGTCGCCCTGGCACTGCAACTGCGCACCGGCGTCCCGAGGGGCGTGCCGATGACGATCGGAGCACCCGCATGAACGAGGACAGCACCCCGGACGCCGAAACCCTCGCCCGGATCTTCCTCACCCGGGTCATCGAACCCGGAGACGAGGCCGCCGGCCGCTGGCTGCGCGAACACGGCCCCAGGGAACTGGCCCGACGGTTATGCGAAGGCGGCAGGAGGCTGCCAGGAGTGACCGACAAACGCTGGACAGGGCTCCTCGCGCGGGCCGCGGCGGCCGAGCCGGAACGGGACTGGGCCGCCGCCCGCGAGGCCGGGATGAGGTTCGTGTGCCCCGGGAGCGCCGAGTGGCCGGCCCAACTCGACGACCTCGGGGACGCCCGCCCCATCGGACTGTGGGTGCGAGGGCGGCCCAGCCTGCGCATGTGGGCCCTGAAGTCCGTCGCCGTCGTCGGCGCCCGCGCCTGCACCGAGTACGGCGCACACATCGCGGCCACCCTCGCCGCCGACCTCGCCGAGCGCGGCTGGGTCGTCGTGTCCGGGGGTGCCTACGGCATCGACGGCGCCGCCCACCGGGGCGTCCTCGGGGCCACGGGCGCCACCGTCGCCGTCCTCGCCTGCGGCGTCGACCGGCCCTACCCGCGCGGACACAGCCGGCTGATCGGCAGGATCGCCGAGCAGGGGCTCGTCGTGGGCGAGCTGCCGCCCGGAGAGCATCCGACACCGAGCCGGTTCATCGTCCGCAACCGGATCATCGCCGCACTCACCCGCGGCACCGTCGTCGTCGAAGCCGCCCACCGCAGCGGCTCCCTGGTCACCGCACGTGCCGCAGGGCGGCTCGGCCGCTTCGTCATAGGCGTCCCCGGACCCGCCACCAGCGCACTCTCGGCCGGCGTGCACGAACTGCTGCGCGGCGACGCCGTACTCGTCACCGACGCCGCGGACGTCGTGGAACTCGTCGGCGACATGGGCGAGCTCGCCCCGGACCGACGCGGCCCCGTCCTGCCCCGCGACCTGCTGGAACCCGCCGCCCGACGCGTCCTGGCCGCTCTGCCCGCACACGGCACCGCCTCCGCGCACGCCATCGCGCGCGGCGCGCAGACGACCCAGGACGACGCGGTCGGGAGACTGTACGAACTCCGATCACTTGGATACGTCGAACGACACGGCGACGGCTGGAAGTTGACACGCCAGGCGATCACAGCCGGTCGACAAGATCACCTCCCGCGCTGACCGAGCGTGTGTCGGCCGTCCGGGCGACCCCCGACAGCCTTGGCGTTTCCCGCAGTTGACCCTTTCCGGCGATCACAGAGGGCTACCACGGCGGCCACGACAACCGCCCCACACGGCCCGATCGCGCAGGGGTGATCCGCTGCCCTTCGCACACTGCGACACCACAGTCACGCTACGCTCACGAGGTTCCGACTCAGACAGGCCATCCCGGCACCAGACCGACAGCTCACCCAGGTATCACCAGTTCACTGCAGAACGGCACAAGGCGACGAATGCCCCAGCACACCTCCGGGTCCGACCGGGCGGCGCTTCCCCCAGCCGCCCGTGACGGCGGCAGCGTGCGCCCGCCCGCTCCCTCGACGCTCGACGAGTTGTGGCGGTCGTACAAGGAGACGGGGGACGAGCGGTTGCGGGAGCAGCTGATCCTGCACTACTCACCGTTGGTCAAATACGTGGCCGGCCGGGTGAGCGTCGGCCTGCCGGCCAACGTGGACCAGGCGGACTTCGTGTCATCGGGTGTCTTCGGGCTGATCGACGCGATCGAGAAGTTCGACATCGACCGGGAGATCAAGTTCGAGACATACGCGATCACCCGCATCCGGGGCGCCATGATCGACGAACTGCGGGCCCTGGACTGGATCCCACGATCGGTACGGCAGAAGGCACGCAGCGTGGAACGGGCGTACGCGACCCTGGAGGCGCGCCTGAGGCGGACGCCCACCGAGCCGGAGGTGGCCGCGGAGATGGGCATCGGCGTGGAGGAGCTCCATGCCGTCTTCAGCCAGCTGTCACTCGCCAACGTGGTCGCCCTGGAAGAACTGCTGCACGTGGGCGGTGAGGACGGGGACGGGCTGAGCTTCATGGACACGCTGGAGGACACCGCCGCCGACAACCCGGTCGAGGTGGCCGAGGACCGGGAACTGCGCAGGTTCCTGGCGCGAGCCATCAACACGCTGCCCGAGCGGGAGAAGACCGTGGTCACGCTCTACTACTACGAGGGGCTCACGCTGGCCGAGATCGGCAACGTGCTCGGCGTGACCGAGAGCCGGGTGAGCCAGATCCACACGAAGTCGGTCCTGCAGCTACGGGCCAAGCTGGCCGCCTTCGGCCGCTGAGGCGCGATCCCGTCACCGGCGCGTGTGGCCGGAGTGACTGCCGTCGGGGTCGGTGCGTCCGTACAGTGGTGGACGTGCCAAGGATTCGAGCGGCCTCCGTGGCCGAGCACCGGTCGATGCAGCGAGCCGCCCTGCTGGACGCGGCACGGTCCCTGCTGTCCGAGGGAGGCACGGAGGCACTGACCTTCCCGGCCCTCGCCGAGCGCACGGGCCTCGCCCGCTCCTCGGTCTACGAGTACTTCCGCTCCCGCGCGGCCGTCGTCGAGGAGCTGTGCGCGGTCGACTTCCCCGTGTGGGCGGCGGAGGTCGAGGCGGCGATGGCGGCGGCCGAAGGCCCCGAGGCCAAGATCGAGGCGTATGTACGGCGGCAGCTCGCCCTCGTGGGGGACCGGCGGCACCGGGCCGTGGTGGCCATCTCGGCCAGCGAACTCGACGCCGGGGCCCGCGAGAAGATCAGGGCGGCGCACGGGGGTCTCGTCGCGATGATCGTCGAAGCCCTGCGCGACCTGGGCCACCGCGAACCCCGACTCGCCGCGATGCTGCTCCAGGGCGTCGTCGACGCGGCGGTACGGCGTATCGAACTGGGCGCGGCGGAGGATCCGGTGGCGATCACGGAGGTGGCGGTGGCGATGGCCCTGCGCGGCATCCGGGGCTGATTCCCCCGCCCCCTCCCCCTCCCCCTCCCCCTCCCCCTCCCCCTCCCCCCACCCCCCACCCGGTCACCAGCCGCCACCTACGGCCCCGCCACAGGCACAGGCACCCCCTCCACAGGCAGCAGCCGAGACGGCCCCGCACGCAGCAGCCACGGCGGAAGCAGTGACAGCGGGTCCAGGTACGTCTCGCCCCGGCGCAGGCCCCAGTGCAGGCACGGGCCCGGGCAGTGGGCCGTCGATGGTTCCAGTACGCCCAGTACGTCGCCCGGGTCCACCTCGTCACCTTCCCGTACCGACGCGCGCACCGGCTCGTACGTCGTGCGCAGCGGTGGGTCGCCGGTGCCCGTCAGGTCGACCGCGACCACGCCCCGTCCCGCCACCCGGCCCGCGAACGTCACCCGCCCGGCGGCGACCGCCCGCACCGGATCCCCCGCGGCTGCCGCCAGGTCCACGCCCCGGTGGCCCGGTCCGTACGGAGTCGCCGGGGGCTCCCAGCCCCGTACCACCGTGGGGCGCACACCCACCGGCCACAGACGGCCCACGGCCGGCACCGAAGCACCCGCGCCGGGCGCGGGCGCCCCCGGCGAAGGCCCCCGGGCCGCCGCGGGCACCGCTGTCCACGGCCCCCGGGCCGACGGCGACACCGTGGCCGAGGGCCCGCCGCCCGCCCACGCCGCCGAGGCCGGGACTCCCGCCATGACCAGCAGCAGTGCCGCCGGCCAGGTCCGCACACTTCGTTTCGTTCGCATGGGGGTACCGTGCCGGGCGATGGGCGGACCTGCCGGAACCTGTGGACAACTGACCGGTTGTGGACAGCGGCGTCACCCTCCACCCCGGCGGTCCCGTACACTTCTTGTGGCGATCCGGGTCACCGGGTCGACTTCGCACGCCCCGACACGGGCCCTCGCGGGCCGGTGTCAGCGCCTCCTCGGTCCTTCGCGGCACGGCGCACGCGGGCGTCAGGAACAACCGAGAAAACACAAGGAGAACGGCCATGGCCGTCGTCACGATGCGGGAGCTGCTGGAGAGCGGCGTCCACTTCGGTCACCAGACCCGTCGCTGGAACCCGAAGATGAAGCGCTTCATCTTCACCGAGCGCAACGGCATCTACATCATCGACCTGCTCCAGTCGCTGTCGTACATCGACCGCGCCTACGAGTTCGTCAAGGAGACCGTCGCCCACGGCGGCACGGTCATGTTCGTCGGCACCAAGAAGCAGGCGCAGGAGGCCATCGCCGAGCAGGCGACGCGCGTCGGCATGCCGTACGTCAACCAGCGCTGGCTGGGCGGCATGCTCACCAACTTCTCGACCGTCTACAAGCGTCTGCAGCGCCTGAAGGAGCTCGAGCAGATCGACTTCGAGGACGTCGCGTCCTCCGGTCTGACCAAGAAGGAGCTCCTGGTCCTCTCCCGCGAGAAGGCCAAGCTGGAGAAGACCCTCGGCGGTATCCGCGAGATGCAGAAGGTGCCGAGCGCCGTCTGGATCGTGGACACCAAGAAGGAGCACATCGCGGTCGGTGAGGCTCGGAAGCTCAACATCCCGGTCGTCGCCATCCTCGACACCAACTGCGACCCCGACGAGGTCGACTACAAGATCCCGGGCAACGACGACGCGATCCGCTCCGTCACCCTGCTCACCCGTGTGATCGCCGACGCCGTCGCCGAGGGCCTCATCGCCCGTTCCGGCGTGGCCGCCGAGGGCAAGGGCGAGAAGGCCGCCGGCGAGCCGCTCGCCGAGTGGGAGCGTGACCTGCTCGAGGGCGAGAAGAAGGCCGAGGAGGCCCCTGCCGCCGAGGCCGAGAAGCCGGCCGAGGCTCCGGCTGCGGAGGCTCCGGCCGCCGAGGGCGAGCAGGCCTGACCTTCAGGGCCGTTCGGCTGATGTGAGGGCGGGCGGCGCCGTGCGCGCCACCCGCCGTTCATCCGTAGCCCTTAGATCTGCTTCAGGCCGACGGATCCGCATCGGCGGATCTTCACCGGCGGCAGATCTTCGTAGCCCGTAGATCTTCGGCGGTCGCCCGTCCCCGGGTCGGCGGCCGCCCCTTCGAGACTTCGAACTCCGAGAAGAGATTCACGAAAATCATGGCGAACTACACCGCCGCCGACGTCAAGAAGCTCCGTGAGCTCACCGGCGCCGGCATGATGGACTGCAAGAAGGCGCTGGACGAGGCCGAGGGCAACGTCGACAAGGCCGTCGAGGCGCTCCGCATCAAGGGCCAGAAGGGCGTCGCCAAGCGCGAGGGCCGCTCCGCCGAGAACGGCGCCGTGGTCTCCATCATCGCCGACGACAACTCCTCCGGTGTCCTTGTCGAGCTGAAGTGCGAGACCGACTTCGTCGCCAAGGGCGAGAAGTTCCAGGCCGTCGCCCAGGCGATCGCCGAGCACGTCGCCAAGACCTCCCCGGCCGACCTCGAGGCCCTGCTCGCCTCCGAGATCGAGCCCGGCAAGACCGTGCAGGCGTTCGTCGACGAGGCCAACGCCAACCTCGGCGAGAAGATCGTCCTCGACCGCTTCGCGCAGTTCGCCGACGGCTACGTGTCGGCGTACATGCACCGCACGATGCCCGACCTGCCGTTCCAGATCGGTGTGCTCGTGGAGCTCGACAAGCCGAACGCCGAGGTCGCCAAGGGCGTCGCCCAGCACATCGCCGCCTTCGCGCCGAAGTACCTCTCCAAGGAGGACGTCCCGGCCGAGGTCGTCGAGTCCGAGCGCCGCATCGCCGAGGAGACCACCCGCGCCGAGGGCAAGCCCGAGGCCGCCCTGCCGAAGATCGTCGAGGGTCGCCTCAACGGCTTCTTCAAGGACGCCACGCTGCTCGGTCAGCCCTACGCGCTGGACAACAAGAAGTCCGTCCAGAAGGTCCTGGAAGAGGCCGGTGTCACCCTGAAGCGCTTCACGCGCATCAAGGTCGGCATCTGAGTCCGGACCGCGATCGACGCGCGACCCCGGTAGGGTCGAAAGCAGTCGTCCCCGCCGTTCGCGTGCGCCGACCCGCACACGCGTGTGGCGGACGACAGCAGATCTGACGAGGAGGCCATTGCCGCGCATGGGATGCGAAACACGCCCCACCGGCAATGGCCTTCTTCGTATGCGCACCACGAGGAGATCTCCATGACCACCAAGGCCGAGAAGAGCGACGACGGCAAAGTTCGCGGCCGGTTCCTGCTGAAGCTGTCCGGAGAGGCGTTCTCCGGCGGCACCGGACTGGGTGTCGACCCGGACGTGGTGCATGCCATCGCCCGGGAGATCGCGGCCGTGGTGCGCGACGGATCCCAGATCGCCGTCGTCATCGGTGGCGGCAACTTCTTCCGCGGCGCGGAACTCCAGCAGCGCGGCATGGACCGGGCCCGCTCCGACTACATGGGCATGCTGGGCACGGTCATGAACTGCCTCGCCCTCCAGGACTTCCTGGAGAAGGAGGGCATCGACTCGCGTGTGCAGACCGCCATCACCATGGGCCAGGTCGCCGAGCCGTACATCCCGCTGCGTGCCGTGCGCCACCTGGAGAAGGGCCGTGTGGTCATCTTCGGCGCCGGTATGGGCATGCCGTACTTCTCCACCGACACGACCGCCGCCCAGCGTGCCCTGGAGATCGACGCCGAGGCGCTGCTGATGGGCAAGAACGGTGTGGACGGGGTCTACGACTCCGACCCGAAGACCAACCCCGAGGCCGTCAAGTTCGACTCCCTCAGCTACGGAGAGGTCATCACCCGCGACCTGAAGGTCGCCGACATGACCGCGATCACGCTGTGCCGGGACAACAAGCTGCCCATCCTCGTCTTCGAACTGCTGGCGGAGGGCAATATCGCCCGGGCCGTCAAGGGTGAGAAGATCGGCACACTCGTGGGTGACCAAGGCAGCCGGGAGTGACCGGAGGCAGACCCGCCGGGGGTGCACCCCGACGGGGCGACGGACCCTGACCGGGGGATGGACAATGTCCTGCCGGTCGGGAACCGTGCAGGAAGAAGACGCGACGCAGCCGGCCGCAGACCGATGAGGACCGTTGCCGGGCCTACTCAAGACACGCAGGAGCAAGTGGTGATCGAAGAGACCCTCCTCGAGGCCGAGGAGAAGATGGAGAAGGCCGTCGTGGTCGCCAAGGAGGACTTCGCCGCGATCCGCACCGGTCGTGCGCACCCGGCGATGTTCAACAAGATCGTGGCCGACTACTACGGCGCACCGACGCCGATCAACCAGCTGGCCTCGTTCTCGGTGCCGGAACCGCGTATGGCCGTGGTGACGCCGTTCGACAAGAGCGCGCTGCGCAACATCGAGCAGGCGATCCGCGACTCCGACCTGGGCGTCAACCCGAGCAATGACGGCAACATCATCCGCGTGGTGTTCCCCGAGCTCACCGAGGAACGGCGCCGCGAGTACATCAAGGTCGCCAAGGGCAAGGGCGAGGACGCGAAGGTCTCGATCCGCTCCGTGCGCCGCAAGGCCAAGGACGCCATCGACAAGCTCGTCAAGGACGGCGAGGTCGGCGAGGACGAGGGCCGCCGTGCGGAGAAGGAGCTCGACGACACCACCGCGAAGTACGTTGCCCAGGTGGACGAGCTGCTCAAGCACAAGGAAGCCGAGCTGCTCGAGGTCTGATGAACGACTCTTCCTGGGGGGCGCCGCCACAGGCCGGGTACTGGGGGCCCACCGAGCAGGGGCCTGGCCAGGGCCTCGGCCCGGCGGGTCCCGCGTACGATGCGCATGACGCCCAGCAGACTCGCCCCATGCCCATCGTGCCCGAGGTACCCGCGCCCGGCGGAGACCAGGATGACGACCGGGGGGCCGCCGCCCGTCGACGCGGCCCCTTGTTCCGCGACGAGACGCCGCAAGTACCGTCCCCGTGGGCGGCGCAGCAGAATACGGAGCCCATGCCCGACGTCCCGCAGCCGGCACCCGCACCTCAGAAGAAGAGTGCGGGCCGTGACCTGGGCGCGGCCATAGGGGTCGGCGTCGGGCTCGGCGTCGTGATCGTCGCCTCGTTGTTCATCGTCAAGGCCGTGTTCGTCGGCGTCATAGCGGTCGCCGTCGTGGTGGGCCTGTGGGAGCTGACGAAGCGGCTGGAGGAACGCAAGGGCATCAAGGCACCCCTGGTGCCGCTCGCGGTCGGTGGCGCGGCGATGATCGTCGCCGGGTATGTGCGGGGCGCCGAGGGAGCCTGGGTGGCGATGGCGCTGACCGCGCTCGCGGCCCTGGTGTGGCGCATGACGGAACCGCCGGACGGCTACCTCCGGGACGTCACAGCAGGCGTCTTCGCGGCCTTCTACGTGCCGTTCCTGGCCACGTTCGTCGCCATGATGCTCACGGCCGACGACGGCCCGCGGCGTGTCCTGACCTTCCTGCTCCTGACGGTCGTCAGCGACACCGGCGCGTACGCGATCGGCTGGCGCTTCGGCCGGCACAAGCTCGCCCCGCGCATCAGTCCCGGCAAGACCCGCGAGGGCCTCATCGGGGCCGTCACCTTCGCGATGGGCGCGGGCGCGCTGTGCATGCAGTTCCTGATCGACGGCGGTTCCTGGTGGCAGGGCCTGCTGCTGGGTCTCGCGGTCGCGGCCAGCGCCACGCTCGGCGACCTCGGCGAGTCGATGATCAAACGAGACCTGGGCATCAAGGACATGGGCACACTGCTGCCGGGTCATGGGGGCATCATGGACCGGCTGGACTCGCTGCTGCCGACGGCGCCGGTGGTGTGGCTGCTGATGGTGGTCTTCGTGGGGTCGGCCTGACCTGGCCGACCGGCGTCCGCGCGGCTCACGGTGCCGGAGGGGCCCGTCGTCCACAGAGCGGTGGGCCCCTCCGTCCCGCCCCGCCCCAGGAGACGCGCACACCTGTGAAGGTGTGCTGAGGAAGGGTCGGGTTTCCTGACCAGGCCTTGCGGGCCCCGGTTGCCCTGACATAACTACATGCGGCATGAACCTTTTTGGCCGCAGCTCTCCCCTCCGACGCGCGGCGGCTCCCGCCGCACCCGTGGCCTCCGGCGCCCCGGAGCATCCCGCGGCCGGCGCTCTGCCTGATCCCGCCCTGCAGGCCCTCACCGGCGAGTGGATCATCGACCCCGCGCACAGCAGGATCGGGTTCTCCGTCCGCCACGCCATGGTGACGACGGTGCGCGGCGCCTTCCTGGAGTACGACAGCCGCCTCTACTTCGACGGCCGTGACCCGGCCCGCTCCCGTGCCGACATCGCGTTGTTCACCGCCAGCGTCGACACCGGTGTCGAGCAACGCGACACACACCTGGTCGGCCGCGACTTCCTGGACTCCGCGACCTACCCACGGATGATCTTCACCAGCACCGCCGTGCAGCTCGCGGGCAAGGACGTCTACCGCATGACCGGTGACCTCACCATCAAGGACACCACGCGCCCCGTCGACCTGGAACTCACCTACATCGGCCATGTGACGGACCCGTTCGGTTACGAGCGCGTCGGTTTCGACGGCACCACCACGATCAACCGTTCCGACTGGGGCCTCACCTACGACTCCAGGCTGGCCGAGGGTGGTGCCATGGTGAGCGAGAAGGTCCGCCTCCAGTTCGACATCGCCGCCATCCGCGTCACACCGACCGGCTGAAGGACCCTGCGGTCCGCCCGGCAGGAGCCCGGAACGGGCCCTTGCGAGCTCGTGAATCCTGGGTCGCGGGCCACACCAGTGGATCTGAGACACTGGGAGGACCATGCCCAAGCCCGGAGAACTGGCAGTAGTTGGGCAGCAACAAGCCCCCTACCAGCGCGTTCGGCGCGGATAGGGGGCCTGGTGTGGGTCACTGGGCCGTCTCTGGGCCGTCAGGCTCACGCGGGGCCGGGAGAAGCACCCGATCCACGGCCTTCCTTGTACGCTCCTCGCTCGACGGCATCAGGTGCGCGTACACCCGCAGGGTCAGCCCAGGGTCGGAGTGCCCGAGGTACTCGCTCACGGCCTTGATGCTCTCTCCCGCGTCGAGCAGGACCGAGGCGTAGAAGTGCCTCAGCGCGTGCATGCCGTGCTCACGAGCGGACTCGTACTTGCCGTCCTCATCGGCCTCCGAGATCAAGGCCCGGCTGCGCTCCGCTCCGCCGGGCACGCTTCCCGGCTCCGCTCCGCGCGACGCTCCTGCCTTCGGCCCGCTCCGCGCGGGCTGCGCCGACGCGCGCCCACTGGAGGATAGGGCCGGAGGCCATGAGTCGATCACTCCTTAGCGCGACCACGGTCAGAACAGTGCCTCCGGCGGGGGATCGGCCGGCACCGGGATGGAGGGGGCACCGTTCCCGACCGCAGGTGCATTGTGGCGTGCGCGGGATGCTCTCATCCCGTCCACCGTCGACCCAGGCTGAGCCGAGCAGACGCGGCCCATGGCGTCCATTCCTGGAGAGGACAGCTCGAAGCGTCATTCGTTCGGTGGGTCAGGCCTGCCCAGCGGCGCCGTGGTCAATCCTCACAGTCGTTCGTACAGTGGCGCGCTCCACCTGGACGCCATGGACCACGCCCGCTCCACGGTGTGCGGGTCGACGGCGGACGGGATGAGAGCTGGGAGAAGTGGTGGGTTGAGGTGGCGACTACTGCAAGCCCGCCGCGCTTCGAGCATCAAGGTCTGAGAAGAAGCGGTCCACGATCTCGCTGTTGGCGACGCCTTCGAGAGTTTCGCCCACCACTCGACCGGCCAGCTCCGTGGCCAACGACACGACGTCTCCCCGCAGCTCCGTCTCCGCAATGACGCGATCGGCCCCGAGCCGTGCCTGAGCTTCCACGATCATCGCCTCGCGTTCCCGCAGGCCCTCAGCGCGAAGCTCGGCTATCAGTTGTGTGCCCTGCTCCAAAGCCTCCTGGCGCAGGCGCGCCGCCTCGTGTCGGGCCTCAGCCAGCTCCTCGCGATACTTCGCGACGACTTCACCGGCTTCCGCTGCCAACTGTTCAGCACATTCCATCTGGCCCTCGATGGCGTCCCTCCGTTCGCCGAGAACCTTGTTGATGCGCGGCAAAAGAACCTTGGTCATGCAGACGAAGACCACAGCGAAGCTCACCACGCCGACCACCGTTGGCGCGAGCCCAGGTATCAGAATGTCCATGACAAGACCATACGAGAGTAATGATTGTCTTAAGGGGCGTATCAGGTAAGAGTTCGCTTCTATCTGGTGCAGTAACCACCTCGCTCGCACCTGGATCAGCCAGAACTGCCGCAGGTCCGAGGGCGCCCCTCGTGCCCACGGCGTGCCCGATCGAGCGGCGCCCATCGGGGCACACCGGGGAATGGCGGCGAGCGTTCCGGGAACGCACAGGCCACCGCCTTCCCAGGTCAGCCACGATCCCCGTACGCGATCTTCCAAACTAGGGACGCTGAGGCAGGCAACTCGTGTGGTATCTCAAGGTCATCTGGCATCACGACTTCTCCGATGAGCCGGTGGAGATCCTCAGCGAGGTCGGCGAAGACCGGTACGAGGTCCGCAAGACCGAGGTATTCCGTGATGGCCGGCTCGATTGGGCGGACGAGTCGCGGTGGAGCCCGAGCACCATGTTAGGAGAGGTGCCTGTGCCGCCGCTTGAGGAGATCAACGAGCAGGAGGAGTTCACCGCCGTTGTCATCCCGGCCGAGGAGTTCGAGCAGGCAGGGGCGGCAGCAAGAGGCGCGCTGCCGTAGGCCCTAGTCCTCGCCGACCTGCAGCAATACCACGGCGAAGCCATTTCCAACCCCCGCGACGACTCCGTCGAAGGTATGTCGGGTGACGGGGTTCCACGCGCGTGCCTGGAGCGAGAGATCACTGATGTTCGTGTACCAGTCGGCCTGGTAGCCGAGCAGGCGCACGACCCGCTCAGCCGCTCGGTGAGCATGCGCACGGTCGCGGCGTGGCGTCGCCGGGAACACGAGGTCTTCAGCCGCCAGGTAGGTCAGGAGGTCCGCAGCACGGTCACCGCCGATCCGTGAGAGCGCCACCTCGACCTCATCTGGTGAGTCAGGACCGACGGCCCCCGCGACGGCGTAGTCCTTCCAGGTCCGTTCCGCCTCTGCAGCCACTTCGCGCACGAGTTCAGGAGCAGATGTGCCGGCCGTAGTGACCACGTGTCCGAAGACGCCGCTTTCCCGGGACAAGGAGCCCATGAGGCTGCGCAAGTGCGTCGCTATGTCCACTTGACCATGCTCTCGCTCCGATCGACCCGCATATCACGGCGATGGACCACTCCGAAATTCGTGACGCGGTACCCGTTGCCGCACAAATAGCAGCGACCGCAGCACTATGCGGCGAACGCGATGACGGCAGCGCTGATGGCAACGACGGCAGACGGCAGCAGCGCTCAGCGGCTCCGCGCGGTGGCGGGGACGAGGCGATCTGACCGGCTCACCACGGCATGCCCGCATCTTCTAAGCACCGGTTCCAGGGCGTCATGATCTAGCGATGGATGAGTACGCGTGGCCCACGGGCCCTGAAGTGCCGGCCGCTGACGCGGTCCGGTCGAGCTGGGCGGCAACCGTCGCGGCCCTGCCTGTAGGAACCCGGATCACGGGTGAGGTCGTCGGTCGCCAGCGGTTCGGGGTCTTCATACGTATAGACGGCGTGCCGAACGCCATAGCGCTGGCGGAGATCACGGCCATGCCGCGCGGGATGGACCTCACGGCCCTTGGGGCCTCCGTATGTGGGGAGGTCATCTGGGGCGCCGCCCACAACCACCAGGTCGAGGTCCGGCTCGATGAGTGGCTGGCGGCCGACGAGTGATCTTCGCTGGGCCGTCTCTGGGCCGTCCGAGGCCGCTCAGTGGCGACCGGTGACGACTACTAACGACAGTCGTAGCGAGCGACAGCCGCAGGTCACCCGATTGGATCTGCGACACTGGTTGAGCCATGCCTAAGCCCGGAGAACTCACTTTCGTCGCCCCGCGCGGAGCCAAGACGCCGCCGCGGCATCTCGCCGATCTCTCGCCCGCCGAGCGCAAGGAGGCGGTCGCCGCGATCGGCGAGAAGCCGTTTCGCGCCAAGCAGCTCTCGCAGCACTACTTCGCGCGGTTCGCGCACGCGCCGGAGCAGTGGACCGACATCCCGGCGCCCTCCCGCGCCAAGCTGCAGGAGGCGCTGCTGCCGGAGCTGATGACGGTCGTGCGGCACCTGTCGACCGACCAGGGCACCACCCGCAAGACGCTGTGGCGGCTGTTCGACGGCACGCTCGTCGAGTCCGTGCTCATGCGCTACCCGGACCGGGTCACCATGTGCATCAGCTCGCAGGCGGGCTGCGGCATGAACTGCCCCTTCTGCGCCACCGGTCAGGCCGGTCTCGACCGTAATCTGTCCACGGCCGAGATCGTGCACCAGATCGTGGACGGGATGAGGGCCCTGCGTGACGGTGAGATCCCCGGTGGGCCGGCGCGGCTGTCCAACATCGTCTTCATGGGCATGGGCGAGCCCCTCGCCAACTACAAGCGCGTCGTGGGTGCGATTCGGGCGCTCACCGATCCCGCGCCGGACGGGCTCGGGCTCTCCCAGCGCGGTATCACCGTGTCGACGGTCGGACTGGTGCCGGCCATCCACCGGTTCGCCGACGAGGGCTTCAAGTGCCGTCTCGCCATCTCCCTGCACGCCCCCGACGACGAGCTGCGCGACACCCTCGTCCCCGTCAACACGCGGTGGAAGGTGCGCGAGGTCCTCGACGCCGGGTTCGACTACGTCGAGAAGTCCGGGCGTCGGCTGTCCATCGAGTACGCCCTCATCCGGGACATCAACGACCAGGCGTGGCGTGGGGATCTGCTCGGCCGGCTGCTCAAGGGCAAGCCCGTGCACGTCAACCTCATCCCGCTGAACCCGACGCCAGGCTCCAAGTGGACCGCCTCCCGCCCCGAGGACGAGAAGGCGTTCGTCGAGGCGATCGCCGCCCATGGTGTACCGGTGACGATCCGCGACACCCGTGGTCAGGAGATCGACGGGGCGTGCGGTCAGCTCGCCGCCACCGAGCGGTAGTCTGAGGGCTGTTCCATCAGTACGTACATCTTCATATTCCGACAGGGGAGCGCCACAGCGCTGAGAGTGCGGTGTCGACCGCAGACCCTCTGAACCTCGCCCAGGTCATTCTGGGTAGGGAGTTCGGTCTTCACTCGAGCTGTTGCGCCCTGCCCGGGAACCGACGAAAGGTCCCGGGCAGGGCCGCGTCTCTTCCTGGTCACCCCCAGGAGGAATCAGTTGAGCATTACCGGTAGGCAGTTCGCGGCCGTGGTCGTCGGGCTGGGCATGGTCACGTTGTCCGCGTGCGGGTCGTCCGGCTCGGGAGGCGGTAGCGCCGGCGGCGGCGACTCCAAGACCGTCACCCTCGTCAGCCACGACTCGTGGGCCGCCTCGAAGAGCGTCATCGCGGCGTTCGAGAAGGAGTCCGGCTACACCGTCAAGGTCCTCAAGGACGGCGACGCGGGCCAGGCCGTCAACAAGGCGATCCTGACGAAGGACAACCCACAGGGCGACGTGTTCTTCGGCGTCGACAACACGCTGCTGTCGCGGGCCCTGGACAACGGCCTGTTCCAGTCGTACGAGGCCAAGGGTCTCGACCAGGTCGGCACCGAGTACCAGCTGGACCAGGGCAAGCACCGGGTCACGCCCATCGACTACGGCGACATCTGCGTCAACTACGACAAGAAGTACTTCGCCGACCACCAGCTGACCCCGCCCACCTCGTTCGACGATCTCGTCAAGCCCCAGTACAAGAACCTCCTCGTCACCGAGAACGCCGCCACCTCCTCGCCGGGCCTCGGCTTCCTGCTCGGCAGCGCCGCCAAGTACGGCGACACCGGCTGGCAGGGCTACTGGAAGAAGCTCAAGGCCAACGGTGTGAAGGTGGTCGACGGCTGGGAACAGGCGTACGACCAGGAGTTCTCCGGCTCCGCCGGGGGCAGGAAGGCCAAGGGTGACCGGCCGCTCGTCGTCTCCTACGCCTCTTCGCCGCCCGCCGAGGTGGTCTACGCCCAGCCGCGCCCCAAGACCGCGCCGACCGGTGTCGCCACCGGCACCTGCTTCCGCCAGATCGAGTTCGCCGGCCTGCTGACGGGCGCCCACAACACCAAGGGCGGCAAGGCCTTCATCGACTTCCTGATCAGCAGGAGGTTCCAGGAGGACATGCCGCTCAACATGTTCGTCTACCCGGTGGTCAGGGGCGCGAAGGTGCCCGCCGAGTTCACCGAGTACGGGCCCGCGGCCAAGAGCCCCGAGACCATGGATCCCACGAAGATCGCAGCCGACCGTGACCAGTGGGTCAAGGCGTGGACGTCGCTCGTACTGAAGTGACCCCACGCAGGCGGGGGAACGCGGCGCGGCTCGGGCTGATGGCCCTGCCCGTCGCGTTCTTCGCGGTCTTCTTCGCCTACCCCGTCGCCGCGATCCTCGCGCGCGGTCTGAAGGCGGACGGAGCATGGCGGTTCGGGCGCGTCGTGGATGTGCTCGCCCAGCCGGACATCCGGCACGTGCTGTGGTTCACGACCTGGCAGGCGCTCGCCTCCACCGCCCTGACCCTGCTGATCGCGCTGCCCGGCGCGTATGTCGTCGCGCGCTACGACTTCCCGGGCAGGCAGGTGCTGCGTGCCGTCGTCACCGTCCCGTTCGTGCTGCCCACCGTCGTCGTCGGCACCGCCTTCCTGGCGCTGGTGGGCCGCGGCGGACTCCTCGACGACCTGTGGGGCGTACGACTCGACACCACCGTGTGGGCCATCCTGCTCGCCCACGTCTTCTTCAACTACGCCGTCGTCGTCCGCACCGTCGGCGGGCTGTGGGCACAGCTCGACCCCCGCCAGGAGGAGGCCGCGCGCGTGCTCGGCGCCTCCCGGCTCGCGTCCTGGCGGACGGTGACGCTGCCCGCGCTGGGCCCCGCCGTGGCCGCCGCCGCGCTGATGGTGTTCCTGTTCACCTTCACCTCCTTCGGTGTGGTGCAGATCCTCGGCGGCCCCACCTTCTCCACCCTGGAGGTGGAGATCTACCGGCAGACCTCGGAGATCTTCGACCTGTCCACCGCCGCCGTGCTGACGATCGTCCAGTTCGTCACGGTGGGCGCGATCCTCGGGCTGCACGCGTGGACGGTGCGCCGCCGGGAGAGCGCGCTCAGGCTGGTCGACGCGTCGCGCACGGCGCGCAGGCCGCGCGGGGCCGGCCAGTGGGCGCTGCTCGGCGCGGTCCTCGCCACGGTCGCCCTCCTGCTCGTCCTGCCGCTCGCGGTCCTTCTCCAGCGCTCGCTCGACGCGCCCGGGTTCGCCTACTACAAGGCGCTGACCCGCTCCGACGACAGCACCTTCCTCGTCCCGCCCGTCGACGCCATCGGCAACTCGCTCCAGTACGCCGTCGCCGCCACCCTCATCGCGGTGCTGATCGGATCGCTCGCCGCCGCGGCCCTCGCCCGCAGGGACGCCGGCCGGCTCGTACGGGGCTTCGACGCGCTGCTGATGCTGCCGCTCGGCGTGTCCGCGGTGACCGTCGGCTTCGGGTTCCTGATCGCGCTCGACAAACCGCCCCTGGACCTGCGCGGTTCCTGGGTCCTGGTGCCGCTCGCGCAGGCGCTGGTGGGCGCCCCCTTCGTGGTGCGCACCATGCTTCCGGTGCTGCGGGCCGTGGACGAACGGCTGCGGGAGGCGGCCGCCGTGCTCGGGGCGTCGCCGTGGCGGGTGTGGCGCGAGGTGGATCTGCCGCTCGTGCGGCGGGCGCTGCTGATCGCCGCCGGGTTCGCGTTCGCCGTGTCGCTGGGCGAGTTCGGGGCGACCGTGTTCATCGCGCGGCCCGACAACCCGACGCTGCCGGTGGCCGTGGCCCGGCTGCTCGCGCGGCCCGGCGATCTCAACTACGGGCAGGCGATGGCCCTGTCGACGATTCTGATGGTGGTGTGCGCGGTGGCGCTGGGCGTCCTGGAGAGGCTGCGGACCGATCGGACGGGGGAGTTCTGACGATGCTCAGGCTGCACGGCGCGACCGTGCGCTTCGACGGGCGGGCCGCGCTCGACCGGGTGGACCTCGAGGTCGCCGAGCACGAGATCGTGTGCGTGCTGGGGCCGAGCGGCAGCGGCAAGTCGACGCTGCTGCGGACCGTGGCCGGACTGCAACCCCTCGACGCGGGGCGGGTGTTCCTCGACGGACGGGACCTGGACGGGGTGCCCGCGCACCGGCGCGGCGTGGGGCTGATGTTCCAGGACCACCAGCTGTTCCCGCAGCGGGACGTGGGCGGCAACGTCGCCTTCGGACTGCGGATGCGCGGTGCCCCGCGCGCCGAACGGGAGTCCCGCGTGGGGGAGTTGCTCGACCTCGTCGGGCTGCCGGGCGCTGAGCGCAGGGCTGTCGCCGAGCTGTCCGGCGGTGAGCAGCAGCGCGTCGCGCTCGCCCGCGCCCTCGCGCCCCGGCCGCGGCTGCTGATGCTGGACGAGCCGCTGGGCCAGCTCGACCGGTCGCTGCGCGAGCGGCTGGTCGTCGAACTGCGCGGCCTGTTCGGCCGCCTGGGCACGACCGTGCTCGCCGTCACCCACGACCAGGGTGAGGCCTTCGCGCTCGCCGACCGGGTCGTGGTGATGCGCGACGGGCGGGTCGCCCAGTCCGGCACGCCCCTTGAGGTGTGGCAGCGGCCCGCGAACGAGTTCGTGGCACGCTTCCTCGGCTTCGACAACGTGGTGGAGGCGACCGTCGCCGGTGAGGCCGCGGACACCCCATGGGGCAAGCTCCCGGTCCCGGAAGGCACCCCGCAGGGGCCCGGCACGCTGCTGGTCCGCCCGGCGGGCGTACGGTTGACGGCCGCCGCCGAGGGGCTGCGCTGCACCGTGACCGCCCGCACCTTCCGCGGCACCCACGTCGCCCTGCGCCTGCAACCGGAGGAGGCCCCCGCGCTGGAGGCGGCCTGCCCGCTGCGGTCGGCCCCGGAGCCCGGGGACGAGGTCGGGGTCGTCTTCGACGCGAGCGACGTCGTCGTGCTCGGGGACCCGTCCGCCTGAGCACCACGGATGCACGACGAAAGGCGGTCCGCCCCCGACGGGACGGACCGCCTGCTCGCACGGCCGCTGACGGCGTGTCAGTTCGCTCGGTTCGCCTTCGACGAGCCGCGGCGGCGCATGCCGAAGAACACCGCGCCGCCACCGATGACGACCAGGCCGCCGGCGATGCCGGCGATCAGGGGCGTGCTGGAGCTGGCGCCGGTCTCGGCGAGGTTGGAGCTGCCCGCCGCGGGCGAGGGGGAGTTGTCCCCGGTCGTGGCGGGCGCCGTGCTCTCCGCCTGCGACGGCGTGCCCGACGGGGAGGCGGAGGAGGACGGGGTCGGAGCCGGCGAGTTCGACGGCTTCGGGGTGTCGGAGGCCGGCGGGGTGGTCTCCGAGGTGGTGCAGGCCCTCGACGGGGTGGTCAGGTTCGGCTGGATGTCCGCATCGACCTGGTGCCCGGCCTTCACCCGGATGCGGTAGGTGGCGTTCGGCTGCCAGTCCTCGGCGAAGGTGACCGTGGTGCCCAGAGCGGACCCCTTCACCTCCTGCACGCCGACCTTCCTCGCGTCGGCGCTGTTGTTCTCGAGGAAGACGGAGACGTTCGCCGGAGTACCGGAGGCGTCGACGTCCGTGACGACGATGACACCCTTGCCACCGTCACACTTGGCCACGGCGGAGAACTCACTGATGTTGCAGGCGAGCGCGTTGCCGGCGACGCCGAGCGCGAGCGCGGCGGAAGCCGAGGCGACGCCGAGGATGCGCACCGTTCGAGCGGTGCGGGAAGATATGGACACGATTGCCCTTCACGGGATGCGCAACTGCGGGGGGTTCAGGGGATGTTGCGCTGCCATCACAGCATCCCCGAGAGGCTCACAGGTTTATAAGCGGCAGCTGAGTACTGTCAACGCCGATGTCCGGCATGACGGTCGCCTTTGCCTGCTCATTAACCGCCCATGCGTTTGAAATCCGCAGAAGTGTTCTCAACCCACCCGTCGGGCACCGGCGTTCACCTGCGCGTGCTCAGCCCTGCACCGCCGCCGGGTCCATCCACATGACCTCCCAGGTGTGGCCGTCCGGGTCGTCGAAGGCACGGCCGTACATGTGGCCGTAGTCCTGGGTCTCGCCGGACACCGAGCCGCCCGCGGCGACCGCCCGGTCGACCAGCTCGTCGACCTTCTCCCGGCTTTCGGCGCTCAGACAGATCAGCACCTCGCTGGTCTTCGTCGCGTCCGCGATCTCCTTCTTCGTGAAGTTGGCATAGTGCTGCTTGCTCAGCATCATCGCGATGATGGTGTCGCTGATGACGACGCAGGCACAGTCGTCCGACGTGAACTGCGGATTGATCGTGTAGCCCAGCTCCGTGAAGAACTTCTTCGACGTCTCGACGTCGGCGACGGGCAGGTTCACGAAGATCATCTGCTGGTACATGAGAGGCCTCTCTTCCAAGGTGGCGGATGAGCCGTACGCAGAGATGGACCGCGCGCCGACCCAGAACTCATCGCCGGGGTCGAAAAAAATTCCGGGATCCTCTCAGCCCCTCAGCGGCATGGCCGCCAGTTCCGCGACCACCCAGGTCACCGGCGTGAACACCGCCACCAGAGCAGCAGCGCGCAGCAGCGCGGCGGTGCGCAGCACGGTGGCCGGGGCACCCAGCCGCACCAGCGCGGCGACCGTGTCGGCACGCGCCTGCCTCACCTCGACCGCGGCCGTCGCCAGCGCCGCGACCGCGCAGCCTCCCACCACCACCGCGCCCAGCGTCGTCAGCGGCCCCGGGGTCGGGCGTGTGCCGGCGTACAGCGTCGCCATGGCGTAGAAACCCGACGCCACCGCGCACACCACCCCGAGCGGCCGGCCGATCGGCCCCGCGTCCTCCTGCAGACCGCGCCCGGCCAGCAGTCGCACGGCACCGGGGCGCACCGACTGCAGCAGCCATCCGCACAGATGCGTCAGTGCGGGCCCGGCCAGCGCGAGCCCCAACGCGGTCAGCGCCCAGCCCGCGAGCACCGCCACCGGCCCGCCGGTGAGCCCACCGGGCAGGGCCGTGCCCGGCGCCCCGCCCGGCCGGCTCGCGTGCGCCTCCACGGCGAACCCCCCGGCGAGCGCGGCCACACCCCAGGGCAGGCCGCCGGGGGCGGGCCGGGGGGCGGCGGGAGGCTCCGGCATCGGATTCTCGGCCGGTACCTCGGCCACGTCGTCGGCGTCCGGGTCGGAGTCGCCGCCGTGCGGTGACGGTTCGCCCCGCGGGCGCAGCGCCACCGCCGTCGCCACGGACGCCGTGAACGGCACCAGCGCCAGCAGCGTGAGCGCCGCGGGCACGGGCAAGGGCTGGTCGGCGGCGAGGAGGCCCGCCGCCGCGCCGTCGAACGGCATCCCCGTCGGATCACCGCGCAGGTGCAGGAAGCCCAGCAGTGCCAGCAGCGAGCCGAGCGCGGTCGTGAAGGCCGTGGTCGCCGCCGACAGGGCCATCAGCCTGGCCGGGCCGAGGCCGATCGCCGCCAGACCGGACCGTGGACGGGTGCCCGGGTCCGTGCGGGCGACGGCGACCGCCAGGTACACGGTGGCCGCGGTCGGTGCGAGACACCAGGCCAGCCGCAGCGCCGAGCCGTCCGCCGCCTCCGGATGTCCGAGCGCGTACCCCAGCGTGCACAGCAGCAGGAAGCCCGTGCCCGCCGAGGCCGCCACGACCAGGAGGCGACGGAACTGGACCAGGGGGCGCGCCCCGCGGGCTAGGCGGAGAGCGAGCACGTCTGACGGCCTTCCGTCTCGGACACCGGGGGCAGATGGACGGTGTTCACGCGCCGCCCGTCCAGCAGCGACACCGTCCGGTCGGCGAGGCCGGCGGCCTGGGCCGGGTGGGTGGCGAGGACGACGGTGATGCCGTGCGAGCGGGCCGCGGTGGTGATCGTGCGCAGCACCTGGGCGCCGTCGGCGCGGTGCAGGGATGCGGTGGGCTCGTCCGCGAAGAGCACCGTCGGGCAGGTGGCGAGCGCCCGGGCGACGGCGATCCGCTGCCGCTGCGCCTGGGTCAGCTCATGGGGGCGCCTGCGGGCGCTGTCGCCGATGTCCAGGCGTTCCAGCCACTCCAGTGCGGCGGTCTTGGCGCGGCGGCGGCTGGTGCCGCGCAGCATCAGCGGCAGCGCCGCGTTCTCCCAGGCGTTCAGCTCGGGGACGAGCATCGGGACCGGGTCGATCCAGCCGAACCGGTCACGGCGCAGCCGCTCGCGGGTGAGCGGGCCCATGGTGTGCACGGGCGTGCTGTTGAACCAGACCTCGCCCCGCTGGGCGGGCAGCAGCCCCGCCAGACACTGCAGCAGGGTCGTCTTGCCGCTGCCGCGCGGGCCGGTCACCGCCAGGATCTCGCCCTCGCGTACCCCTAGCGAGACCCCGCGCAGCGCGGGTGAGCCGTTGTGCTGGAAGTGCAGGGCGTTTGCCCAGAGCACGTCGTCGTCCGACGGGGCCACCATCGCGTACACCTCGGTTCTGATCCGTTTTCCCCTGCCGATCCCCGTCCTGGGGACCCGTTCGGGCGAACGATGGCAAGGGCGATCGGTCACCTCGCACGCTAAGCAGGTGGCACCGGGGAGCCCGGACAGCGAACGGCCCCGGACCCCCGTTTCTCACTCGAACGGATGGCCCGGAGCGGTTGCTGATCATCCGGGAGGACGATCCGTCCGGCGAAACCGACGCAAATGATCGCTGTTCGCCCCGCGCATTGTGTGCGCGGGCGTCTTCCCTGCTAACGTCCGCCTGCCACCCCCCCTGATCGGCCTGCGTATGGCCAGAACAGGAACGGTCTTTGAATCGCAAGCAGCGAAAACACCGCCGGTCGAGGGTGCGGGTGGGAATGGCTGCCGGAGGCGCGCTCGCGCTCGTCGCGGCGGGAATCGCGGCCGTGGCGCAGGCCGGCCAGTTGGGTGGCTCACACCCGTCGGCGGTCGCTCCCGGTGCCCTGCAGGACGATTTCGCCTCGGCTGCACGGGAGTTCCACGTGCCGCAGAGCGTGTTGACGGCGGTGGCGTACCAGCAGAGCCGTTGGGACACCCATGCGGGCCGGCCGAGCATGACGGGCAATTACAATGTGATGGGCCTCACGCAGGTGTCCTCGACCGACGTGCGCAAGCCGTCGCAGAGCGAACGCATGCGCGAGTTGGACCTGCGCGGCGAGGACCGTCGGGGATCCTTCCACCCGTCGGAGCACGTGCTGGCCGCTGTGGGCGCCGTGCAGACCGACGCGCCCGCACTGCACACACTGGAGCAGGCGGCGAAGCTCATCGGCGAACCGGCGGCATCGCTGCGCACCGACATGAGGCAGAGCGTACGCGGAGGTGCGGCGCTGCTGGCCGAGTACGAGCGCGCGGCGACCGGCGGGCTACCGACCGACCCGGCGCAGTGGTACGCGGCGGTGGAACGTTACAGCCAGTCGCCGGACAGCAAGGGCGCGGCACAGTTCGCGCAGCGCGTCTACACCCACATGCGTACGGGGATCCGCCGTGTGACCGCCGACGGCCAGCAGGTGACGCTCGACGCGCGGCCCGCGCTGAAGCCGCAGACGAACACGGCCGCCTACTCGACCACCGGCACCACGCACACCGGCTACGCCACCGCGACGGGCGCGAGCTACACCACCGCCATGGCCGCCACGGCGACCAGCACCCCGGCCCCGGAGTGCCCGTCCGGTCTGACGTGCAACTTCGTACCCGCTGCGTACCAACAGACCAGTTCGACGGACAAGACGCAGTACGGCAACTACGACATCGCCGACCGGCCCTCGGACGGCGACGCGATCAACTACATCGTCATCCACGACACCGAGGGCGGCTACTCGGCGTCGGTCGGCCAGTTCCAGGACCCGACCGCCGGCGCCAGCGCCCACTACGTGATCCGCTCCTCGGACGGGCTGGTCACGCAGATGGTGGCCGACAAGGACGTCGCCTGGCATGCGGGCAACTGGTACATGAACCAGCACGCCGTCGGCGTCGAGCACGAGGGCTACGCGCTCCAGGGCGGGAGCTGGTACACCGAGTCGGAGTACGAGTCGTCCGCCGCGCTGGTGAAGTACCTCGCGGGCAGGTACGGCATCCCGCTCGACCGCGAACACATCATCGGCCACGACGACATCACGGGCCCGCTCGACGCGTACGTGGCCGGCATGCACTGGGACCCGGGCACCTACTGGGACTGGAACCACTACATGTCGCTGCTCGGCGCGCCGAACAGCAACCCGGCCGGCTCGCCGCTCGTCGCCGGTGAGGTGGTGCGGATCGCGCCGCCGTTCGACACGTCGTACGAACCTCCCGTCGACGGCCAGTCGGCGCAGCCCGCCGACTTCGTCTACCTGCGCACCGGGCCGTCGAGCAGCGCATCGCTGATCACGAATCCCTACTTCTCCTCCGGAACGACCGTCGCCGCCGACTGGAGCGACAAGGCGGTCGCCGGTCAGGACTTCGTGGTGGCCGCACAGCAGGACGACTGGACCGCGATCTGGTACGGCGGCATCAAGGCGTGGTTCTACAACCCGCACGGCTCGTACACCGTTCCGGTCTCCGACACCTCCGCGTTCACGGTGGTCACCGCCCGGGACGGGGCCAGCTCCATACCGGTCTACGGGCGTGCCTACCCGGAGGCGAGCGCCTACCCGAGCGACCTCACGGCGCAGCCGGTGACGCCGCTCACCAAGTACACCGCTCCCTCCGGGCAGTTGTACGTCGCCATCGCGAAGGAGACGTCGGGCTACTACCGCTCGACCACGTTCGACGGCAGCGCCCCGCACGACCGAACGGTGATCAGCGGCACCACCACCTACTATCCGATCCGCTACAACCACCGTCTGGCGTACCTGAGTTCGGCGGACGTGAAGGTCGTCTCCGCGGTACCCGGCCCGGCCGCCTCGACGCGGCAGAACGTCATCGCCCGGGACGGCTCCGGTGACCTGTGGCAGTACCAGGGCACGGGGGCGGCGTCGTCGCCGTTCCTGTCGCGGTACAAGATCGGCTACGGGTGGGGCGGCTACAACGCCATGACGCCGATGTCGGTCTTCCACGCCGACGGCACGGGTGACCTGGTCGCCCGGGACGGCTCCGGCAACCTCTGGTACTACCAGGGCAGCGGCAACCCGTCGGCGCCCTTCAAGGCGCGGGTGAAGGCCGGCTACGGGTGGGGCGGTTACACCATGCTCGGCATGGGGGACCTGACCGGTGACGGGAAGACGGACCTGCTCGCGCGGGACTCCTCGGGGAACCTGTACGTCTATCCGGGCACCGGCAGTCCGACGTCGCCCTTCGGGCCGCGCGTCAAGGCCGGCTGGGGCTGGGGCGGCTACACCATGGTCAACGGCGGCGACCTCAACGGTGACGGCAAGGGGGATCTGCTCGCGCGGGACTCCTCGGGGAACCTGTACGTCTATCCCGGCACCGGCAGTCCGACGTCGCCCTTCGGACCGCGCGTCAAGGCCGGTACGGGCTGGGGCGGCTACACCATGGTCGGCCCCGGTGACGTGAGCGGTGACGGCAAGGCGGACCTCGTCGCCCGGGACTCCTCCGGGAACGTGTACGTCTATCCCGGTACCGGCAGCCCCACGTCGCCGTACGGCTCACGCAGCGGTATCGGTACGGGCTGGAACATCTACGACACCATCATCTGACCGGCAGACCGCCGGCCTGACGAAGCCCGTGCGCCCCGGACGGTGTGCCGTCCGGGGCGCACGGGGATCTCCGCGGGTCTACAGCTTGGTCCACGCCTCCGTGAGCGTGGCGCGCAGGATCTGCTCGATCTCGTCGAAGGTCTCCTGGTTCGAGACCAGCGGCGGGGCGAGCTGGACGACCGGGTCACCGCGGTCGTCGGCGCGGCAGTACAGGCCGTTGTCGAACAGCGCCTTGGACAGGAAGCCGTACAGGACGCGCTCGGTCTCCTCCTCGTCGAAGGACTCCTTGGTCGCCTTGTCCTTGACCAGCTCGATGCCGTAGAAGAAGCCGTTGCCGCGGACGTCGCCGACGATCGGCAGGTCGTGCAGCTTCTGCAGGGTGGAGAGGAACGCGGCCTCGTTGTCCAGCACGTGCTGGTTCAGGCCCTCCCGCTCGAACAGGTCCAGGTTGGCCAGGCCCACCGCGGCGGAGACCGGGTGGCCGCCGAAGGTGTAGCCGTGCAGGAAGGTGTTGTCGCCCTTGTAGAACGGCTCGGCGAGGCGGTCGGAGACGATGCACGCGCCGATGGGGGAGTAGCCCGAGGTCATGCCCTTGGCGCAGGTGATCATGTCCGGGACGTAGCCGAACTTGTCGCAGGCGAACATCGTGCCCAGGCGGCCGAAGGCGCAGATGACCTCGTCCGAGACCAGCAGCACGTCGTACCGGTCGCAGATCTCGCGCACCCGCTGGAAGTAGCCGGGCGGCGGCGGGAAGCAGCCGCCGGCGTTCTGCACCGGCTCCAGGAACACGGCCGCGACGGTGTCCGGGCCCTCGAAGAGGATCTGCTGCTCGATCTGGTCGGCGGCCCAGCGGCCGAAGGCCTCCGGGTCGTCGCCGAAGATCGGGGCGCGGTAGATGTTGGTGTTCGGGACCTTGTGCGCGCCCGGCACCAGCGGCTCGAAGGGGGCCTTCAGGCCCGGCAGGCCGGTGATGGACAGGGCGCCCTGCGGGGTGCCGTGGTAGGCGACCGCGCGGGATATGACCTTGTGCTTGGTGGGCTTGCCGACCAGCTTGAAGTACTGCTTGGCGAGCTTCCAGGCGGTCTCCACCGCCTCGCCGCCGCCCGTGGTGAAGAAGACCTTGTTCAGGTCGCCCGGGGCGTAGTCGGCGAGCCGCTCCGCGAGCTCGACGGCCTTGGGGTGGGCGTAGGACCACACCGGGAAGAACGCCAGTTCCTGCGCCTGCTTGAACGCCGTCTCCGCCAGTTCGGTGCGGCCGTGGCCCGCCTGGACCACGAAGAGACCGGCGAGACCGTCGAGGTAGCGCTTGCCCTTGTCGTCGTAGATGTAGGTGCCCTCGCCCCGGACGATGGTGGGGACGGGCGCGTTCTCGTACGAGGACATGCGGGTGAAGTGCATCCACAGGTGGTCGTACGCGGTCTTGCTGAGGTCCTTGGTACTCACGGCTATCGGGTCCTCACGGTTATCGGGTTCCCCACATGTAGGTCTGCTTCTTCAGCTTGAGGTAGACGAAGCTCTCGGTGGAGCGCACTCCGGGGACGGCCCGGATGCGTTTGTTGATGACTTCCAGCAGGTGGTCGTCGTCCTCGCAGACGATCTCCACCAGGAGGTCGAAGGAGCCCGCGGTCATCACGACGTACTCGCATTCGTCCATCGCGGCCAGTGCGTCGGCCGCGGACTCCACGTCGCCCTCGACGTTCACCCCGACCATCGCCTGCCGGCGGAAGCCCACGGTGAGCGGGTCCGTGACGGCGACGATCTGCATCACGCCCTGGTCGAGCAGCTTCTGGACGCGCTGGCGCACCGCCGCCTCCGACAGGCCGACGGCCTTGCCGATCGCGGCGTACGGCCGACGGCCGTCCTCCTGGAGCTGTTCGATGATGGCGAGGGAGACGGCGTCCAGCTGGGGTGTGCCGTTCTTGGACTCGCGGGAGTCCCTCTGGTCTGCGCTTCGACTGGCCACGACCTCACTGTGCACGACGGATCGACAGTTCCGCAAGGCGGGATCGATGAAATTCGTTGTTTCTGTGATCTCAGTCTGCGGATTTCGCAGCACTGGCGCAATCGAGGGTGTTGAAAACGTCGGCCGACGGACTAGGGTGGGTGTCTCAGCGATTGGACACCCGAACTTGGAGGGCCCGCAGTGAGCACCGAGCTGCGTCGTCTGCGCAACTACATCGACGGCGAATTCCGTGACGCCGCCGACGGACGGACCACCCAGGTGGTCAACCCCGCGACCGGCGAGGCGTATGCGACCGCCCCGCTGTCCGGGCAGGCGGACGTCGACGCCGCGATGGCGGCCGCCGCGGCGGCCTTCCCGGGCTGGCGCGACACCACGCCCGCCGAACGGCAGAAGGCCCTGCTGAAGATCGCTGACGCCTTCGAGGAGCGCGCCGAGGAACTGATCGCGGCCGAGGTCGAGAACACGGGCAAGCCCATCGGGCTGACCCGGTCGGAGGAGATCCCCCCGATGATCGACCAGATCCGCTTCTTCGCGGGCGCCGCCCGGATGCTCGAGGGCCGCTCGGCCGGCGAGTACATGGAGGGGATGACCTCGATCATCCGCCGTGAGCCGGTCGGTGTCTGCGCACAGGTCGCGCCGTGGAACTACCCGATGATGATGGCCGTGTGGAAGTTCGCCCCGGCGATCGCGGCGGGCAACACGGTCGTGCTGAAGCCGTCGGACACCACCCCGGCATCCACGGTCCTGATCGCCGACATCATCGGCTCGATCCTGCCCAAGGGCGTCTTCAACGTCATCTGCGGCGACCGCGAGACCGGCCGCATGATGGTGGAGCACCCGACCCCGGCGATGGCCTCCATCACCGGCTCCGTCCGCGCCGGCATGTCGGTCGCCGAGTCCGCGTCCAAGGACCTCAAGCGCGTCCACCTGGAGCTGGGCGGCAAGGCGCCGGTCGTCGTCTTCCAGGACACCGACATCGCCAAGGCCGTCGAGGACATCTCGGTGGCGGGCTTCTTCAACGCAGGGCAGGACTGTACGGCCGCCACCCGCGTCCTGGTCCACGAGTCCATCCACGACGAGTTCGTGGCCGCGCTGGCCAAGGCGGCCTCCGAGACCAAGACCGGTCAGCCGGACGACGAGGACGTGCTCTACGGTCCGCTGAACAACCCGAACCAGCTCAAGCAGGTCTCCGGCTTCATCGAGCGCCTGCCCGCGCACGCCAAGGTGGAGGCCGGCGGCCACCAGGTCGGCGACAAGGGCTACTTCTACGCCCCGACCGTCGTCTCCGGCCTCAAGCAGGACGACGAGATCATCCAGAACGAGGTGTTCGGCCCGGTCATCACCGTGCAGTCCTTCACCGACGAGGAGCAGGCCGTCGAGTACGCCAACGGCGTCGACTACGCCCTCGCCTCCTCGGTGTGGACCAAGGACCACGCGCGCGCGATGCGCATGTCCAAGGCCCTCGACTTCGGCTGCGTGTGGATCAACACGCACATCCCGCTGGTCGCGGAGATGCCGCACGGCGGCTTCAAGAAGTCCGGCTACGGCAAGGACCTGTCGGCGTACGGCTTCGACGACTACACGCGGATCAAGCACGTGATGACGTCGCTGGACGCGTAGCCCTCCGAGGGTGAGCGGACACACGGCCCCGGGCGGGAGTCTCCGCCCGGGGCCGCGGTGTGTCCGGAGGCGTCGCTTCCCGGTGCGGCCCCGACTCCGGCCGGGCGCCGGCGCGGGAGGAGGGCCGGATGCGGTGCCCGCGGGGGGCGGGCCGGGTGCGGTACGCGAGGGGGCGGGTGCGGCGCGCGCGGGGCGGGTAGCGAGACGCCCGGGGCCGCCGAACGTGGGTCCCTCACGCGGAAGTTGTTCAGTTGGTTCGGAGAAGCCCCAGTCCGTGACGTCGGGTTCGCCGGGCAGGTCCCGGCGCGCCACGTCCTGGAGTCACCCGGTCGATACACGGCATGCTCCAAGAGCGCGATCCGTACGATCGTCGCCGGCCGCCCCCTGCGCACCGGCCTGGAGTCGGGAGCGCTGCCGCCAGGAACACGACCGGCTCACCGGCGGGTGTGAAAGGCGCTCGTCGCGAAGATGCAGCGCCTCCGTAGGCCAGGCGCGGCCGGAAGGACACTCGGTGGAGCGCTGGAGACCTCTGGCAGCGCTCTGTACTCTCCGCTCGGGGCACTGAGACGCGCGATGGTGGCGTAGCCGGGCTTGTACCTGGGCCACTGCCGCCCGCCGGAGCATCTAGCTCCATTTCGCTGAATCAGTGCGCCCCTTTTTGTGGTGGTTGCGGTAGCGATGTGATTACTGTGCATTCATGAGATTGGTCTAGGGTGGCCGTGCTATTAACTGCCCAATCGCTTACCCCGAGTTGACGGTTGGTCGGCGGCGTGCTGCTCGCGCACCCCCGCGCTGATCGAGAGGACTCTCATGTCTGAATCTCCGGCATATGCAGCGCCCTCGGAAACCGGTCGCACGGCCGCTTCGGGCCCGGCACGAAGCAGGCACGGCAAGCCGCCGGCACAGAACGAGAAGCCCGATCCCGCGACCCGCTCCAGGATGCGCCGCCTCGCGGTCCTTCCCGCGGCCTTCATGGCGGTGTTCGCGGCCGCCGTCGTGGCCTTTGTCCTGCACGCCCAGGCCGGCTCGGCGGACGCCGCCACCTGGGGCGTCCTGACCGGTGCCCTCGTCATCGGAGTCACGGTCCTGATCGTGGCCGCACGCGCCGCCACGGCCGAGGCCCGTCGCGCCGCCGAGCGCCAGGCCTCACTGCTGAACACTGTCACCACGGGCCAAAATGAGCTACAGGGGATGGTGGTAGCGCTGGAGCGGGGCATGCGGGTGACCCTTCCCCAGTTCACACGACAGGCTCCCGCTGAGTCTGACGGGATGGGCCGTGTCGAGCACGCAATCGCTCGAACGCAGTTCGAGGCGAAGGCCGCCCTCGCACGGGCGGCGCAGCTCGCACAGGGCACGGCACCGGGCAGCGAGGAAAGGGTCGAGGTCTTCGTCAACCTGGCCCGGCGCCTTCAGTCTCTCGTGCACCGTCAGATCACCATGCTGGACGGGCTGGAGAACGAGGTGGAGGACCCCGAGCTGCTCAAGGGCCTCTTCAACGTCGACCACCTGGCGACGCGAATCCGCCGGCATGCGGAGAACGTGGCGGTCCTCGGCGGCTCCATCTCGCGCCGTCAGTGGACCCGTCCCGTGTCGCTGATGGAGGTGCTGCGGTCATCGATCGCCGAGGTCGAGCAGTACTCTCGGGTCAAACTGGTCCCGCCGATCGAAGGCTCCTTGCGCGGCCACGCGGTCGCCGACGTCGTCCACCTGCTGGCCGAACTGGTGGAGAATGCCACCGCGTTCTCGGATCCCAGCACCGAAGTACTGCTGCGTGCTCAGAGGGTGACGGCCGGGCTGGCCGTCGAGGTCGAGGACCGCGGCCTGGGCATCTCCCTGGAGGAGCAGGCCCGGCTGAACTCCCTGCTCTCCGAGCCTGACCGCCACGACCTCGCCAAGCTGCTCGCCGACGGTCGTATCGGCCTGTACGTGGTCTCCGAGCTGGCTCGCCGCCACAACATCGCCGTGCGGCTCCAGAGCAACATCTATGGCGGCATCCAGGCGGTCCTCGTCCTGCCGCACCCGCTCATCGGCGACGAGGCCGACGAAATGTCCTCTCAGGCCACTGTCGCAGCCAACCAGCACGTGCCGCCTGCCGTATCCCAGCGTCCCCCTGTCCAGGTGGAGCCCGAGATGCGATACGTACCTCCGCCGCTGGACACAGCGCAGCCGATGCACCAACGCCAGCCGATGCCCCGCATCCAGCCGATGCCTCAGGTTCAGCAGATGGCCGCCCCGACTCCTGCACCGCAGCAGCCGACTCCGCAGTCCCCAGGGCCCGTGCGGCACCAAGCGGCCAACCGACCCGGGCCATACGACGAAGACCCGCGCACCGGGAGGCCGCCGCTGCCACAGCGCCGGGCGCAAGAGCACATCGTGCCAGAGCTCAGGAACGCGCCTACTGCGCGTATGACGGGGGGCATGCCGCAGGGCGAGCACGACCCGGGACTGATGGCGGCCTTCCAACGAGGACAGCGTCTCGCCGACGACGTATCCGCCGACAGCCCCGCTGACGACTCCCGCTAACCCGCAGATCTTGTACGCACCCCCGAGGAGAAAGACGCCGCCATGGTGAGCGACACGCGCAATGGTCAAACCCAGGACCTCGACTGGCTCCTGCAGCGCCTTGTCCAGACAGTCCCGCATACTCGTAGCGCGCTTCTGCTGTCTGCCGACGGTCTCAGGAAAGCGGCGGACGGGCTGACGCCCGACGACGCAGACCACATGTCGGCCCTGGCCTCCGGGATGTACTCACTCGCCCGCAGTGTAGGTATGCGCTTCGGTGACGGCGATGATGTGCGGCAGGTCGTGGTGGAGCTGGACACGCTCCTGCTGTTCGTGACCTCGGCCGGCTCGGGGACATGCCTGGCGGTTCTGGCCGGTCGGGAAGCCGATGCCGCCGTACTCGGCTACGAGATGGCCATGCTGATCAAGAGCGTCAAGCCGTATCTCGCGACACCTGCCAGGCACCAGACGCCAGCCGCGCCGGGCACTGTGGGGCGCTGAGGATGACGGATTCGCAGGAAGGGATGTGGCTCGACGACGAGGCCGGACGTTTAGTCCGGCCCTACACCGTCAGCAATGGCCGCACCCGTCCCGCCACGCACTTCGACCTGCTGAGCCTCGTGATGGCGACCGGCATCCGGCCGAAGACGTACCTCGGTCCCGACTACGACCAGGTCCTCACTCTGTGCGAGCGCCGCCCCATCTCGGTTGCCGAGATCGCCGCGCGACTCCGGCTGCCGGCCGCCATCACCAAAGTCCTGTTGTCCGACCTCTTGGGGCACAAAGCGCTCACCGCACAGGCGCCCCGCCCCATTGAGGCGGCCTCCCCAACCGACCGAAAACTCCTGGAGGCGGTGCTAGATGGCCTTCGCAAGCGGATCTGACCCCTTTCCCACTGCGCTGAAGATCCTCATCGCTGGTGGATTCGGGGTAGGCAAGACCACCTTCGTCGGGTCGGTCAGCGAAATCGCACCGCTGAGCACCGAGGAACTGCTGACCCAGGTCAGCGCCCGAACAGACAGCCTGGTGGGTATCGAAGACAAGACGACCACCACGGTCGCCATGGACTTCGGTCGCATCACCATCAGCCAGGACCACGTCCTCTACCTGTTCGGTACGCCGGGGCAGGAACGGTTCTGGTTCATGTGGGACGAACTGTCCAACGGAGCGTTGGGCGCGGTCGTCCTCGCCGACACCCGCCGGCTGGACCAGTGCTTCGCCGCCGTGGACTTCTTCGAGCGGCGGGGCATCAGCTTCGTGGTGGCCGTCAACCAGTTCGACGGGGCTTACCACTACGAACCCGAGGAGATCCGCGCGGCCATCGATCTCAAGCCTGAGGTGCCCGTTGTGCTGTGCGACGCGCGCCAGTGCAGTTCGAGCACTCAAGTACTCATCGCGCTCGTAGAGCACCTGCTTGCCCCGGCTCCCGGCACGCCGCCCGCGGAGCCCACCCTGCTGCGCTGACGCTCGGCCAGCGCCGTCGAATGGAGCCTGCATGTCCACGCCCGTCCCGTACACACCCCAATACGACCCGACAGCCCCCAGGCTGGTGACGCCCGAGGACCCGGACGCACCCGCCCGGGTAGCCCGACTGCGGCAGATCGGCGTCGGTAATCTGCCCGTCCCCGAGTTCGACGAGTTCGCCCGCAACTTGGCGCGGACCGTCGGTGCTCCCTACGCGATGGTCAACTTCATCAACGAGCAGCAGCAGTACTTCGCCGGCCTCTTCACCCCCGCGGACGGACAGAGCATGGAGCTGGGGCCGCAACAGGCCGGCACCAGCCGAGTGATGGCCCGCGATCACGGCTGGTGCCCGCACGTCGTGGTGCGGAAGAAAGCGTTGGTGCTGGAGGACGTCTGTGACTATCCACGATTCGCCGGAAACCCGGTCATCAACGAGATCGGCATCCGCTCGTACATCGGTGCTCCGCTGATCGACTGGGACACAGGAATCGCTCTGGGCACGGTCTGTGCGATTTCCCCTGAAATCACCCCCTGGGGGCGGCAGGGCCTGGACCAGATCAAGTCGCTGGCCCAGCAGATGGTCAATCGACTGCGCGAGATAGAGGCTCAGGGCGCGCTCTGAACGCGCGCAGGGCGGTCGCTCTCGGCCGGATAGCCCGTGGCGAGGCGAGTGGGAGCCGCGGGCACCGCGCTGTGTCCGTGGCTCCCTGCGTTTACCGGGCAGCTGCCTCCAACTGCTCGTCGCCCAGGTGGTCCGTCGGCCCGAGCCTCACCAGATCCGCCAGGCGTTCGGACCACTGGCCCTTGGCCGTACCGAGCGCGAACTCCCCCAGGCGCAGGAGCTGGATCTCGGACGTGCCGGCTGGTGCGTAGATGTGCTGAGCATCGCGCAGATACCGCTCCACGGGACGATCGGTGAACAGGCCGCTCGCGGCGTGGATCTTCATACAGTCTTCGGCCGACTCCATGGCGGCTTCTACGTTGAGGTACTTGGCGGACATCAGCTCCGCGTCGCAGGGCTTGCCCTGATCCAGGAGGTGCACGGCGTGGTACGCGGCCAGTCGGGCGGTCATCAGGCGATGCTGCATCAAACCTAGCTTCAGTTTGACGTTGTGCAGCTCGCCCAGCGGCTGGCCGTAGCGCTCGCGCTTGATGCACAGGGCGGCCGTCTCTTCGACGACCGCTGTGTGAATGCCGAGGGAGACCGCCGTCAGGTTGGGCCTGCCGTAGAGCACACTGGACGAGTAGGCGACGGCAAGGCCCTCACCCTCGGCCCCGAGGAGATTCGCCGCCGGCACCCGGCAGTTGTTGAAGACGAGTTTCCCGAAGCTGAAGCCATGCAGCCCCATGGCAGGCTGGTGTTCGGCCAGGGAGAGACCGGGCCGGTCCTTCTCGACGAGGAAGGCCGACAGGCCCTTGGACCCCTCGCCGGTCCGAGCGACCACGCCGTGCAAGTCCCCGACATGACTGTTCCCGACGAAGACCTTGTGGCCGTTGAGAACGTAGTCATCGCCGTCACGGACCGCGGTGGTGGCCATGCCGAGGACGTGGCCACCCGACTGTTCCTCCGTGGTCGCGATCGTCGGCAGGCAGTCCCCCGCGGCGATCCGCGGCAGCCAGGTTCTCTTCTGGACATCGTTGCCGAAGTGGATGATCTTGGCTACACCCAACTGGCTGGCCTGCACCATGGCACCCATGGCACCGCTGACCCTGGCGAGTTCCTCGATGATGATCGTCTTGGCCAGATGCCCGGCGCCCATGCCTCCGTACGCTCGGTCGATGGTGACGCCGATCCATCCCTGTCGTGCAATCAACCGGGCCAGCTCGTGCTCCACGGCCCGAGTCGCCTCCATCTCCGGTATGCGGGGCCGTATCTCGCGCTCGGCGAACTCACGCACGCGATGTCGCAGGTCCTCATGCCACTGCTGGGTGAAGTACCCCACAACCCCTCCTTCGCGCTACCTCCGCACCCACTCGGGTGCGGGGGACGTCCCTCGGCAGTGGTTCTCCGCCTCCAGGCAGACCGTCGATCTGATTGTCGTCTTATCGATCCATCTCAGCCAAGATCGCGACTGCTGTTTGACTCAAACACTGCACTTTGCGAAGCCATCCCGACCGCACGATGTGATAGAGCGTTTGTTCGAGACAGGCAGCAATGAGCCGGAGTGACGTATGGGCGAGCCGGGTCACCTGGTACTGGCTCAGGCCCCGCCACCAGCCAAGTACTTCTCCAAGGCGCGGCCGGCCGGCACTGCAATCGGTCATCCACTCGTTGGCCGATTCCAGCCTGTCCAAGAACGGCGATCACTCCACACCGAGCGACCTTCAGCCAACCTCCCCGCAGCGCGGATAAAGCGGTTTCTCGCTGGGCACACTTACGGTCCGGCCGTCACCATGCCCCGAGCTCGTCGAGGTGCAGGGCCTTCCTCCGGTGCCACCGGTGGGCAAAGGTGCGGTCCATCCCCATGCGGACTCCGCAGCCAAGCCGGCACTTCCGCACGTCCGGAACCGGGTGCCTGTCCAGCGAGCGATTCACCCAGCGGATCCGGGCGAGGCAGCTTTCCCTCCCGGAGCGATGACGCCCGCGCTCCCGTCGAGGTGCCGAGAGGGGAACGATCCAGAGCGGAGGCCGTGGCCTGTCGGGTAGGTCAGTGGCCAGGAGACGGGTCTCTTGCCGAGCGGTGGATGAACGCCAGGCAGGTGGGGTGTCCTGCGCCTTTTTCCTTCAGAGCCGTGCAAGTGAAGGAGCCGCGTTGACACCGCATACGGTGTGAAGAAGTATCAGCCTGTCGAACAAATGCGCGTGCATCTGAATCTGTCGTTCCGCCCCCCTTTGAGCCGGGGAGGGCAGGGCGGATGTCCCAGGCGCCGGCACCGCGCCGGACCGCGCACACCATGCCCGAGCGGGACGTCGGGCACCTAGCACGTGAAGGGGGAAGGAGCATGCCCACACTGGGGTACCTGACGACTGGAAGGCCAGACCTCAGACTGCTCTTCGTGGACCCATGGCAAGCCCGCGCCCACGCTGAGAATCGAGTGACCAAGGTTGCTGCGGTGCAACTGACACAGGTGCCCACCCAGGCAACGGAACCGCCCGCCCCAGGGACGTTGGCTTTGGTCACGCCGGGGGGAGAGCTGGACCAGCGCGCAGTGGCGGCCCTGGACCATCTTCTGCGGGATCTGAAGCAACGCCGGGCTTCGGGGCTGGCATTGCACTCGCCCGGTCGCGTGCCGGCCATTCCGCCTGGCATCCGCACCCTGGCCCAGCGGTTGCAACTTCCGCTCCTCGTCACGACCGCGGACAGCGAATGGGCGGGCATCAACGAGGACCTCCAGCAGCAACGCGCCCTCATTGCCGAGCGCCAGGTCGAGCAGCTTGAGGCCCTCCTCAATGCCCTGCCGTCGCAGCTGGCCAACCCCGAGGCCGCCAGCCGCATTGTGCGCTGGCTCTCCGAGGCGCTGGAAGCTGATGTCGCGGCAGGTTCCCACGAGAGGGGCGTCTTCACCGCCGCCCCGGAGAGCCAGTCCAATCTGGCACGCTCCCTCGTAGGAGGCGACTCGGCGGCCGGCGCCGACGAGGCCGAACACACACAGCTCGTCCAGATCCTGGGTGCAGACGACGGCGCGCTGCTGGCTGTCGCTTCCCGCCGCGCGTTCGAGTCGACGGCCGGCAAGCTGATTCGGCACGCGGCCAAGCTCCTTGGGCTGTGCGAGCAGGCACGACTCGAACACGAGGCCGCCCGGTCCGCTGTGCTCGCGCCTCGTGCAGTCCACCAGGCCGCCACCCAGCTGCTCTTCGGCGGAGAGGTACTCAAGGCTCAGGTCATCGCCGGTTTGATCTCCCCTGCTCTGATGGACACGGACCTGGTCCGTGTGCGAATCATCGACACCGGCGGCCAGGCTCGCGACCCTCACCTGCAGTGGTGCTTGCAGCACATGGGGCGCAGGTCGCTGGTCTCTCCCTGCCCCGGCAAGGACCAGCACATCATCGTGGTGACCCCGACGCGTGCGGACACCGAGGTCCAGTCCGATCTTGACCAGCTGATCAGCGCTCGTCAGGGGCTGGCCATGGGAGTGAGCACGCCGTACCCGCTTGATGCTGCGGGTGCCGGCTACGCGGAAGCAGCGCACGCCGTCCTGGTGGCAGCGCACGCCCCTGAGCGGGTCGCTGTGGGGGCGGAGCCGAAGATCGCCCCGCTGCTGCCTCGGAACAAGGCGTGGGCCTGGGCGCAGGGGCTTCTGGCCCCACTGCTGAAGCCTGAGCACAAGTTGCTCCTTCAGACGTTGCCCACCGGCCTCTCGTACAAGCCGATCGAGGCTTCAAAGGCCCTGGGTATCCACCGCAATACCCTGCGAGGCCGTCTGAGTCGCGCCGGGAGCCTCCTGGGGCTCGAACTCAACAGTGTCAACAACCGGATCCTTTTGCTCCTTGCCTTCAACATCCTGGCGCTTCCGGCCCCGGACGACTTCACGCTCGAGCCGGCTCCGGACTTCGCCGAACTCATCGTGGCGGCAGGTGACACCGTCCAGGAGTGGGCCGAACGCCGGTTGAGGAAACTGCACTCGGACCCTCAGAACAGGGACCTGCTCACCACCGTGTGCGCATGGCTGGAGAATGACCTCTCGATTCCGGCCACTGCGCAGGCCCTGGGCGTGTCGGATCCGACAGTCCGCAACCACATCAAGGCCGCGTCGAAGCAACTGGGCATGGACACCAACGCGCGGGAAATCGGCGTTCACGACACCGATGTGGTCACCATCGCCGACGTAGGCATTGCGGCATTTCTCGTGACGGGGCGGCCCATGCTCGGCCGGCGGCAGTATGCCCAGTCGTCTGCTGCGGGCTGACCGAGCGTTGTCTACTCTGTGCGCCGGCGGTGGCCTGGGGCGCCGCGGCTGTGATGTGCGTGAGTGGAGCATGCGGGCTTTCGTCCTGCACAATCGCAGCGGCGCTGCCCCGTATCTTGTGCACATCGAAAAGCCAGATACCGCTCACGGTGCGCTTCTGCAATTGCCAGGCATCGATGACCGCTCTACTTTGAGGACTGCTGTGCGGACTTACCGCCCGACCAGCGGTCAGCAACGTCCCGAATGGCGACCGCCATGGTCAGGCCGGCCTCGTAGGCAGTGCTGACGAATCGTCGAACTGGCTGTTGTGATCGATGTTCGCGTGAACGGGGCCTGACCGGCTTGGTCTGCCGTGTTGCGCTTTGCATTCGCGGTCGGGCCGTCGCATCCGGTAACACGGATCGCCTGCAACGGAACACACGATCCGACCCCTCGTTTTGACGTGCGCAGGAATGAAAGAAAGCCATTGTCCGCACCCTGGAAAATCCAGTGCACCGAGGCGCGCCGGCAGGTCAGGCCGCCGGCGCTCTGCCTGTCGGAGATCAGAAACAACCCTGCTCGTGCGCGGCCCCTTTTGGTCTCCGCCCAAGGCCGCCACCGGAACGTGCCGCGGCTTATCGAGTGGGCCACATGGACGAGCCGCACGGAAAAATCGTACGGATCGTCTGTTTGAAGACTGGCGGTATCAACCGCAGTTGAGTGAGGAGCAGGGAAGTGGATTTCAAGAGGGTCTCGTCAACAGCGGGAGTCGTGGCGCTCACAGGAGCCTTGCTCCTCACTGCGGCGCCGACTGCGTCAGCGGACTACATTCGAGATCGCCAGTGGACCTTGGACGTGACCTCGGCAGAGAACGTTTGGGCTGAATCTCAGGGTGAAGGTGTCACCGTCGCCGTCGTTGATTCCGGAGTGGATGGCGAGCACCCTGACCTGAGCGGCCAGGTCCTCCAGGGTAAGGACTTCACCGGCGGCGGGAACGCCCAGCAGGACCTGGTTGGCCACGGAACAAAGATGGCGAGCATCATCGCCGGGCATGGTCACGGCGCGGGACATTCCGAAGGGGTGATGGGGCTCGCACCCAAAGCCAAAATCTTGCCGCTCCGCACTCTTCAGACGAGGTCCGACAGGAATCTCGATGAAACTTGGGGTGCCGCAGTCCGATATGCAGTGGACCACGGCGCCAAGGTGATCAATCTCTCCATAGCAAGCGATGGCGGCAGAACTCTAAGTGCCGGTCGTGAAGCTATCGCGTACGCGGAGGAACATGATGTTGTAGTCGTGGCCAGCTCGGGAAATGAGGGACACATTGCCGTAAGTGACCCAGCAGCACTACCCGGCGTCGTCTCCGTCGGCGCCGTGGACAAGAACGCCAATCTCTGGGAGGACTCGAACACGGGAAAGGGGCTCGCACTTACAGCTCCCGGCGTGGACATCGTGGGTGCAAATCCGACGAGATCCAATGGCTACGGCGTAGGTAGCGGAACTTCAGACGCCACTGCTTTTGTATCCGCCACTGCGGCCTTGGTCCGTGCGAAGTACCCCGACCTCACTGCAGGCCAAGTCATCAGCCGTCTGATCAAGTCGGCCACCTTCGCGCACCACAAGGGTTTGAGGGCACCAGACGAAGAATACGGCTACGGGATCGTCAGGCCCTACTCGGCACTGACGATGAATATCCCAGCCGGCCCCAAGACGAACCCTCTCGGTCGACTCAAGTCACCCGACTCGACTTCCAGCGAGGCATCTGAGGGGACGAACACCTCGTCCCAGGCCCAGAAGAAGACCTCTGCCAGCAGCATCTTCGTCATCGCCGGCGGAATCGCAGCCGTTGTGCTCATCGGTGCAATCGTCCTCGCGGTCATCCGAAGCCGTCGCAATGGTGGTGGCGGAGGACCGGGCTTGGCGGGTGGCCGCTTCCCTCAAATCGACGCCTACGCGCCGGCTCGGCAGCCTTACTCCAATTCGGCTCCCAACCAGGGGCACCCCGCTCCTCCGGGACAGTTCCATCAGTATCCCGACCCGTATACCCAGCAGCGCCCGCGCCCAGGTCAGTAGGAGTTGGGCTACCGGCCCAGCAGCAAAACCACTCATTCCTCGTACGGTGCCTGCCCCGGCTACCTGCTCTCCCACTTCCCCTCCGTCATCGGCTGCTCGGTGCAACGCCGGCGGCGTGAGTGATGGCTCCGAAACCCAGCAGGGCGGACGTCAGCGTATGTCGAGTGTGCGGAAGCAGAAGGTATGGCCTTTTCGTTCTGCACACCGACAGCTGATCCGCCCGACTCCTGTGCACTTCGAAGGCCCGGACCCCTACCGCAGTGCAGTTCTGTAATTGCTTCGAACTGGCCGGCACCCTACTTTGATTCTTGCGGTGACGGGGCTGAGCCCCGCACAGCAGTCAGCAATGTCCTGAATCCCGGCGAAAGGGTCGTCCTCGCCGACCGGATCAGCTTCGCTGGGCAGAGCTGGCTGTGCCACGCGTCAGTATGCCCGGGGAGGGACCTTTGACCTTGCAGGAGCAGCGTGATGGAAGTGAAGTGCACTTCACTTCCATCGCAGAGGTGATGGAACGGGTGGACCCGACCCGCATCAGCATCATCCCCTTGCTGGAGGGCGACGCCGGCACCACCTACCTGGTGGTGTGGCCTCCGAACACAGACACCCCGTGCGAGCACGGCGGCAAAGAGGAGCGGGCCTTCATCATCGATGGCGAGATCATCGACGAGGACGGGAAGAGGCACGGGCCGGGCGACGTCTGGCTGCGCGGCCCCCATGCCCAGCACCACCCGCGGTCCGGCCCAGCTGGTGCGCGCCTCCTGCTGAGGCAGGACCCCGTCTGAAAGCTCAGAACGGTCATGCCCTCGATCCGTGTGATGACTTCTCCGGAAGCAGGCCGATCGTTTTGAGCATTCTGGGCGCCCCAGCGGGGGGCCTCTGGCGTGACCACCGCGGTCCGGCTCGCTCCTCCGCCACAGCAAGGGCATACGGCGGTGGCCTTCGCCCTCGTGGCAGCGGCGCTGTGCAGTGCGCCGCTCACAGAGCGGGCCCTCAAGGGTCTCGGCCTTTTGCGCTGTATAGCCGTGGAACAACCCCTGTGACGCGGTCTGCGGATTCCCTGTCGGCGCAGGGACGGATCCGCACCCGGCTCCGCGCGGGCCGCAACCGCTCGACAACTGCATAACAGCATGGTGGCCGTCCCTCTGTCGGCGCAGGAAAACGGCCATCACAAAGCGACTTGAAAGAGTCATTGCCCACCAGAGAACTCAACCCAGGCTCTGGGGCGCTCAAGGAGTGTTGCAGCACGCCGTGGACGGGATAGGCGTACTCACTGCCCCTGGATTGAATCCATGGAATCGCGGCCAGCCGCTGCTCCTGCCTCCGCGCCTCGGAGTTCGGCCGCTCGGCGTGCCGTCGTCCTCGACGGCACGCCGAGCCGATCAGTCTTCTCCTGAGCCCGGCGCCCGGGACTCGTCAGACGCCGTGGCTTCTCCCCCTCTTCCAGGAGTGCTCGTGCCCGCCACTCTGTCCGCCACACGACCACCCACCACGCAGACCAATCCTTCGTCTCACCGCCGAGAAAACGCTCATATCTGGGCCCTCGTTGTCGGGGCCGGCGTGGTCCGCGCGGCTGGCTTCAGCTATCCCTTCCGCTCCTACCGGTGCGCCGACCTCGGCCTGTCAACGAAGGGCATCAGCTGCGTACTTGCGCTGTACGGCATGGCCGGCAGCGCGGGAGTGAGGCGGGCCTACACCGACGATGAAGTCCGCGACGCCTACCGAGCCGCAAGCTGGGAGACGTTTCTGGGCCTGCATACCTTCGCCACGTCCGGCGTCCTGGTGGAGGAGTACCTCGTCGGGCCCGAGATCAGCGCTGAGACGGTCGTACTCGACGGCGGAGACGTGCGGGTGGTGGCCATCACGCGTAAGCGCCCGGGTGCCGAGCCCCGCTTTCAAGAAGTCGGGCACTGCGTCGACGCCAACGATCCACTGCTCCATGACACCGCGGTGCTCAAGGCCGTCACCGATGCTGTCCGGGCGTTGGGTATCGAGCGCGGCGTACAGCACGTCGAGCTGCGGTTGACGCACCGAGGACCGGCGGTGACCGAGGTCAATTCCCGACCGGGCGGCGACCTCATCCCGCTGCTGGTGGCCAAGGCCACCGGGATCGATCTGCCGCAGGCAGCGGCCGCGCTCGCCACCGGCGCGGTACGCGACCTGACGCCGACGCGGGTGGCAGCGGCGGCCGTAGGGTTCCTCCATCCGCCCGTCAGCGGAGAGGTCAAGGCTCTCAGCGCGCCCCCAGACCTGCGCTTCGAGCAGTGGCTGGAGCGGCTCGTCCGGACACGAGGACCTGGTGACTGGGTCTCGGCGCCGCCGAAGTCGTCCATCGATGACCGGCTTGCTCACTGGGTGGTGACCGGCGCGGACAGTGCCGAGTGCGAAATGCGCCTCACTCAGGTGCTCCTGCAGGTCACCGCGCGCATCGACGCCCCATCGGACACCACCAGTTGCACACGCTGATCCGCCTGTTCCCTTCTGCTCCGGAGTCCCTTCCCATGGCCAATGCCGACGTGGGCGGCTTGTTCCACGGCTTTGTCTTGTAGCCGTTGTCGGCCCGGGCTTTGGTGATGGTGGGGTGGCGCTCGCGGACTTGGAAGAGGTGACGGATCCAGCCGGCCGGTGAGGCGTGTGGTCCGCGTCGCGCCGAAAAACTGTTATCCCGGCCCCCTCCCCTCCGTCTCCCTCAGCGCCCCCTGATCCCGACGCACAGGAGCGAACCGAGTGAGGCATGGGCACGGCGACCGCACCCGCCGCCGGCCACGGCCGGTGATCCATCCCGGAATCGACGGGTGTCGGGCCGTGCGCCGCGAGCCGTCGCGGACCGCCCGCCCCATGGATCCCGGCCGTGGCTGAGACTGTACGTCCGCAGGGCGGTACGACGACCGGGGAGAGGACGCACGTGGACAGCCGGCAGTGGCGTTCCACCATCGCGGCGGCACAGGCCGGTGACCGGCATGCGCTCAACGAGCTGGTCGCGGGCTGGCTGCCGCTCGTCTACAACGTCGTCGGCCGCGCGCTCAACGGCCATGCCGACGTCGACGACGTCGTGCAGGAGACGATGCTGCGCGCCGTCGGCAACATCGGCGCCCTGCGTGATCCGGACAGTTTCCGCTCCTGGCTGGTCGCCATCGCCATGCGGCAGATACGGGAGCGGGCGCGCCGCAGGACGCCCGAGCCGCTGGCCGGGGACGCGGGCGACCGGGCCGCCGACTTCGCCGAACTCACCGTGCTGCGGCTGCAGTTGGAGGGCCAGCGGCGTGAGGTCGCGGAGGCGGTGCGCTGGCTCGACGACGAGGACCGGCAGCTGCTGTCGCTGTGGTGGCTGGAGGTCGCGGGCGAGCTCACCCGCCGCGAGCTGGCCGCCGCCGTCGGCATCAGCCGCCAGCACGCCGCCGTGCGGGTGCAGCGGATGAAGGCGCGCCTGGAGGTGGCGCGCGGCATCGTACGGGCGTTGGAGGGCTCCTGCCCCGAACTGGCCGCCGTGACCGCCCGCTGGGACGGCCGACCCGGTTCGGTGTGGCGCAAGAGGCTGGCCCGGCACATCCGCGGCTGCCCCGTGTGCGCCGGGGCCGAGAGGGCCGTCGTGCCCGCCGAACGGCTGCTCGCCGGGATCGCGCTCGTCCCCGTCCCGGCCGGCTTCGCCCTGTCGCTGGCCCTCGGCGGCAAGACGTCCGCGGCGGCCGCCTCCGTCGGCTGGTCCGCGAAGGTGCTCGGCGCGCTCACCAAGCCCGCCGTGGCCGTCACGGCGGGCGCGACGATCGTCGCGGGCGGCGCGTACGTCGTGACCCGGACACCCGAGGCGCCGCCCGCCCGCCAGATCGCTCCCACGGCGGCGAGCACGGCCCGCCCACCCACGCACACCGCGCCGAGCGCCCTGCCCGCCGCCACGGCGCGCCCCGCACCGTCGCCGACGGCGGACCTGTACGGCACGGTCGTCGACTCCGTCGACAGCGCGCCCCCCGTGAACACCCCGCCTGGGGCGCTTCCGCACCGCACCGAGTCCGGGATCACCAGCAGCGGCGGCCCGAAGGCCGTCCTGCAGCACCGCGGGGAGAGTGTCACGCTCAAGGGCCGGGGCTATGTCCTGGTGCGCTGGCAGATCTCGCCGAAGAACCGGCCGGGCGCCCTGGTGATGCCGGCCTGGACCGGTCTGAAGGGCAAACTGTTCCACGTCGCGTCGGGCGGTGGCCGCCGCATGGACGACCCCCTGCCGGGCAGCCCCGGCGGATACGCCACCGGGATGGGCGGACCGGCCATCGGGTACGCCGTCCTGCCGGCCGGCACCCAGCAGATGTGGCAGAACGAGTACTTCTACCTGGACGGTTCCGTCACCCTCACGCAGAACGAACGGGGCTGCGACTACGGCCTGATCGTCTTCCCGTCCAGCTGGGACGAGGTCCACAAGGACATCATGACCGGACCGGCACAGGGCGTGATCCGCTACGGCCTGGTCCGCGACAACGGGAAGGACACCGCACCGGTGCCCCAGTACGCCACCCGGTCCGCGCCTGCCGACCCCGCGGCGGTCCCCCAACGCTCGCGCGTGTAGCGCGGCGGCGTGCGGGTGGCGGACGCCCGTGCCGCGAAAGGGAGGCCGGACGGAGCGCACGATCGACCGACAGCGCACTGGTTGAACTTTCCGTGCATGAAAGGGAGTTCTCACCCGGCGGAGTGATTATCCGCTCATCGGGTGGGGGAGGAATCGGCTCGCCAACGAAACGCGATCTTCACGGGCTCCACCCGCGAGCATCGCGCGTCGCCCACCCGCCCCGCCCCGAGAGGAGGTGCAGTGATGAAGCTTCTCTTCGCCGTCCGTAACAAGGTCGCGGCCCGCAAGAGCCTGAAGGCGAACGCCTGGTACCTCTGGTACTGATCCGGTCAGGCCCCGCCGTGCGGCCGACCGACATCGTTGTCCGGCGACCCCGTGCCGCCGTCGGACAACGATGTCCAGGCCGCACGGCGGATCACCGCGTCGGCACCCGCCCCTCCCGGAGAACACATGCCCCCGACATCCCTGCCGCGTGCGCGCACCACCGTGTTCGCACCGCGGCTGGCCGCCCTCCTCCAGGACCACCTGGGCCAGGACGTCTTCCGGCTCGAACCCGACACCATCGGCGTCGCCGGGCACGAGGTCGCCGACCGAATCCTCGCCGCGCGACGCGCCACGGAGGTCGAACGGCCCACGTTCAAGCCGCTGCACGGGCGGTCGATCTCCCGCACCGAGGCGTCGTCGGTCACGCGTACCGTCGGCAACGACGTGCGCGCGGCACTCGCCGGACCCCTGCCGAGAGACGTGGACCTGTCCGGATCCTGGCCCCTGACCGGACACCTCTTCCTGCGCGACCTGATCCTCGGCCGGGACCCGCGGCGGCTGCGGATGCTGATGAGCCGCAACCTGGAACTCACGCCCAAGCTCACCTGGTCGGTGATCGCGGTGGGCGCGGCACTCCCCGGCTGGCCCCGGCCGGGCGACCACCTCACCGGGCTCGCGGGCCGCGCGGCGCGGGCCGTCGGCTACCAGGAACGCCGATACGCGATGGGCATGTACCGCAGGGCCGCCGCCCCTGTGTGCTTCACCGTCTCCACCCTGGTGGCGAACGCGCTCTGGCTCGGTTCGCCCTTCGACGACGCCATGCCGAACCGCAACATCATCCTGGAGTCGCTGCGGCTGCTGCCGCCCTCGTGGAACATCCTGCGCAACGCCTCCCCGGAGTACCCGGCCGTCGACGACCGCATCGGTGAGGGCGACGACGTCCTGGTGCTGCCGCTGCTCTCCCACCGGGACCCCGCCCTGTGGGACGAGCCCGGCGCCTTCCGCCCGGAACGCTGGGACGCGCTCGACCCGGACACCGCCCCCGGGTACCTGCCCTTCGGCCACTCCTCCGAGCGCTGCTGGGGGCGGCACATGGTCATGCCCCTGGCCGAACTGCTGCTGGACCTGATCCGCGGCTCCGGCCTCGTGGTCGACCCCGGGCAGCGGACCGGCAAAGTCCCGCTGCTCGGGCTGCTGGGCGTGGAGGACGTACGGCTGACGAAGGCGGCCTGACGCGGGGGCCAGCCGCCGTGGCGGGCGGAGCGTGACGGCAGGTGCCCGTGCCCGTGCTCGCCGGCGACGCGCTCGCGGTCGGGGCCCGCCCGCCTGTCGCGGTGCTCGCCGTTCTGGCGTTCTCCTGTCGCGGTGCTCGGCTGTCGCGGTGCTCGCCGTTCTGGCGTTCTCCTGTCGCGGTGCTCGGCTGTCGCGGTGCTCGCCGTTCCGGCGCCCGCCCGTTCCGGCGCCCGCCCGTCCCGGCGCGCCCGACTCAGTGTCCGCGGACCGCGCGCAGGGTGTCGATGCGGTTCGTCGTGATCGAGTCCACGCCCAGGTCGAGGAGGCGCCGCATCGACCGGCGGGTGTCGGGGGTCCACACGGACAGCAGCTGGCCGCCCCGGCGCACCCGGGCCGCCAGGTCGCGGTCGACCAGGCCGAAGCGGTAGTTGAGCCAGCGCGGGCGCACCGCGTCGAGCAGCGCGGGCCGCGGCGGGGCGAGGGTCGCCCAGGTCAGGGCGATCTCCGCCGCGGGGTCGGCGGCACGCACCGCCAGCATGGTCTCGGCGCCCGCGCAGTAGTACACGCGCTCCGCCGCCCCGCAGTCCCGGACGATGCCGACGATTCGGCGTACGGCCCGGGACGAGGGGCCGCCCGGCAGGTCGATCATCACCCGGCTGCCGTCGGTCGCCGCGAGCGCGTCCGCCAGCGTCGGCACACCGCCCGCCGTCAGGCCCCGCACCTCGTCCAAGGAGAGCGCCGCGAGCGGGCGGTCCTGCTCCCACAGCCGCTTCAGCGATCCGTCGTGCAGCAGCACGGGCACACCGTCCCGGGTGAGCCGTACGTCGATCTCGACCGCGTCCGCGCCGCGCAGGAGCGCGGAGCGCAGTGAGTCGATCGTGTTCTCGCGGTGGTGGTAGGGGTCGCCGCGATGGGCCACGGCGGTCACGGTACGCATGGGGCTCATTGTGACGGTGCGGCACCGCGCGGCAGCCCGTCGGGGTGGTGGCGGGGCGACGGGCGCACCGTCAGGGCGCGAGCCAGGCGGTGGTGTACGCGTCGATCTCGGCAGACAGCCGCGCCTTGTCGGCGTCGTCGAGGAACGACGCCTCGACCGCGTTCCTGGCGAGGGCGGCCAGACCCCGCTCGTCGAGGTCGAGGAGCCGCGCGGCGACCGCGTACTCGTTGTTGAGGTCGGTGCCGAACATCGGCGGGTCGTCGGAGTTGACGGTGACGAGGACCCCGGCGCGCATGAACTCCTTGATCGGGTGCTCGTCGAGCGAGCGGACCGCGCGGGTGGCGATGTTGGAGGTCGGGCAGACCTCCAGCGCGATGCGGTGCTCGGCGAGGTGGGCCAGCAGCTTCGGGTCGCGGGCGGAGCTGGTGCCGTGCCCGATGCGTTCGGCGCGCAGCTCGTTCAGCGCGTCCCAGACCGTCTCGGGCCCGGTCGTCTCGCCCGCGTGCGGCACGGAGTGGAGACCCGCCGCTATGGCCCGGTCGAAGTAGGGCTTGAACTGGGGCCGAGGCACGCCGATCTCGGGGCCGCCGAGCCCGAACGAGACCAGCCCCTCGGGCCGCAGCCGGTCGTCCGTGGCGAGCCGGACCGTCTCCTCGGCCGAGGTCAGCCCGGCCTCGCCCGGGATGTCGAAGCACCAGCGCAGCACGGTCCCGAACTCCGCCTCAGCGGCCTTGCGGGCGTCCTCGATGGCGTCCATGAACGCGCGCTCGTCGATACCGCGGCGGGTGGACGAGTACGGGGTGATGGTCAGCTCCGCGTAGCGGACCCGCTGACGGGCCAGGTCACGGGCGATCTCGTACGTCAGCAGGCGGACGTCCTCGGGGGTCCGGATCAGGTCGACGACCGACAGGTACACCTCGATGAAGTGGGCGAAGTCCGTGAACGTGAAGTAGTCGGCGAGGGCCTCGGGGTCGGTGGGCACCTTGGAGTCGGGGTGGCGGGCGGCCAGTTCCGAGACGATGCGGGGGGAGGCGGAGCCGACGTGGTGCACGTGCAGTTCGGCCTTGGGCAGCCCGGCGATGAAGGCGTGCAGGTCGCGCACGGCGGCGGTGTCGTGGTGGTCGGTCAAGGTTCCTCCCCGGGAACGGCGTCCCGGCGCCCGGGCGGTGGTGACCCGGGGAGGGACGCGGGTGATCGGCTGATCGGTGACGTGCGGGATCATCGTAGGGCGCGGGCCGCGTCGGGGAGACGGGGCCCGTAGCATGACGGAACATTCGACAGAGGGGGGACCCACGCATGTCCGACGACGCTTGGCGGCCGGGAACACCTCAGGACGCGGCCCCGGACCCGTGGGCCTCCCCGGGCCACGGCAGCGGCGGGGCCGGAGGCGGACAGACGCCGGATGCCTCGGACGGTGCGGGCGGTGGCATACCGGGTGCCCCCGCCACCCCCGCCGACGAGCCCTCCGGAGTGCGGCTCGACAAGCCCGCCTCCGACCCGTGGGCGCCCCCCGTGGAGCCCGAGGGCACCGTGGCCCCCGGCGGCGGCACCCCCTCCGGGCAGGACCGGCCCACCACCGTCACGTTCCCGGGTCCCGCCCTGCCGGTCACCCCGCCCCAGGGCCCCTGGGCCAACCCGTACGCCGCACCGAGCCCCGGATCCCCGGCCGCCGGCAACCCCTTCGCCGCTCCGCCCCCCGCCCCGGGCGAACCCGTACCGCCGCCCCCCATCGGTCCCGAGGGCCCGGGGCAGGTGCCGTACGGCTACCCCCGGTACCCCGGCCATCCGGCCTACGGCGCGCCCTACGGCCCCCAGGGCGCCGGCTACGGCTGGCCCGGTCTGCCCGTGCCGCCGAGCAACGGCATGGGGATCGCCTCGCTCGTGCTCGGCATCATCTCCACCGTCGTGTTCTGCCTCTGGCCGCTGGCCATGCCCGCCGGCGTGCTCGCTGTGATCTTCGGCGTCGCCGGCCGCCGCAAGGCGCGCCGAGGCCAGGCGACCAACCCGGGCATGGCCCTGGCCGGCCTCATCTGCGGAGCGGTCGGGTTCGTCCTGGGCGCCGTCCTGCTCGTCGTCGTCCTCGCCGTCCCGGACCACAGCAGTGGTGACGACCCGTGGACGGGCACCGACGACGGCTACTCGACCTCACTGGTGACGGGGGCTGCCGGCTGACCCATCGGGCACCGGCTGCCCCGAGGCCAACCGCGCCCGGGCCTCCATCAGCGCGAACCCCAGCAGGTTCGGCCCCCGCCACCGCTCCGGATCCGCCGCCCGTTCGTCGTCCGCCGCGAGCCCGATGCCCCACACCCGGTCCAGCGGGCTCGCCTCGACCAGCACACGCTTCCCCGTGCCCAGCAGAAAGTCCCGCAGCTCCTCGTGCGCGGCGAACTTGTGGACACTGCCCTCGACCACGATGCCGAACCGCTCCCGCGCCCATATCGCCTCGTCGAAGCCGCGCACCAGCCGCCCCGCCTTCTTCACGAGCGCGGGCTCCGGCGTCCGGAGCACCTTCCGCTCCGCCTCCGCGTCACCGAAGAGCCGCGCCTTCGACGCCATCATCCAGTGCTCAGCCGTCGCGTACTCCACGCCATCCACGGTGAACGGCGACGGCCACCACTGGCTCAGACAGCTCGCCGCGATCCGTCCGTCCGCGCGCGGCCGGTGCCCCCAGAAGTGGAGGTACTTGATCCTCGCCCCCGCGCGGACCTCCCTGATCAGGGCGTCCCAAGAATCGATCTTCTCCATGCCGCCGAGTCTGGCACGCACCACTGACATCCTGTCCCTTCTTTATGGGCCGCACTCGGCATCTGGTCGACAGATTCCGTCGCGTAACCAAAAGGCAACAACGGAATCACTTGTTGACCTCCCCTTGCTCTGTCAGGATCGGCACCCATATCGAGCCGAAGCTACGCCAGCCCCCGCAGCGCACAGCGGGCCGGCGGCGGAGGAGAGCGACATGGACAAACCGGGCAACGCCGGTGACGGTGCCACCCGCCCGACCACGCGGGGCGACCTACAGGAACGTTTCGCGGACGGTGCGCAGTACATCGCGGGCCGACCGGCCACGGGCACCTCGGGCCGTACGCACTCGGTGATCGACCCGTCGACCGGCACCGAGGTGTACACCTACGAACTGGCCGGCACCGACGACGTCGACCGCGCCGTGGCCGCCGCCCGCGCGGCCTTCCCCGAGTGGTCCACGGCGACCCCGGGCGAACGCTCCGACGCGCTGCACCGCTTCGCCGCCGTCCTCGCCGACCACGCCGAGGACTTCGCCCGCGCCGAGTCGCTCCAGTGCGGCAAACCGCTCAAGCTCACGCGGGAGTTCGACGTGCCGGGCACGATCGACAACACCGCCTTCTTCGCCGGTGCCGCCCGCCACCTCCAGGGGCAGTCCGCCGGCGAGTACTCCGGCGACCACACCTCCTACGTCCGCCGCGAACCCATCGGCGTCATCGGCTCCGTCGCACCCTGGAACTACCCCCTGCAGATGGCCGCCTGGAAGATCCTCCCGGCGATCGCCGCGGGCAACACGATCGTCCTGAAACCGGCCGAACTCACGCCGCTGACCTCGCTGTTGTTCGCCCGGGCCGCCACGTATGCGGGCATCCCGGACGGTGTCGTCAACATCGTCACCGGCACCGGCAAGGAGGCCGGTGAGCATCTCGTCGGCCACCCCGATGTGGCCATGACCTCCTTCACCGGTTCCACCGCGGTCGGCAGGCGCGTCGCCGAGATCGCCACCGCGACCGTCAAGCGCCTCCACCTGGAACTCGGCGGCAAGGCACCCTTCGTCGTCTTCGACGACGCGGACCTTGAGGCCGCCGTGCACGGCGCGGTCGCGGGCGCCCTCATCAACACCGGCCAGGACTGCACGGCCGCCACGCGCGCGTACGTGCAACGGCCGCTGTACGAGGAGTTCGTCGCGCGGACCGCGGCCCTCATGGAGACCGTCCGGCTCGGCGACCCGTTCGCCCCCGGCACCGACCTGGGCCCGCTGATCTCGCACGCCCAGCGCGACCGCGTGGCCGGCTTCGTCGACCGGGCGCGTGCCTACGCGCGCGTGGTGACCGGCGGACGGGCCCCCGAGGGCGACGACCTCCAGGACGGCGCGTACTACCGGCCCACCCTCATCGCCGACGCACCCCAGGACAGCGAGATCGTCCAGTCCGAGATCTTCGGGCCCGTGCTCGTCGTCCTGCCCTTCGACAGCGACGACGACGGCATCCGGCTCGCCAACGACACCCCCTACGGCCTCGCCGCATCCGCCTGGACGCGGGACGTCTACCGGGCGAACCGTGCGACCAGGGAGATCAGGGCGGGCTGCGTCTGGGTCAACGACCACATCCCGATCATCAGCGAGATGCCCCACGGCGGCTTTGCGGCCTCCGGCTTCGGCAAGGACATGTCCGCTTACTCGTTCGAGGAATACACCCAGATCAAGCACGTCATGTTCGACAACACGGCGGTGGCCCGCAAGGACTGGCACCGCACGATCTTCGGGGACCGATAGCAGCCGGGCCGCCCGACCCGCGGCCACCCACCCTCCCGAAAGGGCACCACCTCCGAAAGGGCACCACGCGCATGGAGCAGTACGAGCCCGACCGCCCCTCGCCGGTCGTAGCCGCCGCCATCCGGCGGAGCCTCCGCAACGGCCGGGCGGCGATGACCCGCCGGTCGCTGCTGCGCGCCTCCGCGGGCGGCGCGCTCACGGCCGGCGCACTCGGGGCGCTGAGCGCCTGCGGCATCCCCGCGGCAACCAGGACACCAGGTGGCGCGTCCGCCGACGACCACTCGGCCAAGGAGAAGGTCGTCAACTTCTCGAACTGGCCCGAGTACATCGACGTGGACGACAAGACCAAACGGCACCCCACGCTCGACGCGTTCGCCAAGCAGAGCGGCATCCAGGTCAAGTACACCGAGGACATCAACGACAACGACGAGTTCTTCGGCAAGATCCAGCCGCAGCTCGCCGCCGGCCAGGACACCGGCCGCGACCTGATCGTGCTCACCGACTGGCTGGCCGCCCGGATGATCCGGCTCGGATACGTCCAGAAACTGGACCCGTCCAACCTTCCCCACGCCTTCGCCAACCTGTCGGACCAGTTCCGGGCGCCGGACTGGGATCCGGGACGGGCGTACTCGTACCCCTGGCAGGGCGTTTCGACCGTCGTTGCCTACAACAAGAAGGCGCTGGACGGCATCGAGGTGAAGTCGGTCTCCGACCTGCTGGACAACCCCAAGCTCAAGGGCCGCGTCGGCTTCCTGACCGAGATGCGCGACAGCATCGGCATGACCATGCTCGACATGGGCAAGGACCCGGCGAAGTTCACCGACGACGACTTCGACGCGGTGATCGCCCGCCTGCAGAAGGCCGTCGACCAGGGCCAGATACGCCGCTTCACCGGCAACGACTACACCTCGGACCTCACCAAGGGCGACTTCGCCGCGTGCGTGGCCTGGGGCGGCGACATCGTCCAGCTCCAGGCGGACAACCCGGACGTCGGCTATGTCATCCCGGACGCCGGCTACATGACCTCGTCCGACAACATGCTGGTCCCCAACAAGGCGCGCCACAAGACGAACGCCGAGCGGCTCATCGACTTCTTCTACGAGCCCGAGCCGGCCGCCGAACTCGCCGCCTACATCAACTACGTGAGTCCGGTCGCGGGAGTGCAGCCCTACCTTGCGAAGATCGACAAGGGGGCGGCCAGCAATCCGCTGATCGTTCCCGACAAGGCCATGCAGGCGAAGTCCCATGCCTTCCGCTCGCTGACACCGAAGGAAGAGACGGCCTACCAGCAGAAGTTCTCCAAGCTGACAGGGGCGTGACGACGACGATGACGACACCAGACAACAGCGGCGACGTCCGCCTCTCCGGGATATCCAAGACCTACGGCTCCTTCACCGCCGTACACCCGCTCGACCTGACCGTGCCGCAGGGCTCCTTCTTCGCGCTGCTCGGCGCCTCCGGCTGCGGCAAGACCACCACCCTGCGCATGATCGCGGGCCTGGAGGAGCCCACCAGCGGCACCGTGCACCTCGGCGACCAGGACGTCACGCACCTGCCGCCGTACAAGCGCCCGGTGAACACGGTCTTCCAGTCCTACGCCCTCTTCCCGCACCTGGACATCTTCGAGAACGTCGCCTTCGGCCTGCGCCGGCGCGGCGTCAAGTCGGTGAAGAAACAGGTCGAGGACATGCTGGAGCTGGTGCAGCTCGGCGAGCAGGCGCGCAAGAAGCCGCACCAGCTCTCCGGCGGGCAGCAGCAGCGCGTCGCCGTGGCCCGGGCGTTGATCAACCACCCCAAGGTGCTCCTCCTGGACGAGCCGCTCGGCGCCCTCGACCTCAAGCTGCGCCGCCAGATGCAGTTGGAGCTCAAGCGGATCCAGACCGAGGTGGGCATCACCTTCATCCATGTCACGCACGACCAGGAGGAGGCCATGACGATGGCCGACACGGTCGCCGTGATGAACGCGGGCCGGGTCGAGCAACTCGGTTCGCCCACCGACCTGTACGAGAACCCGCGCACGACGTTCGTCGCCAACTTCCTCGGCACCTCCAACCTGATCGAGGCCGAGGTCGACTCCAAGAACGGCGAGGAGATCGTCCTGAAGGCGGGCGGCGGCACGTTGACCCTGCCCGAGGGGCGCTGTTCCGCGCCGACGACAAGCGGCGGAAAGGTGCTGGTGGGCGTCCGCCCCGAGAAGGTCGCCCTCACCCACGCCGACGACGCGGGCGAGGTCCCCGAGGGCCGCAACCGCATCACCGGCACGATCGCCGACGCCAGTTTCATCGGCGTCTCCACCCAGTACGTCGTCGACAGCCCGGTCTGCCCCGAGTTCGCGGTCTACGCCCAGAACATCGACCGCGACCCCCGCCTGGTGCCCGGCACGCAGGTCGTCCTGCACTGGAGCCCGGCCCACACCTTCGGCCTGGACGCGGCTCAGGACATCGACGCCGGGGTGGAGACGGTCGAGGAAGAGGCGGCCTGATGACGACGCTCACCGAGGCGCCCCCGCCCCTCGCGCCCACCGCCCCCGAGAGCGGGAAGCCCCCGCGCAGACGGGGCCGCCTCACTCCGTACTGGCTGCTGCTGCCCGGCATCCTGTGGCTGCTGGTCTTCTTCGCGCTGCCGATGGTCTACCAGGCGTCCACGTCGGTGCAGACGGGCTCCCTGGAGCAGGGCTACAAGGTCACCTGGCACTTCGCCACCTACTGGGACGCGCTGTCCACGTACTGGCCGCAGTTCGTGCGGTCGGTCCTGTACGCGGCCGCCGCGACGCTGCTGTGTCTGCTCCTCGGCTACCCGCTGGCGTACCTCATCGCCTTCCGGGCGGGCCGCTGGCGGAACCTGGTCATGATCCTGGTGATCGCGCCGTTCTTCACCAGCTTCCTGATCCGCACCCTCGCCTGGAAGACGATCCTGGCGGACGGCGGCCCGGTCGTCGGGGCCCTGAACACGCTGCACGTCCTGGACGTCACCAACTGGCTCGGCTGGACCTCGGGCGACCGCGTGCTGGCCACCCCGCTCGCGGTGGTGTGCGGACTGACGTACAACTTCCTGCCGTTCATGATCCTGCCGCTCTACACCTCGCTGGAGCGCATCGACCCGCGCCTGCACGAGGCGGCCGGCGATCTGTACGCCAAGCCCTTCACCACCTTCCACAAGGTCACCTTCCCGCTGTCGATGCCGGGCGTGGTCTCCGGCACGCTGCTGACCTTCATCCCGGCCGCCGGCGACTACGTCAACGCGGACCTGCTCGGCTCCACCGACACCCGCATGGTCGGCAACGTCATCCAGACACAGTTCCTGACCGTCCTGGACTACCCGAAGGCCGCCGCCCTCTCGTTCATCCTGATGGCAGCGATCCTCGTCATGGTCACGGTCTACATCCGCAGGTCCGGCACGGAGGATCTCGTTTAAAAATGACCTTCGTCAACTGGCTCAAACGCCATCTCGTCGTCATCGCCGGACTGCTGACGCTCGGATATCTCCTGCTGCCGAACGTCGTCGTCACGGTGTTCTCCTTCAACAAGCCGACGGGCCGCTTCAACTACCAGTGGCAGCAGTTCTCCACGAACGCCTGGAAGGACCCGTGCGGCGTCGCCGGGATGTGTGGCTCGCTCGCGGTCAGCCTCCAGATCGCCGTGTGGGCGACCATCGGCGCCACGGTCCTCGGCACGATGATCGCCTTCGCGCTGGTCCGCCACCGCTTCCGCGCGCGCGGCGCCGTGAACTCGCTGATCTTCCTGCCGATGGCGATGCCCGAGGTCGTCATGGCGGCCTCGCTGCTCACCCTGTTCCTCAACATGGGCGCCCAACTGGGCTTCTGGACCATCCTGATCGCGCACATCATGTTCTGCCTCAGCTTCGTCGTCACCGCGGTCAAGGCGCGCGTGATGTCGATGGACCCGAGGCTGGAACAGGCGGCGCAGGACCTCTACGCGGGCCCGGTGCAGACGTTCCTGAGGGTCACGCTGCCCATCGCGGCGCCCGGAATCGCCGCGGGTGCGCTGCTCGCCTTCGCGCTCTCCTTCGACGATTTCATCATCACCAATTTCAACGCGGGCTCCACCGTCACCTTCCCCATGTTCGTGTGGGGCTCGGCGCAGCGCGGAACGCCCGTCCAGATCAATGTGATCGGCACGGCGATGTTCATCGTCGCCGTCCTGTTCGTGCTGGCGTCCATGGCCGCCGGCAACCGCAGAAAGCGCCGGAAGGCGTAATCCCTGTTCCTGGAATTCCGTGGGGAGTTGACATCATGGCCCCGAGCGCCATGACCCGTTGGACGACATCTCTCTCCGAAGCCCGGCCGGTCCCGTACTGGCTGGACGACCCCGGCCGTCCTCGCCCCGAGCCCGCGCTCACCGGCGCCGAGACCTGCGACCTGCTGGTGGTGGGCGGCGGCTACAGCGGACTGTGGACCGCGCTGATCGCCAAGGAGCGCGACCCCGGGCGGGACGTGGTGCTGGTGGAGGGCCGTGAGGTGGGCTGGGCCGCCTCCGGCCGCAACGGAGGCTTCTGTGCCGCCTCCCTCACCCACGGCTCGGCCAACGGCCTCGCCCGCTGGCCGGAGGAGATTCACAAGCTGCAGGAACTGGGCGCCCGCAACCTCGACGAGATCGAGAAGGCGGTCGCCCGCCACTCACTGGACTGCGACTTCGAGCGCACCGGCGAGATCGACGTCGCGACCGAGACGTACCAGGCGTGGGAACTGAAGGACTGGTACGAGGAGATGGAGCGTCGGGGCCTCGCCGACGGCGTCGAGTACCTGGACGCGGACGCGGTACGGGAACAGGTCGACTCGCCGACCTTCCTGGCGGGCCTGTACGACCGCCGGGGCGTGGCCATGGTGCATCCGGCGAAGCTCGCCTGGGGCCTCAAGCGCGCCTGCCTGCGGCTCGGTGTCCGCATCCACGAGCACACGCCCGCCCTGACCCTCAAGCCGTACGGCGCCGGCATGGCCGTCCGCACCCCGTACGGCGAGGTGCGCGCGCGGCGGGTCGCGCTCGGTACGAACGTCTTCCCGAACCTGGTGCGGCGCGTCCGCCCGTACACGGTCCCGGTCTACGACTACGCGCTGATGACCGAGCCGCTCACCGCCGACCAGCTGGCCTCGGTCGGCTGGAGGAACCGCCAGGGCCTCGGGGACTCGGCGAACCAGTTCCACTACTTCCGGCTCTCGGCCGACAACCGCATCCTGTGGGGCGGCTACGACGCGATCTACCCGTACGGCGGCCGGGTGCGCGCCGAGTACGAGGACCGCCCGGAGACGTACGCCAAGCTCGCCGGGCACTTCTTCACGTGCTTCCCGCAGCTGGAGGGCGTCCGCTTCACCCACGCGTGGGGCGGCGCGATCGACACCTGCTCGCGCTTCTCGGCGTTCTTCGGCACGGCCCACCAGGGGCGGGTGGCGTACGCGGCCGGCTACACGGGCCTCGGCGTCGGCGCGACCCGCTTCGGCGCCGAGGTCATGCTGGACCTGCTGGCGGGGGAGCGCACGGAGCGGACGGAACTTCGGATGGTCCGCAGGAAGCCGGTGCCGTTCCCGCCGGAGCCGTTCGCCTGGACGGGCATCGCGCTGACCAAGTGGTCGCTGGCGCGGGCGGACGCGCACGCCGGGCGGCGCAACCTGTGGCTGAGGACCATGGACCGACTGGGCCTGGGCTTCGACAGCTGAGGGCCCGACGCCGATCCCTGGGGTCCCTCGTGCCGGCCGGGGAGCGCCGATCCCTGGGGTCCCTCGTGCCGGCCGGGGAGCGCCGATCCCTACGGCCCCTCGTGTCGGCCGAGGAACACCGCGAGCCCGGTCAGCAGCACGGCGCCCAGACACCAACTGGCCACGACGTCCAGGAGCCAGTGATAGCCGTGGCGGACCAGACCGAAGGCCACGGCGAGGTTGAGGGCGAGGCAGGCGAGGAGTACTTCGCGGCGGGCGTAGGACGTGCGCAGCCAGGGCCGCAGGACGAGGGCCGCGGCACCGTAGGCGATGGCGGCGGTGGCCGTGTGGCCGGAGGGAAAGTAACCGGTGGCCGGGCCCATCAGGGGTGGGCCCGGCCGGGCGACGAGGTGCTTGACCGGGATGACGAACACGGGGACGAGGGCCATCAGGACGGTCGCGGCGACGGACGGCAGCCACCACCGTCGCGTACCGGCACGCCGGGCCAGCCTGGCGGCGCACACCAGCACCACGGCGAGGATCGGCACGGCGACGGAGACGTTCCCCAGGTCGGCGAGAGCCCCGGACACCCGGTCGGGACGGACCAGGTGTCCGCTCAGCCGCAGGTCCGCCCGCGCGAGCGGGCCATGGGCGACGACCTGCCAGGTGAGGAGGAGGAAGAGGACGACGGCGGTGGCCACGACACAGGCGGGCCACCTGCGGTGGCGGGCGGCTTCTCGGGGCGATGACACACCACTCAGCTTCCCAGGTCGGCCGGTCTTCCCGTGACCGGGTGCCGCCGCTGAACGGGTGGGGCAGAACGCGGGACGGCCGCCCCGGAACAGGGGGGGTTGTTCCGGGGCGGCCGTGGTGATCGGGGTGCCGCCCGCCCCGGGGGGTTTGGGGCGTGCGGCCGTCCGATCACGAGGAGATCCGGAGCCGAAGGCTCCTTGTGTGCGCGAGGGCACGACCAGGTCGAAGCTGGGGAGGCCCCGGCCCAGTGCCGCCCACAGTCCCCTGTGGGCGGGTGTATCTCTCATCCGGTGAAGAACCTACGGCAGGAAAAACCGCGCCGACAGCCGGAAACGCGACCCGCCATCCACCTCGCACACCTTCTTCACACGCTCTGACGTTGAGGTCAGATGCGCGCGAACGCCTGCTCGATGATGTCCAGACCCTCGTTCAGCAGGTCCTGGCCGATCACCAGCGGCGGCAGGAAACGCAGCACGTTCCCGTAGGTGCCACAGGTCAGGACCAGCAGGCCCTCCTGGTGGCAGGCCTTGGCGAGCGCCGAGGTCGCCTCCGGGTTCGGCTCCTTCGTCGTACGGTCCTTCACCAGCTCGATCGCGATCATCGCGCCACGGCCTCGGACGTCGCCGATCACGTCGAACTTCTCGGCCATCGCCGTCAGGCGGGCCTTCATGGTCTCCTCGATCTCCTTCGCCCGCGCGTTGAGGTCGAGCTCCTTCATCGTCTCGATCGCGCCGAGCGCACCCGCGCAGGCGACCGGGTTGCCGCCGTAGGTGCCGCCCAGGCCGCCCGCGTGCGCGGCGTCCATGATCTCCGCGCGGCCGGTGACCGCGGCGAGCGGAAGGCCGCCCGCGATGCCCTTCGCCGTCGTGATCAGGTCCGGGACGATGCCCTCGTCCTCGCAGGCGAACCACTGGCCGGTGCGGCAGAAGCCCGACTGGATCTCGTCGGCGACGAAGACGATGCCGTTGTCCGTGGCGAACTTCCGCAGCGCGGGCAGGAAGCCCTTCGCCGGCTCGATGAAGCCGCCCTCGCCGAGCACCGGCTCGATGATGATCGCGGCCACGTTGTCCGCACCGACCTGCTTGGTGATCTGGTCGATGGCCTGCGCGGCGGCCTCGGGACCGCAGTTCTCCGGGCCGGTCGGCCAGCGGTAGGCGTAGGCCATCGGCATCCGGTAGACCTCGGGCGCGAACGGGCCGAAGCCGTGCTTGTACGGCATGTTCTTGGCCGTCAGCGCCATCGTGAGGTTGGTGCGGCCGTGGTAGCCGTGGTCGAAGACGACGACCGCCTGGCGCCTGGTGTACGCGCGGGCGATCTTGACGGCGTTCTCGACCGCCTCGGCGCCCGAGTTGAACAGCGCGGACTTCTTGGCGTGGTCACCCGGCGTGAGCTCGGCCAGCGCCTCGGCGACGGCCACGTAGCCCTCGTACGGCGTGACCATGAAACAGGTGTGCGTGAAGTCCTGGAGCTGTGCCGACGCCCGGCGTACGACGGCCTCGGCGGAGGCGCCCACGGACGTCACGGCGATACCGGAGCCGAAGTCGATCAGCCGGTTGCCGTCGACGTCCTCGATGATCCCGCCGCCCGCGCGCGTGGTGAACACCGGCAGCACGGAGCCCACGCCCTGGGCGACCGCGGCGGTGCGACGGGCCTGCAGCTCGAGCGACTTCGGGCCGGGGATGGCGGTGACGACGCGGCGCTCCTGCGGAAGTGCGGTCATGGGGGCTCCCTGATGATCTTGCGTTCGGGCGGGTCGACGGTCTTGTCGACGGGGGTGTCGTCGACGGTCTTGTCGACGAGTGTGTGTGACGAGGGTGTTTTTCGGACGCTTGCCTCTTTTCTCGCAGGCTAAGGCGGGCCGCGAAGGGTGGGCATGCTCCATGTGGGCGCCTTGCGGACGCCCGCTTGTCCGCCGTGGACATAGCGGTGGACACCACGGAAGGGGACGCGTCACCGGACACCCGGTCGCGTATGCGGTGAACTCCCCTTGCGGGGACGTTAGATTGACTCGCTGATGGTGGACGGAGCGGCTGGTCAGGGGGCAACGGCGATGGACAGCGACGGAACGCAGGACGCACGGATCACGCGGGCCGACCCCGTGCCGCGTCCGGCGGGGCCGCCCCCGGTGCCGCCCCGCCCGGCGCACGCCCCCGGGCCGCCGCCGCGGCCGGACGGCTCGGCGTTCCTGGCCTGGCTGCGGGCGCCCCGGCCACCCGCGCTGCCCGGCGTGTGGCGCTTCGGGCACCGGCCACGGCCCGCACAGGAACCCGAGCGGACCCCGACCCGGCAGCTGCTCAGCGGCGCGCTGATCGCGTTCCTGGTGGGCTGGCTGATCTGGTCGCTGCTGTGGAACGGCTACCTCGGCGGCTGGTGGGTGGTACCGCTGGACCTGTTCACCCCCGACTCCTGGCGGCACAGCAACGACCGCGTCGGCAACGCCGTCCTCTGGTACGGCTACTACACGGTCATCGCCCTCGCCATCATGCTCACCGTCGGCAAGCTCGGCCGCTGGGGCGAGGTCTGGCGCCGCTTCGGACCGCCCGCCTGGCGCGCCGCCGCCCCCATGGCCGAGAAGCCCCCGGCGCCCGAGGACGACCCCGCCCGGTTCAACCAGCTCCGCGCCGCAGGGGCGCACGAGGCCGCCGACCGGCTCGCCGCCGACGCGCACGCCGGGCTCATGCGCGACGTCGACCACGCCCGCATCACCCGCGCCTGGCAGGGTGTGCTCAGCGGCCGGCACGACCTCACCACGTTCACCAGCGCGGTGCTCAAGCACGGCGCCGCCGCCTGCCCACACCCCTCCGGGGAGCGCGACCTGCCCGCCCGGCTCGCCCGGCACGACCTGTTCACCGGCCAGGTCCGGCTCGGCACCGCCGTCGACGACCCCCGCAACCCCTACGCCTACCGCGGCAGCGGACTCGCCCTCGGCCCCGATCTGCTCGCCACCTCCCTGGTCGCCGTGGGACCCGCCGGGTCCGGCAAGACCAGCTCGCTGGTGTGGCCGCTCGCCGAGTCGCTGTGCCTGCACGCGCTCACCGGGCGGGCCGCCGTCGTCGTGGTCGGGGCGGCCGGCGCCGGGCTCGGACCGGCGGACGCCTACGACGTCGTCGTACGCGTCGGACACCCCGAGTCCGTGTACGACCTGGACCTGTACGGCGGCACCACCGACCCGGACGAGGCGGCGGCCGTGCTCGCCGAGGCGCTCGTCGGCGACCTCGCCGACCCGCACCCCGGCGGGGACAGCCGCCGCTCCACCACCGTCCTCGCCCAGCTCCTCGGGCCCTACCGGGCCGTCCACGGGCGCTTCCCGTCCGTACCGGAGCTGCGCGAGCTCCTCGACGGCGCGCCCGGGCCCCTCGCCGCCCTGCGGAAGGCCCTGCAGGACACCGGGCAGGACGCCCTGCTACGGGAACTGGACGCCCGGGAACGGCAGTCCCGGCACCCCGGCGACGTCGGCGGGGTCCTCGCCGACCGGGTCGCGCTGCTCGACCGGCCCGCCTTCGCCCCGTTCTTCGACACCTCCGGGCAGACCCGGCCGTTCTCCCTGCGCGCCCTCGACCACCCGGTGCGGGTCCGTATCGACCTGCCCGAGCGCGGTCACGCCGACGCCTCGCGGATCCTCGCGCGACTGGTGCTCGCCCAGTTCACCGCCAGTGTCGCCACCCGTGAGGACCGGTCCCTGTTCGCCTGCCTGCTCCTCGACGACGCGAGCGGGGTGGTGACGCCCGAGGCCGTCCGCGGCATCCAGCGGCTCAGGTCCTCGAACGCCGGTGTCGTCCTCACCCTGCGCACGCTCGACGACGTGCCCCGGCCGCTGCGCGGGCCCCTGCTCGGCGCCACCGGGTGCCGGATGGCGCTGTCCGGGCTCACCCCCTGGGACGGCCAGGACTTCGCCGAGGTGTGGGGCAAGGAGTGGACCGAGACGCGGGACGTCACCGACCGGCAGATCATCGCCGAGACCCCGGCGGGCAAGGCCCTGCACATGCTGCGCCGGGTGATCACCGGCCACGCGCCGACCGCGCGCGCGGTGACCGTCCGCCAGGTAGAGCGCGAGCGGTGGTCCGCGTCCGAACTGGCGCACGCGGTGCCGCCGGGGCACGCCGTGCTCTCCCTGACGAACGTGAAGGGCGAGCACGCCCCGCCACTTCTGGTCGATCTTCGGAACTGACGGGGATCCGGGCCCGCGGCGACCGTACGGTGAGGCAGAATCGGCATAGGTCGTTCATACGCGGCGGCCAAAGGATCACGACGATCACAAAGATCGCACAGATCACGACGATCACCCACGACCCGAAGGCCCCATGCCCCTCACCCTCGCCTCGCTCGTCCACCACTCCGCGCTCAAGCTGACCGTGCGCGCGGGCGAGGACCACCTGGACGTCCCCGTCCGCTGGGCGCACGTCAGCGAGCTCGCCGACCCCGTGCCCTACATGGAGGGCGGCGAGCTGCTGCTCATCACCGCGCTCAAGCTGGACGCGGAGGACCCGGAGGCCATGCGCCGCTATGTGAAGCGGCTGGTGGGCGCGGGCGTGGTCGGCCTCGGCTTCGCCGTGGGCGTCAACTACGACGAGGTCCCCAAGGCACTCGTGGACGCGGCCCGCGAGGAGGGGCTCCCGCTGCTGGAGGTGCCCCGCCGCACCCCCTTCCTCGCCATCAGCAAGGCCGTCTCCGCCGCGCTCGCCGCCGACCAGTACCGGGCCGTGACCGCGGGGTTCGCCGCACAGCGCGAGCTGACCAGGCAGGCGCTCAGCGACGGCCCGGAGGGACTGCTCGCCGCGCTCGCCGCCCAGGTCGACGGCTGGGCCGCGCTCTACGACGCGTCCGGCGCCGTCGTCGCCGCCGCGCCCGAGTGGGCCGGGCGCCGCGCCGCACGCCTCACCCCCGACGTGGAACGGCTGCGGGAGCGCCCCGCGCCGGCCAGCTCCGTGGTCGGCGGGCCGAACGGCGAGGACCGCATCGAGCTGCACTCCCTCGGCACCGGGCGCCGCCCGCGCGCCGCGCTCGCCGTGGGCACGGCCGCCCCGCTGGGCACCGCCGAGCGGTACGCCGTGCACTCCGCCATCGCCCTGCTGACCCTCACCACCGAACGCTCCCGGTCCCTGCACGCCGCCGAGCAGCGGATCGGCGCGGCCGTGCTGCGGATGCTGCTCGCCGGGCAGCCGGACCACGCCCGTGCCGTCGCCGGGGACCTGTACGGCGACCTCCTGGACGCGCCCTTCCGGGTGATCGTCGCCGAGTCGGCGTCCGCTTCGGCCGCCCGGGCGCACGCCGACGGGCACGCGCGCGTGGCGACCGCGCCGCAGACCGCAGCCGCGCTCGCGGCGGCCGACACGGACGGCGACCCCCTGGAGGGGCTCGCGGAGACGGTGGAGTCCGCCGCCGCCCGCTCCGGGGAGGCCGTGCTCGTCGTGCCCGAGGGTCAGGCCCGGCTCGTGATCCTCGCCGTCGACGGGGGCGCGGCCGTCGCCGCCTGCCAGGAGTACGCACCGGCGGTCCAGGCCGCCCGGGCCGCCGCCCGCGAGCAGTCGGCCGCCGACGAGGACGAACTGGTGGTCGGGATGTCGGCCCCCGCCGGGCCGATCGCCGCCGCTGCCGCCTACAAGCAGGCCGAACAGGCGCTCTCGGTGGCCCGGCGGCGCGGCCGGGCGCTGGTCGAGCACGAGGAGCTGGCGACCGGATCGGTGCTCCCGCTGCTCCAGGACGACGCCGTACGGGCCTTCGCGGACGGACTGCTGCGCGCCCTGCGCGAACACGACGCGACGGGCCGCGGCGACCTGGTCGCCTCCCTGCGGGCCTGGCTGTCCCGCCACGGCCAGTGGGACGCGGCGGCGGCCGACCTCGGCGTCCACCGCCACACGCTGCGCTACCGGATGCGCCGGGTCGAGGAGATCCTGGGCCGCTCCCTGGACGACCCGGACGTCCGGATGGAACTGTGGCTGGCGCTCAAGGCCACGGCACCGGCGGGGGAGTGACGACAGCCCCGCTGTACATGGCGTCCAAGCCCGGCCGGGCAGTGCGACTGCCCGGACAAACGACCCGTCGCCGCCCCGGCCCTACCGTGGACCACGCAACCCCAAGCACCAGCCAACCTCGGAAGGGCCGGGACTGAACGCTATGACTTCCACCCACGCCTTCTGGCTCGCCGGCCGCCAGGCCACCGGCGAGACCACCTTCGACGTCACCTCCCCGTGGGACGGCAGGCTCGTCGGCAAGGTCAGCGTCCCGACCGAGGCGCAGGTCGAGGAGGCCGTGGCCGCCGCGTACGCCGTGCGCGACGAGTTCGCCGCCACCCCGGCCCACGTCCGCGCCGCCGCCCTCGACCATGTCTCGAAGCGGCTCGCGGAGCGCAGCGAGGAGATAGCGCAGCTGATCTCCGCGGAGAACGGCAAGCCCATCAAGTGGGCGCGCGGCGAGGTCGGCCGTGCCGTCTCCGTGTTCCGGTTCGCGGCCGAGGAGGCCCGCCGCTTCAACGGCGGCGAGGCCCAGCGCCTCGACACCGACGCCGGCGGCCAGGGCCGCCTCGCGCTGACCCGCCGCTTCCCCAAGGGCGTCGTCCTCGGTATCGCGCCGTTCAACTTCCCGCTGAACCTGTGCGCCCACAAGGTCGCCCCGGCCATCGCCGCCGGCGCCCCGATCATCCTCAAGCCCGCCCCGGCCACCCCGCTGTCCGGCCTGGTCATCGGCGAGCTGCTGGCCGAGACCGAGCTGCCCGCCGGCTCGTGGTCCATCCTGCCGGTCCCCAACGACCGTATGCCCGCCCTCGTCCAGGACGAGCGGCTGCCGGTCATCTCCTTCACCGGCTCCGAGAAGGTCGGCTACGCGATCATGGACTCGGTGCCGCGCAAGCACTGCACCCTGGAGCTGGGCGGCAACGGCGCGGCCGTCGTGCTCGCCGACTACGCGAGCGACGAGGACCTGGACTGGGCCGCGAACCGCATCGCCACCTTCTCCAACTACCAGGGCGGCCAGTCCTGCATCTCCGTGCAGCGCGTCATCGCCGACGCCGCGGTGTACGACCGGCTGCTGCCGCGCGTCGTCGCCGCCGTCGAGGCCCAGGTCACCGGGGACCCCTCCGACGCCGCGACCGATGTCGGCCCGCTGGTCAGCGAGGACGCCGCGAAGCGCGTGGAGTCCTGGGTCGACGAGGCGGTGAACGCGGGCGCCACGCTGCTCACCGGTGGCAAGCGGGACGGCGCCTCCTACGCGCCGACCGTCCTCACCGACGTCCCCGCCGATGTGACCATCTCCTGCGAGGAGGTCTTCGGGCCCGTCCTGACCGTGCAGAAGGTGGACGGTGAGGCCGAGGCGTTCGCCGCCGTCAACGACTCCAAGTACGGCCTCCAGGCGGGCGTGTTCACCCACGACCTCCAGGTCGCCTTCCGCGCCCACCGCGCCCTGGAGGTCGGCGGCGTGGTCATCGGCGACGTGCCCTCCTACCGCGCCGACCAGATGCCGTACGGCGGTGCCAAGCTGTCCGGCGTCGGCCGCGAGGGCGTGAGGTTCGCCATGGAGGACTACACCTACGAGCGGGTGCTGGTGCTGACGGGCCTCGCCCTCTGACCCCACCTTCAGGCCGACGGCCGGAGCCCGCTGTGCGGGGGCTCCGGCCGTCGGTGCGTCGGCCTGCTCCGGACCCTCAAGCGGAGAAGCCGACGTGCGCGAGCCGCAGCGGGCCACGCAGTCCGACGCGGACGTCGTGCACACCGGAAGCGGTGAACGCGGCGTCCACGGTGGTGTAGTCGTAGGGGCCGGTGGACGCGGCGAGCGTCGGCACGGCCGTCGCATCGCCCCCGTCCAGCGACAGCTCGACGGTGCCCTCGCCGGCCACCCGCACCGCCACGCCCGTCACGCCGTCCGCGAAGTCGCACCGGCGGAAGAGCAGTTCACCCTCCCCGTCGTCGACGGGCGTCACGGCGTCCCCCGACACCTTCGTACGGTCGACGATCACCGTGCCCCGCTGCTCGTCGAAGTCGGCGGCCTCCAGGCCCCGTTCCCGCACCGGGCGCGGCCCGGCCGGCTCACCGGGCGGTGTGATCGTCGTCCGCAGCCGGATGTCCTCGCTCGACGCGCCCACCAGGATCTCGTACCGGCCCGGCTCCAGCCGCCACCGCCCGTGCGCCACGTCCCAGAACTCCAGGGCGCGCAACGGCACCTCGAAGGCCAGCTCCGCCGAGGCGCCGGGCGCCAGGTGCACCCGCCGGTGGGCGACCAGTTCCCGGCGCGGACGCGGGACCGACGGATCGACGGCCCGGGTGTACACCTGGGCGACCTCGTCGGCGGCCCGCGCGCCGGTGTTGGTCACGGTGAAGGAGACCGCCACCCGCCCGTCCTCCACCCGGGCGGCCAGGTCGCCGTACGCGAAGGAGGCGTACGACAGGCCGTGCCCGAACGGGAACAGCGGCGTGCCCTCGAAGTACAGATACGTCTGGCGACTGCCGATCACGTCGTAGTCGAGCAGATCGGGCAGGGCCGCGTCGTCCGCGTACCAGGTCTGCGGCAGACGGCCCGCGGGGGAGACGTCACCGGACAGCACCCGGGCCAGCGCGGTGCCCGCGGCCTGGCCGCCGTGCGCGGTCCACAGCACGGCCGGGAGGTCCGCCGGGTCGACCGCGTACGGGTACGCGGAGACCAGCACCAGCGCCGTGCGCGGGTTCGCGGCACGGGCCGCGCGCAGCAGGCGCTCCTGGTGACCGGGCAGGCGCAGCGTCGTACGGTCCTCGGTCTCCCGGCCGTTCAGGTGCGGGTCGTTGCCCGCGAACACGAGCACCACGTCCGCGCCCGCCGCCGCCCGGGTGACCGCGTCCTCGCCGCGCTCGACGACCTCCAGTTCGAAGACTTCCCGATGGTCCTCGGCAACCTTCACGCCGTCGGCGGCGACCGACACGTACCCGCCCGTCCCGAGGTGCTTCAGGAGGTGACCGCTGCCATGGGGTTCCAGGCGGAACGTCTCCTGGACGACCCAGCCGCCGGGCTGGTCCGCGGACGCGCGGACATACCCGTCGTCGGCGACCGAGAGGTACCGCCCGTCGGGGGCGCGGAAGGTCAGCAGACCCTCGCCCCAGTCGATCAGCGCGAGTTCGCTGCCCTGCGCGTCGGCGGTGAGCGGCGGCAGGTCCGTGCGGCCCTGCAACAGCGCCGGGTCCAGAGCCCCCTCCGCGCCGCGCACCTCGTCGTCGGCGTCGGCCACGGGCACCCGCAGATACGCACCGGCGGAGGTCTTCAGCCGTACCCGGTCCACGCCCTCCGCGAAGTCCACCCGATCGGCGCCGAAGCGCTCGTACAGGCCCTCCAGGGGTGTGGACCGGTGGATCAGGGTGCCGCTGTACCAGTCGAGCTTGCACTCGTCGGCGAGCAGCCCGACCGCCGCGACGCGCACGCCGTCGGCGAGGGGCAGCAGGCCGTCGTTCTGCAGCAGCACGACCGCCTGCTCCGCGGCCTCCTGGGCGAGCGCCCGATGGGCCGGCGTGTCGAAGTCCCGGGTCCCCGCGTGCGGGTCGAGGCGCGGGTCGAACTCGCCCAGCCGGAACCGCACCGAGAGCTGCCGGCGCACCGCCTGGTCGATGTCCTCCTCGTTCAACAGCCCCTTCACCAGCGCGCCCTTGATCCGCGCGACGATCGTCGAGCTGTCCGTGCCGTGGTCGGTGAAGCTGTCGACGCCGGCCCGGATCGCCGCGGCCGTCGCCTCCTCGTGGGTGTCGAAGTAGTGCTCGGAGTCGACCAGGTTGGAGGGCGCCCCCGCGTCGGAGCAGACCATCAGCTCCTGGTCGCTCCAGCGGCGCAGGTGCTCGCGCAGATACGGCGAGACATGGTTGGGGCGGCCGTTGACCAGGTTGTACGCGGGCATCACCCCCGCCACCGAGCCCGCCTGGACCGCCTCGTGGAACGCCCGCAGGTCGTACTCGTGCAGCACCCGTGGACGGACCGAGGAGGAGGTGGTGTCACGGTTCGTCTCGTTGTTGTGGGCGAGCCAGTGCTTGAGGACCGGGGCGGTGCGCCAGTACGTCGGATGGTCGCCGCGCAGGCCCCGCGTGTACGCCGTCGCGATCGCCGAGGTCAGCGCGGGGTCCTCCGAGTAGCCCTCCTCGTTGCGGCCCCACAGCGGGTGGCGCAGCAGGTTGACCGTGGGCGACCAGACGTTGAGGCCGACGCGCTCGTCACGGGCGAGCATCGCACGGACCTCCTTGGACACCGCCTCGCCGACCCGGCGCACCAGGTCCTCGTTCCAGGTCGCGCCGAGCCCGACCGCCTGCGGGAACACCGTCGCCGGGCCCATCCACGCCACTCCGTGCAGCGCCTCCTGGCCGGTGCGGAACGCGGCGATGCCGAGGCGCTCGACGGCGGGCACGAACTGGTGCAGGAACGCGATCTTCTCGTCGAGCGTCAGCCGCTCCACCAAGTCCTCGATGCGCTTCGCGAACGGCAGCTGCGTATCCCGGAAAGGGAGCGCCGGCGGGGTCTGTGCAGTCACGTGGTGCTCCTTCGGAAATCGAGCGGCGGGACGCTTTCGAAGCGCTTCGATGCTCATTCGAGGTCCCGGCGGGTGTCAAGACACCCAGGCGCAACAACTCCGTTTCCTCACCGTGATTTCAAGCCTCCCGACCGGTCCGGCCGATGCCTCGACACCCCCGGAGGAATCTTGGATGCGACCCTTGTGCGCCCCCCGGTGTTCACTTAACCTCACAGCAACATCGAAGCGCTTCGACTGCAGAGGGCCCGCTCAGCGTGCTCACCACCCCTCCGATGTCACCGCCGCTTCAGCTCAGCCAAGTTCCACTCGAGACACCGCAGCCGACGGCTCTCCCGCCGGGTGTCCTGGTGTGCCACGAAGGGTTGACGCAATGACGCCGAACTCCGCTTCCGCCTCTTCCGGACCTAGCCGGAGAAGCTTCCTCGCCTCCACGGCGGTCGCCGCAGCTGTGGCCGGAGGGATGCCCCTGCTCGCCGCCTGCGGCGGTTCGGAAAGCGGTTCGCGTGAGGGCACCACGTCGCGCAAGGCCGCGGACAAGATGCTCCCGACGTACGTCCCGAGCACGGTCGCCAAGCCGGACATTCCGTCGAAGAACGGGTCGGCCGCCGGTTTCACCAGCAAGGTCGATCTCGCGTCCCTTGCCGCGTCGGTCCCGGACAAGCTCGGCACCGGCGCCCCCTTCACGATCATGTCCCCGCTCTGGGGCACCCCGCCGAAGCCCGATTGCGCGTACTACAAGGCACTCGACGCGGCGGCGGGCACCAAGATCACCTGGCAGAACCAGGACGGCAACACCTACGGTGAGAAGCTCGGCGCCGTTCTCGCCTCCAGCTCCATACCGGACATGGTGGTCGTGCCCAGCTGGGAACTGGTCGGCAAGATTCCGAGCGCGGTCACCGCCAAGTTCATGGACCTCGGCCCCTACCTGGCGGGCGACAAGGTCAAGAAGTACCCGAACCTGGCCGCGATACCGTCCGACTCCTGGCGCATGAGCATCTTCGGCGGCGCGCTGCGCGGCATCCCGATGCCCGCCGCCTCCGTGCCCAACATCGTGCCCTTCTACCGCAAGGACATCTTCGACAAGAAGGGCTACACCGTTCCCAAGTCGGCCGACGAGTTCCTCAGCTGGGCCCAGGAGGCCACCAGCGCCAAGGCCAAGGTGTGGGCCTGCGGCGACATGAGGTGGAGTGCGGCGGGCATCTTCGGTGTCCTCCCCGCCGGGCCGCTCGGCTGGAACATCGGGGCCGACGGCAAGCTGACGTACCGCATCGAGCACCCCGAGTACCTCGAACACCTGGAGTGGGTCCGCAAGCTGTTCGACGCGGGCGTGGTCCATCCCGACGACAGGGCGAACACGGGAGACCCCAGCCAGCGGTTCACCGCCGGGCAGATCCTGGTCTTCAACAACGACATGTCCGGCTGGTACGGCTTGACCGCCCAACAGGCCAAGTCCAACCCCGGCTTCCAGATCGACGGCATGGACTACTTCGGCGCCGGCGGCGGCACCCCGACGCTGTACGCCGCCCCGCCCGCCAGCATCTGGTCGATGATCCGCAAGGGTGCCTCGAAGGAGACGATCGAGAACGCGCTGGCCGCCGCCAACTTCGCGGCAGCACCCTACGGCACCAAGGAACGGATGTTCGTCGACTACGGCGTCGAGGGCACCCACTACACCGTCAAGAACGGCGTCCCGGTCAAGAACGACCTGGGTAACCAGGAGGTGAACAACGCCTGGGTGATGCTGGCGGCCCCGGCTCCCTACCTCGCCCACCCCGACTTCCCCGAGATCACCCGCAAGCAGGTCGAGTGGCAGCAGCGGCAGGGTGCCTTCGTGAAGAAGACGTCCACCTACGGCATGAACATCATCGAGCCGAGCCGCTACGCCAACCTCTCCAGCCAGTTCGAGCAACTGGAGATCGACTACGTGCGCGGCAACAAGAAGCTGTCCGACGTACAGCAGGCCATCTCCACCTGGAAGTCCTCCGGCGGCGACAAGCTGCGCGACTGGTACAAGCAGCTCCTCGACAAGAACGGCAGTGGCAACTGATGTCCCTCACGGCCGGGAGCAGGCCAGACGGGACACGTCCCTCTGCGGCCGTCGAGGAACCGACGGCCGCGGTCGCCGCAGCCACCGTGAGGCAGAGCGTGCCGCGCGGGGCCGGCAAGGCCGGCAGGGTTCCCTTCCGGGTCCGGTGGCGCCGCGACCGCGCGCTCATCCTGATGACGCTGCCCGTCATCGTCCTGCTCCTGATCTTCAACTACGTCCCGCTGCTCGGCAACGTCGTCGCCTTCCAGGACTACGACCCGTACGCCTCCAGCAACGGCGCCACAGCGATCTTCCACAGCCCCTGGGTCGGCGTGGAACAGTTCTCGCGGATGATCGACGACCCGCTCTTCTGGGGCGCCGCGAAGAACACCATCGTGCTGTTCGTGCTGCAACTGGTGCTGTTCTTCCCGATACCCATCGCCCTCGCGCTGGTCATAAACAGCGTGATCCGGCCCCGGGTGCGGGCCGTGGCGCAGGCGATCATGTATCTGCCGCACTTCTTCTCGTGGGTCCTCGTGGTCACCGTCTTCCAGCAGATGTTCGGCGGTGCGGGCATCATCGCGCAGACCCTGGAGAACCACGGGTGGAGCGGCTTCGACCTGATGACCAACGCGAGCCTGTTCAAGTACATGGTCATCGCGCAAGCCGTGTGGAAGGACGCCGGCTGGGGGATCATCGTCTTCCTCGCCGCGCTGGCCGCCGTCAGCACCGATCTGTACGAGGCCGCCGCCCTGGACGGCGCGGGGCGCTGGCGGCGCATGTGGCACGTGACGCTGCCCGCGCTGCGCCCGGTGATCGCACTGCTGCTGGTCCTGCGGGTGGGCGACGCGCTGAGCGTCGGATTCGAGCAGTTCCTGCTCCAGCGGAACGCGGTCGGTGCCGGGGCCAGCGAGGTCCTCGACACCTACGTGTGGAACATCGGCATCCAGAACGGCGACTTCAGCTACGCGGCCGCGGTCGGCCTCGCCAAGGGAGTCATCGGAGTGTGTCTCGTCCTGGGCGCGAACAGGGTCGCGCATCTGCTCGGCGAGCAGGGGGTGTATCAGAAGTGAGCCTCAACACGACGCTCATCCGCAGCCTCAAGGCACCCGCCCGCCCCGTGTGGGAGGAGCCGCCCAGCAAGGCCGGACTCACCGCCAAGGGCGGATTCCTTCTGCTGTGCTGTCTGGGGGTCCTCGGTCCGCTGTGGATCGTGATCGTCACCAGCCTCTCTCCCAAACCCGTGATCGACCGGGTCGGCGGTCTGGTCGTGATCCCCCAGGGCATCACCTTCGTCAACTACACGGTACTGCTCAGCGGCGGCCAGGTCAGCCGGGCGATCATGGTCTCGGTCGGCGTCACGCTCTTCGGCACGCTGTTCTCGATGACGGTGTCGGTCCTCGCGGCCTACGGCCTGTCCCGGCGGGGCACTCTGGGCCACCGGTTCTTCCTGATGACCATGATGGCGACCATGTTCTTCGGGGCCGGCCTCATCCCGACGTACCTTCTGGTGCAGTCACTGGGGCTCACCGACACCTATCTGTCGCTGATCCTGCCGAGCGCGGTCAGTGTCTTCAACATCCTCGTCCTGCGGGCCTTCTTCATGGGAATCTCCCCCGAACTCACCGAGTCCGCCCGCATCGACGGGGCCAGTGACCTGCGCATCCTGCTGACCATCAGCATGCCGCTGTCGAGGGCCGTGCTGGCCGTCATCTCGTTGTTCTACGCGGTCGGGTACTGGAGCGCCTGGTTCAACGCCTCCATCTACCTCACCGGCCGGCAGATGATGCCGCTGCAGAACGTGCTCATCCAGCTGGTCCAGAAGAACACCGAGGCGCCGACCGGCCTCCAGCAGGCGGTCCGCACCGGTCAACTCTCGTCCCTGGGACTGCAGATGGCGGTCATGGTCCTCGCCCTGATCCCCGTCGCCGTCGCCTCCCCCTTCGTCCAGCGGCACTTCAAGAAGGGCATGCTCACCGGAGCCGTCAAGGGCTGACGCCCGGCGCTCCTCAGTCCCGCCGTGGCCGGCCTTTTCCTGCCCCGCGGTCGGCCACGGCACCCGTCAGCGTCTCACCTTCCCCCTCCTCCGGGATCTCCCCGAGCGCACACAACGAGGTAAGCCATGCACGCGTCCCACTCCCTGAGCAGACGTGCCGTCCTTGCCGGAACCGCGGCCGCCGCCGCGCTCACCACCGTCCCCTTCCTCCCCGGGCGCGCGCATGCCGCCGAGACCGCCACGACCGTCGCCGGCCAGGCGTACCGCTGGCGCAACGCCGTCATCGGCGGCACCGGCTTCATCACCGGTGTGCTGTTCCACCCCTGCGTGCGCGGCCTCGCCTACGCCCGTACCGACATCGGCGGTGCCTACCGCTGGGACGACGGCGCCGCCCACTGGACCCCCCTCATCGACCACATGGGATGGGACGACTGGAACCTCCTCGGCGTCGAGGCCATGGCCGTCGATCCCACCCACCCCGACCGGCTCTACCTCGCCCTCGGCACCTACACCCAGTCCTGGGCCGGCAACGGAGCCGTGCTGCGCTCCGAGGACCGCGGCGCCACCTGGAAGCGCACCGACCTCAGCGTGAAGCTCGGCGCCAACGAGGACGGCCGGGGCGCGGGGGAGCGGCTGCTGGTCGACCCGCGGAACAGCGACACCCTGTGGCTGGGCACCCGGCACGACGGGCTGCTGAAGTCGACGGACCGGGGGGCCACCTGGGCAGCCGCGCCCGGTTTCCCGCCCTCTCCCTCCGCGTCCGGCCAGGGCGTCGTTCTTCTCGTCGCCGCCGGCCGTACCGTCTACGCCGGCTGGGGCGACTCCGACGGCAGCTCGGCGAACCTGTACCGCACCAGCGACGGCACCACCTGGCAGGCCGTGCCCGGTCAGCCCACCGGCACCGCCGCCAAGGTGCCGATCCGGGCGGCCTACGACTGCCACACCCGTGCGCTGTACGTGACGTACGCCAACGCTCCCGGCCCCAACGGCCAGTCGGACGGCAGCGTGCACAAGCTCCACGCCACGAGCGGCAAGTGGACCGAGGTCACCCCCGCCAAGCCGGGCGGCACCGCGAGTGACGGTTCGGCCGACACGTTCGGCTACGGCGGGGTCGCCGTCGACGCCCGGCGCCCCGGCACCGTCGTCGTCTCCACCAACAACCGCTGGGCCGAGGTCGACACGCTGTACCGGACCACCGACGGCGGCCGCACCTGGACGTCCCTGAAGGACAAGGCCGTCCTCGACGTCTCCGAGACCCCCTTCCTCACGTTCGGCGCGGACAAGCCGAAGTTCGGCTGGTGGATCCAGGCGCTCGCCCTCGACCCGTACGACTCCCTGCACATCGTCCACGGCACCGGCGCGACCCTCTACGGCACCCGTGACCTCACGCACTGGGCCCCGCAGATCCGCGGCCTGGAGGAGACGGCCGTACGCCAGCTGATCTCACCCCCGACCGGAACGGCGCACCTGATCAGCGGGTCGGGCGACATCGGGGTGCTCTACCACGACCGGCTCACGGCGTCGCCGTCGCGCGGCATGTCGACGAACCCCGTGTTCGGGACCGCCACGGGACTCGCGCAGGCCGCGCGGAAGCCGTCGTACGTCGTCCGCTCGGGCTGGGGCGACCACGGCAACGGCGCCTACTCCGACGACGGCGGTCAGACCTGGGCACCCTTCCCGGCCCAGCCCGCCATCGCCAAGGACGCTCCGGGACCGATCGCCACCAACGCCGACGGCAGCGTGCTGCTGTGGACCTTCGTGCACTGGGACGGCACCAGGTACCCGGCGCAGCGCTCGACCGACAACGGCGCGACCTGGTCCGAGGTCTCCTCGTACCCCAAGGGCGCCACACCGGTCGCCGACCCGGTCGACCCGGCACGCTTCTACACGTTCGACACCGACACGGGAACGGTGTACGTCAGCTCCGACGGTGGCCTGACGTTCGCGAAGGGTGCGACCGGGCTCCCGTCCGGCGACACCCAGTTCAAGCTGGTCGCTGCCCCCGGGCGCTCCGGCGACCTGTGGCTCAGCACCAAGGGAAACGGGCTGTACCGCTCCACCGACGGCGGTGCCGGCTTCTCCAAGGTCAGCAGCTGCCGGGCCTCGTACGTCCTCGGCTTCGGCAAGGCAGCCGACGGCGCCGGCTACCCGGCGATCTACCAGGTCGGCTCGACGCAGAGCATCACCGCCGTCTTCCGCTCCGACGACGAGGCGAAGACGTGGGTGCGGATCAACGACGACGCCCACCAGTGGGGGTACATCGGCGACGCCATCACCGGTGACCCGCGCGTCCACGGCCGTGTCTACCTGGCCACGAACGGACGCGGCATCCAGTACGGGGAGCCCGCCTGATGCCGGACCTCAGTGCCGCCACCGGTGGGCGGATCCTCTTCGGTGGCGACTACAACCCCGAGCAGTGGCCCGAGGCGACCTGGCACGAGGACGTCCGGCTGATGAAGGACGCGGGGGTCAACTCCGTGACCCTCGGTGTCTTCTCCTGGGCGAAGCTCGAACCCCACCCGGGCGCACGGGAGTTCGGCTGGCTGGACACGCTGATGGACCTGATGCACGCGAACGGCATCGGAGTCGTCCTGGCCACCCCCACCTCCTCGCCCCCGCCGTGGATGGGCCGTCTGCACCCGGACACCCTGCCCCGCACCGAGGACGGCCGCACCGAGTGGTGGGGCGGCCGGCAGCACTTCTCGCACTCCAGCGCCACCTACCGGCGCTACGCCGCCGCCATCACCGAGGACCTGGCGGCCCGCTACGGCGGCCACCCGGCCCTCACGATGTGGCACATCAACAACGAGTACTGCACGTTCGACTACGGCGACGAGGCGGCGGCGGCGTTCCGCCGCTGGCTCCGCGAGAAGTACGGCACGCTCGACGCACTGAACACCGCCTGGGGCACCGCCTTCTGGAGCCAGGGCTACGACAGCTGGGACGGCATCCTGCCGCCCCGGCAGCCCCACTACATGAAGAACCCCACCCAGGTGCTGGACTTCCGCCGCTTCACCTCCGACATGCTGCTGGAGTGCTACGTCGCCGAGCGCGACATCGTGCGCCGCCACACCCCGCACATCCCGGTCACCACCAACTTCATGCCGATGTGGTTCGGGCAGGACGCCTGGCGCTGGGCCGAGGAGGAGGACGTCGTCTCGGTCGACATCTATCCCGATCCGCGCGATCCGCTGGGCGCCCGGAACGGCGCCATGGTCCAGGACATGACCCGCTCCCAGGCCCACGGCCCCTGGATGCTCATGGAGCAGGCGGCGGGCCCCGTGAACTGGCGTGGTGTCAACCACCCCAAGCCGCGCGGCCTGAACCGCCTGTGGTCCCTCCAGGCCGTGGCGCGCGGGGCGGACGCCGTGTGCTACTTCCAGTGGCGGCAGTCCCGTCAGGGCGCGGAGAAGTTCCACTCCGGCATGGTCAGCCACGCGGGGGAGGAGGGCCGCACCTTCCAGGAGGTCAAGCAGCTCGGCGGGGAACTCGCCCGCATCGGCGAGGCGGTGGCGGGCAGCCGGACGAACGCGGACATCGCGATCCTGCACGACTGGCACTCCTGGTGGGCGGGCGCGCAGGACGGCCGGCTCTCCACCGAGGCCGACTACCCGTCCGTCGTAGGCGCCTGGCACCGCGCCCTCTGGGAGGCACACCTCACCGCCGCCTTCGCCCACCCCGAGCACGACCTGGCCGGCTACAGGTGTGTGCTCGTGCCGCAGCTCTACCTGCTCACGGACGCCGCGGTCGAGAACCTCCTCGCGTACGCCCGCCAAGGCGGCACCCTCGTCTGCGGCTTCCTGACCGGCGTCGCGGACCAGGACGACCGGGTGCGGCCCGGCGGCATGGACGCGCGGCTGCGCGACCTCTTCGGCATCCGCACGCTGCACGAGTGGTGGCCGCTGGACGCGGGCGAGACCGTCGAGTGCGACGGTGGCCGCGGCGGCTTCCGGGGCACCCTGTGGTCCGAGGAGCTGGAGGCCGAGCCGGACACGGTGGCCGCCCGCTACAAGGGCGGGGAACTCGACGGGCTCCCGGCCGTGCTCAACAAGGGGCAGGCCTGGTACGTCTCCACGCTGCCGGAGCCGGACGCGCTGCGCGAGCTGCTCGCGGGCATCGCGGCCGGCGCGGGCGTGCGGCCGGTGCTCGACGGGCTGCCCGCCGGGGTGGAGGCGGTCCGGCGCGGCGAGCTGCTCTTCGTGCTGAACCACGGGCGTGAACCGGTCACGGTCGAGGTCCCCGGCACGCACCTGGACCTGCTCACGGACGAGACGATCACGGGCGGGCTCACGCTCGGCCGATACGGGGCGGCGGTGCTGCGGCCATGAACAACGGACCTGTTCATGGCACGTGGGAGCCCCTTCCCGCCAGCCGCTGGGAGGACGCCTTCCTGCGGGGCAACGGCCGCCATGGCGCAATGGTGTTCGGTGATCCGGACGACGACCGCGTCATCGTCAACCACCACACTCTCGTACGCCCCAACGGCAGCGAACACGCCCGGCCGCCCGAGCCGGCCCACCGGCTCGCCGACGTGCAGGACCGGCTGCTCGCGGGCGAGACCACGGCCGCCGAGGACTTCACCGACGGGCGGGAGCGGCAGGGGGTGCAGCCCTTCGCCGCCGGCCCCTACCACCTGCTCAGCTCCAGCGGCATGCTCCCGCCGCGGCTGACCGGCCTGTGGACCGGCGACTGGAACACGGCGTGGTCCGGCGCGTTCACCACCGACGCCAACCTCAACCTCCAGACCGCCTCAGCAGCGGCCGGCGCGCTCCCCGAGGTCACCGAGGCGCACGCGGCACTGATCCACCGCCAACTCGGCCACTGGCGGGAGAACGCCCGGGCCGTCTTCGGCGCACGCGGCGTCGTAGCGCCCCCGCACACCAACGGCGAGACAGGTTACGCGTACCACTTCAGCCGGGAATACCCGCTGCACCTGTGGACGGCGGGCGCCGACTGGCTGCTCAAACCGCTCGTCGACCACGACGAGACACGCGGCGAGCGCGACCCGCGCACCGCCGCCGTCCTCGCCGAAGTCGCCCTGTTCTACGAGGACTTCACCCTGTTCTACGAGGACTTCCTCACCCGTACCGACGACGACGGGCATCTGCTGGTCGTCCCCTCCTACTCACCCGAGAACCGGCCCGCCAACGCGAGCTGGGCCACCGTCAACGCCGCCATGGACCTCTCGGCGGCCCGCCACGCCCTGCTGACGGCGGCCGAGTACCACCCCGGCCCCGACGCGGAGCGCTGGCGGACCCTCGCCGACCGCCTCCCGCCGCACCGCGTCAACGCCGACGGCGCCCTCGCCGAATGGGCGTGGCCGGGCCTCGGGGACACCTACGACCACCGCCACCTCAGCCACCTCCACGGCGTCTGGCCGCTGGACGAGATCACCCCCTACGACACTCCGGACCTCGCCGCGGCCGCCCGCCGGGCGCTCGAACTGCGCGGCGCCGAGAACGACTCCGCGCACGGGCACCTCCACCACGCGCTCGTCGCGGCCCGGCTCCGGGACGGCGAGCGTGTCGCCCACGCCCTCGGCCAGGTCCTCGACGGCGACTTCTTCCACGCCTCGCTGATGAGCGCTCACTACCCGAACCGGCACGTCTACAACGCCGACGCGGCCCACACCCTGCCCGCCGTGCTCCTCGAGACGCTCGTGCAGTCGACCCCTGACCGGCTGGTCCTGCTGCCCGCGCTGCCGAAGGAGTACCCGAGCGGCGAACTGCGGGGGGCGCGGACGCGGTTCGGGGCCGAAGTCGACCTCACCTGGAGGCCGGACGGCGCCACCGGCGTCATCAGACCGAACCGCAGCCACCGTGTCGAACTCCGGACTTCCACCGGCAGCCGGCCCCTCGACCTGGTCGCCGGAGAAGACCACGTCCTCGCCCTGAGGACGTGGTAACCCCCCGCAATTCCCCCCACCCATGGAAGGGACACCATGGCAACACGCACCCTGAGCAGGCTCACCGAGGCGCTGATCGCCCCCGCACTCGCCCTCGGCGCCACCGTCGGCCTCGCCTCCGCCCCCGCCCAGGCCGCCGTGTGGAACTCCTGCGAGCAGTACGGCAACACCACGCTGAACGGCTACACGCTCTACAACAACATCTGGGGCAAGGGCGCCGGCAGCCAGTGCATCTGGGCCAACTCCGGTACCAGCTGGGGCGTCTGGGCCGACCACCCGAACACCGGCGGGATCAAGTCCTACCCCAACGCCAAGAAGATGATCAACAGGTCGATCGCCTCGCTCTCGTCCCTCACGAGCAGCTACAACGTCACCGTCCCGTCGTCCGGCTCGTACAACACGTCGTACGACATCTGGGACAGCAACCACGCCTACGAGATCATGCTCTGGGTCAACAAGACCGGCGCCGTCGGTCCCCTCGGCACCTCGCAGGGCACCGTGACGCTCGGCGGCTCCACCTGGAGCGTCTACAAGGGCAACAACACCGCGAACGACGTCTTCTCGTTCGTGCGCACCTCCAACTCGACCGCCGGCACGGTCGACGTCCTGCCGATCCTCAAGTGGATCAAGGACACCAAGGGCTGGTTCGGCAACGTGACCATCGCCGACTTCCAGTTCGGCTTCGAGATCACCTCCTCGTCCGGCGGCCTGAACTTCACCACCAACAGCATGAGCGTCTCCAGCAGCTGATCCCGGCCGGAAGCCGCCCCTTCGCGGAGGGGCGGCTTTCCGCTGCCCGGACGGGAGTTGGTTGGATGGCGGCCATGCGAACCACCACCTCCCTCAGCCGCGTCCTGACCGCCGCGGCCACCGCGGCGACCGCGGCCGTCGTACTCGCCGCCCCGACCGCCGCGGCCGCCGCGCCACTCCCGGCGCCCGCTGCCGTCTCCGTACGGCCCTCGGCGTCCGCGCTGCATCCCGTCGCCGAGCTGTCCGCCGAGCGCCTCGCCACCGCCGACCTGGTGGCGGCGGCGAAGTGGGGCACCGACAGTCCCATCGACGACCCCGCCCGCGAGCAGCAGGTCCTCGACTCCGTAGCCGCCCAGGCACAGCAGCTCGGTGCGGACCCGGACGAGGTCCGGCGGATCTTCCGCGACCAGATAGAAGCGAACAAGATCGTGCAGCGCGGCCTGTTCCAGCGGTGGACCGACCACCCGGACCAGGCCCCCACCACGCGGCCGGACCTGGCCGTCGTCCGCCAGGAGATCAACCGCATCAACACGGCACTCGTCCAGGCCCTCGCCGGCACGGCCGAGGTCCGCGCCGTGCCCACCTGCCACCCGGAACTCGCCTTCGCCGCCGTCCAGGTCCACCACGCCGACCGGCTGGACGCCCTGCACACCAGGGCGCTGGTCCGCTCCCTGCGGTCGGTCTGCGCAAGCTGACCCGGCGGCCCACGACAGGACAGCGGCCGGCCCCGGGACGGGACCGGCCGCACCGTCGTCAGCCGTCACCCGGCGATCGGCAGCTCCGCCCCGTCCCGCAGGAACAGCGGGATCCGGTCCAGCGGCGCGTCGACCGTGACGGACGCGCCGCCCTCGTACGTCTCACCCGTCCACGCGTCCTGCCAGCGCGCACCCGCCGGCAGGTACGTCGTCCACGTCGTCGCACCCGGTTCCAGCACCGGGGCGACCAGCAGGTCCGGCCCGAACAGGTAGGCGTCGGACACCTGCCAGGCACGCTCGTCCCCGGGGAACTCCAGGAATAGTGGCCGCATCACCGGCAGACCCTCCTCGTGGGCCTGCCGCATGACCTTCAGGACGTACGGCTTCAGACGCTCGCGCAGCCGCAGGTACTTCTCCAGGATCGCGCCGGCCTCCTCCCCGTACGACCAGACCTCGTTGGGCCCGCCGGTCATCTCCGGGCCGAGCGGCATGCCGGGGTCGCGGAAGCCGTGCAGGCGCATCAGCGGGGACAGGGCGCCGAACTGGAACCAGCGGACCATCACCTCCCGGTAGGCCGGGTCGTCCGGGTCGCCGCCGTGGAAGCCGCCGATGTCGGTGTTCCACCACGGGATGCCGGACAGCGCGGTGTTCAGGCCGGCGGCGATCTGGCGGCGCAGGGTCGCGAAGTCGGTGCCGATGTCCCCGGACCACAGGGCGGCGCCATAGCGCTGGCTGCCCGCCCACGCCGAGCGGTTGAGGGTGATCACCTCGCCCTCGCCGGAGGCCCGCAGGCCCTCGAAGAAGGTGCGGGAGTTCTCGGCCGGGTACAGGTTGCCGACTTCCAGGCCCGGGCCCGCCCAGTAGCGCAGGTTCTCCTGGAAGCCCGGCTTCAGCTCCGGCTCGCAGGCATCCAGCCAGAACGCCGTGATGCCGTACGGGTCGAGGTAGTTCTCCTTCACCCGCGACCACACGAACTCCCGTGCGTCCGGGTTCGTGGCGTCGTAGAAGGCGACCTGGACGGTGGAGGCGACCTCCTTGTCCGGCCAGTCCGCGTGCGCCATCGGGCCGTACTGGGTGCCGACGAAGTAGCCGCGCTGCTCCATCACCGGGTGGTTCTCGCTGAGCGGCGACACCGACGGCCACACGCTCACCACCAGCTTGATGCCGAGGTCGTCCAGCTCCCGCACCATCGCCGCCGGGTCCGGCCACTCCTTCGGGTCGAACTTCCACTCGCCCAGGTGCGTCCAGTGGAAGAAGTCGCACACGATCGCGTCGATCGGCAGGCCGCGCCGCTTGTACTCCCGCGCCACGGCGAGGAGTTCGTCCTGGGTGCGGTAGCGCAGCTTGCACTGCCAGAAGCCCGCCGCCCACTGAGGCAGCGTCGGGGTGCGGCCGGTGACCGCGCTGTAGCGGCGCTGCGCGTCGGCCGGAGCGCCCGCGGTGATCCAGTAGTCGATCTGGCGCGCCGAGTCCGCCACCCAGCGGGTGCCGTTGCCCGCCAGCTCCACCCGGCCGATCGCCGGGTTGTTCCACAGCAGGGTGTAGCCGCGGCTGGAGGTGAGCACCGGGACGGAGACCTCGGCGTTGCGCTGGACCAGATCGACGACCAGCCCCTTCTGGTCCAGCCGCCCGTGCTGGTGCTGGCCCAGGCCGTACAGCTGCTCGTCGTCGTACGCGGCGAAACGCTGCTCCAGGCGGTGGTGGCCGTTGCCCACGGCGGTGTACAGGCGCGGGCCCGGCCACCAGAAGTGGGCGCGCTCCTCGGCCAGCAGCTCGCCGCCGTCCTCGGTACGCAGGAAGCGGATCAGGCCCTCGGCGTCCACGTCCACCGTGAGCGCGCCGACCGTGAGCCGACCGCGCCCGTCCTCGATCTTGACGGTGCTCTCGGCGGCCGGCGGCTCGTCGAGCAGGGCGCCCGGCAGCCCCTCGAGGACCGGGCCGCCGAGCCTGGCCCGCACGCGCACGGCGTCCGGCCCCCACGGCTCGACGCGCACGGTCTCCTGACGGCCGCTCCACTCCAGCGCACCGTCCCGCTCACGGAAGGTGCCCACGGTGGGGGAGGACTGGGCGAGGCTGACCTTGGGCTGGGCTTCGGCAGGCTGATTCACGGTGGGTGTGCTCCTGAAGGGGTGCAGACAGGAAGGTGCCTGGAACATCAGGCGCCGGGAATGGCAGGCGCCCGGGAGACGTACGGCGTGGGGTGCCCCGGCGAGCACGGCACGGGGTGCGGCGCGCGGCCGCGGTGTCAGGGCGCGGACGGCGCCGGTCCGGTGCTGGCCCGGACCGTGAGCTCCGGTGGGAGCAGCACCACTTCGTCGGTGCCGTGGCCGTCCAGCTTGGCCACCAGCAGCTCGACCGCGCGCCGGCCCATCTCCTGCGCGGGGATGGCGACGGACGTCAGCCGCACCGACGCCTGGACGGCGACCTGGTCCGGGCAGATCGCGATGACGGAGACGTCCTCCGGGACGGCCCGGCCCTGCTGGCGCAGCAGCGCGAGCAGGGGCTCCACCGCGGACTCGTTCTGCACGACGAACCCGGTGGTGCCCGGCCGCTCGTCGAGGATCCGGGCCAGGGTCACCGCCATCGCGTCGTACCCGCCCTCGCAGGGGCGGTGCAGCACCCTCAGGCCCAGCTCCCGGGAGTGGGACCGGAGACCGTCGAGGGTGCGCTCCGCGAAGCCGGTGTGCCGTTCGTAGACGGCGGGCGCCTCACCGATGACAGCGATGTCACGGTGGCCGAGGACGGCCAGGTGCTCGGCGCACAGTGCGCCCGTCGCCCCGAAGTCGAGGTCCACGCAGGTCAGCCCGGTGGTGCTGGCGGGCAGGCCGATGAGCACCGACGGCTGGTCCGTCTCCCGCAGCAGCGGCAGCCGCTCGTCGTCCAGTTCGACGTCCATGAGGATCATCGCGTCCGCGAGTCCGCTGCCCGTGACCCGGCGCACCGCGTCCGGGCCCTCCTCGCCGGTGAGCAGCAGGACGTCGTACCCGTGGGCGCGTGCGGTGGTCGCCACGGCGATGGCGATCTCCATCATCACCGGCACGTACATGTCCGTGCGGAGCGGGATCATCAACGCGATGATGTTCGACTTGTTGCTGGCCAGGGCGCGCGCCCCGGCGTTCGGGTGGTAGCCGAGCTCCCGGATGCTCCGCTCGACCCGCTGCCGGGTGGACGCGGAGATGGACCGCTTGCCGCTGAGGACATAGCTCACCGTGCTCGCCGACACTCCGGCGTGCTGGGCGACCTCGGCGAGGGTGACCATCCAGCTCTCCAAGCGTGAGTGAAGCGCTTCGACAGTGCGCGCGTTGCGGAACAGGGGCGTTTGAGGATGGCTCGACAGTAGCTTGGCGTGGGTGGGCTGTCCATAGTCTATCGAAGCGCTTCGACACCAAAATTCACCGAGCGCCCGTGGCGAGCTCGCCGGCTGCGGGCGACCGCTGAACGGACGGTATCCGAACCGTCCCCCGGAAGGCCCCCCGACGCAACACCCACGACGGCGCCTGTCGCAGGGGGACGCCTCCTGGCCGACTTGCACCGAGGCGCGCCCGATGGCATCGGCCGACGCACTTTTCATCGGCGGGTCGGTGCGCGAGGACTGGTGACCTTGCCCGGATCGGGGTACCAACGATCGAGTAGCACCGGTCAGTAACGTACGCCCGCAAGATCGCCGTACGGCACCCTTGGGCGCCGTACCACACCTTGAGCGGCGTACGCCCCAAACATCCCGATTCGCGGCGAGGTGAGCCTCATGACCGCACCAACAGCCCCCACTCCCAAGCCGACGGTCACCGAGCGCGAGGCCCGCCAGGTCGCGGAGGCCGCGCGCGAGCAGGACTGGCGCAAGCCCAGCTTCGCCAAGGAACTGTTCCTCGGCCGTTTCCGGCTCGACCTCATCCACCCCCACCCGGTACCCGACGCCGAGGCCGTACAGCGCGGCGAGGAGTTCCTCGCCAAACTGCGCGACTTCTGCGAGACACACATCGACGGCGCCCGCATCGAGCGCGAGGCCCGCATCCCCGACGAGACGATCACCGGGCTCAAGGAGCTCGGCGCCCTCGGCATGAAGATCGACACGAAGTACGGCGGTCTCGGCCTCACCCAGGTGTACTACAACAAGGCGCTCGCCCTCGTCGGCTCCGCGAGCCCCGCCATCGGCGCGCTGCTGTCCGCGCATCAGTCGATCGGAGTACCGCAGCCGCTGAAGTTGTTCGGCACGCAGGAGCAGAAGGAGACGTTCCTGCCGCGCTGCGCCCGCACCGACATCTCCGCGTTCCTGCTCACCGAGCCGGACGTGGGCTCCGACCCGGCCCGCCTGGCCACCACGGCCGTGCCCGACGGCGACGAGTACGTCCTCGACGGCGTGAAGCTGTGGACCACCAACGGCGTGGTCGCCGACCTGCTGGTCGTCATGGCGCGGGTGCCGAAGTCCGAGGGCCACAGGGGCGGCATCACGGCGTTCGTCGTCGAGTCGGCCTCCGAAGGCATCACCGTGGAGAACCGCAACGCCTTCATGGGCCTGCGCGGCCTCGAGAACGGCGTCACCCGCTTCCACCGGGTCCGCGTCCCGGCCGCGAACCGCATCGGCGAGGAGGGCCAGGGCCTCAAGATCGCCCTGACCACGCTGAACACCGGCCGGCTCTCGCTGCCCGCGATGTGCGTGGGCGCGGGCAAGTGGTGCCTCAAGATCGCCCGCGAGTGGTCGGCGGCCCGCGAGCAGTGGGGCAAGCCGGTCGCGCTGCACGAGGCGGTCGGCTCGAAGATCTCCTTCATCGCGGCGACCACCTTCGCCCTGGAGGCCGTCGTCGACCTGTCGTCGCAGATGGCCGACGAGGACCGCAACGACATCCGCATCGAGGCCGCCCTCGCCAAGCTCTACGGCTCCGAGATGGCCTGGCTGATGGCCGACGAACTGGTCCAGATCCGCGGCGGGCGCGGCTTCGAGACCGCGGACTCCCTCCGGGCCCGCGGCGAGCGCGGTGTGCCGGCCGAGCAGATGCTGCGCGACCTGCGCATCAACCGCATCTTCGAGGGCTCCACGGAGATCATGCACCTGCTGATCGCACGGGAGGCGGTGGACGCCCACCTGTCGGTGGCCGGTGACCTGATCGACCCGGAAAAGTCCCTGTCCGACAAGGCGAGGGCGGGCGCCAACGCGGGCGTCTTCTACGCCAGGTGGCTGCCGAAGCTGGTCGCCGGACAGGGGCAGGTACCGGGCGCGTTCGGGGAGTTCCGCCGGGAGATCGACCTGTCCACGCACCTGCGGTACGTCGAGCGCAGCGCCCGCAAGCTGGCCCGCTCCACCTTCTACGGCATGTCCCGCTGGCAGGGCCGCATGGAGACCAAGCAGGGCTTCCTGGGCCGGGTGGTGGACATCGGCGCCGAGCTGTTCGCGATGGCCGCGGCCTGCGTGCGCGCCGAGCACCTGCACGGGACCGGGGACCACGGCCGGGAGGCCTACCAGCTCGCGGACGCGTTCTGCCGACAGGCCCGCATCCGCGTCGACGAGCTCTTCGACCGCCTGTGGACCAACACGGACGACCTGGACCGCAAGGTGGTCAAGGGCGTGCTGACCGGCACGTACGAGTGGCTGGAGGACGGGATCACCGACCCCTCCGGAGACGGTCCGTGGATCGCCGACGCGTCACCCGGCCCGTCCCGGAAGGAGAACGTCCACCGGCCGATCCGGTGACGGACGGCTGCGGGCCGGGCAAGAGCGTCAAGTACGGGTGAGCCCCGGAGCTCGGCGGTCGCGGCGATGAGCAGATCGGCCGCGCCCGCCGAGCGGTGGCAGCGTGTCACGGCCGGCCAGGACCACCTCGTCCGCTCGACGACGCACCCTCGGGAGAGGGACGCCCTGTCCGCCCGCCCCCGCCCTGCGGCCACAATGGAGGGATGAGCGACAGCCCAGCCCCTCTTGCCGACCCCCATCTCGTCTTCGACCCCGTGGACGGAGTGCGGGACGTCGTGATCCTCGGCTCCACCGGCTCGATCGGCACCCAGGCCGTCGACCTCGTGGTGCGCAACCCCGACCGGTTCCGCGTCACCGGGCTCTCCGCCAACGGCGGCCGGGTCGCACTGCTCGCCGAGCAGGCCCACCGCCTGCGTGTGCGCACCGTGGCGGTCGCCCGCGAGGACGTCGTACCGGCCCTGAGGCAGGCCCTGAGCACGCAGTACGGGCCGGGGGAGGCCCTCCCCGAGATACTCGCCGGACCCGACGCGGCCACCCAGCTCGCCGGCTCCGACTGCCACACCGTCCTGAACGGCATCACCGGCTCCATCGGCCTCGCGCCCACCCTCGCCGCCCTCGAGGCGGGCCGCACGCTCGCGCTCGCCAACAAGGAGTCGCTCATCGTCGGCGGCCCGCTGGTGAAGGCCCTGGCCAAGCCCGGCCAGATCATCCCGGTCGACTCCGAGCACGCCGCCCTGTTCCAGGCCCTCGCCTCCGGTACCCGCGCCGACGTGCGCAAACTGGTCGTCACCGCCTCCGGCGGGCCGTTCCGCGGCCGTACCAAGGCGGAACTCGCGAACGTCACGCCGAAGGACGCGCTCGCCCACCCCACCTGGGCCATGGGCCCGGTCATCACGATCAACTCCGCGACCCTCGTGAACAAGGGCCTGGAAGTGATCGAGGCGCACCTGCTGTACGACATTCCCTTCGATCGCATTGAGGTTGTCGTGCACCCGCAGTCGTATGTCCACTCGATGGTGGAATTCACGGATGGATCGACCCTGGCGCAGGCGACGCCCCCCGACATGCGGGGGCCGATCGCCATCGGACTCGGCTGGCCCGAACGGGTGCCCGACGCGGCGCCCGCCTTCGACTGGAGCAACGCGTCGACCTGGGAGTTCTTCCCGCTCGACACCGAGGCGTTCCCGTCGGTGGGACTCGCCCGGCACGTCGGGCAGCTCGCGGGCACGGCCCCGGCGGTGTTCAATGCGGCCAACGAGGAGTGCGTGGACGCGTTCCTGAACGGCGGACTGCCGTATCTCGGGATCATGGATACGGTCACACGGGTGGTCGAGGAGCACGGCACCCCTCGTCAGGGAACTTCCCTGACCGTCGCGGACGTCCTCGAAGCGGAGACCTGGGCGCGTGCCCGGGCCAGGGAACTGACGGCGCAGACGGCTACAGCGGAGGCTCGTGCATGACGACCCTGATGATGATCCTCGGCATAGTCGTCTTCGTGGTCGGCCTGCTCTTCTCGATCGCATGGCACGAGCTGGGGCATCTGTCGACGGCCAAGCTCTTCGGCATCCGCGTGCCGCAGTACATGGTCGGCTTCGGCCCGACCATCTGGTCGCGCAAGAAGGGCGAGACCGAGTACGGCATCAAGGCGGTCCCGCTCGGCGGCTACATCCGCATGATCGGCATGTTCCCGCCCGGCCCGGATGGCCGGATCGAGGCCCGCTCCACCTCCCCGTGGCGCGGGATGATCGAGGACGCCCGGGCGCAGTCCTTCGAAGAACTGCAGCCCGGTGACGAGACCCGGCTCTTCTACACCCGCAAGCCGTGGAAGCGGGTCATCGTCATGTTCGCGGGCCCCTTCATGAACCTGATCCTCGCCGTGGTGGTCTTCCTCGGCGTGATGATGACGTTCGGCGTCCAGAGCCAGACGACCACGGTCTCCAAGGTCTCCGACTGCGTCATCCAGCAGAGCGAGAACCGTACGAAGTGCGAGAAGGGCGACCCGGTGGCGCCCGCCCAGGCCGCCGGCCTGAAGCCCGGCGACAAGATCGTGGCCTTCAACGGGACGCAGGTGAAGGACTGGTCCACCCTCCAGTCCGACATCCGCGCCAACCCCGGCAAGGACGTCACGATCACCGTCGAGCGCAAGGGGCAGATGGTCGACCTGCACGCCCACCTGATCAACAACCAGGTCAGCAAGACGGACGGCAACGGCGGCTACGTCGAGGGCAAGTACGTCTACGCCGGCTTCCTCGGCTTCACTCCGGCCACCGGCATCGTCCAGCAGTCCTTCGACCAGTCCGTGCAGCGCATGGGCAACATGATGGAGAACGGCGTCGAGTCGATCGTCTCCCTGCCCGGCAAGATCCCCGCCCTGTGGGACGCGGCCTTCGGCAACGCCCCGCGCCGGCCGGACTCCCCGATGGGCGTGGTCGGCGCGGCCCGGGTCGGCGGTGAGGTGTTCACCCTCGACATCCCGCCGTCCCAGCAGATCGCGATGATGCTGATGCTGGTCGCGGGCTTCAACCTGTCCCTGTTCCTGTTCAACATGCTTCCGCTGCTCCCGCTGGACGGCGGGCACATCGCGGGCGCCCTGTGGGAGTCGCTGCGCCGGAACGTGGCCAAGGTGCTGCGCCGCCCCGACCCGGGCCCCTTCGACGTGGCGAAGCTGATGCCGGTGGCGTACGTGGTGGCCGGGATCTTCGTCTGCTTCACCTTGCTCGTCCTGGTGGCAGATGTCGTCAATCCCGTGAAGATCAGCTGAACGGTCGTTTTCCGCCACACGGTCGTGATGTCGTGCCCTTCGCCCGCGCAGCTCACGCGGGTGAAGGGCACGGTTGTTCAGCCACGCACGTGCAGTCCGAAACCCGTGCGGCCCGCGGGCTCCAGTCCCTCCTTCAGGTGCAGCGAGGGGATCTCGTAGTCACCGAAGTTCTGCCGCCGGAACGCGATCGGCTCGGTCGACTCCAGGGTCAGCAGGCGCTGCTCCCAGGCCTTGGCGACGTCCGGGTAGTCCTCGCGGGTCATCCGGTCGGCGCCGTACAGCACGAACGGTGGCAGCACCTCGATGCCCGGGTAGTAGAGGATGCCGTGGTGGATCGGGAACAGCAGATCGTCGATGGGGCCGTTGATCCCGCGAGCGGCGTAGTGCGACTCCGGGCCGCCGACGGTCACCGACAGCAGAGCCCTCCTGCCCGCGAGGGTGCCTTCACCGAAGCGCTCGCCGTACTTGGTGTCGCTGTGCTCGCCGACGCCGTACGCGAAGTGGTAGGTGAACACCCGGTCCACCCAGCCCTTGAGGATCGCGGGCATCGTGTACCACCACAGCGGGAACTGGAAGATGATCGTGTCGGCCCACAGCAGCTTCTCCTGCTCGGCGCGAACGTCCGGGGTCAGCGTCCCGGCGTCGAAGGCCCGGCCCGAGTCCAGGGCGACCTTCAGCGGACGTGAGGCGTGGGGGCCGTAGTCCGCGGCGTCCACGACCGCCTTCCAGTTCATCGCGTACAGATCGCTCACCCGTACCTCGTGCCCGGCGGCCTCCAACGTGGACACCGCGAGGTCCTTCAGCGAGCCGTTGAGCGACTTCGGCTCCGGATGGGCGTAGACGATCAGCGCCTTCATGGCAACTCCTTCGGATCGGGTGCCTCGATCCTGGGCGCCGCGACGCCCGGCGTTCAGGGGCGCCTCTTCCGTCGGACGGGACTTCCTGGTATCGGCAGGACCCCCTTCACGGGCGCCGCGGAGGCCATACTGGGGGGCATGGACGATCTTGCGGGCTTCCTCAGGACCCGGCGCTCCCGGGTCGACCCGGCGGCCGTCGGTATCCCCACCGACAGCCGCCGCCGGGTCGAAGGGCTGCGCCGCGAAGAGGTCGCGCACCTGTCCGGAGTCAGCGTCGACTACTACGTACGCCTGGAGCAGGGCCGCGCGACCCAGCCCTCCGAGCAGGTCCTCGACGCGCTCGCCCGCGTCCTCGGCCTCGACGAGACCGAACGCGGGCACCTCTACCGGCTCGCCCGGCAGCGCCGCCGCCGCGCGAAGGCACCGAGCGGCCGGATCCGGCCGGAGCTGCTGCGCGTCCTCGACCTGGTCGCCGACGCACCCGCGCTGATCATGGACCACCGCCTGGACGTGCTCGCCGGCAACCGCCTCGCCGGGCTTCTCTACGGCCGGCCGATGCCGGGCCTGAACACCGCCCGGCACATCTTCCTCGAGGAGGCCGAGCGGGGTCTTTACGCGGACTGGGAGAAGTGCACCCTCGACGTGGTCGGGCACCTGCGCCTGGCCGCCGGCAAGTACCCCGAGGACCCCCGACTGGCCTCGCTGATCGGCGAGCTGGCGATGGGCAGCGAGCGCTTCCGCCGCCTCTGGGCCCGCGCGGACGTGCGCGCCCGCACCCATGGACGCAAGGCGTACCGCCACCCGCTGGTCGGACTGCTGGAACTGCACCAGGAGAACTTCGCGCTACCGGACGAATCAGGCATGGAGCTGCTGGTGCTGTCCGCGGCCCCCGGCAGCCCCGCCGAGGACGGGCTGCGCCTGCTCGCGGGCCTGGGCGCGGACAGCGGTGACGCGCATCCCGCAGCGAACGCTCATCTCCGCGAGTAACCGTGGCCTTGACGGTGGCCTCGACGGCGGCGAGGACGGCCGCCCGGCCCGGGTCGCCCATCGGATGGACTCCGTGGATGCTGTGTGCTCCGCATTCATGTCCGTGGCGTAATCTCGGACCCCGGAGCCCGCCGTTTTCCGGGACCGGACCTTGATCCACAACTTGGGGTTGCACAGCAGATGACTGCGATTTCACTCGGCATGCCGTCCGTTCCGACCAAGCTCGCCGAGCGCCGGAAGAGCCGGCAGATCCAGGTCGGACCGGTGGCGGTGGGCGGAGACGCCCCGGTGTCCGTGCAGTCGATGACGACGACTCGTACGTCGGACATCGGCGCCACCCTCCAGCAGATCGCGGAGCTGACGGCCTCGGGCTGCCAGATCGTCCGGGTCGCGTGCCCGACGCAGGACGACGCGGACGCCCTCGCGACCATCGCGAAGAAGTCGCAGATCCCGGTGATCGCGGACATCCACTTCCAGCCGAAGTACGTCTTCGCCGCGATCGAGGCGGGCTGCGCGGCCGTCCGCGTCAACCCGGGCAACATCAAGCAGTTCGACGACAAGGTCAAGGAGATCGCCAAGGCCGCCAAGGACCACGGCACTCCCATCCGGATCGGCGTCAACGCCGGTTCCCTGGACCGACGTCTGCTCCAGAAGTACGGCAAGGCGACCCCGGAGGCGCTCGTCGAGTCGGCGCTGTGGGAGGCGTCCCTCTTCGAGGAGCACGACTTCCGGGACATCAAGATCTCCGTCAAGCACAACGACCCGGTCGTGATGATCGAGGCGTACCGCCAGCTCGCCGCCCAGTGCGACTACCCGCTGCACCTCGGCGTCACCGAGGCCGGCCCCGCCTTCCAGGGCACCATCAAGTCGGCCGTCGCCTTCGGCGCGCTGCTCTCCCAGGGCATCGGCGACACCATCCGCGTCTCCCTGTCCGCGCCTCCCGTCGAGGAGGTCAAGGTCGGCATCCAGATCCTGGAGTCCCTCGGCCTGCGCGAGCGCGGCCTGGAGATCGTCTCCTGCCCGTCCTGCGGCCGCGCCCAGGTCGACGTCTACAAGCTGGCCGAGGAGGTCACGGCGGGCCTCACCGGCATGGACGTCCCGCTGCGCGTCGCGGTCATGGGCTGCGTCGTCAACGGCCCCGGCGAGGCCCGCGAGGCCGACCTCGGCGTCGCCTCCGGCAACGGCAAGGGCCAGATCTTCGTCAAGGGCGAGGTCATCAAGACCGTCCCCGAGTCGAAGATCGTGGAGACCCTCATCGAGGAGGCCATGAAGCTCGCCGAGCAGATGCAGCAGGACGGCACGGCCTCCGGCGAACCGTCGGTGTCGGTCGCGGGCTGAGCACCGCTTCTTCTCCCCGCCCTTCTCCCCGGAGTCCCGTCACCCGTCGGTGGCGGGACTCCGCCGTACTTCCGCCCAGACGCTCTTCCCCGGGCTGCGCGGTACGACGCCCCACAGGTCGGCCAGCGCCTCGACGAGCAGCAGCCCGCGTCCCGACTCGTCGCTCGCCGGGTCCCGCGGGGGCCGGGACTCGGGCAGCCGCTCCGTACGGGTGTCGGAGACCTCCAGACGCACCACCTCCGGCGTCTCGGTGAGCCGTACGTGGAAGTCCCGCCCCGGCACATGACCATGCCGTACGGCGTTGGCGGCCAGCTCGGAGGCGATAAGCGTGACGGCCTCGTTGAGGGGACCGCCGTAGGGGTGCCCCCACTCGTCGAGACGGTGGGAGACCAGACGCCTGGCGAGCCGCGCGCCGCGCGGAGTGGACGTGAACCGCATGGCGAACTCGTGTACGGGCGCGGCGCGGTTCTGAATATGCCAGTTGGGGGGCGTTGCCGACTTCATGTCGCTCACGGTCGCGCACGCTGCGTAGCGTTGAACAGGGGCTCAGCCGGGACCACCGCGGGTTGTACGCGGACGGGTCGCGTCTGTACGCGCGGCGAGCCGTGACCAAGGCTGCGCGAGAGCGGTGAGGGGGGCATGAGCGAGGAGCAGGGGACGGGCGTACCGCACATCTTCGGACGGCAGTTGAAGAGGTTGCGCACGGCGGCGGGGATGGGACGTGCCGAACTGGGGTCGCGGACGGGCTACTCCGAGTCGACCATCGCGTCCTTCGAGCAGGGGAGACGGATTCCGTCGGCGGAGTTCATCGCACGGGCGGACGAAGTGCTCGGGGCGCACGGGGTGTTGCTGGAGTTGGTCGAGGAGATGGAGAGGGCGCAGTATCCGGCGTTTTTTCGGGATGCGGCGAAGTTGGAGAGGGAGGCGGTGGAGTGGCATGTGTATGACACGCTCGTGGTCAACGGCCTCTTACAGACGGAGGACTACGCGCGGGCGGTGTTCACGATGCGGCGCCCGCTGCTCGATGAGGAGGTGGTCGAGCAGCGCGTAACGGCTCGGTTGGCGCGGCAGTCGATCTTCTCCCGGAAGCCGGCACCGATCATCAGCTTTGTGATGGAGGAGTCCATCCTCCATCGGGCCCTAGGAGGGTGGGGCGTCCATCGGGGGCAGCTGGAGCAAATCCTGCTCATCGGGCGGCAACGCAATGTGGAGATTCAGGTCATGCCGAACGGCCGGGAGGAGCACGCGGCACTCGGTGGCCCTTTCACCTTGATCGGGACGAAGGAAGGGCGCAGGATCGCCTACGCGGAGGTGCACACGTACAGCCGCCTCTTCACCGACCGTCGGACAGTCAGGGAGTTGGAAGAGCAGTACAGCCTTCTGCGCGCCCAAGCCCTGACCCCGCGCGAATCGCTGGCCTTGGTAGAGAAGATGCTGGGAGACACATGAACGCCGAAGCACTGTCCGAGCTCGTGTGGTTCAAGAGCAGCTACAGCAGCGGCGAAGGCGGCCAGTGCCTGGAAGTAGCCCTCGCCTGGCGCAAATCCAGCTACAGCGGCGGCGACGGCGGCGAGTGCGCAGAAGTAGCCCCCTGCCCCACCACCATCCACGTCCGTGACTCCAAGCACACCCCCGGAACCGGACCCACCCTCACGATCCCGCCCGCCTCCTGGGAGGCGTTCATAGGTCTTGCCGTTCGGCAGTGAGTCACGGCGGTCCCAGAAGCCACAGCAGACCCCACCGGGCGGCACCGTCCAGGCGCGCCAGGTACAGTGCGGAGATCAGCAGACCCAAGGGTGAGGCTCCCGCACGTGTTGACGCAGACGACCACCCGGGTCCTCGAACCGAGTGACCTGGACGCCGCACTCGCCGTCCTCGACCGCGAGCCGGTCGCGAACGCCTTCGTGACCTCCCGCGTCCATGTCGCGGGCCTCGACCCCTGGCGTCTCGGTGGCGAGATGTGGGGCTGGTACGAGGACGGCATGCTGACCTCGCTCTGCTACGCCGGCGCCAACCTCGTCCCGATCTGCGCCACCCCGCGCGCGGTGCGGGCCTTCGCGGACCGCGCCCGGCGCACCGGCCGCCGCTGCTCCTCGATCGTCGGCCCCGCCGAGTCCACCGCCCAGTTGTGGCGGCTGCTGGAGCCGAGCTGGGGTCCCGCCCGTGAGGTCCGCGCCCACCAGCCGCTCATGGTCACCGACCGGATGCCCGACGGCATCGTCCCCGATCCGCACGTCCGCCGCATCCGCAAGGACGAGCTGGAGACGATCATGCCGGCGTGCGTGGCGATGTTCACCGAGGAGGTCGGCGTCTCCCCGCTGGCCGGCGACGGAGGGCTGCTCTACCAGGCACGGGTCGCCGAACTCGTCGGCGCGGGCCGCTCCTTCGCCCGCTTCGACGACAGCGGGAGGGTCGTCTTCAAGGCGGAGATCGGCGCCGCGACCCCGCTGGCCTGCCAGATCCAGGGGGTGTGGGTGGCCCCCGAGTACCGGGGGATGGGCCTCGCCGCACCGGGCATGGCGGCAGTGCTGCGTTACGCGCTGAGGGACGTCGCCCCGGTGGTGAGCCTGTACGTCAACGACTTCAACACCCCCGCGCGGCGGGCGTACCACAGGGTGGGCTTCCAGGAGGTCGGGGCGTTCATGAGCGTCCTGTTCTGAGCGTCGCCACAGGCGCCACCGGGCGCTGTGGGTCACAGACGGCCCGCAGCCGAACACCGCCCGCGCACCCCCTGTAGGCTCACGACCATGCCTCGTACCGTCGACGACGTCGTGATCGGCACCCTGGACCTGCCCGCCCGCGTCGACGAGGCGCTCGCCGTCCAGGCCCTCGCGTTCGGGCTGGGCGCCGACGAGGTCGCCGTACGCCGCCAGATCGTGCTGCGGCACATGACCTACCCGGGAGCCCGCGCGTTCGGCGCCACCACCGCGGACGGACGTCTCGTCGGGTTCGTGTACGGGATGCCCAACGACCGCGCGCACTGGTGGTCCACCGTCGTCGAACCGTATCTGCGCGCCCAGGGCCGCGACGACTGGCTCGACAACTCGTTCGTGATCACCGAGCTCCACGTCCACCCCCGGTACCAGAACCGCGGCATCGGCCGTGCCCTGATCACCACCATCACGGACACCGCCGGCGAGCCCCGCTCGATCCTCTCGGCGATCGACACCGACAGCCCGGCCCGCGGGCTGTACCACTCGCTGGGCTACGTGGACCTCGCGCGGCAGGTGCTCTTCCCGAGCGCACCGAAGCCGTACGCCGTGATGGGCGCCCCACTGCCGCTCCGCCGCCGTGGGCCCGTCGGGCCTTAACCGATTTCCACCGGCACGGCAAGCCCGGCTAACCTCCTAGCCATCACCCTCCCCCACTCTCGGCTCGCTCGAGCGGGGGGACCCCCATCGGCAGGAGTACGAGAACCATGGCCAACGCACCGGTCCAGCGCATGTCCCAGTTGATGGCGAAGACGTTGCGCGACGACCCGGCCGACGCCGAGGTCCTCAGCCACAAGCTGCTGGTCCGCGCGGGCTACGTGCGCCGCACCGCCGCCGGTGTGTGGACCTGGCTGCCGCTCGGCAAGAAGGTCCTCGCCAACGTGGAGCGGATCGTCCGCGAGGAGATGGACGCGATCGGCGCGCAGGAGGTGCTGCTCCCCGCGCTGCTGCCGCGCGAGCCGTACGAGGCGACGGGCCGCTGGGACGAGTACGGCGCCGAGCTGTTCCGCCTGAAGGACCGCAAGGGCGGCGACTACCTGCTCGGTCCCACCCACGAGGAGATCTTCACCCTGCTGGTGAAGGACCAGGCGTCCTCCTACAAGGACCTGCCGGTGATCCTCTACCAGATCCAGACCAAGTTCCGGGACGAGGCGCGGCCCCGCGCGGGCATCCTGCGCGGCCGTGAGTTCCTGATGAAGGACTCGTACTCCTTCGACCTGGAGGACGAGGGCCTCGCCCGGTCCTACGCCCTGCACCGCCAGGCCTACCAGCGCGTCTTCGAGCGCCTCGGCCTCGACTACCGGATCGTCGCCGCGACCGCGGGCGCGATGGGCGGCTCCAAGTCCGAGGAGTTCCTCGCCCCGGCCGCCGCCGGCGAGGACACCTTCGCGGACTGCCCGAACTGCGACTTCGCAGCCAACACCGAGGCGATCACCTACGAGCTGAAGCCCGTCGACGCCTCCGGCGTCCCGGCCGCCGAGGAGATCCCCACCCCGGACACCCCCACGATCGAGACCCTCGCCGCCTTCCTCGGCGTCCCGGCCTCCGCCACCCTGAAGAACCTCCTGGTGAAGGTCGGCGGCGAGATCGTCGCCGTCGGCGTCCCCGGCGACCGCGAGGTCGACATGGACAAGGTCGAGGCGCACTTCGCCCCGGCCGCCGTCGAACTGGTCACCGAGGCGGACTTCACCGAGCGTCCCGACCTGGTCCGCGGCTACGTCGGCCCGCAGGGCCTGGAGAAGGTCCGCTACATCGCCGACCCGCGCGTGGCACCGGGCACCGCGTGGATCACGGGCGCCAACAAGGAGCAGACCCACGCGAAGAACGTGGTCGCCGGCCGCGACTTCCAGGTCGACGAGTACGTGGACGTCGTGGTGGTGCAGGAGGGCGACCCCTGCCCGAAGTGCGGCACCCCGCTCAAGCTGGACCGCGCCATCGAGATCGGCCACATCTTCCAGCTCGGCCGCAAGTACACCGACGCCCTCAAGCTCGACGTCCTCGGCCAGAACGGCAAGCCGGTCCGCGTCACCATGGGTTCCTACGGCATCGGTGTCTCCCGAGCGGTCGCCGCGCTCGCCGAGCAGACCGCCGACGAGCAGGGCCTGTGCTGGCCCAAGGAGGTCGCCCCGGCCGACGTGCACGTGGTGGCCGCCGGCAAGGCGCTGCAGACCGAGGTCGCGCTGGACGTCTCCGAGAAGCTGGCGGCGGCCGGTGTCCGCGTCCTGGTGGACGACCGGGCCGGTGTCTCGCCGGGCGTGAAGTTCACCGACGCCGAGCTGATCGGCGTACCGCAGATCCTGGTGGCAGGGCGGCGCGCGGGTGAGGGCGTGGTCGAGCTGAAGGACCGCAGGACGGGCGAGCGCGAGGAGCTGACGGTGGACGAGGCGATCGCCCGCCTCACCGCCTGATCCGTACAACGGGCCATGACGCCTGTGTCACGCAGTGGCCTCACCGCGTGCCGCAGGCGTTGCCGGCCCTGCGGATCGGCCGGGGACGAAGGACTAGAGCCAGCTCGCGAACTCCAGCAGCAGCTCAGCATCCCCCGGGCGGCCCACCCGGCGTGCCCGCACCCCCGACTCCACCGCCCGGAACAGCGTCCAGCCGCGCAGCCGCTCCTGGTCCAGGTCCAGGGACTCCGCGAGCCGCTTCACCCGGCGGCGGGTGATGGCAGCCCCGGAGGGCGCCGCGATCAGGTCCTCCACCCGGTCGCGCACCAGCCGGGCCAGATCGAAGGCGCACTCGCCGACCACCGGGTCCGGGCCCACCGCCAGCCACGGCATCCGCTCCCCGGCGAGGATCTTGCTCTGCCGGAGGGTGCCGTGCAGCAGCCGCTCCTCGGGCGGGGCGGCGAGCAGCTCCGCACGGGCCGCCAGCGCCGCCTCGACCAGTGGCGCGGCCTCCGGGTCCGTCTCCGCGCTCCTCAGCATCGCCTCGGCCTGCCGCTCCGTGCGCGCGGCCACCGTCTCGAAGGAGTGTCCGGCGGGCGGCTCGACCCACAGCCGCCGCAGCGTGCCGGCCGCCTCCAGCAGGGCCTTCGCCTCCGGCAGCGAGCGCACGGACATCTCCGGGTGCAGGCGCTCCAGCAGCAGCACGCCCTCCCCGGCGTCCGGGGCGTCCGCGTCCAGGAGCCGTACCGCCCCGAAGCCGTCCCAGTGGGTGAGCGCGGCCCGCTCGCTGCCCGGCCGGGCCCACGGGGGTACCAGCTTCAGCACGGCGGGCGTCCCGTCGGCCCGCCGCACCAGCAGCACCAGGCTGCTGCGGCCACCCGGCGCCTGCACCCGCTCCACGGTCAACTCGCGTAGACCGACGGCCCGCCGGGCCAGCTCCGGGAGCCTGCCCAGCCAGTCGGCGCCACCGTCCCGCTGCGTCTCGCCGAGCGCCCTCACCAGGCGCTGCGGCGGTTCGAAAGCCATGCGCGAGTTGTTCCCTTCCAGGTCGGCTTCGCACGCGTACGGCCGAGCGCGTACGCGTCAGGTCCGCGGTGTCGCCGACGCGGTGGGGCCGGCCGCCGCCCGCTCGGCGAGACCAGGGAAGGCTACGCTCTCGCCGCTCCAGCGCACCGCCCGCACCGCCGCTTCCCGCAGCGCCCCGGCGGCGAAGCCGCGCCGTGTACCCGTCGAGGCGCGCACGAGATCCGCGTAGACCCCGGCCATCCGCTCCTCCAGCTCCGCGGCCAGCCGCACGGCGGCGGCGGAGTCGGGCACCGGGAACGGCAGCGCGTACGCGGCCGCGGCGGCGTCCGGTGTGCCGCCCAGGTCCCGTACCGCCCGGGCCAGTTCGTCCCGCCGGGCGCGGTGGGCGTCGTAGGCGGCCCGCGCCTCCTCGCGCCGCGCCTGCTGGATGCGGCCGCCGACGACGCCGTAGCCGTAGACGGCGGCGTGCTCGGCGCGCAGGGCGGCCCGCAGGGCGGTCAGCTCGCCACTGGCGGCCGTCGGTGTGCCGGTGCTGCTCGTGCTCACTTTCCGCCCTCCGTCAGCAGGTACGCGTGCGCGGCCCCGGCCGCGGCCACGGACGCCATCAGCCGCGCCAGCTCGCCCGGCACCTCCAGCAACGCCCTGCCGCGCCGGTCGGCCAGGGCGCGCTCGGCCGCGGCCAGGTCGGCCAGCGCGGACTTGGCGTCCGCCGGCACGGTGGAGGCGGAGGTCGAGGGGGACGCGGAGGCCGAGGGGGACCCGGAAGCCGAGGGGAGAGCGGACAGGCCTGTCGATGTCGAGCCGGCGGCGGGCGACGCCGAGGGGCCGGTCCCGCCGCCGAACGCCTGTGCGTGCCGGACGACCTCCGCCCGCAGCGGCACCAGCCGTGCCGCCAGGTCCGGATGGGCGGCGATGACCGCCGCGTACCGCGCCGCCAGTGCCTCGCTGTCCCGGGCCGCACGCGCGCGTGCCCGGTCGTCCGCCGCCGGGCTGCCGCCCGTGGCGCTCGGATCGGAGGCTCCGGAGCAGCCCGCCAGCAGCGCGGCACCCGCGGCCGAGGCGAACAGGCTCCTTCTGCGCAGCGCGGCGCGCGGAGGCGGGGGGAGGGGCACGGCAGACCGTCCTCGGAGACTTCGGTACGAACGGATGGGCGGGACCCCAACGTATGGGCGGGAACCCGATGATCACCGTACCCGCGCGCCCGGCCCGTGCCTGCCATCGGCTCGGCCGACAGCGTGCACGCGCGCTTGGCGCCGGCGGCCGGCCGGGCCGCCGTACGCTCTCGTGCGCCCGGCCCGGGCCTCCGTCCGCGCGCCCTTCCGGCTTAGGTTCGTCGTGGCGACCCGCCCCGGCTGGTGGATCCCCGTCGCCTGCGGTGTGTGGGTACTGCTCGTCGGCCGGGCGGAACGTCCCGACGCGCGCGTGGCACTCGCGCCCCGACCCAGGCGCGTTGCTGCCGTGCTCGGCGTCGGCTCGGGCGATCGCAGCCCGGACCCGGCGGCGAGCCAGGTGGACCGCATCACCCTCCGGGACCGGATACCCTTTGACCTGACAGCGACCAACCCACAACAGCACACGCGGCCGAGGAGTCACCCGGATGAGCACCACCCAGAGCGAGAGGCTGCGAGAACTGCTGGAACCGCTCGTCACTTCCCAGGGGCTCGATCTCGAGGAGATCGCGGTGGACTCCGTCGGGCGCAAGCGTGTGCTGCGCGTCGTCGTCGACTCCGACACCGGTGCCGACCTGGACCAGATCGCCGATGTGAGCCGCGCGCTCTCGGCGAAGCTCGACGAGACGGACGCGATGGGCGAGGGGGAGTACACCCTCGAGGTCGGAACCCCGGGCGCGGAGCGCCTCCTCAGTGAACACCGGCACTACGTACGGGCCCTGGGCCGGCTGGTGAGGTTCCAGCTGGCCGAGGGCGGCGAACTGGTCGCCAGGATTCAGCAGGTCGACGACGACGGCGTCGACCTCGAGGTGCCCGGTGTGAAGGGCCGCAAGGCCACCACCCGCAGACTCGCCTTCCCGGACATCGCCAAGGCGCGGGTGCAGGTCGAGTTCAACCGCAAGGACACGAGGGACATGAAGGAAGAGGAGGAGGCGTAGCCGTGGACATCGACATGAGTGCCCTGCGGGGCTTGGTGCGGGAGAAGGAGATCTCCTTCGACCTGCTGGTCGAGGCGATCGAGGCGGCCCTCCTCATCGCCTACCACCGCACCGAGGGAAGCCGCCGCCACGCGCGCGTGGAGCTCAACCGGGAGACCGGCCATGTGACCGTGTGGGCGAAGGAGGACCCCGAGGACCTCTCGGAGGGGCAGGAGCCGCGCGAGTTCGACGACACCCCGTCGGGCTTCGGCCGCATCGCCGCCACCACCGCCAAGCAGGTCATCCTGCAGCGTCTGCGCGACGCCGAGGACGACGCGACGCTCGGCGAGTACGCGGGCCGCGAGGGCGACATCGTCACCGGTGTGGTCCAGCAGGGCCGCGACCCGAAGAACGTGCTGGTGGACATCGGCAAGCTGGAGGCCATCCTGCCGGTGCAGGAGCAGGTGCCGGGGGAGACGTACGAGCACGGCAAGCGCATCCGGTCGTACGTCGTCCGGGTGGCGAAGGGTGTGCGCGGTCCGTCCGTCACTCTTTCGCGCACCCACCCCAATCTGGTGAAGAAGCTGTTCGCGCTCGAGGTGCCGGAGATCGCCGACGGCTCCGTGGAGATCGCGGCGATCGCCCGTGAGGCCGGTCACCGTACGAAGATCGCGGTGCGATCCACCCGTTCGGGCCTGAACGCCAAGGGTGCCTGTATCGGCCCCATGGGCGGCCGTGTGCGCAACGTCATGGGCGAGCTGAACGGTGAGAAGATCGACATCGTCGACTGGTCGGACGACCCCGCCGAGATGGTGGCGAACGCCCTCTCCCCGGCCCGGGTCTCCAAGGTGGAGGTCGTGGATCTCGCGGCCCGCTCCGCGCGCGTGACGGTCCCCGACTACCAGCTGTCGCTGGCGATCGGCAAGGAGGGGCAGAACGCCCGTCTGGCGGCACGGCTGACCGGCTGGCGGATCGACATCCGGCCGGACACCGAACAGCCTGCCGAGCCGCAGGCCTGAGCCGTGCGACCGCGTCGGGGAAGCGTGTGACCTCGGCGGGGAAGCCGTGCGACCCCGGCGGGGAATAGATCCCGGCCGCGCGTCGCTGAGATCACGACAGATTCATATGCAGCAGCTGTTCGATTCTTGCCCCAAAGGGGTGAGGTCGGTGCGGGGAGGTAGACTTATCCGTGTCTGGCCGGACGCACGCCCGAGTATGCCCTGAACGCACCTGTGTGGGGTGTCGGGAGCGAGCGGCCAAGATCGAACTGCTGCGCACCGTGGCGGTCGAGGACGCCTGCGTCCCCGATCCTCGCGGTACGCTGCCCGGCCGGGGTGCGTACGTGCACCCCGCACTGTCCTGTTTCGACCTGGCGGTGCGCCGTCGGGCGTTCCCGCGGGCGCTCCGCGTCCCGGGTCCGCTCGACACAAAGGCGTTGCGCCAGTACGTCGAGCAGGAAGAAAGTTGTCAGCAGCACCCAGCTGGGCAGACAACACCGTAAGACGTGCCGCACGGAACCGCGTGCGGTCCTGGTACCTCGCGAGTCGAAAGCAGGTCGAGATTGCGATGAGCACTCGATGAGTACGCGATGAGTACGCCCATGAACTAGCGACGGTCCGGCTTCAACCCGGACCTCAAAGGAGCGAAGTGGCTAAGGTCCGGGTCTACGAACTCGCCAAGGAGTTCGGTGTCGAGAGCAAGGTCGTCATGGCCAAGCTCCAGGAACTCGGTGAATTCGTCCGTTCGGCGTCTTCGACCATCGAAGCGCCCGTAGTACGCAAGCTGACCGACGCCTTGCAGCAGGGCAACGGCGGTGGCGGCAAGTCCGCCGCCCCCCGCAAGGCCGCCCCGGCGAAGCCGGCCGCGCCCTCCCCGGCGCAGGCCGCACGGCCGGCTGCCCCGCGTCCGGCGGCCCCCAAGCCCCCGGCCGCCGAGAAGCCCGCGGCTCCGGCCCCGGGTCCGCGCCCGACGCCGGGCCCGAAGCCCGCGCCGCGGCCCGCCCCGGCGTCCCCCGCCCCGGGTGCCCCCGAGTTCACGGCACCCCCGTCGGCTCCGGCCGCCCCCACCCCGCCGCGCCCGAGTGCCCGTCCCGGTGCGCCCAAGCCCGGCGCACGTCCGGCCGCGTCCGGCCAGGGCCAGGGCGGTGCCCAGGGTGCGCGTCCCGGCGCCCCGCGTCCGGGTGGTTCCGGCGCACGTCCGGGTGCCCGTCCGGCCGGTCCCCGTCCGGGCAACAACCCCTTCACCTCCGGTGGCTCCACCGGCATGGCGCGCCCGCAGGCGCCCCGTCCGCAGGGCCCGCGTCCGGGTGGTCCCGGCGCTCCGGGTGCCCCGCGTCCGCAGGCCGCCCCTGGCGGTCCCCGTCCGCAGGCTTCCGGCGGCCCGCGTCCGCAGGCTCCGGGCGGTCCGCGCCCGACCCCGGGCTCGATGCCGCGTCCGCAGGGCGGTCCGCGTCCCGGCGGCGGCCCCGCCGGTCCGCGCCCGAACCCGGGCATGATGCCGCAGCGTCCCGCTGCCGGCCCGCGTCCGGGCCCCGGCGGCGGCGGTCGTGGTCCCGCCGGTGCCGGTCGTCCCGGTGGCGGCGCTCGTCCGGGCGGCGGCGGCTTCGCCGGTCGTCCCGGTGGAGGCGGTCGTCCGGGTGGCGGCGGCTTCGCCGGTCGTCCCGGTGCCGGTGCTCCCGGTGGTGGCGGCGGCTTCGGCGGTGGCGGCGGTGGCCGTCCCGGCTTCGGCGGTCGTCCGGGTGGTCCCGGTGGCCGTGGTGGCACGCAGGGCGCCTTCGGTCGTCCCGGTGGTCCGGCGCGTCGTGGCCGCAAGTCGAAGCGGCAGCGTCGTCAGGAGTACGAGGCGATGCAGGCGCCGTCCGTCGGCGGCGTGATGCTGCCGCGCGGCAACGGCGAGACCATCCGTCTCTCCCGTGGCGCGTCGCTCACCGACTTCGCGGAGAAGATCAACGCCAACCCGGCGTCCCTCGTCGCGGTCATGATGAACCTCGGCGAGATGGTCACGGCCACGCAGTCCGTCTCCGACGAGACGCTGCAGCTCCTGGCCGGCGAGATGAACTACAACGTCCAGATCGTCAGCCCGGAGGAGGAGGACCGCGAGCTCCTCGAGTCCTTCGACATCGAGTTCGGTGAGGACGAGGGCTCCGAGGAGGACCTGGTCGTCCGTCCGCCGGTGGTGACCGTCATGGGTCACGTCGACCACGGTAAGACCCGCCTGCTCGACGCCATCCGCAAGACGAACGTCATCGCGGGCGAGGCCGGTGGCATCACCCAGCACATCGGTGCCTACCAGGTCACGACCGAGGTCAACGGCGAGGACCGGGCGATCACCTTCATCGACACCCCGGGTCACGAGGCGTTCACCGCCATGCGTGCCCGCGGTGCCAAGTCGACCGACATCGCGATCCTCGTGGTGGCGGCCAACGACGGTGTGATGCCCCAGACGGTCGAGGCCCTGAACCACGCCAAGGCGGCCGACGTGCCGATCGTGGTCGCGGTCAACAAGATCGACGTCGAGGGCGCGGACCCGACCAAGGTGCGCGGTCAGCTCACCGAGTACGGCCTGGTGGCCGAGGAGTACGGCGGCGACACCATGTTCGTCGACATCTCCGCCAAGCAGGGCCTGCACATCGACAGCCTGCTGGAGGCGGTCATCCTGACCGCCGACGCCACCCTGGACCTTCGGGCCAACCCGAACCAGGACGCCCAGGGCATCGCGATCGAGTCCCGTCTCGACCGCGGCCGTGGCGCCGTGGCGACGGTCCTCGTCCAGCGCGGCACGCTGCGGGTCGGCGACACGATGGTGGTCGGCGACGCGTACGGCCGCGTGCGGGCGATGCTCGACGACAGCGGTCAGAACGTGCAGGAGGCCGGGCCGTCCATGCCGGTCCAGGTCCTGGGTCTGACCAACGTCCCGGGTGCCGGCGACAACTTCATCGTGGTCGACGAGGACCGTACGGCCCGCCAGATCGCGGAGAAGCGCGCCGCCCGCGAGCGCAACGCGGCCTTCGCCAAGCGCACGCGCCGCGTCTCGCTGGAGGACCTGGACAAGGTGCTGAAGGCCGGCGAGGTCCAGCAGCTGAACCTGATCATCAAGGGCGACGCTTCTGGTTCCGTCGAGGCCCTCGAGTCCTCCCTGCTCCAGCTCGACGTCGGCGAGGAGGTCGACATCCGGGTGCTGCACCGCGGCGTCGGTGCGGTCACGGAGTCGGACATCGACCTGGCGATGGGCTCCGACGCCATCGTGATCGGCTTCAACGTGCGCGCGGCGGGCCGTGCGGCGCAGATGGCCGAGCGCGAGGGTGTGGACGTCCGGTACTACTCGGTCATCTACCAGGCGATCGAGGAGATCGAGGCGGCCCTCAAGGGCATGCTCAAGCCGGAGTTCGAGGAGGTCGAGCTCGGTACGGCGGAGATCCGCGAGGTCTTCAAGTCGTCCAAGCTGGGCAACATCGCGGGTGTCCTCATCCGGTCCGGCGAGGTCAGGAGGAACGCCAAGGCGCGCCTCATCCGCGACGGCAAGGTGGTCGCGGAGAACCTCACCATCGAGGGCCTGCGTCGCTTCAAGGACGACGTCACCGAGATCCGCGAAGGGTTCGAGGGCGGTATCAACCTCGGCAACTTCAACGACATCAAGGTGGACGACGTCATCGCGACGTACGAGCTGCGCGAGAAGCCGCGGGCGTAAGGCCGACGGCTGCCTGCCGGCCGACGGGACGAACTGTTCCGTCGGCCGGCGGCCGTCTGCCGGGACCGCGGCGGTCCCCGACGAGGGGTTTGCGCCCCCGCAGCCCCTACCCGTCCCGTCCCTGGGGGCTGCGCCCCCCGACCCTTTTCGCCCTGAACGGCCTCGTCCGCAAACGCCGGACGGGCTGACAAATCAGCCCCTCCGGCGTCTGCGGAGCGGGGGTTCGGGGGCCGGTCCCCGGAAACGGGGTCTGGGGCGTAGCCCAAGCGGGGTGCTTGGCCGGAGCCCCGCGAGGGGTGCAGGGGACGTAGTCCCCGCCGGGTTCCAGGGGCGGTAGCCCCGGTGCGGTCGGTTGGGCACGGCCCGCGGGGGCCTGGGTTCCAGGGGCGGTAGCTCCGGTGCGGTCGGTTGGGCACGGCCCGCGGGGGCCTGGGTTCCAGGGGCGGTAGCCCCTGGCGGGGTCGAAGGGGCGGCAGCCCCTGGAGGACGGGAACGGGTAGGGGCGGCGGGGCGAGAACAATCCCGTCGAGTGGCCCGCAGGGTTCGTTGTACGGTTTTCGTGTCCCTGCCCATACCGACGGCAGGGCCACCGATCCCGTACCGGCGGGTCATCCGGACACACATGTACGTGGGGACCCTGTCCTTCGACCTCCTCCTCGGCGACGTACGGTCGCTGAAGGAGAAGCGCTCCGTCGTCCGCCCGATCGTCGCCGAGCTCCAGCGCAAGTACGCGGTGAGCGCCGCCGAGGTGGACCACATGGATCTCTACCGGCGGGCCATCATCGGGCTCGCCGCGGTCTCCGGCGACGCGGGGCACCTGACCGACGTACTGGACCGGTGCGAGCGGCTGGTCGCCGGGCGCCCCGAGGTGGAGCTGCTGTCCGTCAGACGGCGACTCCACGGCGACGACGACTGACGACCGACCGAAGAACACAGACAGGAAAGACAGGGAGACGGACCAGTGGCCGACAACGCGCGGGCTAAAAGGCTGGCGGACCTCATCCGAGAGGTGGTGGCCCAGAAGCTGCAGCGCGGGATCAAGGACCCGCGGCTCGGCTCGCACGTCACCATCACGGACACCCGGGTGACGGGCGATCTGCGGGAGGCGACCGTCTTCTACACCGTGTACGGGGACGACGAGGAGCGGAAGGCCGCCGCGGCCGGCCTGGAGAGCGCCAAGGGCATCCTGCGCTCCGAGGTCGGACGCGCCGCCGGCGTGAAGTTCACCCCGACCCTCACCTTCGTCGCGGACGCCCTCCCGGACACCGCCCGGACCATCGAGGACCTGCTCGACAAGGCGCGGCAGTCCGACGCGCAGGTGCGCGAGGCGGCCACGGGCAAGTCGTACGCGGGTGACGCCGACCCGTACCGGAAGCCCGGCTCCGACGACGAGACGGACGACACCACCGAATGACCCAGCAGCACACCACGCCCGACGGCCTCGTCATCGTCGACAAGCCGTCGGGCTTCACTTCGCACGACGTCGTCGCCAAGATGCGCGGCATCGCCAGGACGCGTCGCGTCGGCCACGCCGGCACCCTCGACCCGATGGCCACCGGCGTCCTCGTCCTGGGCCTGGAGAAGGCCACCAAGCTTCTCGGTCACCTCGCGCTGACCGAGAAGGAGTACGTGGGCACCGTCCGCCTCGGGCAGACGACGATCACGGACGACGCCGAGGGGGAGATCACCTCCTCCGTCGACGCCTCCAAGGTCACCCGGGACGCCATCGACGCCGGGATCGCCAAGCTGACCGGCCACATCATGCAGGTGCCGTCCAAGGTCAGCGCCATCAAGATCAACGGCGTACGGTCGTACAAGCGGGCCCGGGACGGCGAGGAATTCGACATCCCGGCCCGGCCGGTCACCGTCTCGTCGTTCGCGGTGTACGACGTCCGGGACGCCGTCGCCGAGGACGGCACCCCGGTGCTCGACCTGCTGGTGTCCGTGGTCTGCTCGTCCGGCACCTACATCCGGGCCCTCGCCCGCGACCTGGGCGAGGACCTGGGCGTCGGCGGCCACCTCACCGCACTGCGCCGCACCCGGGTGGGGCCGTACAAGCTGGACGCGGCCCACACCCTGGAGCAGCTCCAGCAGGAGCTGACCGTGATGCCGATCGCCGAGGCCGCCGCGGCCGCCTTCCCGCGCTGGGACGTGGACGCCAAGCGGGCCCGGCTGCTCACCAACGGCGTACGGCTGGAGATGCCCGACGAGTACGCGGGCGCCGGCCCCGTCGCCGTCTTCGGCCCGGAGAGCCGGTTGCTGGCGCTCGTGGAGGCCCAGCGGGGCAAGGCGAAGAGCCTGGCCGTGTTCGCCTGACGCACGGCTGACGCACGCCCTGTCTGCCCGTGGAGCGGCGATCGCGCGATACCGGCCGCCGCTCCACGGTCCCCCCTCGGTTCCCCCTCACAGAGGTGTATCCATCCATTCGTATCCATTCACCCCGGCGAGCAGGCGCTCGGAGTGAACCGAGGGAGCGGAAGGGGGCGCGTTCACCGCACGACCGGTCCGGCCGGTGCCTCACGGCTCGAACGGTCCGGACGGTCCGGACGGTCCGGACGGCCCGCACGGCGGTGTCCGCCGCCGGACGCCCCCGATACGACGTGCCCCCCGTCACAGCCTCCATGCCGATGCGGGCCGAGGCGTCCCGGCATGGCACCCTTAGACCTGCGTACAAGGCAGAGACAGACGGACACAGGTTCGACGAGGAGCGGTCACAGTGCAGCGCTGGCGTGGCTTGGAGGACATCCCCGAGGACTGGGGGCGCAGCGTCGTCACCATCGGCTCGTACGACGGAGTCCACCGCGGTCACCAGCTGATCATCCGGCATACCGTGGAGCGCGCCCGTGAGCTGGGCGTCCCCTCGGTCGTCGTGACCTTCGACCCGCACCCCAGCGAGGTCGTGCGCCCCGGCAGCCACCCACCGCTGCTCGCCCCGCACCACCGCCGCGCCGAACTGTGCGCCGAACTGGGCGTGGACGCGGTCCTCGTCCTGCCCTTCACCACCGAGTTCTCCCGGCTCTCGCCCGCCGACTTCGTGGTCAAGGTGCTGGTGGACAAGCTGCACGCCAAGGCCGTCGTCGAAGGCCCGAACTTCCGCTTCGGGCACAAGGCCGCCGGCAACGTGGAGTTCCTGGCCGAGCAGGGCAAGACCTACGACTTCGAGGTCGAGGTGGTGGATCTCTACGTGACCGGGGAGGCGGGCGGCGGCGAGCCCTTCTCCTCCACCCTGACCCGTCGGCTGATCGCCGAGGGTGACGTCGAGGGCGCGCGCGAGATCCTCGGGCGCCCGCACCGGGTGGAGGGCGTGGTGGTACGGGGTGCCCAGCGCGGCCGTGACCTCGGCTTCCCCACCGCCAACGTCGAGACGCTCCCGCACACCGCGATCCCGGCCGACGGCGTCTACGCCGGCTGGCTGCTGGTCGAGGGGGAGGCGATGCCGGCCGCGATCTCCGTCGGGACCAACCCCCAGTTCGACGGCACCGAGCGCACCGTGGAGGCGTACGCCATCGATCGGGTGGGACTGGATCTGTACGGGCTGCACGTCGCCGTCGACTTCCTGGCGTTCGTCCGCGGACAGGCCAGGTTCGACTCGCTGGACGGGTTGCTGGAGCAGATGGCGGAGGACGTCAAGCGCTGCCGTGAACTGATCGCGGCGGCGGGAGACCACGCCTGAACAACGGCCGACGGCCGCGTCCTTCGCTCGGAAACCGCTTGAAACCCCCCGCCGCAAGCCAGTTGTAGAATCCCCTTCGTCCGTAAGGTCGGTGGAACGGAGTGGACCCGGTGGCGACCGAGCAGGAGAAAGAAGAGCTGTACGCCATGGACATCAGCGGCGTCGAGTGGGTCGGCTCCCCTGAAGGTCCCCAGGACGAACGGGTGGAGATCGCGTACCTGCCGGGCGGCGCCGTCGCGATGCGCAACTCCGCGGACCCCGACACGGTGCTCCGCTACACCGCGGCGGAGTGGCGGGCGTTCGTACTCGGGGCGCGCGACGGGGAGTTCGACCTCAAGTAGCGAGCCAAGTAGCGAGCCAAGTGGCGAGCCAAGGGGCGGACCACGCAGCGGACCACAGAGGGCCGGCACCGTGAAGGTGCCGGCCCTCTGACCATGTCCGCGGTTCGCTACTGCTGCGTCCAGCCGGGCGGTACGGGCCCTTGCTGGGGCTGGTCCTGCTGCGGGTTCTGCGCCGGGGCCGGCTGCTGCTGCCAGCTCTGGCCCGGCGCGGGCTGCTGCTGCCAGCCCTGCCCGGGTCCGGGCTGCTGCGGGACCTGCTGCCACCCCTGCCCCGGCTGCGGGGCACCGCCGGGCCGGCCGTAGGGCTGCTGGGGCTGCTGCGGGGCCGCGTATCCCTGCGGGGGCTGCTGGAAGTGCAGGTTGGGGTTGCCGAAGCCCTGCTGCGTACGGGCGATGTCCTCGGCGACGAGGGCGGCGAGGTCGAAGTAGGCCTCGCGGGTCTTGGGACGCATCATGTCGAGGTCCACCTCGGCGCCTGCCGCGAGGTGCTCGTCGAAGGGGATCACGACGACACCGCGGCAGCGGGTCTCGAAGTGCGCGACGATGTCCTCCACCTTGATCATCTTGCCCGTCTCGCGGACACCGGAGATCACGGTGACCGACCGCTGGACCAGATCGGCGAAGCCGTTCGCCGACAGCCAGTCGAGCGTCGTCGAGGCGCTGCTCGCGCCGTCCACCGAGGGGGTGGAGATGATGATCAACTGGTCGGCGAGGTCCAGGACTCCGCGCATCGCGCTGTAGAGCAGACCGGTACCCGAGTCCGTGAGGATGATCGGGTACTGCCGGCCCAGCACGTCGAGCGCGGCACGGTAGTCCTGGTCGTTGAAGGTGGTGGAGACCGCCGGGTCCACGTCGTTGGCGATGATCTCCAGCCCGGACGGCGCCTGCGAGGTGAAGCGGCGAATGTCCATGTAGCTGTTCAGCCGCGGGATCTCCTGAACCAGGTCGCGGATGGTGGCGCCGGTCTCGCGCCGCACCCGTCGGCCGAGGGTGCCGGCGTCCGGGTTGGCGTCGATCGCCAGGATCTTGTCCTGACGCTCGGTGGCGAGCGTCGCGCCGAGCGACATGGTCGTGGTGGTCTTGCCGACGCCGCCCTTGAGGCTGATCACCGCGATCCGGTAGCAGGACATCACCGGCGTACGGATCAGCTCCAGCTTCCGCTGCCGCTCGGCCTCCTCCTTCTTGCCGCCGAGCTTGAAGCGGGACGGGCCCGTGTTGTTCTTGCGGGCCTTGGGCTGGTGGCGCAGCAGCCGGTCGGAGGACAGCTCCACGGCCGCGTTGTAGCCGAGCGGGGTGCCGGGCGCGGCCTGCGGCTGGGGAGCGCCGGGGCCCGCCTGGGGGCCGACCGGGGCGGTCCAGCCCTGGTTGCCGTAGGCGGCGGGCGGAGCGGCGGGCTGCTGCTGCGCCTGCTGCTGCGGCAGTGGCTGGGCCGGGGGCTGCTGCTGGGCCGGAGCCGGTTGCTGGGCCGCGGGCTGCTGCGGCTGGGCGGGGTGCGGGTAGCCGTAGCCGGGCGGCGGGGGCGGATAACCGTAACCGACCGGTCCGGGCTGCTGCGGGAGCGGCTGGGCGGGCGGCTGCGGGTAGCCGTACCCGGCGGCCTGCGGCTGCGGCTGCGGCTGCGGCTGCGGGGGCTGCGGTGCCTGCCGCGGGTCCACCGGCGCGGGCTGTCCGCTCTGCGCCGGGTATCCGGGAGCCTGCGCCGGGTACGCGGGAGGCTGGGCCGGGTACCCGGCAGGTTGGGCCGGGCCGAACGCGCCCTGCGGAGGCATCGGGTGCCCGGGCTGCCCGGGCCCCGGCTGCGGGTAGCCGTATCCGGCGGCCTGTGCGGCTGCTGCCGCGGCCTGCTGGTCCGGCTGCCCTGCCTGCTGCGGTGCCCCCTGAACGGGGTGCGCGGGTACGTAGCCCTGGGGCAGCGGAGGAAGCTCCTGGCCGGCCTGGGGCGCGGCGGGGACCTGCGCGGCGGGCGCCGCCTGCGGCTGCTGCCCCTGCGCTGCGGGTGCGGGTGCGGCGGGCGCCGGCTCCGTCTCCGCATCGCCTTCCGGCTCTGCCTCCCCGGTCGCTGACGCGGCCTCGGCTTCGGTCGGCGCGGCGGACTCCGACGCGGAACGGACGTCCGCCGTCCCGGCGCCCTCCGCACCGGACACTCCGGATCCGGCGGAGTCACCCGACTCGGCCTCGCCGCTCGGCTCCTCCTCCGGCTTCTCGTCGTCGTCGGCTCCGCCGAACAGCCTCGCCGCCTCGGCGTCGGCCGCGGCATGGTTGAGTTCCGCCACCGGCTGCTCGGGCGTCGACTGCGCGCCGGCGGGCTGTTGAGGGGCGCCCGCTGCCGGGGCGGCGGCCTGGGGCTCCTCGGCCTGGGCGTCCTCGTCGACGGGCCGCAGCACGGGGAAGCCGGGCGCGGGCGGTTGGGCGGGTGCTTGCGGCTGCACGGGCTGCTGCGGCTGGGCGGGCTGCTGCGGCTGGGCGGACTGCTGCGGCTGGGCCGACGCTTGAGGCTGAGGCTGTCCGTAGCCGCCTGACGGGTTCTGGCCCGGCTGGGATGCGCCCGCTCCCGTCTGCTGGGGGTAGCCGTACCCGCCGGGCGTCGCCGCGCCCGTCGGCACAGGAGGGGTGCTCGCAGCGGGCTGCTGCTGCGGAAAGCCGTAGCCACCCGTGCTGTTCCGGCTCGCGGGGGGCGCGCCCTGCGCGGGCTGCTGCGGTGCGCCCTGGGCGTACGGCTGCGCCGGCGCGGGAGCCTGGGGGGCGGGGCCACCCGGCGGTCCGGTGGGCGGACCGACCGGGGGACCGACGGGCGAACCGACGGGCGGACCGGGTGGCGGAGGCGGCGAGGCCGGCCCGGCGTCGCGCTGTCCGCCGGCCGCGGAACCACCCTGTGTGCTTTCGGCGTACCAGGCGGGAGGTGTGTAGACGATTTCGAACTCGCCGGTGAGGTCCACCTCTTGATCGTCCCCGTCCGAGGACGGGCTGGCGCCGTTGTACTCGGACCGATCGCTGTTCACTGCTTGCCTCCTGGTCAGCCGCTGCTGCTGAGTTGGTCGTCGTCGCGGCCGGGCGGACCGAGTGGCGATTCCCACGCGGCTGCGATCGTCACCGCATCACCAGAAGAGACTAATCACTCGGGTCGCGGTACGGAAAAGTGACTGTCGACGTGACCGGTCGCACCGTGCTTCCGGGACGACGAGGCGTCAGACGACGGTCGCACAGGCGTCGGACGAACGCATCGCACGGGCGTCGGGCGAGGCGTCGTACGGGCGTCGGGCGAGGCGTTGCACGGGGCGTGGGACGAACGCATCGTACGGGCGTCGGACGAACGCGTCGCACGGGCGTCGGACGAACGCGTCGCACGGGCGTCGGGCAAGGCGTTCGTACGGGCGTCGGGCGAGGCGTTGCACGGGGCGTGGGACGAACGCATCGCACGGGTGTCGGGCAAGGCGTTGCACGGGGCGTCGGACGAACGCATCGCACGGGTGTCGGGCAAGGCGTTGCACGGGGCGTCGGACGAACGCATCGCACGGGCGTCGGGCGAGGCGTCGTACGGGCGTCGGGCGAGGCGTTGCACGGGGCGTGGGACGAACGCATCGCACGGGGCGTGGGACGAACGCATCGTACGGGCGTCGGACGAACGCGTCGCACGGGCGTGGGACGAACGCGTCGCACGGGCGTCGGGCGAGGCGTCGTACGGGCGTCGGGCGAGGCGTCGTACGGGCGTCGGGCGAGGCGTTGCACGGGGCGTGGGACGAACGCATCGCACGGGCGTGGGACGAACGCGTCGTACGGGCGTCGGGCGAGGCGTCGTACGGGCGTCGGGCGACGCGTTGCACGGGCATCGGCTGACGCGTCGCCCCGCACGGGCATCGGATGACGCGTCACTCGACGCTCCGGACGACGCGTCAGTCCATACGGCGGGCCACGCCGAGCAGGCCCGTCTCCGCGTCGGTGGGCTCGGTCATGACGAACTTGCGGTGCTTGCGGGTGCACCACAGGGCGACACCGTCGTAAAGGGTGGGCAGGAGCTGAAGATGCTCGTCCGGGATGCCCAGGGTGTCGCGCACGATCTCGGTCTCCTGGGGCGAGATGCGCTGAATGCCGACCAGTTGGGCCTGGGCCAACCAACGCGGTGCGTGCTCACCGACGAACGGCAGCACCGTCACCACGGCCTGCCACGGCAGCGAGGTGACCCGCCCGCGGGGCGGACGGACACCACAGTCCCGGATCAACACCACCGGGCTGGAGACGGACGGGCCCTGAGCGGGCACCCGTCCCACCGGATAGACCGTCACACACTGCTGGCCGCCACCCGCGACCTGGGCCAACTGCTGCCAGGCCTGCGGACGGCCCGTCTCGACGCCCACCCGCGCCCCCGTCGCGGCGGCGCGCAACGCCAGCACCTGGGCGAGCCAGAGTCCGCCCACGAGCACGACGTCGAAGGGGGTGGGACGGGACAGGCCGAGCACGGCCGGCTGCGACTCCGGGTCGGTACCGATGATCACGCCGTCGTCGCCGATCGGCATGCTGATGGCCGCGAGCTCGTCGACGGTGACGACATGGCGGTTGCGGCGCGGGCCGCGCAGCCCGAAACCCGGGCTGAAGATGCGCCGTTGCTGCTGCGGTGTCTCCGGCTGCCGGATGATGGGGATCATTCCGGTGTCGGTGGGCGAGGCGACGTGCGCCGGCGTGCGTCCGGAGGTCCGGCCGTGCTGCCGCGGGTCCGTGGCCGTTACGGGGTGGGACATCAGTACGTACCTCCGAGCGGCAAAGTGGCGAGGGCTCCCGGGACCTGCTCCCGGTCGAGGCGGACCAGACCCACCTTCGCGGCACTGGCGGCCCGCTCCAACTCGCGTGCCACCTGGGCGAGTTCACTGTCGCCACGGGCGGTGACGCGTAGATGCCCGGTCAGCGAGACGCCGCGGCTGCCGGCCTTGCCCAGCGTCACACTGAACGTCGTGGCGAGCACGGGAAGCGAGGTGAACCGCGTGATCAGTTCGGGCAGCGCCACACCACCGCTGCCCAACTGCGGCCAGCGCGAGAGCCAGTACGTCGTGTGCCAGCGGTCGTCGACCCGCCAGCTCCGCACCGACTCGACCGTACGCCGCTGGGGCGACCGACCGTCCTGGGCGTGCTGCGCGTTGGCCCGCGGGTTCAGGCAGCTGGACGTCGCGAGCGCCTGCACCAGCTCGTTCTCGTCCAGGATGGTCGCCCGGAAGCCGGCCCCGGCCAGCCGGCTCGCCAGTTGGTCCGCCACCCGCAGCAGCGCACGCTGCGCCCCGGGAACGCCGTCTCCGCGGGCCTGAACCGCCTCCGGGCACAGTTCCGGGTCGAGCTTGAGGGCGACCCAGGTGAGCCGGAGCGCGGGCGAGCCCGTCTGCGCCTGGAGGGGGCCGTACGACCGCGCGGCGACCGACTGCTGGGGCAGATGCGGCGCGGGCGCCGGTTGGGTGTGCTGCACGACCTGTGCGGACGCCAGGCGGATCCCGTCGACCTCCAGCGCCTCCTGGACCAGGTGCAGCGGCAGCTGCCGTCCGGCGGACTCCGGACGCAGCGGCTGGTCCGCCGGCTGCACGAAGAGCACGGCGGTCAGGAAGGTCCCGTCGCCGATCATGCCGATCGAGCGATCGTCACGGGACACGAAGCGGTAGGTCCGCAGGGCCGGGTCGCACTCGACGGTGGGGGCGAGCATCGGGTCCGTCCCCGGCGGTACGGGCGTCTTGGCCTCGCGCTGACGGCGCCTGAGCGCGCGCGTCGTCTCGTACCACTCGGGCAGCGGGCGGCGACCCCGGCGCAGGACCGCCAGGAGCAGCAGCAGCGCCGCCACCCCGCCGGCCGGGGCCAGCAGCCAGGACGCGTCCGCGGCCCAGGCGACCAGCATGACGGCCGCCGCGAGCTCCACCAGGATGAGCTGCTGCAGCCGCAGCGGCCCCATACCGCCCGGGTTGGGCAGCAGGCGCGGCGACGCGGCGGCGGGGACCGCAGCCGGCCCGCGTCTGCGGCCCGGACCGTCCTGTTGCTGCTGTGCGCGGGCTCCGCGCCGAGTGCTCGTAGCGCTGCTCATCCCCCGGGACATCCCTTTCGCGAAGTAGTGGCCGTTCGTCGGCCGGAGATCCTCCGTCGGAGGTCCCGGCGACGGGCCAGGGGCACCGATGGCCCACAACATCCATGCGAGTGGCTCACGGTACCCGCTGCCGCGCATGGGGGGACACCGGGGACACCGAAACCCCAGGTGGCCAGCCTTTCACGGACGGGCCCCGGATGGTGGGGCACGGCGGTGAGGCTCTGTGAAGATGCGGGGCCCGCAGGACACCTGATGGCTCGTCGCCTCGCGGCACAGGGCATAGTAAGGGCCTGCTCGGCGGAAGCGGCTTCGAGCTACGTCGAGCACATCGAGCACAGAGCACAGAGCACAGAGCACATCGAAGTCATCGAGCGCATCGAAATCCATCGAGCGCATCGAGGGCATCGAATGCACTGGGGCATCGAGCGCATCGAGCGCACCGAGCGCACCGAGCGCACCGAGCGCATCGAGCACAATCAAGCACGATCGAGCGTCACACAACGGGAGACCTGGGGACCATGGCAAAGCGTCGGGACGAGCTCGCCGCCTATACGTTCGCTCGCAAGCGCACCGTCGCGGCGTTCCTGGCGCCATCGCCGGGCGGATCCGACGAAGGCGCGCCGCGTGCCATGCAGACGGTGATGCCCAGCCTCGCGCTGGGCGTCGTGCTGGTGGTCGGCTTCATCGCCTGGGGCGTGATCAAGCCGTCGGCGCCGGCGGGCTGGGACACGCCCGGTGAGTACATCATCGTCGACAGCGACTCCACGACGCGTTACGTCGTCCTCAAGGACAAGGCGACGAACGGCAAGGAGATCCCGACACTCCACCCCGTCCTCAACTACGCCTCGGCCAAGCTCCTTCTGGACAAGGGCAAGGGCAGCGTCATCGAGGTTTCCGGCAAGGAGATCGACAAGAGCGGCATCCCGCACGGCGCGACCCTCGGCATCCCGTACGCGCCCGACCGACTGCCCGCCGAGGCGGATGCGGAGAAGCCGAAGACCTGGGCGGTGTGCGAACGGCCGGCGCCCGGTTCGAACGACGCCATCGACCGTGCCGTCTTCGTCCTCGACGCCGACGACGCCAAGGCGCTGAGCGGCGACGGAAAGGTCGACGCCCGCGAGGCCCTGTACGTCATCGACCCCAAGACCTCACGGGAGTACCTGGTCGACGGCAAGGGCAACGCCTTCCTGCTGGGCGGACCCACGGGCCTCGACAGCACCACCATGGAGCAGCTGCGCGCCGCCGTCATCGGCACCACGGCCAAGCCACAGCCGGTGAGCCAGCAGTGGCTGCACACCCTCAACGAAGGCGGCGTCATCACCTTCCCGGAGGTCCCCTCCGCCGGGCAGCCGACCAGGGTGTCCGGGCTCCCGCAGGAGGCGCGGACGGTGGGGCGGGTGCTCAAGGCGCAGGACGCGCAGGGCACTCAGTACTACGTCGTCCTGCGGGACCGGGTTGCCGAGATCACGCCCTTCGTGGCCAACCTGCTCAAGAGCGCGCCCTCCGCGAAGCTGGCGTACGGGACCGACCCGATCAGCGACATCCGTGTCGACACCCCGGACATCATCGCCGCCAACGGAGGCCAGGCGGAGAGCTTCTACGCCGACAAGGGCTGGCCCCAGACCGTTCCCCGGCAGGCGAACCCCGCGGCGACGGCGACCGAGGAGGCCCGCACCACCTCGTGCAGTGTCTACAACGGCACCATCGGCGAGGACAGGAAGCCGCAACTGGCCGCCTGGGCTGGGACGACCTACCCCAAGAAGGTCATTTCCGAATCCCTGAGCGCCTACGTCTCGTCCGGCTCGGGGCTCCTCTTCCAGGAGGTCACGGGGACGGCGCAGGGCGGCGGCGCGACGTATCTGCTGACGGACACCGGCCTGCGTTACTCGCTGCCGTCGAACAACGACAGCGCAGCACAGGGCAGCGGCGCCGGCTCGTCATCGTCCTCCTCCTCCTCCTCCTCGTCGCAAGATGCGAGCTCCTCATCGGACGGGACGAGCGAAACGGACAAGGCGCGCACACGGCTGGGCTACGAGAAGGTGTCCAACCCCGCGGTCGTGCCGCAGTCCTGGGCGACGTTCATCCCGAAGGGACCCACCCTGGACACCGGCAGCGCGGCGCAGCCGCAGAGCCAGTGACGGGTCAACTGGCCGAAAGCAAGCAGCACTTGGGCGTGCGGGATCACAGGATCATCGCTCAAGTGTGTGAACCCTGTAACTCATTGGCCTTGCTTGTGGATGTGTGACGGGCGGACGATAGAGTGCCTTCAGCGCTCACGGATGGGCCGCTTCTCCGGGTACTGGTGCAGGTTTCCCGGATCAACGACGACATGGGGGAAGGTTCAACATGGCCGGCCAGTTCCGGGTAACAGAAGACGAACTGACCAAGCTCTCCGGCGACATCAACACCGTGAACGGTCAGCTTCAGGGTGAGATTCGCCGTCTCAACGGAGTGATCGACCAGATCGCGGGCGGCTGGCAGGGCCAGGCGGCCCAGTCCTACCACCAGCTGCAGGAACGCTGGAACGCGGACGCGAAGAGGATGAGCGACATCCTCAACGACATCAAGGAAGCCGTGGACTCCACGCGGAGCAACTACTCCGCGTCGGAAGAGCAGCAGAACTCCGAGATCAGCAAGATCATGTCCGACTTCGGCTGAGCCGAATACCAGGACTCGACTTTCTGCTCCTCAGCGCTCTTCACCACCATCCACGGTCGTCACCGGTTGCCGCCGATCGCGACCGGTTGCCACCGCTTTCCTTCGACTCTTCCTGAAAGGGAACGACGATGTCGGGCATCCTCGTAAATTACGCCACGATCACGAACGCGTCCTCGGACGTGCGCTCCACCGCCGGCCGCATCAAGCAGCAGCTCGACGACCTCGAGGCCGCGGTCAAGCGCGTCGCCAACACCTGGGAAGGCGAGGCCCAGGAGGGCTACCAGCGCAAGCAGCGCGAATGGGACAAGACCGCCGCGGACCTGCACGCGACGCTGCTGAAGATTGCCGCGGCCCTGCAGAACGCGGCCGAGAACTACCAGGCCACCGAGAAGAGCAACGCCTCGACCTGGGGCTGAGCCCGTCGGCGGCCCGAGGAACATGACATGAGGAGAATCGGCCCAGCCGACGCCAAGGCGTCCGCTGGGCCGAGCCCTTGTCCGGGGCCGCGCACGGTAAATCCCTGGAATCTGCACAGGCATTGGCGCATCTTCACCTACGCACCAACAACTCAGCTTCGAAGGAAGCAAGGAACCAAGAAAGCCCTCAGGGCGTGAACATGGGGGACCTGAACATGCGGGGCACGACCGCTCGTTCGCGTAGCCGCACCGCTGGAACCGCCACCGTACGGCGGGCCTTCGGCGTGCTCGCAGCCACGGGAATCTGCCTCGCACCGGGCACGCCGGCGCTGGCCGGCTCGGCGCCGGCCGGCGCGGCGGCGCCCACCCACCTCACCGACTCGGACCCCGGCTCCGGCGACACGACCACGACCGAATGCATGTTCGGCGGCCCCGTCATCAAGTCGACGCCGTGGTCACTCCAGCGGATCCTCCTGGACCAACTGCGCGCACAGGCCACGGGCAAGGGCGTTACGGTCGCGGTGATCGACACGGGCGTGGACAGCTCCAACCGTCAGCTGAGCGCAGCCGTGGCGTCAGACAGCAAGTCCTACGTCGGCGGCTCCGGCACCCAGGACCTGGAAGGCCACGGCACGCGGGTGGCGGGCATCATCGCGGCTCGTCCGATGAAGGGGACGGGCTTCGCGGGCATTGCTCCGGACGCCAAGATCCTCTCTCTCCGCTACACGGGCGGGGAGAACAAGCAGGGCAACTCGGGGACGATGGCCTCGGCGATTCGCGACGCGGTCGCCAAGGGTGTGGACATCATCAACATCTCGTCGGACACCGCGAACAAGAAGGACGATCCGACCCTGCGCAGTGCCGTGGCAGCGGCCGTGAATGCGGGCGCGCTGATTGTCGCCGCCGCAGGAAACGACGGAGCCGACGGTAAGTCCGCAGACACCTACCCGGCCTCGTACCCGGGCGTCCTGGCGGTAGCGGCCTCCGACCGCAACGACGAACGCGCCTTCTTCTCGCAGGCGGGCGACTTCGTCGACGTAGCGGCACCGGGCGTCGGCATGGTCTCCACGGTCCCGAAGGGCGGCCAGTGCACCGCCGACGGCACGAGCTTCGCGGCCCCGTACGTCGCGGGCGTCGCGGCCCTGTTGAAGGAGAAGCACCCGACCTGGACGGCGGCCCAGATCGCCACCCGGATCGAGCAGACGGCTCAGCGGCCGGGGCGTGGTCCGAACCGCTACATCGGGTGGGGGGTTGTCGACCCGGTCGCCGCCCTGTCGGACGATTCCACACCGGGCACGTCCCCGACACCGGACCCGCCGGTGAAGGCGGGGTCTGGCGGAGTCATTCCGATGGCGGTGACGATGGGGGAGAGCGAGGCGGAACGGCAACGGCGGATCGCCATTTATGTGCTGGGGACGGGACTTGTCCTGGTGCTTACGGCTGCGGGGAGTGGGGTCGCTGTGCGGGACTGGCGGAGTCGGCGGGTTGGCGCGGTCAGGCAGTCGGCTGGTCGGTCCGGGCGATGACTGGGCGGCTTGAGCACCGAGCGGGTGCTGAGAACTTGAGTAACAGGGGAGAGGACAACGGGGTATGAGCAACGGAATGCGTGTTGATCTGAGCGCGCTGGATGAGGTCATCCGCAGGCTCTGGAGACTGCTGGACGACATGGACAAGGCCGGCACCACGTCGAAGTACAACACGGAAATCCCGATGGATGCCTTCGGTCAGGTTTCGGGAAAGTCTTGTGTGTTCGAAGAGGCTGCTGAACTACACGCGGCTCACAGGGAAATGAAGACCAAGATCGAGACGATCATCGAAAAGCTCCACGGATTGATCGACGACTTCAGTACAAAAACCTCGAAGGTTCGGGACAGGTACAACGACGAGGAGCACGAGATCAAGCGCGGTATGGGTGGCGACTCGGGTGGCCCCAAGAAGGGCCAGCTGGCTTCTAAGTAGTCGAGTTCCGGAAACAGCACTGACGAGGGGAGTTGGCCATGACCGACGCTAGACAGGACCGCGAAGCCAGCCAGCAGTTCGCCCAGTCCCAGGAAAAGGAGAGGAAGGCAGCGCAACGGAAGGAGCATGACCGGCTCATTGAGTCCGACACGGTCAAGCGCCACGGAAAGGCCATCGACCGCAAGGGCTTCAAGACGCACTTCATGGAATACTCGGTCAATGGGCTGCGTAAGATGATCCTGAACTCCGACCCGGGAACGATTGCGAGGGTCGGGGATCACTGGAAGAGCGTCCATCAAATCCTTTCCGGCGGCGACGGTGACGGTAAGACCGGTGCCGTAGACACGCAGCCAGCCAAGGGTAGTATCGCCGGGGACCTCCAGAAAGCCGTCGATGACGTCCTCGAGCACTGGGAAGGCCAGGCGGCCGAAGCCTTTAAGCGCAGGGCGGACGCGATCGGTGTCCAGCTACGGAACGGGGCTGCGTACGCCAACTTCACGGCGGAGCAACTCTTTGCGATCAGCACGGATCTCGACGCTGCCATCACCAAGATGCAGGACATTCACGAACCGTCCACGCTCGAGAGCGCGGGCGACAGGTTGAATGACGACGGTCGCGATGACGCACAGGCGATGAAAGACCTGGCTGCGGGTGTCAGTGCCGACACCGTCGCTAAGGCGAACGAGAAGAATTTGTCGCTAGGAATGGAGCGAAAGCTGCAGGCCGTGGCGGTGATGGAGAACTTGGCGACCAACTACAAGGTTTATACGCAGAACCTTGAGAAAAACAAGTGGGTCGACACTGAGAAAAGTGTCAACCCTCCACACAATGATGTGACGATGCCACCTCCCATCACAGTCCCCAGCGCGTTGCCTGGGGGCCCGAGTACTGGTCGTGTGGCCAACAAACCGTGGAGCGCAGGCTCGACCACAAGTATCAAGCCGGCCCCCACGGTGCCCCGTGACCCTGGCATCACGGGAGGTACGCAGCTTCCGACGGCCACGTCGGAGCTTCCGACAGCCCGGACGAATGTGGACAGTATCTCTCCCGGCCTGACTGGGACTGGCCCCAGTACGGGCGTTGGCGGAGCTAACGTCGGTGCTGGCGGTGGCCTCGGTACTGGTGGCGCACTGAGCGCGGGGATCGGAGTACCTGGTGGAACTGCCGGCCTCGCAGGCGGTTCTGCTGGCGGGATCGGGGCCCTAGCCGGTCGCGGTGGTTTGGCTGGTGGCGCGGCAGCAGGCCGCGGTGTCGGAGGCCGAGCCGGTATCGGTGGCATGGGTACCGGCGGAGCTGGCGCGGCAGGCCGAGGCGGCGTCAGCGCTGGCGGTCGTGGAGCCCTCGCGAGGGCTCGTGGCGGTGTGGTCGGTGCGGCCAAGGGGGTCGGCAAGGGTGCCGGCGGCGGGGCAGGCTTGCACGGCAGCCGGGGCGGAACGCAGGCCGGCGCAGCCGGCGGAGCAGGCGGCAAGGGCCGGCGGTCCGAGAAAGAGAATGGCCAGGGCGACCGTCCCGACTACTTGGTCGAGGACGAAGAGACCTGGATTTCGGAAGAGGACCGAAGCCGCAACGTGCCGCGGACCATCGAGTAAGCACGCAAGAAGGAGCAGACGGAAAGTCGCCGTCTGCCCGGGTGTGAAGGCTGGGCACCAGCCATACCTGAGTGAGGAGCAAGGAATTGGGTTTCAAGCGAGTCTGGTCCACGGCAGGTGTCGTGGCATTGACGGGAGCCTTGCTCCTCACCTCGGCTCCCACTGCCTCAGCGGACTACGTTCGAGACAAGCAGTGGGTCATTGACGTCATCGACTTCAAGAAGGTCTGGTCACAGTCACAGGGCCAAGGCGTCACCGTTGCGGTCGTCGATAGCGGAGTGGATGGTAGTCACCCTGATCTGACTGGGCAGGTGTTGAAGGGCAGGGACTTCTCTGGAAGTGGCGGAGACGCGGAAGGCGACGTTGACGGTCACGGCACCGGCATGGCGAGCATCATTGCTGGACATGGACACGGGGTAAATAACTCTGCAGGCGTGATCGGTTTGGCACCTAAGGTCAAGATTTTGCCGATTAAGGTCGGAGATGACGGCGCAGGTGACGGGTGGCCGTCTGGGGTTCGCTATGCAGTCGATCACGGTGCCTCGGTAATCAATCTGTCATTTATTGATTCTTCTGCTGGACCTGGTTCGGAGGCAGCAGATGCCATCAGGTATGCCCAGCAGCACAACGTTGTTGTTGTGGCCGGTGCGGGAAATGATGGAAACGCTGGTATCGAATACCCGGCGAAACTTCCTGGTGTGGTAGCGGTGGGCGCCGTTGATGAGTCGCTGAATCTTTGGTCTAACTCCAACTTTGGTGACGGAGTGACACTCACCGCTCCGGGAGTAAACATCGTACGGGCAGACACGAATCATTCCAATGGCTATTCATCTGGGACGGGCACGTCTGACGCAACTGCGTACGTCTCCGCCACCGCAGCCCTCATTCGCGCCAAGTACCCGGACCTCACTGCCGGTCAGGTCATCAATCGCATGATCAAGTCGGCCACCTTCCTCAGCCACAAAGTCAAGAAGGTGCCTGACGAGCAATATGGATACGGCATCATCCGTCCTTATGCAGCGCTAACAGAGGACATTCCCAAGGGCCCCAAGCAAGGCCCGCTTGCCCAGGCCTCGCCGTCCACGTCCACACAGTCCGGCAGCGCCTCGAAGGGCAACGATGGCACGAATGTGGCCAAGGAAAAGAACAAGTCCTCCTCAAGCACCACCTTTCTCATTGCCGGTCTCGCAGCCGTCATGGTCGTCTTCGCGATCGTCTTCGCGGTAATCCGCAGCCGCCGCAACCGAGGTAGTGGCGGCGGCCCCGGCTCCGGCGGCGCAGTCCCCCCTCAGAGTACGGGCTACCCGCCTCAGTACCCGACGGGCCATCAGCCGTACCCCGACGCGGCTCCCAATCAGGGTTACCCCATGCCTCCAGGCCAGTTTCCGCAGCACCCGAACCCGTATGCACAGCGGCCCCCACAGCAGGGCCAATAGGAGGAACAGCCGCATTGTTCAAGGGCGTGCGCCATTTTGGGCATGCCGCTGATCCATGCGCTCTCGCAAGTTCATCCGTAGGCCGGAGCTTGCCGCGCCTTGCGCAGAAGCCACGTCAGCCCGGAGCCCGCTGCCGTTTCTGAGCAGGTAAGCACCGCGGTCCGGTGCTATCCGGTTCCTGAGCGATGTCTACCCGGCAAGAAGCGCCCCATCCAGATTTTTGGGTCGGTCCGCGTCGTAGTCGCGAATCCAGCATCGCTGAAGGGGCTCCTTCGTCAGTGCTCATCTGCTGAAGCGGACTCGGTCCAGCACCATCCAGCATCAGAGGAGATATCCCATGGGGGATCACTTCAAAACGGACACGGATCAGTTGGGTCAGTTTCTGAAAACCCTCGAGGGGTGCATCAGGGACCTCAACGAGGCTCGTTCCGCGCTGGCTCATGTCCGCGCCGATCAGATCGGAACCCAGCGTCTGGACGAGGCGTGTGACGGTTTCCAGGAGCGCTGGAGATACGGATCCGAGCAGACGAAGGAAATGATCGACGCGATCAGCAAGGGTGTGAAGTCCAACAAGAAGGCTTACGAGGAGGTCGAAGACGCTCTGGAGAAAGCCTTCAAGGACATCGCAAAGCAGGGGACGTCGGGACAGGGACGGACGAAGTAATGGCAGCGAACCCCTACCCGAACCTCGGGTGGAATCCCGTGCCGGGCATTCCTGCCGAAGTCGACGCCCTGCGCCGGAAGGTGGCTTCTGCCGCCACCGCGCTGCGGAGCTGTCACACGCAGCTCCAGAAGCTGATCGGCGAAAGCAGTTACTGGCAGGGCGACGCGGCGCAGGCCTTCCGGCACGCGATCGACGGTGAGCTGCCGACTTACATCAAGAATGCTGCTCGATCGCTGGAGAAGGCTTCCGTGCAGCTCGACAAGTGGGATGGCTACCTGACGTCCCACCGCGACCTGGCACAAAAGTACGACGATGCCGCTGCCGAAAAGAAGGCCGCCATCACAGCGGCCACGGAGCGTCACGCTCAAGCCGAGAAGGACCCGGACCTCAAGCTCGCTGGCCACCAGTTCGCGACTCAGGCAGAAGCCGACGCGGCGACGGCGCGGCTGCGGGCAGCTGAGCGCAACCTCAACGAAGCCACGCTCGCGCTGAACAAGGCCAACGGCGAGTACGACGACATCATCGCGAAGGCTCGGGTGCTGGAGACCACCCACGCGGACAATGCGGAAACGGTCGCCAAGTCTCTCGACGAGGCCACGGATAAGCTGGCGCCGAAGGAACCGGGGTGGCTGAGCAAGGCCGTCGATGCCATGTGGGACGGCATCAAGGAAACTGGTGAGTTCCTGCTGGAGCACGCGGGAACGATTGGCGCAATTGCCGGCCTGCTGGCACTCTTCCCCACGCCGCTGACTCCACTGTTTGCCGGCATCGCGGTGGTCGCCAGCGCGGCCTCGATGTCCAAGAATTTGGCCGACGCCAAGTTCCGAAGCGACTTGTTCGGCGGCGGGAGCGGTATGGATATGTTCTCCGCCTGGGCATCCATGGCCGGTGATACGGTTGGCATGATCCCTGGCGGAGCTGCCCTGGGTGCTGCGGCGAAGGAAGTAGCCGAGGGGGTGGGCATGGCCGGCAGAATGGGCGTGGCTGTATCAAACGCAGAAAAGGCCGGAGCCTTCGTCAGGGAGGTCGTCCCCGCCTTCTCGAAGACCGCCACCGAGGAGACCGCCGAATCGTGGCGTCTTGCCAGGCAAGGTGTTGGCGGGTCGGCCAAGCTGATGGGCGCCATCACTGCCGGCGGTCTGAATACCGCCGCGAACATGGTGTCGTCCGCTGAGAGTCTGGGATTGGTTCCGGACCACGGCGTTGAACACAACAGTGCAGAGACCACAAAGGCTGCTGCCACACTGCACGACATCGCAGGGCTGCTGGGATGGTTGTAGAGGGGACAGCAGTATCTGCAGAATGGATCGCACAGTGACTGACGTCTTGACCGATGCTGAGAATCAGCGCAAACCTCTGCTCTGGTACGGACTTCCGCATGGTTATCTGCAGCTGGACCTCGATCCGCCTGTGGAACGGGTCGTGGAGCTGATCAAGCAGGTGCTCAGCTTGCCAGACGAGTTGCGCGACCGCGCGGAACGCGTCGTACAGTTCTATACCGGTGTCGTGGGCTTGCTGAATGCTCAGAACGTGCTTGGGTGCGCGCTAGGGCTGCACCCGGACGACGCTGGTGGAGTCACCTCCTCGGTCCTTACAGTTTCGAGCTTCCCGACATCCGGAGCCAACGCCAAACTCGTGCTTGCCAGCCTTGCCGGATCGGCTGCCGACCGTCCCGACGAAGGCATGCGCCCTCTAGAACTGCCGTGTGGAGTGGGGTTTCTCGCAGAGAAGAGGCGACGTGCGCCTGCCACCAGCACGTCGTCCGAGGCAGGTGACGCGTCCCCCGAGGTGATGGTCTGGCAGGGAACGGTTGCTGTGACGGGCCCGGGAACTGACGACATCATCCTGCTGCAGTTGGTGACAGCCGCCGTGGACCTCGCTGATTCCTATCGGGACGTGCTTCTCGGAGTCGCGCATACTCTGACGTTCACCGATCCTGCGTTTGCGGATTCCGTGGTCAATGGCAGTGGGGTGGCGGATGCCGCGGATTCCGACGCAATCAGGAATGACTTCGGTTAGTCGAGCGCAACGAGCGCGAGGAGACGAAATGTCACAGAGCTCACCGGGATCGGACGTGCCCGAGGCCGTGGTTATCGAAAAGGTGATGAAGCAGAATTACGTCACCTTGGTGAAGGTTCTCGCTGCGCGGATCGTGGTCATTGTCGTCCTGGTCGCGGTGCCGATCGCACTGTACAGGGCAGGTGCACCAAATAGTTTCTTCCTTGTGCTTCCTTTCGTTCCTGCAATGTTTTTGCTGGTTCTCACGGGTTACCGCCTATGGGGTGGTGTTCGTCTGATCCAATGTAAGAAGGTGTTGCGACACTACCCTCTTCGTTTCCACACGCGTGTGGTCAAAAAGGGATCACTCTGGACCGAGTACGGCAATGTTTTCGAAGTCAAGATCTCCACTCGAGGCGGGCACGGGGCTCCGTTGATGAAAGCGATCAATGCCGCCGGGCGACGCCGTTGGCCAGGGGGGACTGAGCACGGTGCGTGGATTGCAGGAGACCTTGATTTTGGAGGGGTGATGATTGTGCCGGGCAGCAATGCGATGCTTTTCCTGAATCCTGCCGATTGGGACAAATCGGCCTCCAGGCGAGAACAAGCCGGCGCGGAGCGCATCGCCAGGGCCGAGCAGGCAGGTATCAACAAACGAAATTGGCGGAAGCCGATTCTGCTGTGGGGTGCGTAGCCAATTACGGCCACCCCTTTGTGTGTGCTGAGGCTGGGACATCGGTTTCTGCCCCCGACACGTCGGCCAGGGGCAGGGAACGCGACCGGGAATCCGGGCAAGAGAGCAGCGAACCAAGCCGAGGCCAGGAAAGGATCCTGTTTCAATGGGCGTAATCGTCCTTGTCGTCAGCGTCATCGGCTTCGGAGCCGTGATTGCCGCCGTCACCATCTTGGCCGTAACCCGGAGTCGCCGCCGCTCGGAGAACAGCCGCCCCGTCACCGGTACCTACTCGCAGAACATGGGCTACCCGCCCCAGCAAGCGAGGTACCCGCACATGCAAGGGACATACCCGACCTCAGCTCCCGATCAAGGGTACGGGTACCCGGTTCCTCCTGCTCAGCCCCCGCAGCACTCCAATCCGTATGCCCAGCGACCTCCTTACGGGGGTCAGTAGGTTCTTACTGCGTTCGGGCCGAGGCACACACCGGTTCACGTTCGGCAATGACGTCACCGAGAGCTTCATCGCTCCTCGGAGACCGATCCCTCGACCGAGCCGCAGTCCCCAACGGCACCACGCCGAGGGGCAAGCTCGGCGGTGCCTGTCTGACCTGGACAAACCAACCCACCGGCCTGGCCAGGGCCACGACGCGTTCAATGCACCGGACGTGTCGAGCTCAACCTGAGTAACGTCCCACAAGTATGATCACGTGCGTTTCCGCGATCAGGGAGAAGCTGTGGGGGATCAGGGATTTCGGGTTCATCCGGGCGCGCTGAAGTCGTACGACAAGGTCATACAGGCCCAGGCTGAGCTGATAACGCGTATCTGGTCGAGGATGGAGTCAGTGCCGCTCTCGTCGACCGACTTCGGCAAGCTGCCGAACGCACAAAACCTTTACGAGGCGTACCGCGAGCACGTGCAGGCCGAGCAGGAGAACTTTGCCGATCTGCTCGAGATTCTCCGCGACACCTGCGAGGGTCTCCAGGACACCGCGATGAACTACGAGAGCCAGGACGTGCACATCCAGGCCTCCTTCGGGGGCGGACAGTGAGCGGCGGCACTTTCCAACAGATCGGCGACGCGTACAAGTGGACGCGGGACTTCGTCGACGAGCCGTTGATCCCGCTGCCGGAGATCGAGAATCCCGTCGCGGACGGCTTGGACGCCGGCCTGGACAGCATCGTCAAGGCGGCGCTCGACTCCACCGGGTTGATGGACATGCTGGAGGAGGTCACCGGCAACCTCGCCGGACTCAGTGCGGCTGCACACGAGTGGCAGGACCAGGCGAGAGCGATGCGGGGGGTCAGCAACGCTCTGCGCGAGGGCGGCGGCACACTCGCCGGGGAGTGGGAAGGCGTCGCGTCGAACGCCTTCGGCAGGCACATGGGTCAGGTGGTCGAGGCCATCGACGGCACCGCCAAGGACATGGACGAGATCGCGCAGATCATCAGTCAGGCGGCTGCTGCGTGCCAGCTTGCCGAGAACATGATCATCGAGATCATTCGGGAGGCGATCGAGGCACTGATCGTCTCGCTCGCAGCGATGGTCGCGGTCGACATCCTGACCCTCGGCCTTGCGACCGCTGCCGACGCCCTCGTGGCGGATGCCGAGATTACTGCGTTCATCGAACGGGTCGAAGAGGTCTCCGTCCGCCTGGCGAAGACGCTGGACAAGCTGATGGAAGAGGTCCGCAAGATCAAGGAGGCCGGCAAGTCCTTCCGTACGATCAAGGACGGCCTGAAGGCGGCCAAGGCCGTGCGCAAGATCGGCGGCATGGGCAACAGGGCCAAGAGCCTCAAGGACCTGGTCAGCTCCCCGTCGATGAAGAACCTCGGGGAGTTCGCGGCCGCCAGGGGCACCAAGGCCGTGTACGGCGCCGCGAAGGGTGTCATCGGAGGCGGCATCGGAGCGGTGGTCGGCGCTGACGGTCCGATGAGTGCGGTCACCGACGGGCTGAGCAAGGACCCCGCCGTCGACGCTGTGACCGGCCAGCTCGACGGCCGCAAGGACGAGGCCCCGTATCGTGTGCCGAAGACACGGATCGAGGAGGACTTCGGATGAGCGCCGGCCAGTTCGGCCCGCCACAGCCCGTCTTCGAACCGCGCCTGTTCGGCGGCGGTTCCCATGTGCCATTGATCACACCATGGCTGCAGCCGCACGAGCGACTGCTCGGGATCGTCGATGTGAAGCTGAGCGATCTGATCCGCCGCACCCTGCCCCGCGAATTGCGGACTGGCAAGCAGTGGAGGGGCACGCGAGGCGCGTTGGAGGGCGCCTTCGAAGGTGCCCTCTCGGCCGCGGATGCCGTCGAGAACTTCGACTTCGGCATCATCCGCAGGATCCGACGTATCGTGCGCGGGGCCGGTCTCACGGGGGGATGGCAGAGCATGGCCGGCCAGTTCGCGATCGCTGTGCGCACCGGACCCGACATCTCGCGCACCGACTACGACAATGAACGGGTACTGATGGTCTTCACCGACCGCAGGATCCTGCTGATGTGCACGGTCCCCACCAAGAAGGCGTCCCTGTTCGGCAAAATCCCGCCCGGAACGCCGCGTAGGGAGGCCCGGTGTCTGGGCGAGATCCCGCCGGGACAGCTGCGGAGGGTCGTCATCCGGCACACGTCGCTCTCGGAACGCGTGGACCTGCACTTCGCCGACGGCTCCCTGGTTGCGGTCGAGGTGTCCGAGGAGCAAGCCCGGGCTCTGGAGGCGCTGAGTCGGGGCATCGTCCCGCCACCGCGAACCTGACCCGGCACGCCAGTGGAAATGGGGAGCGGCTTGCAGACTCTGCCCGGCGGCCGATGCCTTACGTCGGCCGATGCCTCGTGAACGGCGGCGCGGTGGAGCCGCACCTCAGCGGCAGAACTGCGAGGGAGGGGTGCACGGTGATCGATTCGCTCAGTTCCTTCCGGACCACCTTCTCCTATCACCGGGACCAAACGGTGTGGGAGGTCCGCGAGGAGGGCGCGAGCGCAGCCGCGGCTCGGGTGCGTCGGCCCGGCCCGCCGGAGGCGAAGGTGCCGTGTGAGGTCTACGCCGGACCCCGACTGGACCAGTTCGTGGGGCTGGTGACGGCCAAAGACGCCGCCGGCCCGGACCGGACCCTTGTCGGCCGCGTGCACAGTGACGCGCACCCGAACCCCTTCAAGGACCGGGTCCGGGTGGAGCAGTTCGGCCTCGCGGTCCTGGAAGGCAAGGCCTCCGGCCTCGGTTCACTGCTCCGCAACTCGGTGGGGCGCTTCAACTTCGACTCCGCCATGGGCGATCTCGTCGCCCCGCTCACGCTGCGGTTCTCCGGGCCCGAGGGCGCCGCGTTCGAGCTGACCCGTCACGCCGGACCGCTGTCCCGCTTCGACGTGAAGGTCAGCGACCCGCGCGTCAGTCGGCTGCTGGTGCTCTCGGTGGTCAGGCTTTTCGAGTTGAAGACCGGTGGCCTTGACCCACGCAAGCTGGGAGCGCGCATGGGAGGCCTGTTCGGCCGCGGCTGAGCTGGCCTCCGCCTTGTGTCGGGGGAACCTTTGAGCCCTGGACAAGGGCCACTCTGCTGCTGCTCAGATGGTCAGGTAGTGGTCCATGCCTGCGCCGGAATCCGCTTCAGGACATCGCACACGTAGTCCAATTTCTCGTCGGCTGCCCCTGCGCATCAGCCACGTTCTCGAAGCTCTGGCTTGCCCTTCACCGTTGGCACTCCTGGGCACTGCTGGGCTCGGCTGACCTGCGCCGGGAGTCGCGGGATCGCAGGGAGGCCGGCCCGCGGGAACGGCTGTGTGTGGGGTCAACGTGTGAACTTCGCGATGGCTGCCGGGGTGACCGGTGTGAAGAAGTTGACGAGGTTGCCGTCGGGGTCGCGGAACAGTAGCGACCGGTTGCCCCAGGGCATCGTCGTGGGCTCGTTGACGAAGTCGGTGACGAAGCCGGTCAGGTTCTGGTGAACGCGGTCCACGTCGTCGACGAGGAACTCGGTGATCACGCTGTGGTTGTCCGCTGGGCGGGCGGAACCCGGGGCGAACAGCGGAACGGTGCGGGTGCCGGCGATCGCGAGGGTGGCGTTGGGGGTCTTGAGTTCGGCGAAGTCCTCGGTGGCCCACGTCGCCTGCACCCCTGTCGCTCGCTCGTAGAACGCGACGAGGCGCGCGACGTCGCTGGTGATGATCCGGATCGAGACGAAGTCCATGGTGATCTCCTTGACAAGTGAAGTCACTGCACTTCTGCAGGCTAGGAGAAATAGTGGACAGAATCCGACCTGTATTGGGCGTTAGGCTGAACCATGCCTCGACCCACCGGCCGCGTGCTGACACTCCTGGAGCTGCTGCAGTCGGGCGGCACTCGGACGGTGGCCGAACTCGCCGACCGGCTCGGCGTCAATGGACGTACTGTGCGGCGGTACGTGGACCACCTGATCGACCTCGACGTTCCCGTGGAGTCGGTGCGCGGCCGCTACGGCGGGTACCGGCTCGCCCCCGGGTACCGCCTGCCTCCGCTCATGCTCAGTGACGACGAGGCGCTGGTCGTGCTGCTCGGCTTGGTCGCCGGCCGTCGATTGGGGTTGACGACGGCGGACCGCACGGCGAGCGAGACGGCATCGGCCAAGATCCGGCGGGTGCTGCCGGGGCACGTCGCCCGCCGGCTCGACATGCTGCTGGAGTCGCTCGCCTTCACGGATCAGCCCGGTGAGTTCGCCACCCCGGACGCCGGCGTCCTGCTCACCATCGCCGATGCGGTGCGCCACCGTCGACCGGTCTCCATGAGATACACCGACGCCGACGGTCGACGCAGCGAACGCACACTGCACGCGTACGGGATCGTCGCCCATTCGGGCCGGTGGTACGTCACGGGCTCGGACGCCGAGATCGGCGAGGACCGGACCTTCCGGCTCGATCGCATCGCCGACGCGAGGGCCCTGCCCGGCTCTTTCGAGTCGCCCGTGGGCCCCGGTCCGGCGCAACGCGTGTTGTCAGGGTTCGCCACGGCTGAGTACCAGCATGAGGTGATCTTGCGGATCCACGGGACAGCTGAGCAGATCCGCACCCACCTTCCCGCCAGTGTTGCGAGCCTGGAGGCGGACGAGCCCCCGGCAGGCGAGGAACGGGCGACCGAGCGCTGGATGCGTGTCGAGCTACGGGTGGAGCGGCTCGACTGGTTGCCTCCGGTGCTCGCCTCACTCGACCGGCCGTTCGTCATCGAGCGGCCCGATGAGCTGCGCGACCTCGTCCTCGCGTTCGCCGATCGCCTCGCGTCCCACGCCCGTCGAGCCTGACGGCGGGGAACCGATGCCGGCAGATGGAGACGTGTCCCGCCTGCCCGGCTGGGTTCACCGATCGCAGGTGCCCGACCGGCTCGCGCATTGCCAGTCGGAGAAGCCGTCCCTGGGATGGTCGATGTCATGGGCCAGCCTGATGAACCCGTGGACCACGGCGACGGTGAACGCGACGGCGACCAGCGCCGCCAGCCACAGTACGACCCGTAGCACCGACCTCACGGCTCCGCGGCGACCGGAGTCCGGCTCGGCTGCCGGGTCGGGGTCCTGGTCCCTGCGGGCGCCGCTGCACGGGGTGTTCGTTCGTCTCGCTGGAGACCGCCGGGGCACCGTCACACGAAGAACCTCACCAGCAGACTGACGACCAGCCCGACCACTCCCACCACGACCAGCGCGAGGCAGGTACGGAACAGCCGCTGACTCGGTGCCCGGTTGGAGGAGAGGCCGGTGACCGTGCCGAAGAAGCCGATGGTGAGGAACGGCAGAGCCCCGAACCCCCACGCGCACCCGACCGCGATGGCGCCGACCCAGCCGTGGTCCAGCTGGTAGGAGGTGTCGCCGATCCTGCGGGCCTGAAGGACGTGGCCGCGCTGGTACAGGGCGTCGCTCTTGAGTTCGGCGTTGAGGTCCTTCACGGAGCCGTCGGCGGCGGTGAAGGTGCCGTAGCACCACCTGGTCTTCGTCCGCTTCCGCGAACTGCCCGACGTGCCGGAACGGTACTTGTAGTCGACGGTGCACGTCTCGACGGTGAGCTTGCCCGGTGTGGAGGTGGCGTAGCGACAGGGGCCGAGGTAGGCGCCGAGGGCCAGGAGGACGAGTCCTACGAGGATCAGCCCCGCGCCGATGAGGCGGCCGAGGCCCGTGCGCTCGCCGGGCACGGCGGCGTTCGTCGCGGCGTTCCCGGGTACTTGGGTCATGGGGTTCCTCAGGAGGGGTGCGGGCGTTACCGGGCGAGTGAGCACACGAGCGCTGCCAGGACACCAAAGGCGAAGATGCCGCCGAGGACGGGGGCCGGTGACGGTCGGGGCCGGCAGGCGGTGCCAGGAGGCCGCGAAGCCGGGACCGTTGCGGCTGCCGAAGCCGGTGCGGAGGCAGAAGACGCCGAATGCCAGCAAGGACAGGCAGAACGCCAGAATCGCGGAGTCTTTTCCGGGGTCCCGGTCCTGCGGCTGCTCGAAGGTGTCGTCCACGTGCACCACGGGGATTTTGGCCCCGGTTTCGAAACGCGATGAAGTCGGCACCGACACGTCTCGGTAGGTGGCTCCACCGTGTTGCGCGGTCCAGGTTCCGGTGCAGTTGAACTTGAGTTCAGCGGTACGCCTGTGGGTGCCGTAATGGGTCGCCGTGTGCGTTTCGCATGAAGAAACCGTGAGGGTTCCATCGGTGCCCTCGCCGGCGAGTTCGCTGCGCAGTTTTGGAACGGTCGCCGCGGCGACGACCGCGGCCACGACGAGGAGTCCCAAGCCGAGCAGCCTTCCCGCCCACAGGCTCGCTGTACTGCCGTAACTCGGCTGTGTTGTCACCACTGTTGGTCCCCCTGAACGACTTGACGATCTCTTGACCTGCGGGCTGGCCGGGTCGTGCGCGAGGAGTCCAAGGTATCGGCCTGCCATGCAATACGAACTGCAGCAAGGGAAGTCCGGGGGAGAGCGATGGAGTTCGACACCTTTGACGTTGACACGGCCGTGCTCCGGAAGCAGGGGCAGAACTTCGTCGATCTCGGGGGTGAATTCTCCAAAGCGTCCAAGGGATTTCAGGACACCCTCGAAGGATTGGGGGAACCCTGGGATGACACGGACTTCGGGGAACTCTTCGGCCAGGTCTACACGCCGATTCGCGACGGAATCCTCGCATCGATGGACAGCCTTGCGAAACGGCTCCAGCAGATCGGGCACAACCTGCAGGACATGGCACGCGACTACGACGGATCGGACGCGTCGAACAGCGACCTGCTGAACGGGATTTCCAGCCACATCTGAACAAATGCGGGGCTATTGGCATGTCGCTCACACTGCCCAGCGAGCTCGTCTGGGTGCTCGACCTCCTCGGCTACTCCTGGCCCGAGGCCGACGAAGAAGCCCTGCACGAGGTCGCCGAGGCCTGGCGGAGTTTCGGCAGGCAACTGGAGGAGATCGAGGCACAGGGGGAACGCTTCGCCCGCACCGTCGTCGCCGTCAACGTCGGCACGGCGGTCGACGGCTTCAGCAAGGCCTGGGGCGCCTACACCGGCGTGGGCGGCGAGGACCGCTACATCCCGGACGCGAAGACCGCGTGCGAAGTGATCGCTCTTGCCTTCGACGCGGCCGCGGTGGCGGTTCTCACCGCGAAGCTGGCCGTGATCGCGCAACTCGTCGCTCTCGCCCTGGAGATCATCGCCGCGCAGGCGTCCGCACCCTTCACCTTCGGACTGTCCGAGATCGGCGCGCTCGGCGCGACACAGGCCACGCGGGTGATCGTCCGGGAGCTGCTGGACAAGCTCAAGAGGGACGTCATGGAGGCGATCACCAAGGCCATGGAGCACGCCACCGTGGACGCCCTCAAGAAGATCGCCAAGGAGCAGCTCGAGAAGATCACCAAGGAGAAGGTCAAACAGTTCGCCAAGCAGCAGATCAAGGAGCAGGCCAAGCAGTTCGTCCAGGAGAAGGTGGTCGGCGCCGCCAAGGACAAGGCCAAAGAGGCCGCCATCGGAATGGCGCAGAACGTCGGGCAGCAGAGCATCGAGACCTATTGCGACGCCCGATCCGGCATCGACCTGGGCGAGACGGCGGGGGTGGCCAGGACTGCGGCCGGCGAGTACGTGGACGGTCTCAAGAACGAGGTCACCGGGGGCGAGGGATCGACCGTCGCCGGCTACACGGACCTGAACTCGCACGCGGACAACGCCGTGGGCACCGCGACGGAGAGGGTGAGCGGGGCGGTTGGGGATCGCGTACAGCGGGGTGTCGACGCGCTGGCCGGACACGGTGCCCACACCACGCAGGGGTCCGACGGGGCTGGGGCCACCGCCTCCGCGGCCGGCTCGGGCTCCCCGGGCACCACGCAGACGTCCACCCGGGCTGCGGCCACCGCCTCCACGGCGCCCTCCCGCTCCGCGCACGCCACGGGGAACGCGCAGAACTGGGCGCGCAGCGAGTTCGGATGACGCAGCAGGACGCCGTCCAGGCCAAGATCCTGCGGCAGTCCCTGCACCGTCTCGCCTCGGGGCTGGGGGGCGATGCGCTCAAGGAGACGGCACAGGAGGTCCTCGCGGTGCGCATGGGGCTGCGAGAGGCGGCCGATGTGTCGGCGTACGCCGATCAGGCCGTGGGGCAGGTGGCTCCCCCCGCCGAGAAGTGGGCCTCCCTGCCCGACAGCGAGCGTGAGGCGCTCGCCGCGGAGGGGAAGCGCCGGCTCGAGGAGGAGCGGCGGCAGCTCCAGGACGAGCAGCGTGCGGCGTTGGAGAACCGGTCAGGTACGAAGTCGCGTCACGACGGGCGCGGCTGGTCCCTGTACTGAGCGGACGTACCTGGCGACGAGCCGTCGTGGTCAATGGGGGAGATGTGGACATTCGTGTAGAACCCGGTGCGATCGACGGCTTCTCGAAGCTTGTGGGGCGTGCCGCGGACGGCAGTGCACAGGCCGTCACGTACACCGGGACCAATGCGCGGATCGAGAGGACGCTGGGCGGAGACGCCTGGGATCTCTTCGCGGGTGACCACGACCGCTATGTGAGCGAGGCCAAGAAGGCTCTGGAGAAGGTCAAGAGGCGTGCTGGAGGCCTCCGCGAAGGAAACTGGCGGGCATGGCGAAGTACTACAGGGGGACGGACCGCGCCGAGGCGGCGAAACTCGACGCCACCTACCCGGGGTCCAAGGTGCCGGCCGGTGCTTCCGGGGGCTATCCGCAAGACTTCAGCGACGCCGGTGACGCCGTGCACACGCTGAAGCCACCTGGCGGAGGCAGCGACAATCCGCTCGCCAAGTACGCGTCCGGCCATGTGGACGAGGACAAGATGAGCCCGGTGCAGAAGACGCTCGGCGGCGCCCTCGACCTGGGCAGCCCTTCCGCGGTGGCGGTGGAGGCGTCCAAACTGCTCTTCGACTTCGATCCCTTCGCCGTCGCGACGAACTGGGTGTTCGTCGACTGGAACTCGTACAACGACTGTTCCGACGTGTGGGGCAGTCTGGACTCGTTCTGTGATGCGATCGCCGCCAATGTGCGCGAGGGCGACCAGAACGTCGGCATCAGCCGGGACGGCAACGCCGCAGACGCCGCCACCGTGTACTTCGACGAGTTCTGCAAGAAGCTCGACGAGATCAAGGAGACCTGCAAGTCCCTGCAGAGCTGTTACGCGCAGGCGGCGCAGTTGGCTTTCCAGTTCGCCGAGTTCCTCAAGTCGTTCCTGGTGATGTTCTGCGACCTGCTCGTCATCCGGCTGGTCAATCTGCTCGCGGCGCAGGCCGTCAACCTGATTCCCGTCGGTGGGCAGGCCGCGTCGGTGGCCATGTTCGCGCCGGCCGCGGCACAGGCCATCCGGCTCATGGAGATGTGGGCCGAGGCCTCGAAGGCGTTCGACACGGTCGCGTCGGCGCTGAGCGCGCTCGCCCTGGCGATGTCGACGGCTGTCAACGGATTCTCGGCGGCGGACGGGTTTCCACAGGTGGGTACGGGTGGATACGACCATGCCGCGGTGTGAGCGGCGAGCAGGACGAGTGCCGGAGGGCGAGAGGGCGGTTGTGCGATGGGTTTCAGCGGCGGGGTCGACGGACTTGAGCTCTTCCTCTCGCGCTGCCGCATCATGACCATCGGTTCGGTACCGGTCTGCTGGGTGCGATGGTCTTCTTCATCAAGGAGGAGGGCTGGCACTTCAGCCTTCTCCTGTGCTGTGTGCTGCCGCTGCTCGCCGCTCACCTGGAAGTTCGGGGCAGGCGGGAGATCCGCACCGGAATGGCGGCGACGGGGCTCGCCCTCGCCGTTGCGACACTGCCGTTGTCGTTCGTGCTGGCATCCATCGAGGGCTCCCAGCGCGAGTGGATTACCGTCCGACGCGCCCGGATCAGCCCCCCGCCGCGCCGAGGACGCCGACAGCAGCCGAAGCTCCGCTCATCCCGCGAATCATCCGCCGCGCGGCTCGCCGGCCGGTGGGCACGACAGTGGCGGTGGGGGAGGGCGACGGGGAGACTTCGCCGGAGATCGACATGAGGAGGAGTACAGGGAACGTCTTCAGCGTGCAGCCGAACGGGAGTCGACTGCTTCCGGCTGCCGATCGGGCTCGGACAGCGGCCGGACCGGCACCGGCGCACAGTCATACCTGACGGCGCCTGCTGCCGACCACGTACGCGAGACCCCAAGCAGCGGCCGCGGCGACCACCAGGCCCAGCGGGGAGAACCAGTCGACTCCGCCGTGGGCATCGCTGGTCCACCAGGACTTGGCCGGGAAGAAGGGGTCGGCCTCCAGCAAATTCATGACGAATATCGGCGTCTGGTTCATGAGGACGATGAGCGGGAGGGCGTTGGTGTAGCCGAAGAAGGCGCCGAGTGCGGCGATGACGGCTCCACCGATCCGGGCGCCATTGCTGCGGTGAGCCATCAGGCCGACCAGGGAGCCGACCATCGCACCGTTGAGCAACGCGTGGGCCAGGTAGAGGGTGTTGGCCGTCGTGACCGACTGATCCTTGTATGTGGCCAGGATGAGAGCGGTGTAGAGCAGCGAGACGACGACCGAGACCAAGAGCCCGAAAAGGACCGCGCCGACCGGATTACCGCTTGCGTTCGGCTGCTGACCGGGGGGCGGTGCCTGGAACTGGAACGGCGGTCCGGGCTGCATCGGGTATGGAGGTTGCGCCAGTGCCCGGCCCGGGACGGGCGGTGGCGCCCCGTACACCGGAGCCTGGCCGGGAACGGGTGGCAACCCGGCCTGCATCGCCGGCTGACCAGGAACCGGCGGCGGCCCGGGCTGCATCGGGGAATGGCCGGGGGCGGTCGGCGGTCCGAACCCCGGGGCGTGCTGCGGCGGGGCAGGCTGGTTGTACGGGCCGGAGGGGCTCTGCGGTGGCTGTGCAGGTCGCGGCGGTTGCGGCGGTGGCTGGAAGGGCGGCTGGCTCATGATTCCCCCATGGAGTCAACTGGCAGAAGCAGTAAGTTATCAGTGAGACCAGGAGGCGGTTGTCAGAGCCGGAGTGGGCTGCGTGAAGGGCGATGAAGGGGCACGTACGACAGAGCGCCCTGCTTGAGGGAAGCGCATGCCGAAGACCAGAACCGCCCCCGGCCCCGAGGAGGTCGCGGACCGCCGAGTTGACCGTCAGCCGCTGACAACCTTCTGGAGCTTGCGAACGCACTTGACGACGCCCCAGACGACGAGGCAGCCCAGACCGAGCAGGACCAGGATCGCCTGCCACAGGGGCATCTTCTTCTTCCCCGGGTACGAACTGCCGTGGCTGTAACGGTAGGTGTAGCCGCTTCCCCTCGACTTCTTGTAGCCGCCGCTCTTGCTGATGCCGCCGCCGCTGACGCCACCGCCTCGCTTCGAGGACAGCGCGAGGTATGAAGCGGAGTCACGCGAGGGCGCGGCCTGGGCTGCGGCGGGTGCCGCTCCGAACAGAGCGCCGATCAGTAGCAGTACGGTTGCCAAACGCATGGGAGATCCCGTGATGGTGGGTCGGAAAGGCAGGCACGCCGACACGCAGTGTGTGACGCGAACTCTGCAGGTCGTCGCTGTGTGTGCAGACCGTTGTCTCTGTGCGGGTCCCGACGGTTGCCTCGACATACACGACCGCCGCGGGCGCACGTCACGCGAACCGACCGCCACCGGCCCCTGCGGGGCGCGCGGCGGCAGCGTGAGGTGAGCCCGGGTCAGACCTTCGTGAAGCACAACGTGTAGTCGAGCTGGTGGCTGCTGTGGTACCGAATGCCGTAGGCGTACTTCGCGTCGCAGCCCCTGTCATCGCCCAACAGCCGGTCAGCCGTCTTGTACTGGGCCTCCGGGGAGGTGCAGTCGACGATCGTCGGAAGCGGATGACCCTGGGGGTCCTTGATCTTGACGCAGTCGCCGATGTTCGGGTCGTGCGTCGCGTTCTCCTTGGCCTGCGCGGACGCCGAGGCCTCTGCCCTCGCCTTGCCGCCCGTGGGACTCGTGTTGTAGTCCCAGACGTAATAGGCCAGGCCGCCGAAGATCGCTATGACGATGGCGGCCGACTGCACCACCCGCAACGGGCCTCCCGGCCGCGGGCGCTGAGGGCCGCGCGGCGGCTGCGGTTGAGGTTGCCGCGGCTGCCCGTACGGCTGCTGCGGCCCGCCGTAGGGCTGGTACGGCGGCTGCGGCTGCCCGTAAGGCGGCTGGTTCTGGTACTGCGGTGGAGGCGTCGACATGCCTGGGGAACCCCGTGATCGAGTGAACAGGTGCAGATAGACCCGAAGTTGACCGGCGAAGATTACCCTCCGCGGCCAGTCGGGCGCCCACCGGGGTCGGTCAGACGAAGTAGCTGACCAGGAAGGACGCCGCCACTCCCACGATCCCCACACCGATCATCCCGATCAGGACCGGACGCGTCACTCCCCGCCCCGACGCCTCCCAAGCCTCGTCGTACGAGACGTGGCTCCGGCCGAACGGCGCATAACCCGTCGCCAGGCAGAAGGCGCCGAGGCCGGTGAGGACCCACCCGCCGAAGAAGGCCCCGAAGAAGCGCCAGGCGCGGTCCATTCCGCTCTGGACGTAGTCGCCGTTCGCCGAGGCGGCCGTCGTCGGCGCTTCCGTCTGCTGCACCGACAGCTCGGTGCCCTCCGCGTACCGGTGCCTGACCTGCACCGCGGCGGCCGAGTCCTTGCTCTTGCCGTCGTCGGAGACGAACGTGCCCGTGCAGCGGACGGGGCGGCGGTTCCTGCGGCTGCTCCGCGATGCGTTGTTCGGGTAGCCCACCTCGCACTGCTTCACCGTCAGAGTGCCGTGGGTGCCCGCCCACCCCGCCGGATACGCCCCCTCGTACGCGCCCCATCCGCTCAGGGCCGGCCCCGCGAGCAGGAAGACCAGACCACCCCGGCGCCCGAGGCGGCCGAAGGCCCGGCCGACGAGACCGGCGGCCGGTGAACGGTCGGTTCCGTTGCCCGTTCCCGTGCTCTGTGCCTGAGCCATGACGACGAAGTCCCTCTCCTCCTGGGGTGATTGGGGGGCCGGCATGGCATCCGCGGGCCACGGGAGATACTTCGGGTGTCCGAGGCACGAGGGCAGCGAGGAGAAGCGACATGGCCAGGCTCCCTGAAAACCCACCGACCCCGTACGACGCTTCGGAGGACCGAGGGGTGCTGGACGAGGCACTGGAACCGGAGCAGATACGTTCGCTGAACTCCGCCCTGCGCAAGCTCTCCGAGACCGACAACGTCGGCGAGGGCATGCAGGACGCGGCGAAGCGGTTGCTCTCCGGCCGGCTCGCCCTGCGTGACGCCCTGGACGACCCCGCCGTGGCACGTGCCCTGGGCGGAGGCCTGGCTTCCCTGCGTGGCCGGTGGGAGTCGCTCTCCGAGGAGGAGCGCGAGCAGGTCAGGCACGGGGAGCCGCTGACGGGCGATGACCCGTCCGCGGGGCAGCCCGAGCCGAGAGGCATGGCCGACGACGCCTCACGGCCGGCGAGGAAGAGCCAGGGGCGGCACAGCGGCGGGTTCTCGCTGTACTGATTCCGTACTGGTCACCGGCGCTGTCTGCGGTAGAGATCGATGGCCGCCGGGTTCGGGAAGTTGGGGACGGTGACGGTCTCGCCGGTCTCCTTGGAGACGACGATCTTGCTGCCGCCGGGCGGAGCGGGCTGAGGCCGGCCGGCGGCGTCGGTGACCGGCGGGAACTCCGCGTACACCAGGTATCCGATGTCGAATTCCTCGACGCGCAGCTGGGCGGGCGAGCCGTCCGGCAGCCTGGGCTGTGCGTACCGGCTGCGGACGATGTCGAGGGCCTGCTCGGCGGTGGTCGGCGGTGCCGGGTTGTCGGACGTCACAGGTGCTCTCCTCGTTCTCTCAGTTGCCTCAGGTCTCTCAGCGGGGGATTTTCCGGAGGGCCGCTCAGAACAACCCGTGCCACATCTGCTCGACGATCAGAGACCACCAGGTGTCAGGGGTGGCCAGCGCGGAAGCGTCGACGGCCACCAACTGTGCCTGCAGCGCCGCCACTTCGGAACCCGCCGCGACGGGGTCGAGGCCGTGCATCCGCCGCCGTACGGTGGCCAGCAGCGCCAGGGAACGGGCGAAGGCGGCCGCCGTCCCGTTGACGTAGCGGGCCTCGGCCGTGACCGGGTCCACGGCCCACAGCGCGCCGAGGCCGTCCGGTTCCGTCGTCCCGGGCACGCACTGCACCGCGATCACCGCGACCCCGTCGAAGCCGATGCGGGCCAGGTGGGCCAGGGCGGCGATCCTCTCCTCGCCCGCCGGGCTCCGGCGCTCGCGCAGGTTCGTGGCGATGTCTGTGAAAAGGCCGCGGGCCGGAGGGGCGTCGGGTCGGTCGGCGGTGAAGAAGAGGGGAAGGTCGGCGGGGAGTCCCGCCCAGGTGAGCGTCGACTTGGCGGCGTCGGGCAGGGGGCTTTCGGCCACGTCGTCGGCGTCGTAGCGACGCACGCCCTCCTGGCCGAAGACCTCCACGAGGTGGCGGCCGAGGGCCACGTCACGCATCGGCTCCGCGGGCGCGACCTGCGCGGGGACCGGGAGGCGGTACGGGCGGGGCGGCGGCTGCTGCCCGGCGACCCGGTGCAGCATCTCGACCTGCTCGACCAGCGCCGCGACGCCCTCCGCCCGCTCCTCGGGACGGGCACCGTAGGTCTGCGAGCAGGAGAGCTGGGCGTTCGGGAAGGAATTGAGGAGTTCGGCCGTGTAGCCGCCCGGGAGCAGGCTGGGCCGCAGGTCGGTGTGGACGGCGACGACATTGTCGACGGGTACGTTCATCCGCCGCAGCTCGGCCCAGCACTGGTACTCGGCGGGCGGCAGGCCCGGACCCGAGGTGCGGAAGAGGGTGGTCTCCTCACCGCCCGCCGGGTCGACGTAGGTGAAGACGGCGGTGTTGCCCGGGCCGGTGACCGGACGGGCACCTTCTGGCGCGTCGGCGCCCTGTACCGCCGCCTGCTCCTGGCTGGTCAAGGGGAGGCTCCTTCGAGATGGCTGGTCGAACGAGTGGGGACGGGTGTGGCTACGAGGCTAGCGCCGCGTCGGTCGAGCGGATGCGGAGGGCCTTCGCCCCGCGCTCGGTGGCGACCAGGAGGACGCCGTCGGGGGAGAGGTCGGCGGCGGTGAAGGGCGTGTCGGAGATCAACGCGGCCACGACCTCCTCCTTCGTCCGGTCCCAGACGCGCAGGTAGTCGGCGCCTCGGCTCAGCCCCAGCGGGGCGGCGGCCCGTTCCTCCGCCAACGGGCGCAGGATCTGCCCGGGGTCGGTGTCCGCGAGGTCGTCCGGTCGTACGAGGCCGCGGACGAGCACCGCGGATCCACTCGCTCCCTCGGGCTCGCCGACCGGGCGTGCTCCGGGCGTGCCCGCGGGCACGACGAGGACGGCGACGGGAGTGGCCGGCCCTTCCGGGCTCGGCAGGCTGCCGACGGTCACGGCGCTCACCCCGGCGATCGGCAGACTCCACAGCGTCCGCCAGGGCAGCTCGAAGCCGAGCCGGTGTACGGCGTCGGCGTACTCGGGCAGGCCGTCCTCGACGAACGCCGTCTCCAGCAGGGCGGCGCGCAGCGCAGCCGGTGCCTGGGTACGGGTCAGCAGGGCGGCGGTACGCAGGTACGTACGGGCCGGCGCCCCGAGAGCCTCCACGGGGACGGCTTCGACGGCGGCGCGCAGCGGTACCGGATCGGCGTACACGAACAGCCCCGGATCGGTGAGGAGTTGGGGCAGCAGACCGGCTTCCAGGGTGTGACCCGCGGTGTGGTCACGCACGTAGGGGTCGGCCTTGCTCCAGTCCTGGCCCGGCACAGCGTCCAGCAGTGCCACCGCGATCTGCGTCTGCGCGGCGCGCACGTTCGGCAGGCCGGCGCGGATCTCGTCACCGATGGCGGGGTGCAGCAGTCGCAGCAGCGTACGCCCGCGCTGCGGCTGCTCGTCGCCGTCCGCCTCCTGCTCGGCCTGACGCCCTCCGGGTTGCACGAAGGGCCCGGCGAGCAGCATTCCGCCCGCGATGGCCTGGCCCATGTCCTTTCCGGCGACCGCGCTCGCCAGCCGCGCCCACAGGTGGGCGGGTATGCCGTCGGCCTCCGCCAGGGCGAGCGGCGCCAGCATCAGCCGCAACGTCTGCGGATCGGCGCCGAGCCGCCCGGCATGCAGATCGAGGGCTTCACCGACGGAGGTCGGCAACCGGCTCTCGTCTGCGGGGTCGAAGCCCTCGGGGGCCATCAGGATGCAGTGGACGGCGAGTTGGACGACCAGCGGGCTGGTCCCCGCACGGCGGCCGATGGCCGCGGCAAGGGCGAGCCGGGCGGCGGGATCGACCGTGAACGGCAGCTCAGGAGCACCGAACTCCGGGCTCAGCGCCGCCTGGGCATGCAGCACCAGGCCCTCGGGATCGGCCCACTCGGGTTCGTCCAGGTCGATGACCTGTACGGCGCCGGGCGACAGACCGGCGACCAGGTCGGCGACCAGCGGACGCGGCACCTCGGCCAGCAACCGGACCGTCTCGGTCGCGGCCAGGGGAGCGAGCACGTCCCGCACGAGGCGCGCCGGCTCGCCTGCCGCCCGCACCGGGCCGGCCCGGTCGACGTCCGGTACGACGACGGTCACCGGGTCCTGGAGCGCCGCCAGCTCGGCGAACACCTCCTCGGTGCCGGTGGCGTTCAGCCCGTAGTGGTCGGCGAGCAGCCACAGCACCTGCGCGGCGGTCAGCCCGTCAGGGGCCGGCACAGCCGGGGCCGGCAGCTCCGGCGGCACCGTCGACGGATCCATCACGTCCAGCGGAAGCTGCTTGCGGAACTCCGGCTCGCACAGCATCAGAAACCCGGTGAGCAAGCGCGAACGCCCACTGCCGGAACTGCCGGTGAGCGCGACCACACGGGGTGCCCCGGGAGCGGCCCCACGCCATGCCGCGAGCGCGCGCAGCGCCGCGGTCCGGCCGCCTATGTGGGGGTGCGGTGCGTAGTCCTCGGTCGAGCCGGTCATGGTCCCCGTCCTCCGCCGTCGCGGACGCCTTCGCCTGTGACGTCGATCTTAGGCGCCGGTGGCGCGGAGTGGTCGAACCGATGAGGGCTTCCGGCGATCCCAGGGTGAGGCGGTCGGGGTGTGGGTGACAGGATGACCGGGTGAGTGAGGAGCTGGGCGGCGTACTGGCCTACCCCGCACGGCTGTTGACCGCCGACCGCGCGGCGGTGCGCGACCACCTGGCCGCCGGGAACGACGGGGACGACGCGGGCCGCCAGGTCTTCCTGCAGGCAGAAGCGATCTTCGGGCAGCGCAGTCGTGACGCCCGCCGAGTTCGCCTCCTGGCTTCACTTCGCCGCGAGGGAGGCCGGCCACGACGAGTGCGCCCAGCGGATCGCGGCGGCCGAGCCGCGGATGCCGTGGCGCACCGTGTGGGCGTGGTGGCGGCCGGGCAACTGGTTCACGGCCCACCCGAGCCTGAACGGCGACTACTACCAGGTTCGCCGCCGTCGGTACGAGGGGCGGGACCCGGTCGAGGTGGTCGACCAGCGCGGCCCGCTCCGGCTCGACGCGGAGACGGGCCGGAGGGTGAAGGGCCTCGATGAGGTGGCGCTGACAGAAGCGCCCCGCTCGCCGGAGGCCTTCGACGCGCCCGAGCTGCACAACTGGAACCTGACTGCCCCGGAGAGCTGGGCAGGCGCCGTCGTGTTCGCCGCCGAGCGCGGAAGGACCCGCCACCTGGTTGAGGACGCGCACGGCATGGCGATGCTGGAGACGGATGCGGAGGTGCTGCGGGACTGGCCGCGTGGCCAGGGGATCGATCCCTCGTCGTCCGAAGAACCGCCGCCCGGCCCCGCCCCCGCGCAGCGCGTGCCGACGGGTCCGCTCACCGCGGCCCGGGTCGAGGACGCCATCCGATCAGGTTCGGAGGAGCGTCGGGTCCGCCCTGCGCGTTGAGTGTTGGCGACGATGACCGAGCCGCCTGTGAGCGAGGAGTTGCGCAAGGCGTAACCCCAGTCGGCACGGCGTTCACATGGTAGGTCGAGTCCAGCTGCTTCCGTGAGCCGCTCGATGACGTCCTCGCAGGTGAGCCCGGTGGCATCCAAGAAAGTCACGTCGGGTGCGACCTCGCGCAGGCGAAGCAGTGTCCGGGTCCGTCCAGAGTCCGGAGGGCCTGTCAACTCGGCCACTCTTCCAGTCTCACTGCTCCGCCACTCCAGCAGCTCGTCCAGGGCTTGCTCGGGTGGCATCTGCGGGGGCATCTCAGGACTCATGTCTCACTCCACCTGCTTCAGCGGGGCATTTCTGCAGGAGCCGAACCTCTGAGAATCGGTAAAACTTGGAGTGATTTCCTGCCGCGTGTCTCCCCCCTCCGGAGCCGACCTCCTCACCGCATTCCTCACAGGCTTACGGGAAGCGGCCATCAGGGGAAACGAGATCCCAAGTGCTGTCCTCGAAATCGTAGGGGCCGAGCACGACGTCCCACACCTCACCCTCCAATGCCACCGGGTCGATCCGACGGCACCACTCCCGCAGAATCCGGTGGTGGTCTCGTCGGTCTGCCCGACTGGGGTAAAGGGTCTTACGGTGCTCATCGAAGAGTCGCACCACGGTGAAGAACTGGGAGAGGCTGCTGCCGGCCAGGACGGTGCTCGGACCACGAGTGGCGTCGCGCAGCACCTGGCCTGACGTCCCGTCGAGTAGCAACTGTGAGTACATCCACCTCCCGATGAGGAAGAAGGGACCCGCACCATCGGGTGGCCTGTTCTGCGCTTTGTCGGACCACGGAACCTGACGCAAACCGTTGTTCAACGGCGAGTCGACGTACAGATTCAGGAAGCCGCCGACCACCGGCAGACCGATGTCGGTCAAGAAGCGTCGCGCAGCCTGGTCCTCCACTCCGTCCGGTAGGTCTGGTGCGGCGAGGCGATGACAGGTGCCTTCACCAAAGCTCGCCTCCAACCAGAGCCTGCTGGACGGTTCACCTCTTGCGGCGGCGCGCGCCGGGAGCGGTACCTCGGGCAGCGCAAGGCCGGCGTGTTCTTCCACCAGCGGTTCGGGCAGCCATGTCGCCGGACCGGGGGCGAGGGCGGTGTCCGCTGAAACCGCGAACAGGCCCCCGCTGCCGGCCAGAACCCACATTCCCTCCACATGGACCCCGCTCGTGACGCTTGCAGGCACACGAGGCGGAGGCGGAGCGCCGTCTTCCTCGACTTGCCAGCCAGAGGGAGAGTGCACCGCGAAGACAGCCGGCAGGCCCTGGGGGGCCCGGTCCGCAAAGAGCCATTCGGCCTCCTCGAGAGACTCCTCGACGCGGACTTCCTCTCCGACAGGACTGCCAGTGGGAACATCCCATTCGCGCATGACGTACGAGAATTCGGGTAGCGCGGCCTTGTCCGTGGTCGTGTCACGCATCGTGATGACGCGCTGCCCGCGGGCTGCATCCGCAGCCAGTGCGATCTCGTCGACCCGCCCTACTTCCCCCTCGTATCCGCCGAACACCCCGCTGGGGCGCCAGCGTGACCACACCGTGCGCCACGGCAGTGCCACACCGCTGTCGACGATCTGTCGGGCAAGTTCGGTTCGCCCGCTGCTCACTGCAGCGTGGTGCAGCCAAGACGCCCACTCGCCTTGGTCGGCAGGTTGGATGCCTTGCGCCTCCAGGGAACGGATATCGGCCGCGATGCTGCCGGGCGGCACGCCCTCGGGATAGGCGGCACCCAGTGCTTCCAGCACGGACAAGGCTTCACAGTTCGCCAGGATCCATCCCTGGGAAAGCGCCTGTTCGAGCGAACCGGCCAGAGCAGCATGAACGGGCAGCGATTTCGCGGCATACCTGCCCACCGCTCCCGCTTCAGTCCATGGCCGTCCCGGATTCGACTCCCGGATGTGCTCGATCAGCGATTCCGCGATCCGGGCCTGCTGTTCCGGGCCGGCGCTGCCTTGTCGGCGCCAGAAGTGTCTCGTGGAAGGCCGGCGGAAGCCGACTCCTGGGTGCCCGGTGGCCCCTTCCAGGACCGTCAACGCCTCTGGGTGATCCGTGGCGATCCCTCGAAGGCCGGCCTCGGTCGGTGGCTGCCGCGAGGGAAAGGCGGCCATGACGAGAAGACGCCAAACCGAAAGGTCGACCTCTGTCAGTTCGGAGAGACTCAGGGCGTGGAAAGCCTGCCTCGTTGCGGTGTCCGCGCCCTGCAGCGACTCGCGTCCGTCGGCGGGTGCGCCGGGTCTTTGCAGGGAGATGCCGACACTGCCGCGTGGTGGGTCGCCAAGGAGATCGGGGTCCCATTCGAGAACGAAGCGAACACGGGCCTTCGGGGCCCACGTCAGCTTCGATACCAGTGAGCGCGCGATCCTCAAGGGCTCTGATGAAGTCACCAACTCGCCGGCCCACTGCACATTGGACAGGAGCACTACATGCTCCCCTTCCACCGTTGTGCGCAGTAGATCCCTGCGCCATCGTCGACCGGAAGGTAGGAGGTCCCCTCCAAGTTCGGACACGATTCGCCGCGCCACCAAATCGGCCGTCATGCCCGCGCATTCGATGACGATCGATCCGTCGATATTCCTCGCGGTCTCTCTGACGAACTCGGACTTTCCCGAGCCGGCGGTGCCCACGACGAGAAGCAGGTTGTCGCTTCTTTTGGGGAACGTCATCCATGCCTGGATTTTTTGCCAGGTTTCCGCATCGATGGGCATGGCGCGTCTCTCCTCTCTGTCAAGCCCAGAATCCTACGTCACGAGAGGTGGCCGCCATGTGCCAGGTCGGTCCATATGCCGCGCAGCTTGTCCACGTAAGCCTGCGACTCGTCACCCTGTGCGGCAACCGCGGCATCCTTCATTTCGTTGACCTCGGCGCCGTGACCTTCGGCGCGCAACTCTGCCTCGTTCTCTATCTGCCCTCTTCGGAAGGGGGTTCCGTAGTAAACTTTGACCTCTTTGGGGAGATGTTCTCCCAGGAATGAGGAGCAGTCGGTACCCAAGGCGGGGCCGCAGGGCTCGCGCTCTGTGTAGAAGCTTACGAGTTGAATCTTACGGCCCTCTTCCCGCTGGGCGTTGACGGCATCAACGTAATCCAGAATGTGAGGCTCCGAGTGGACGCCTTCCGCCCAGTCCCGACCCATAGACAGCGAACTGTCCGAAATGTAGGTGCTCCTCCGGGTTACGGGATCGAATATTTCAACGGTCGCATAGTTCCGCCGAGACCAGTCTCCCTTGTTCTCGAGCAGCGCCTTGAAATCCTCCGCACCCAGTGCTTTGCGGAGTGCGGGGCGGTCTGGATTCCCTATTGCTTGCCCGCTGTGGTAGAGGACGCCGGCCGAGGGAGTGCCCTTCCTTTTCATTCTTTGTGCAAGGCTTTCACGCCCCTTCTCCTGTCGCTCCCTCTTCTCGGATCCCTCCTCGTGGTCGAGAGGGCGAACAGCCGGGTCGTTGGGATTCGGCACTCCGGGGTCGAGTGAGCCTACTCCGAGTTCGGCGTGGAACTTCAAGGAGAGGCGACTGATGGCAGCTACCACCGCCCCTTGCTGACCCTCCGAAAGGTCACGGAACGGCGGGTTCCGCAATGCGTCGATGAGGGTCTGTTTGCTTATTCCCTTCAGTTGCCCCGGTGGGCCGCACTGACGTAGCAGATCGCGCAGTTGGTCTGTATTGCCCCACTCGGACAGGTCGCTGTAGAGGCGATCGAGATCGACTTTGTGTACGTCGTGGGTGCCGCGGAGATCCGCCTGGGACTGCTCGGGAAGCATCCCGTGTTCTCGGTGCTGACCTGTCTGGGCCGAAGGATCCTTTTCATGGTCCGATACGGCGCCAGGTTCTGCAGGCGCGCGGTGATCGTGGCTCACCGGGGCGGCTGGTCGCTGGTCGGGTGTGGTGTGCCGACCCGCTGGAGACGCGTCGTCTGCATGCGGCCGATTCATACTGCCGCTGGTCGGATGCCCGGACGAGGCGCTCGCGGACTGTGGGTTCGGGGCAGGGGAGTGCCGAGGAGCGCCCCGGTCGACCGCCGGGTCGCCCGCCGCTGTATGAGGCGCCGAAGGGGGCGCGTTGTGGGTGACTCTGTGGGCGTCAGCGCCATCGGGACGCTCGGTCGCCGAAGGTGCCTCGTGCTCAGCGGCGGGGTCGCTGGTACCGGTGTCGATGGTGTGAGTCGCGTCGGTTCGGGTGCGGTGGTCCGAAGCCGCCACACCGTCCCTTTCATGGGGCGTGCCTCGGTCGCTTTCGTTGCCGTCTCGGCTCTCAGTGCTGCTGTGCGTGGAACTGGAAGCCGGCGTCGCTGTGCCGTCGTACGGATGTGGTGTTGAAAGCTCGTCGGGCTTCGATGTGTGCTGCGCCTGGGTTGGGCCGTGTTCGGCGTGAGTGGGTGTGTCCGGGTGGGGCGGGGCCTGCTGGGTGTGGGATGGGCTGTCCGGGGTGTGGCCGTCGGTGCCGGTGTCTGATGGCTTGTCTGCGGTCGGTGTGGTTTCCGGGGCGTCCGCGTCTTTGACGGGGACGTTGTCCGTGGTGCCGTGCGACGGGTTCGGCTCCGGAGCCTGGTGACTCTCGTTTTCCTGGGGCGAGTCGTCCGGCTCCTGGTGGGGAGTTTCGGTGCCTTCGTGGGGCGTCTCCGACTCGTGGTGGGTGGTGTCGGTTTCGGGCTGGGTCGGGTGAATGGGATTGCGGTCGGCGTCCAGGGGGATGTGCCAGACGCCGGTCGCGTTCGGGATGTGGAGGGGCTGGTGGCTGACCTCTCCGCTCTGGGTGTCGATCCAGATGATGTGGCCGTGGTGGTTGACGGCGTTGAAGGCGTGGCCGCCCCCGCCGGGCCAGGAGACCTGGACGATGGCTGCGGCGCCGTGTCCGGCTTGGTGCAGGTCCCACGCGATGCGGTCGGCGGTGTGGGGGTCGTCGCCGGTGCCGGCGTAGATGTGCTCGGCGCCCGCCCATCGGATCTGGTTGGCGTTGGCGTTGTGCTCGGGGGACCAGGGGTCCGGGTTGCCGTGTTCGTCGACGTCCAGGGTGCGCGGGGCTGAGACCTGCGGGTTTCCGTACCAGGTCTCCAGGAACGAGCGGGAGCAGTCTGCGCAGTTGTTGCTGCGTCCGGGGACGGTGTTGCCCCCGTCGTTCTGGAGTTGCGCCCAGTGGCCGAAGGGGTCGGGGAAACGCTCCGGGGTTCCGTCGGGATTGTGCGGCACCGCATTGACCAGCGCCTGCTGGTCGTCCGGGTGGGGCTCGGTCAGACCGCCCGGATAGTGATCCAGATCGTTGCGGATGTCGTTCAGGCTGTCCTGGTGCGGGTGCTGCTGCGGGGAGGCGCCGGGGTGTGCGGAGGGGGCACCCGGGGGCGGCGGCGAGGCATGGCTCGCCTGCGACGGTGGCGACGACGGCGCCGGGGAGACGGTGTGGATCGGGACCGGCGTCACCTGGTGGTGCTGTGGGTCGTGGCGGTGGCCCCTCTCGGCTTCGGGCGTCTCCGACCTGTCGTGCTGCGACGCCGGCTCCTGCGGGGCGTGCGGGTGCGGAGTGGTGCCGGGTGCTGTGCCCGCGGGCTGGTTCGGGGCCCTGTTGGGGGTGGGACGGGTGCCCGGCTGGGGCTGGGGTCCGGGCTTGCCGGACGCGGTTGGGCTTTGGCTGTCACCGGGCCGTGCTGTGGAACCCGACTGCGTCGAGGAGTTCGGGGTGTTGGCGCTGCTGGGCGTGGAGGTTCGCTCCGGCTCACCGCTGGAGGAGCTCGTTCTCGGGCTTCCGCTTGTGGTCGAGTCCCGGTCCGGATTCGCGTCTTGGCCTCGGGCGGGTGTACGCGCGTCGGTCGTGTCTGAGGTGCTGCGGGGGGCGGTGCGGTCGCCCGGCGTGGTGCCGGGCGTGTTCCTGGGTGTGGTTCCTTCTTCCGTGGTGTTTCGCGCCGCGGTCCGCTCGTCCGGGACGTCGCGGGGTGTGGTGCGTTCGTCCGGGACGTCGCGGGGTGTGGTGCGTTCGTCCGTCGCGTCGCGAACGGGAGAGCGCTCCTCAGGAATGTTGCGGGGTGCTGTGCGCTCGTCCGTGATGTTCCGCGGCCCAGTGCGGTCGCTCGGCGTCGTGCCGGGGGCGTTCCGCGGTGCCGTGCGGTCCTCCACAGTGGTGCGGGACGCAGCGCGGTCGTCGGAGGCGGTGCCGGGGGTGCGCTGCGTCGGTATGCGGCCGTCCGTCGTGCTGGACGTGCGGCCGTCCGTCGTGCCGGACGTACGCCTGTCGCCTGCGTCGGATATTCGGCCGTCGCCCGCCCCCGTTGTGCGACTGCTGCCCACTCCGGCTACGCGGCCGTCACTCGCACCGGATATTCGGCCGTCGCCACCGCCAGGCATGCGGCCGTCCGGCATCGAGGTGCGCGACGCCCGGGGTGTCGTCGAGGACACCGTCGGGCTCGGAGCGAAGGCGGGGCCCGTCTCCCTGGGTGACGCCGTGCCGGGCGTGGCGGAGGAAGGATTCCTCACCGGGGCGACGGTGGGAGCCGGGCTCGTGGGGCCCGTCGTCGAGGACGTGGCGCCGGGTGTGCTTGCGGTGGAGCGCGGGACGGGACCACTGTCCATGGTCGACGGAGGCGTGGGCGAGGTCGGCATGGACGAGGCGCCGTCCGCCCGGCCGTCCGTTCCGCCGGGGAAGTGTTCGGTCGTGGTCGGAGTAGGAGCGGCGTGCGACTGGGTGGGCGCGCCGGCGGCCAGGCTGTCTATCGACGTGCCGATTCCGCCACTGCCGCCTCCCGTAGGAGCCGTCGCACCGTCGGACGGCGCGTGGCTGGGTACGGCGTGCGGCGTCGGTGAGGACAGGCCGGATGGGGAAGAGCCGCCGGTGTCGGCGGGGCCTGACGCACTCGGGGAGTCGGAGGAACCGGAGGAACCGGTGGCGTCAGAAGCACCGTGAGATGTCGCGCCGGGCGCGGGGTCGTCGAAGTCCGACAGCGACGTCGTATGCCTCGGGGCCGCCGTGTCCAAGGGGGAAGGATTGTGTTCGGCCCCCGAGCCGGAGCCGTCGGATTCCAGGCCCGCGCCCACATCCTGCGTGCCGATGTGGGCACCGCCGGTGTCGGCGGACAGCCCGCCCATGTGCGTGCCCGCGCCCGTGTTCGTGTGTGTCGACGTCGAGGAGTCCGACCCCGACCCCGACGAGCCGGAGTCGTTGGAGGCCGTGGATGAGGAGTTGGAGGAAGAGCTGGACGATGAATCCGGATACGAGTCGGATGGGGAATGGGACGAGGATCCCGACTCCGAGTCGGACGGGGAATGGGACGAGGATCCCGACTCCGAGTCGGACGACGACCCCGAGGAGGACTCGGACTCCCCGTCACCGCCGCCCTCCCCGTCCTCCCCGTCACCATGGGACGTCCCCGACTCGTGGTAGCCGTCGATGCGGCTGTCGATGGCGTGGTGGAAGCGGCTGCCGGCCTTCTGGCCCAGGTTGTCGCGTACGCCCTGGGCCAGGGTCAGCGGGGTCTGCTTGATGGAGTCCCAGCCGGCGTCGGCGCCGGCCTTGACGGTCTTGCCGAGGTCGTAGCCGTGCTGGGCGCCGAAGCCGACGTTCACCGTCTGCCGGATCAGGTCCGTGATGATCGCTTGGATCGCCGAGATGGCGGGTTGCTTCAACGCCTGGACGATCGACTCCATGAGCGCCTCTTTGAGCTCGTCGAGGAGGCGTCGGACGATCAGCCGGGTGACCTGGGTGGCGCCGAGTGCGCCTGCCTCGGACAGGCCGAAGGTGAAGGGAGCGGCGGCCTGGGCGGCGGCGATCTCGAAGGCCAGCGCGATCAGCTGGGCGATCACCGCCCACTTGGCGAACTCGACGAGGTAGGCGCACGCTTCCAGCACATTTGCGATGGTGTAGGCGGCCTGGGCGGCACTCGCGAGGTAGCCGTCGGAGCCGGTGCCGCCGTCGAACTTGGCGTAGGTTTTGGTGAACTTGTCGATGGACTCACCGGCGTTGTGGGCGACCACCGTTCTGGCGCTGGTGTTCGCCCTGGCGTGCAGGTCCGAGACGTCGTCGCCGAACTTCCGCCACAGGGTCGCGCAGTCCTTGAGCTTGTCCTCGTCCGCCGTCGGCCAGCGGTAGCCGAGCATCTGGAGAACCCATTCGAGCTCGTCCGGCAGCATCATCGACACAGCGTCCACACCCCCGTCAGCAACCGGCGCCCAACTCCCTCACCGAACAAGGGACATCACGCAGGGAACAGCCGTGCGCACAGCTTACGGAGTCGATCGCAGGCAACTTCAGGGGGTTGCTGTCACAAATCTGTTGCAGGCAACGCGGATTGACAGCGTCGACGGCGCCGCGTCAAGCCCCTTGCCGAGGCGACAGGCGTTGCAGCTTCGATGTGTCCACCTGGCCGTCGTACTCGGCGGTGATCTGGCGCCAGGCGGCGTCCTCGTCGCCCTCGTTCCTCTCGTGCCGCACGCCCATCTCGGTGAAGGCCAGTCCCATCCCCGCGAGCCGTTGCGCCAGACTGCCCATCGACTCGTACATGCCTTCGCGCAGGCCTTCGTAGGCGACCCCGAAGTTCTGTCCGATGTCGTCGTCGCCCCACGGCGGGGTGGCGCCTTCGCCGCCCTCCAGCGCGGACAGCCCCGCCTTCAGGGCCTCCACCGCCTTGCTGAAGTCCTGGCCCACCGTAAACATGTTGAAGCCCTCGGCCTTGAGGACCGAAGGGTCGGCGCGCAGACCGTCGCTGCCCACAACTGCCCCCCGTGGATCGGCTCTTGTGTCGCGAAACCACCCTAGCGTCCGCGCGGCGCCCAAGCCCACACCACCCACACCCCCGCACACGCGGCGCAGAGGGGCGGCACCACATGGGTACCGCCCCTCTGCCCCGAGCTTCCGGCCCTCAGAACCGCGGCGGAAGCCACCCGGTCTGAATGAGCTGCCCACCCCGCCGCCGCGTGTGGAAGTACCCGCGGCCGGGCGGCAGCTGCGACGGCGTGATGTTGCCGAGCAGCGCGCCCTCCGTCCGGTCGCCGGAGAGCACGATGCCCTGGGCGCCGAGTTCGCGCAGACGCTGCATCACCGGCTCGTACAGCGACCGGCTGGCACCGCCCGAGGCGCGGGCGATGATGATGCGCAGGCCGATGTCCCGTGCGAAGGGCAGGTACTCCAGGAGCGGGGACAGCGGGTTCATGCCCGTCGCCACCAGGTCGTAGTCGTCGACGATGACGAACGCGTCCGGGCTGCTGTACCAACTGCGGTTGCGCAGCTGCTCGGGCGTGACGTCCGGGCCGGGCATACGACGGCTCATCGAGCCGGCCAGGCCTTCCAGCGTCTCCGCCAGGGCGGGCGCCGACGCGCAGTAGCGCGACAGGTGGGAGTCCGGCACACCCTCCAGGTGAGCGCGTCGGTAGTCACCCATGACGATCTTCGCCTGGTCCGGCGTGTAGCGCTCGGTGATCTGCTTGATGAGCAGCCTGAGCACCGCCGACTTACCGGACTCGCTCTCACCGAAGACGATGAAGTGCGGGTCCGTCTCGAAGTCCACGAAGACCGGCGAGAGCGAGGACTCGTCGATACCGATGGCGACACCGCGGTCCGGGTGCTCGAACCCCTTGGGCAGCCGGTCCGCCGACAGCATGGTCGGCAGCAGCCGCACCGCCGGCGCGTGGCTGCCCTGCCAGTTGTCGTTGACGCCGCGGACGAGGATCGCCGTCGCCTCCGCCAGGTCCTCCGTCTGCGAGGACCCGTCGACCCGCGGCAGCGCCGTCATGAAGTGCAGCTTGTCCAGGCTCAGACCGCGGCCGGGCATGGTGGCGGGGACGTTCTGGGCGACCTTGCGGTCGATCTCCGACTCGGTCGGGTCACCGAGCCGCAGTTCGATGCGGTTCTGCAGCATGTCCTTGAGCGCGGGCCGCACCTCGGTGTAGCGGCTCGCCGTCAGGACGACGTGCACACCGAAGCCGAGACCGCGCGTCGCGATGTCGGTGACGGTCGCCTCGAGCAGCTCGTAGTCCGTCTTGAAGGACGCCCAGCCGTCGATGACGAGGAAGACGTCTCCCCAGGGCTGGTCGGGCAGCAGACCCGCGGCCCTGCGCTGCCGGTACGTCTGGACCGAGTCGATGTTGTTCGCGCGGAAGTACTCCTCGCGCGCGTTCAGGATGCCCTCGACCTCGCTGACCGTACGGCGCACCTTCTCGGCGTCGAGCCGGTTGGCGACCCCGCCGACGTGCGCCAGCTCCTCCATCGCGATGAGGCTGCCACCACCGAAGTCCAGGCAGTAGAACTGCACCTCGGCAGGCGTGTGGGTCAGGGCGAACGACGAGATGAGCGTCCGCAGCAGGGTCGACTTGCCGGACTGCGGGCCACCGACGAACAGACCGTGGCCCGCGCCGCCCGAGAAGTCCCGGTACAGCACGTCGCGCCGCTGCTCGAACGGCTTGTCGACCAGGCCGACCGGCACGTTGAGCCGACCGAGGGCCGTGTACTCGGGCGCGGTCAGGCCGCGTTCCTGGGTGACGGCGAGCTGGGGGAGGAGCTGTTCCAGCGAGGGCGCCTCGTCGAGCGGGGGCAGCCACACCTGGTGGGCCGGCGGCCCCTGGTTGACCATCCTGCTCACGATGACGTCCAAGACGGTGTCGGCGAGCGCGTCGTCGACCTTGTCGTCGGCGTCCAGGTCCTCGACCACCGGCTGCGGGGGCAGCGCCACGTGCCCCGCCGTGAACAGCGCGGGCCGCAGCTGGGTGGAGCGGTTCACCCTGGACGGGCCCTCGCCGTGGTACGGCCCCGACACGTACGCCGCCTTGAAGCGGACCATGGTGTCGGTGTCGTAGCGCAGGTAGCCGGAGCCGGGGATCGACGGCAGGTGGTAGGCGTCCGGGACACCGATCGCCGTGCGGGACTCGGCGGCGGAGAAGGTGCGCAGACCGATCCGGTACGACAGGTAGGTGTCCAGACCGCGCAGCTTGCCCTCCTCCAGGCGCTGCGACGCCAGCAGCAGGTGCACACCCAGCGAACGGCCGATACGGCCGATCTGGATGAACATGTCGATGAAGTCGGGCTTGGCGGTGAGGAGTTCGGAGAACTCGTCGAGCACGATCACCAGCGAGGCCATCGGCTCCAGGGCGGCGCCCGCCGCCCGGGCCTTCTCGTAGTCGTGCAGATTGGCGTAGTTGCCCGCCGTGCGCAGCAGCTCCTGACGGCGCTGCATCTCGCCCGTGATCGCGTCGCGCATACGGTCGACGAGCGTGAGGTCGTCCGCGAGGTTGGTGATGACGGCCGCGGTGTGCGGCATGTCCGCCATGCCCGCGAAGGTCGCACCACCCTTGAAGTCCGCGAGGATGAAGTTCAGCGTCTCCGAGGAGTGCGTCACCGCGAGGCCGAGCACCAGCGTGCGCAACAGCTCCGACTTGCCGGAACCGGTGGCGCCGACGCACAGGCCGTGCGGGCCCATGCCCTCCTGCGAGGCCTCCTTGAGGTCGAGCATGACCGGCTCGCCGTTCTCGCCGACACCGATCGGCACCCGCAGCCGCTCGTGCAGCGTGCGCGGACGCCAGGTGCGCGAGACGTCGACGGACCCCGCGTCGCCGATTCCCATGAGGTCGGTGAAGTCCAGGTTGGACAGGAGGGGTTCGCCCTCCTCCGCGGAACCGACCCGGAAAGGGGCGAGCTGCCGTGCCAGGGACTCCGCCTGTGCCATGTTCAGTTCGTCGGGCCTGCCGGAGTACGCGGACTCGTGGCCGACGAACAGCCGCATCCTGCCCGGCTTCACATAGACCGTCAGGCCCGCGCGCAAGTCCTCCTCCAGCTCCCCCGGGGCGATTTCGAGGAAGGTGACGCCCTGGAGCCCTTCGGCACTGGCGAGTTCGGAGTCCGGCGGCACGGTGCCGCCGTCGAGCACCACGATCAGGTGCGGCTGGTCGTAGACGGGGTTCGCGTCCGGGTTCCAGCGGGGCCTGTCGTCCAGCTGGTCCGCCAGCGCCTCCTCCAGCTCGCCGAGGTCGTCGAACAGGAGCCGGGCCGAGCCGGCGCCGTCCTTGGCCTTCGGGTGCTGGCTGTGCGGTAGCCACTTGATCCAGTCCCAGTCCGCCGCCGCGGAGGGATGCGCCACCACGGCGACCATCAGGTCCTCCGGCGAGTGCAGCGTCGCCAGCTGGGCGATGGCCGCACGGGCGTTGCCGTAGACCGTGTCGGAGTCCCCGCACACCGTCACGTGGTAGAAGGCGCGCAGCGAGACGGCGACGGGCAGGTCGGACAGGCTGCCGTGCGCGTCGAGGAAGGCCTTCATGGCAGCCGCGGTCAGCGGCTCCAGCTCCTCCTTGGGCGCGGTCTCCGGGGCGACGAGCGGAGTGTTCAACTGCTGGGTGCCGAGGCCGATCCGTACGGACGCGAAGTCCGCGTCGGTCGGGCGCCGCTCCCACAGACGCTTGCCGTCGGCCGCCGCCGCCCACAGCTGCTCCGGGTCGGGGTGCTGGAAGAGCTGGCTGCGCCGCTGCAGGTCCGCGGTCTTGTGCACGTCCTTGCGGACCTGCTCCAGATACCGGAAGTAGTCACGCCGGTCCTGGGCCATCCCGGCACCGCCGCCGCCCTGCCGGGACTTGGCGAACTGGGCGATCGCCATGGCCAGAGTCGAGGCCAGCATCAGCCCGCCGACCATCCTCATGTAGGAGGGGAGGCCCGGCATGAAGAAGAAGCCGACGGAACCCAGCATGCCCATCATGGGCAGCAGGGTCATCAGCATGCTCTCTTCGCCCTCTCGAGGAATCTCGGGCGGCGTCTCGAGTCTGACCTCGCCGTCCGGGACCACCGGGGGCGCTGTCCGCGGCGGTCGCTTGATGATGACGACGCTCACCGATGCACTCATCCTTCGCGATTGATACGTCTTGGCACCGACGCCCCCGTGTACCGCGACATGTCCTTGTTCGCGCAGGCGTCGTTCGCGCAGACGTCGATCCTACTGATGAGCCAAGTGCGCGAGGGAGCCAGGAGGATGGAGATGCCGAGGGGGTCCTGGGAGAAAACGGGTGGGCGGGCCCAGGGTCCGCCGCCGCAACGGATATGGTGGCGCTCCGCGCCGTAGCAGCGGTGTGAGCAAGCCTTGTCCAACAGGGGGAACAACCAGGTGAGCACGGGGACTTCGACGGGTTTCTGCCGAATCACCATCGCAGCGCCGGACAGCCGTGTCGATGTCGCGCTGCCGGAGGACCTGCCGATCCAGGACCTCTTTCCCGAGATCGTCAGGCTCTCGGGTCTGGTCCCGCCGGACAGCAGCCCGGCCGGCTACCACCTGGTACGCCGTGAGGGCCAAGTGCTCGACGCGAGCCGTTCGTTGCTCGAGCACCGGGTCAGGGACGGCGAAGTGTTGCTGCTGCGCACGTTCGCCGATTCGCTGCCGCCGGCCGTCCACGACGACGTGGTGGACGCGATCGCCGCCGCGGTCAAGCAGGACATCCGCAGCTGGAACGACAACCTGATGCGGGTGGCCGGTCTTGTCTCCGGCGCGCTGCTGCTGGTCATGCTCGGCTTCGTCTTCTGGTTCGCGGATCCGGTACGGCACGACATGCACGGCCTCCAGGGCATCCTCGCCGGCGTGGTCGCACTGGCGCTGACGGTGCTCGCGGGGGTGCGGGCCCGGGTGTACGACGACCGCGGTTCCGCCGTCGCACTCGGCGTCTCGGCGCTGCCGCACGCGCTCATCGCGGGCTCCGGCGTCATCCCGCAGGACGCGGGGCACGGCCCCGGCAGGATCCAGTTCCTCGTCGGCTGCGTCGCCGTACTGCTCCTGTCGGTCGTGCTGATCATGCTCCTGCCGCAGGGGGACGCCCCGTTCGTGGCCGCCGCGCTGGCCTCCGCGATCGGCACGCTCGCCGTGTTCTGCGGTGTGCTCACCGAGGCGCAGCCGCGCGAGATCGCCGCCGGCACCTCGGTGGTCGCGCTGGCGGTCGTCGGCTTCCTGCCCGGGTGGTCGGCCCGCTTCGCCAAGCTGCCGATCGGTTTCCGCAACCCTGAGGACCTGGCCAGGGCCCGTCGGGAGGGCCGGGAGGGCGACCTGGAGGCCGTCGACGTCCAGCGCATCGTCGCCCAGACCAGCCGGGGCCACGAACTGCTGCTCGGACTGGTGGGCGGCTGCGCGGCCGTCATCATCGGCGCGGGTGGCGCGGTCCTCGGCTTCAGCGACAGCGGCTGGGCCCAGCTGCTGGCCCTGTGCACCGGTCTCGCCGCGATGATGCGGGCGCGCCTGTTCCGGTACACCGCACAGGTCACGTGCCTGTTCGTGGCCGGTGTCGTCACCCTCGGTCTGCTGGTGCTCGGCCTCGCGATCTCGCCCCCGGCCGGCATCGTCCTCGAACTGCTCAAGGGCAACTCCGGCCCCGTCGACATCAGGACCCTGTGGCTCGGCGCCTCGGTCGCCGCCGGCGTGCTCCTGCTGATCGCGATCGCCCTGATCGTGCCGCAGAAGGGGCTCTCCCCCTTCTGGGGCCGCATGCTGGACCTCGCGGACTCCGTGGTGCTGCTCTCGCTGGTCCCGGTCTGCCTGGCCGTCCTCGACGTCTACAGCAAGGTGCGCGGAGGCGTCTGAGCGCCGCTCGGCGGCCGCCGGCCCTCCGCCGTCGCGCCGGCCCTCAGGCCCGGCGGAGGTGACAGAGGCGGGACTCGCCGCCCCCGTCCAGCGGTGCGTGCACGGGCGACACCCCGGTCGTGGCCGTCGCCCAGGGCCGCGGTGGGCAAAGGACCCGACGGTAGCGGTGGGCAAAGGATCCGACAGTGTCGCCTCCTGAGCCGGTGAACGTCTCCTCTCGCGGATCACTCTCCTGGGTTCCGTCGTGATCACGTACTCGACGACGGGGGAGCGGGATCAGTCAGTTCGGTGTCGATCCCGACACGTTGACGGACGGCGCGTTCAAGAACACCGTGCGCACCACCTCGAACACGGGCGTCCACGCCGCGGGCTCCGGCAGCGAGTCGGATATCCAGGCCCTGGCCAAGGACGAGTGAGAGCGGCCGACGAAGTGAGACTTGCGGCGACCTGGACCCCGAACCCGGACCACCCGGCTACCTGGAGCGGCTTCTTCCTGGCCCTTCTCGGGATCGCCGGGTGTCTGGTCGTCATTGCCGGTGTCGCTGCGACCACTGCCCTTTGGCGCGCTCAAGGCCCCCGGAAGTGGGGCAACTACGTCATCGGGCCGACGATCGTCGTCATCGGCCTCGCCGCCACGGGCTTCGGCTTCCGGCTGCTGTGACCCCACGCGCCGGGAGCCGGACGCCCCCGCCGCCTCCCCCGCGGGACCCGGCCCGGGCCACTGCTGCCCGGCTGGTACGCTGTGTGACGGCCGTATGTGTACGCACCTCCGGTTCCCCTGGAGGCCGCGCCCAGCGGATCCCCGCCTCCCGAGTCGTGGAAGCTCCCCTGAGAAGAAGACCAGGGGCACTCGGTGGCAGCTGAAGAAGACTACGAGGAGTACGCGTGTCGCTCGACGCCGCTACGAAGAAGCAGATCATCGCCGAATTCGGTACCAAGGAGGGTGACACCGGCTCCCCCGAGGTCCAGGTCGCTCTGCTGTCCCGTCGGATCTCCGACCTGACCGAGCACCTCAAGACCCACAAGCACGACCACCACTCCCGCCGTGGTCTGCTGATCCTGGTCGGTCAGCGCCGTCGCCTGCTGCAGTACCTGGCGAAGAAGGACATCCAGCGCTTCCGTACGCTGGTCGACCGTCTGGGCATCCGCCGCGGTGCGGCGGGCGCCAGGTAAGACGCCGTGGAGGGAGCGGTTCCCGTACGAAGGGGGCCGCTCCCTTTGCTGTACGTGCGGACTGTCACCACCGCTTTGTAGTGTGGTAGCACAACGCACGATGTAGGACACCGTGTGAGGGGTACCTGGAGGCACCAGGCGGCACCGCACACACCGAACGAGGAGGAGCGCACCTCGCCGCCGCCGGTCCTCGGTAGTGGCCCCCGGGCAGGACAGCCCGGGTGCTTCGATCGAAGACCGGCCCGCACCAGACGGCGCGCTTCTCCGCCACCGTCCCCCTGCCACACGGGCAGCCAAGGGACGAAGACGAGGAGAAAACGCTAGTGGAGAACGAGACCCACTACGCCGAAGCCGTGATCGACAACGGTTCCTTCGGCACCCGCACCATCCGCTTCGAGACGGGCCGCCTGGCCAAGCAGGCCGCCGGCTCCGCCGTCGCGTACCTGGACGACGACACGATGGTCCTGTCGGCCACCACCGCGTCCAAGACCCCCAAGGACCAGCTCGACTTCTTCCCCCTGACGGTCGACGTCGAGGAGCGGATGTACGCGGCCGGGAAGATCCCCGGTTCCTTCTTCCGCCGTGAGGGCCGTCCCTCCGAGGACGCCATCCTCACCTGTCGCCTCATCGACCGCCCGCTGCGCCCGTCCTTCAAGAAGGGCCTGCGCAACGAGATCCAGGTCGTCGCCACCGTCATGGCGCTCAACCCCGACCACCTGTACGACGTCGTGGCGATCAACGCCGCGTCCGCGTCCACGCAGCTGGCCGGTCTGCCCTTCTCCGGCCCGATCGGCGGCGTCCGCGTCGCGCTGATCAACGGCCAGTGGGTCGCCTTCCCGACGCACAGCGAGCTCGAGGACGCCGTCTTCGACATGGTCGTCGCGGGCCGCGCCCTGGAGGACGGCGACGTCGCGATCATGATGGTCGAGGCCGAGGCCACCGAGAAGACGATCAAGCTGATCGAGGGCGGCGCCGAGGCGCCCACCGAGGAGGTCGTCGCCGCCGGTCTGGAGGCCGCGAAGCCCTTCATCAAGGTGCTGTGCAAGGCCCAGTCGGACCTCGCCGCGAAGGCCGCCAAGCCGACCGCCGAGTTCCCGATCTTCCTCGACTACGAGGACGACGTCCTGGAGGCGCTGACCGCCGCCGTCCGCCCCGAGCTCGCCCAGGCGCTCACCATCGCCGGCAAGCAGGAGCGCGAGGCGGAGCTGGACCGCGTCAAGCAGCTCGCCGCCGAGAAGCTCCTGCCGGAGTTCGAGGGCCGCGAGAAGGAGATCTCCGCCGCGTACCGCTCGCTCACCAAGCAGCTGGTCCGCGAGCGCGTGATCAAGGAGAAGAAGCGCATCGACGGCCGCGGCGTGACGGACATCCGTACGCTCGCCGCCGAGGTCGAGGCCATCCCGCGGGTCCACGGCTCGGCCCTGTTCGAGCGTGGCGAGACCCAGATCCTGGGCGTGACCACGCTGAACATGCTGCGCATGGAGCAGCAGCTCGACACCCTCTCCCCGGTGACGCGCAAGCGCTACATGCACAACTACAACTTCCCGCCCTACTCCACCGGTGAGACCGGCCGCGTCGGCTCCCCCAAGCGCCGCGAGATCGGCCACGGCGCCCTCGCCGAGCGCGCCCTCGTCCCGGTGCTGCCGTCGCGCGAGGAGTTCCCGTACGCGATCCGTCAGGTGTCCGAGGCCCTCGGCTCCAACGGCTCGACGTCCATGGGCTCCGTGTGCGCCTCCACCATGTCGCTGCTGAACGCCGGTGTGCCGCTTAAGGCCCCGGTCGCCGGTATCGCCATGGGTCTGATCTCCCAGGAGATCGACGGCGAGACGCACTACGTGACGCTGACCGACATCCTCGGCGCCGAGGACGCCTTCGGCGACATGGACTTCAAGGTCGCCGGCACGAAGGAGTTCGTGACCGCCCTCCAGCTCGACACCAAGCTGGACGGCATCCCGGCCTCCGTCCTGGCCGCGGCCCTCAAGCAGGCCCGTGACGCCCGCCTGCACATCCTCGACGTGATGATGGAGGCCATCGACCGGCCCGACGAGATGTCCCCGCACGCCCCGCGGATCATCACCGTCAAGATCCCGGTCGACAAGATCGGCGAGGTCATCGGCCCCAAGGGCAAGATGATCAACCAGATCCAGGAGGACACCGGCGCCGAGATCACGATCGAGGACGACGGCACCATCTACATCGGTGCCGCCGACGGCCCGTCCGCCGAGGCCGCCCGCGCCACGATCAACGGCATCGCCAACCCGACCATGCCGGAGGTCGGCGAGCGCTACCTGGGCACGGTCGTGAAGACCACCACCTTCGGTGCGTTCGTCTCGCTGCTGCCGGGCAAGGACGGTCTGCTGCACATCTCGCAGATCCGCAAGCTCGCCGGCGGCAAGCGCGTGGAGAACGTCGAGGACGTCCTCGGCGTGGGCCAGAAGGTCCAGGTCGAGATCGCCGAGATCGACTCCCGCGGCAAGCTCTCCCTCATCCCCGTGATCGAGGGCGAGGACGAGTCCGGCGACGAGGCGAAGGACGACACCGCCCAGTGACGTCCCGTGGCTTCAGGGCGACGGCCCGCACCTCTTCGGAGGCGCGGGCCGTCGCCCGTACCCAAACCCTGATCAACGGCACCAACGGCATCGGCACCGTCCGCAAGACCACCCTCCCGGGCGGTCTGCGGATCGTCACCGAGACCCTGCCCTCGGTGCGCTCCGCCACCTTCGGCATCTGGGCGCACGTCGGCTCCCGCGACGAGACCCCGGCGCTGAACGGCGCCACGCACTACCTGGAGCACCTGCTCTTCAAGGGCACGTCCCGCAGGTCCGCCCTGGACATCTCCTCCGCCATCGACGCGGTCGGCGGCGAGATGAACGCGTTCACGGCGAAGGAGTACACGTGCTACTACGCGCGCGTGCTCGACACCGACCTGCCGCTCGCCATCGACGTCGTCTGCGACATGCTGACCGGGTCGCTCATCCTGGCGGAGGACGTCGACGTCGAGCGCGGCGCGATCCTCGAGGAGATCGCGATGACGGAGGACGACCCCGGCGACTGCGTGCACGACCTGTTCGCGCACACCATGTTCGGGGACAACGCACTCGGCCGCCCGGTCCTCGGCACGGTCGACACCGTCAACGCCCTGACCGCCGACCGCATCCGCCGCTTCTACAAGAAGCACTACGACCCCACGCACCTGGTGGTCGCCTGCGCCGGCAACGTCGACCACCAGAAGGTCGTACGCCAGGTGCGGGCCGCCTTCGAGAAGGCCGGTGCCCTCACGCGTACGGACGCCACGCCCATCGGCCCGCGCGCCGGCCGCCGCACCATCCGCACCGCCGGCCGCGTGGAGCTGCTGGCCCGCAAGACCGAGCAGGCGCACGTCGTCCTCGGCATGCCGGGCCTGGCTCGCACCGACGACCGCCGCTGGGCCCTCGGCGTGCTGAACACGGCGCTCGGCGGCGGCATGTCGTCCCGCCTGTTCCAGGAGGTCCGGGAGAAGCGGGGTCTGGCCTACAGCGTGTACTCCTACACCTCCGGCTTCGCCGACTGCGGCCTCTTCGGGGTGTACGCGGGCTGCAGGCCCAGTCAGGTGCACGACGTGCTCAAGATCTGCCGCGACGAGCTGGACCACGTCGCGCAGAACGGTCTGTCCGACGAGGAGATCGCCCGCGCCATCGGCCAGCTCCGTGGTTCGACCGTCCTCGGACTCGAGGACACGGGCGCGCTGATGAACCGTATCGGCAAGAGCGAGCTGTGCTGGGGCGAGCAGATGTCCGTCGACGACATGCTGGCCCGGATCGAGGCCGTCACCCCGGACGACGTCCGGTCCGTGGCACAGGACATCCTGGGACAGCGGCCCTCGCTGTCGGTCATCGGTCCGCTGAAAGACAGGCAGGCGTCCCGGCTGCACGACGCGGTCGCGTGACCGCCTCCGGTCGCTGCGGTCGTGATCACCTCCGGTGCCCTGATCACCCTCCGGTAAGGAAGCAAGAGAGATGAGCAAGCTGCGCGTGGCGGTCCTCGGCGCCAAGGGCCGGATCGGTGCGGAGGCCGTACGGGCCGTCGAAGCCGCCGACGACATGGAGCTGGTGGCCGCCCTCGGCCGGGGCGACCAGCTGGAGACCCTCGTCGAGACGGGGGCACAGGTGGCGGTGGAGCTGACCACTCCGGCCTCCGTCATGGACAACCTGGAGTTCTGCGTACGGCACGGCATCCACGCCGTGGTCGGCACGACCGGCTGGAACGACGAGCGCCTCGCACAGCTGAGGGGCTGGCTGGCCGATTCCCCGCAGACCGGCGTCCTGATCGCCCCGAACTTCTCCATCGGCGCCGTGCTGACCATGAAGTTCGCCGAGGCGGCCGCCCCGTACTTCGAGTCCGTCGAGGTCGTCGAGCTGCACCACCCGAACAAGGTGGACGCCCCCAGCGGCACCGCCACGCGCACCGCCCAGCTCATCGCCGCCGCCCGCGAGAAGGCGGGCAGCGCCCCGCAGCCCGACGCCACGGCGACGGCTCTGGACGGCGCCCGCGGCGCGAACGTCGACGGCGTCCCCGTGCACGCCGTCCGCCTGCGCGGCCTGCTCGCCCACCAGGAGGTCCTGCTCGGCGGCGAGGGCGAGACCCTCACCATCCGCCACGACTCGCTGCACCACAGCAGCTTCATGCCGGGCATCCTGCTCGGCGCCCGCCGCGTCGTGACCACTCCGGGCCTGACCTTCGGCCTGGAGCACTTCCTCGACCTGAAGTAACGGGAAGCAGCAGCGATGCGCGCGAAGATCACCTACGCCGTCACGGCCGCTGTCCTGGTCTTCTACTTCGTCCTGGTCGGCAGCCGCGGCGTGCTGCTGATCCAGAACGGCACCCCGGTCACCGTCGCGTTCGGCGTCGCGGTGCTGATCCTGCCGGTCATCGGGGTCTGGTTCCTGTGGCAGAACACGCAGTTCGTCCGCAAGGCGAACCGGCTGGCCGCCGAGCTGGACGCGGAGGGCGGCCTGCCGGTCGACGAGTTGCGACGCACCCCGGGCGGCCGGATCGACCGCGACTCGGCCGACGAGGTCTTCGCCAAGCGCAAGGCGGAGACGGAGGCGGCCCCGGACGACTGGCGCACGTGGTTCCGCCTGGCGATCGCCTACCACGACGCCCGCGACACCCCACGGGCCCGCAAGGCGATGCAGCGGGCGATCGCCCTGCACGAGGGCAGGACGGTCACGTCCTGAGCCCGGCACCGGGGTGCCCCGACCGGTCAGCTCCGGCTGAACTCCGCCGCCCACGCCTCCACCGTGTCCGCCGCCCGGTCGAAGGCCTGAGGGCGGGCCAGGAAGTCGGCGTTGTGGGTGGTCAGCAGGGGCTCCGGGGCAGGCGTCCCACCCTGCCGTACCAGGACCAGAGCCTGGCCCTGCACCGTGCGCGGCAGCCCCAGCCAGCGCACCGGCTGCTGCACCGTCCGGACCGAGACGATCTGCTGCCACCGCGCCGTACGCGTGAACAGGAAACCCACTCGGCGCAGCCCGCGCGCGCTCACCCAGACGCCCATCCGCAGCAGCCGCAATGCCCCGGCGATGACGGCCAGCGCCACACCGAACACCGTGCCCGCGCCCGACGGGGTGCCGGTGAGGGCGATGACGACCGCTGCGAACAGCACGTACGACGCGAACAGCAGCAGGAGCGCGGCCGTGCCCACCCGCCACGGGCCGGGCCGGTAGGGGCGGCGCCAGCGGTCGCGGTCGTCGTACGGCAGCGGCAGGTCGTCCGCCGCCTGCTCGGAGGCGCGGTCGGCCGTCAGGAAGGGCAGGGACACGGCTGCTCCTCACTCGGTGCACGGGGCTGTGACCGGTGAGGCTATCGAGCCGTGTCCCCGCTCACCACCCTCGGGGGCCGACGGGGTCGCCGCTGCGCGCCGACGGGCGACGAGGAGCGTCAGCGGCCGTTGGACGCCACGGACTGCTGCGTCGTCGCGGACGCCTGGTGCGACATGGCGGGCATGCCGATGACCAGGGAGCCCACCAGCCCGGCGGCGATGGTCAGGCCCAGCAGCCAGCGCCCGGCCAGCTCGGCGGCGGAGGCACGCTGACGGGGCGGGGGCGTGACATTGCTGCGGAAGGAGTCGGCTTCGGCGAGGAAGGCGAACGGTACGGGCTCGCGCCGACGGGACATGGGGTGTGTTTCTCCTCTTGAGACTCGTGCGGATCGATGGATCAGCTGTGTGAGGACCGGGGGTGACGCGAACGGATCGCCGTCACCGACACAGACGAGCGGGTGCCCGAAAAGGTGCCCTGAATCACCGATTTCGCAGAACTTCGATCGACTTCGCCGGCGAATGTCGTGGACCGGCACCGAACGCCCCGTTGTCAGTGCCGGGCCGTAGAGTGGGCGCCGCCCGAGCTTGTGATGGGAAGGACCTTCCACACCGTGACCGACACCTCCGCCGACGACCTCAAGCCCAGCTTCCGCAGCGACGTCACCGTCGAGCTGGTCAAGCACAGCGCGTCCGACTCCGACGTGCTGTGGGCCGCCCGTGTCTCCACCGCCGGCGAGCAGTCCCTGGACGAGCTGCAGAAGGACCCGGAGCGCTCCAAGGGCCTGATCAACTTCCTGATGCGGGACCGGCACGGCAGCCCCTTCGAGCACAACTCGATGACCTTCTTCATCAGCGCCCCGATCTTCGTCTTCCGCGAGTTCATGCGGCACCGGGTCGGCTGGTGCCTGGCGGGTGACACCGAGATCACCCTCGAGAGCGAGGCGGGCAACCTGCGCCGGCGTACCATCGCCGAGCTGTACAAACTCTGGCACCTGGGGGTCGAGGACCGGCTCCCGCACTCCGCCGGCGGTGTCACCTGGCACAGCCGGGCGGGCAAGTGGATGGCCCAGGTCAGGCGCGGCGAGACCAACCACCACCTCGGCCTCTACGAAAACCGTGAGGCAGCCGAGTCCGCGGTCGCGGAGTTTCGCGAGCAGCACCCCAGCACCCGTCTCCGCAAGCTCGAATCAGTGCGCCGCAACCATGTGCGCTGCTACGACGAGGAGACCCTGCTGGCCCAGCGGGCACGGATCGTCGATGTGATCGAGTCCGGCGTGAAGCCACTGATCAAGATCACTACAGCTTCCGGGAAGACGCTCCGCTGCACGGTGGACCACGCGGTGCTCACCCCCGAGGGGTGGCGCAAGGCAGGAGAGCTCGCCGTCGGTGACTCCGTCTTGGCGGCAGGCACTGCCCCCCGCCCCTCCCAGGCCCTGGTCCCACCGAGCCTGCGGCGCGGCATCGGCGTATGGACGGCCATGCAGCGCCAGCGCCTGATCAAGGAGACCGACACCTGCCACCTCTGCGGGCAGGACTTCCCCAGGGAGCAGCTCGCCCTGGACCACGTGGTTCCCCTCGCCGGCGACCTGACCCAAGCCCTTGACGAGAGGAACCTCGCTCCCGCCTGTGAGCCCTGCCACGCGGTCAAGAGCGCAGGTGAACAGGCATTGGCCCAGCGCGGCGGCAAGATCGCCAAGGCGGTTCCGGATCTCGTCCACGCCATCGAACAGGACGGCGAGGAGATGACCTACGACCTCTCGGTCGAAGGCCCCTGGCACAACTTCCTCGCGAACGGCATCGTCGTGCACAACTCCTACAACGAGGAATCAGGCCGTTATCGGGAGCTCCAGCCGGTCTTCTACGTCCCCGGCGAGGACCGCAAGCTCGTCCAGCAGGGGCGTCCTGGCAAGTACGAGTTCGTGCCGGGTACGGACACGCAGCATGCGATCGTCGAGCGCGCGATGCAGGATTCGTACATCCATGCGTATGAGCGCTACCAGGAGATGCTCGCGGCCGGTGTCGCCCGCGAGGTCGCCCGTTCGGTCCTCCCGGTGGGCCTCTTCTCCTCGATGTACGCCACCTGCAACGCCCGCTCGCTGATGCACTTCCTCGGCCTGCGCACCCAGCACGAGCTGGCGAAGGTGCCCTCCTTCCCGCAGCGGGAGATCGAGATGGTCGGCGAGAGGATGGAGGCGGAATGGGCCAGGCTCATGCCGCTCACGTACGCCGCGTTCAACGCGAACGGCCGCGTCGCGCCGTAACCCGCACCCACCGCGCCGGTCGGGCAGGGATGCTCGGGCACAGATGTACGGGTCAGCCGAGCGAAGTGTCCGTATTGCGGCATTTCGCGAAGTTCATCTAGCCTGATCAAACGGACCCGGTACTGCTTGAACCCCCGAGCAGGCAGTACCGGGCTCCACATTTGTCAGGACTTTTGTCGACCCCCTCGGGCAGACCACGGCCGGAGCAGCGAGTAGCGTGTTATCCATGGCTCCGACCTCCACTCCGCAGATCCCCTTCGGGCGGATCCTCACCGCCATGGTCACGCCCTTCACGGCGGACGGCGCACTTGACCTCGACGGCGCGCAGCGGCTCGCCACCCACCTGGTGGACGCAGGCAACGACGGCCTGATCATCAACGGCACCACCGGTGAGTCCCCCACCACCAGCGACGCGGAGAAATCGGACCTCGTACGAGCCGTTCTGGACGCGGTCGGCGACCGCGCCCACATCGTGGCCGGTGTCGGCACGAACGACACCCACCACAGCATCGAACTGGCGCGCGCGGCGCAGAAGGCCGGCGCACACGGTCTGCTGACCGTCACGCCTTACTACAACAAGCCCCCCCAGGAGGGCCTCTACCGGCACTTCAAGGCCATCGCCGACGCCACCGACCTGCCGGTCATGCTCTACGACATCCCCGGCCGCAGCGGCGTCCCGATCAACACGGAGACCATCGTCCGGCTCGCGGAGCACCCGAGGATCGTCGCCAACAAGGACGCCAAGGGCGACCTCGGCCGCGCCAGCTGGGCCATCGCCCAGTCAGGCCTCGCCTGGTACTCCGGCGACGACATGCTCAACCTGCCCCTGCTCTCCGTGGGCGCGGTCGGATTCGTCTCGGTCGTCGGCCATGTCGTCACCCCGGAGCTGCGCGCCATGGCCGAGGCCTACGCCGGCGGCGACGTCCAGAAGGCGCTCGAGATCCACCAGAAGCTGCTCCCGGTCTTCACCGGCATGTTCCGCACCCAGGGCGTCATGACCACCAAGGCCGCCCTCGCCCTCCAGGGACTGCCCGCCGGGCCGCTGCGCCCGCCCATGGTCGAGCTCTCGCCCGAGGAGACCGCCCAGCTCAAGATCGATCTTGCCGCCGGCGGGGTACAGCTCTGACAAGGACTTCACAACTGAATAGGCAGGACACAGGTGCCTGCACCCATACCGACAACTGCTTCTGCACGAACGTCACGCGCGCCACGTGCCTTACCGGTACGTGGCGTGTGTGGTGAGGAGAGTCTTTTGAGTCATCCGCATCCTGAACTCGGCCCGCCCCCGAAGCTCCCCGAGGGGGGCCTCAGGGTCACCCCGCTCGGTGGCCTCGGGGAAATCGGCCGGAACATGACCGTCTTCGAGTACGGAGGCCGTCTGCTGATCGTCGACTGCGGAGTGCTCTTCCCCGAGGAGGAGCAGCCCGGAATCGATCTGATCCTCCCGGACTTCTCGTCCATCCGCGACCGCCTCGACGACATCGAAGGCATCGTCCTCACCCACGGCCATGAGGACCACATCGGCGGCGTCCCGTACCTGCTGCGGGAGAAGCCGGACATCCCGCTGATCGGCTCCAAGCTGACCCTCGCCCTGATCGAGGCGAAGCTCCAGGAGCACCGCATCCGCCCGTACACGCTGGAGGTCGCGGAGGGACAGCGCGAACGCGTCGGCCCCTTCGACTGCGAGTTCGTCGCGGTCAACCACTCCATCCCGGACGCCCTCGCGGTCGCCATCCGCACTCCCGCCGGCATGGTGGTCCACACCGGCGACTTCAAGATGGACCAGCTCCCGCTGGACAACCGGCTGACGGATCTCCACGCGTTCGCCAGGCTGAGCGAGGAAGGCATCGACCTCCTCCTCGCCGACTCCACGAACGCCGAGGTCCCCGGGTTCACCCCGCACGAGCGGGACATCTCCAACGTCCTGCGCCAGGTCTTCGCGGGCGCCAGCAAGCGGATCATCGTGGCAAGCTTCGCCAGCCACGTCCACCGCATCCAGCAGATCCTGGACGCGGCGCACGAGTACGGCCGCCGGGTCGCCTTCGTCGGCCGCTCGATGGTCCGCAACATGGGCATCGCCAGGGACCTGGGCTACCTGAGGGTCCCGCCGGGCCTGGTCGTGGACGTCAGGACGCTGGACGATCTGCCGGATCACGAGGTCGTCCTGGTGTGCACCGGCTCCCAGGGCGAACCGATGGCGGCACTGTCACGCATGGCCAACCGGGACCACCAGATCCGCATCGTCCAGGGCGACACCGTGATCCTCGCGTCCTCGCTGATCCCCGGCAACGAGAACGCGGTCTACCGCGTGATCAACGGTCTGACCCGCTGGGGCGCCAACGTCGTCCACAAGGGCAACGCCAAGGTGCACGTCTCCGGCCATGCGTCCGCGGGCGAGCTGCTGTACTTCTACAACATCTGCCGCCCGAAGAACCTGATGCCGGTCCACGGCGAATGGCGCCATCTGCGGGCCAACGCCGAACTGGGCGCACTCACCGGTGTCCCGCACGACCGCATCGTCATCGCCGAGGACGGCGTCGCCGTCGACCTCGTCGAGGGCAAGGCCAAGATCTCCGGCAAGGTCCAGGCCGGTTACGTCTACGTCGACGGCCTCTCGGTCGGAGACGTCGGCGAGCCGGCACTGAAGGACCGCAAGATCCTCGGCGACGAGGGCATCATCTCGGTCTTCGTGGTGATGGACTCGTCCACGGGCAAGATCACCGGTGGCCCCCACATCCAGGCCCGCGGTTCGGGCATCGAGGACTCGGCCTTCGGCGACGTCATTCCCAAGATCACGGAAGCGCTGGAGCGGTCGGCGCAGGACGGGGTCGTCGAACCCCACCAGCTGCAGCAGCTGGTGCGCCGGACCCTCGGGAAGTGGGTCTCCGACACGTATCGGCGCAGGCCGATGATCCTCCCCGTGGTCGTCGAGGTCTGACGCTCGGTCAAGTCCGAACGGGGGTGGACCCGGAGCGGGGCGCCTCGATTTGCATCGAGGCGCCCCGCTCCAGTACGTTTACGGCTCCGCCAGCGGGGCACCCGACGCGACCGAGCGCCCGGGAACCTGCCCCGCAGGGCGGAAATCCCGACTCAGAACTTCTGATAAAGTCGGGTCCGCCGGAAAGGGAAACGCGAGAGCGGGAACCTGGAAAGCACCGAGGAAATCGGATCGGAAAGATCTGATAGAGTCGGAAACACCGAAGGGAAGCGCCCGGAGGAAAGCCGAGAGAGTGAGTCTCTCCGGTGAGTACGAAGGAAGCGTCCGTTCC
>NZ_JBIATP010000009.1:330422-374659 GCF_042891915.1 Streptomyces sp. NPDC001848 | reverse complement strand
CCATCGAGTGAACGGGGCTGAGAGTGCCATCTGCCTGCTGAAATGCGGCTATGAGGCGTCAGGCGGGGCCGGGGGAACCTGCGCGTACTCCAATAACCTGCCCGCGACCCGCGGAGTGGAGGTCGGCGGCGACTTCTACGACCTGCTGCGCCTTGACGCCACCACCGCGGCCGCCGTCATCGGCGACGTGGAGGGTCACAGCATGGCTGCGGCCGCCCTCATGGGCCAGGTGCGGACCGCCATCCACGCCCACGCCACCGCCGGGGCGGCTCCGGACGAGGTCCTGGCCTGCACCAACCGGCTCCTGACCGACCTGAACTCCGACCTGCTCGTCTCCTGCCTCTACGCCCATCTCGACCTGGCCCGCCGGGAGATCGCTCTCGCCAGCGCCGGTCACGTTCCGCCGCTGCTGTGCCAGGGCCCCGACGACGTCCGCCTGCTGGAGGTGGAGCCCGGGCCGCTGCTCGGTGTCGACATCCACTTCGACTACCCCGTCACCCGGGTGCCGCTGCCCGCCGACGCCCTGCTGGCCTTCTTCACCGACGGCCTCGTCGAAGTCCCCGGCACCGACACCGGCAGGACCACCGCGGCCCTGGCCCGGTACCTGGCCGACGTCCGCGACAACGCGCTGGATGAGCTGATCGACGGCCTGGTCCGCCACATCTGGCCCACCGGTCGGCACACCGACGACATCGCCGTCCTCCTGCTGCGGGCGACCGGTGGGCATCCGGCCTCCGGCTGAGTCCGGCTGAGGTGGCGGAGTCGGGTCGAGGTGGCGATCGCCAGGTCATTTCCGTCCGCCGGTCGGTCACTCCTCGTCCGTCGTCTCCACCGGACGGGTCCGCCCGGGTTCCGGCGGCTCGGCGCGCTGTGCCCGGATGTGCAGCACGTCGCTGATGAACAGGTCGTAGACCAGGACCCCGACCACACCGCCGACGAGAGGACCGACGATCGGGATCCACCAGTAGTCCCTGAAGGCGCCGGGCAGCGTGCCGGGCAGCGCGAGGCTCTGCCAGCCCGCCAGCCAGGTGAACAGGCGCGGTCCGAAGTCCCGGGCGGGGTTGATGGCGTACCCGGCGTTCGCGCCGTAGGAGATGCCGATGGCGGTGACCGCGAGGCCGATCACGAAGGGCCCCAGGTTGGCCCGCACGCCCGTGTTGCGCAGGTCGATGACCGCCACGACGAACATGACCAGGAAGGCCGTGCCGACGATCTGGTCCACGAGCGGGCCCCATGTGCCGCCGTGGAAGAACGGCGCGGGGAACGTACCGAAGATCGAGAAGGTGGCGAGGGTGTGCCCGTTCGTCTTCGGGCCGGTCATGGCGTGGTCGAAGGTGTTGATCGCGTCGTGGTAGACGGCGTACACCAGCGCCGCCCCCACGAACGCGCCGGCCAACTGCGCGAACCAGTACGGGACCACCCGGGCCCAGGGGAACCGGCGGCGCACCGCGAAGGCCAGCGTGACCGCCGGATTGATGTGGGCGCCGCTGACGCCACCCGCGACGTAGACGCCGAACGTGACGGCCAGGCCCCAGCCCCAGGTGATCAGGAGCCAGTCGCCGGAGCTCAGGAAGAAGGTGGTGGGTCCCGCGGTACGGCCGGATCCCGGCAGCGCGGCGACGGCCACGGCGCCCGAACCGCATCCGAACGCGATGAGGACGAGCGTCCCCAGGAACTCCGCGAGGCATTCGCCGAGTAGACCCCCTCGGCGCCTGAGGCGGGAGGGTTTGACCAAGGGCGGGATTTCCACAGCCATGATGGCCCCCTCGGGGACTGGTCAGGCCGGTGACGGCTCGTCCCGCGGGCGCGGTCGAGGACGCCGGTCGAGCTCACCACGAGTATGACTCAAGGACAGCAGCCCCGCTCTTCACCGTCGCCGCCGTCACCTGCACGGATGAGGGGGTCACCCGTGCGGGCGAATGAGTCACCGTCCCGGATGCCGCCGCCTCAGGTGCCCCTGTGGAACCAGCGCGCCCCGTAGGGCAGTCTTCCTCCTCGTGGGGGCAGGGATTCCGCAGCAGAACGGGTCGGGTGACGGGGTCCCGCACATGGTGGTGTGCGGGGACGACGGGCTCGCGCACCGGTTGGCCGCCGAGTTGCGCGGGGCCTACGGCGAGCAGGTGACGCTCGTGGTCCCGCCCGCCCTCCGGGTCGCGCCGCAGCCGGTGGTGGGCCGGGCCCGTGCCTCGGCGCTGCTCGACCGGGTCTCCGCCGCCGTCACGCGCGCGGCGGGCAACGGCAACGGCAACGGTACCGACGGGCGCAGCACCGGATCCGGCGGCGGCCGCAGCGCCGAACCCTCCGGCTCCCTGCGGATGATCGAGGCCGCCGAGGCGTCCGAGGCCGTGCTCGCGGAGGCCGGCGTGGACCGGGCGGCGGCACTGGCGCTCGTCTATGACGACGATGAGACCAACATCCGCGCCGCGCTCACCGCCCGCCGCCTCAACCCGCGGCTGCGGCTCGTGCTGCGCCTGTACAACCGGCGGCTCGGGCAGCACATCGAGGCACTCCTCGACCAGGCGGCGGCCCTGGCGTCCGGCGGAACCGGCGACCCCGAGGCGTTCGACGCGTCCACGACCGTGCTGTCCGACGCCGACACCGCCGCCCCCGCCCTGGCCGCGAGCGCCGTCGCCGGCACCACGAAAGTGGTGCAGACGGACGGGCTGATGCTGCGGGCCGTCGAGCGCCCGCCGCCGCGGCCGGGTCAGGTCACCGACCCCGGGCTGTGCACCCTGGCGCTGCTGTCCGACAACGACCGTGCCGGGGCCGACGGTTCCGAGGCCGGCGGCGACCAGGGACCGCAACTCCTGCCCGACGAAAGGACGGTGCGGGAGGCCACCGGACGCGGCACCATCGTCCTGGAGACCGTCTCCTACACCGGTCCGGCGCTGGCCGCCGGCCGCAGCGTCGTACCGCTCGGCTCGCTGCTGTCACGGCGGCTGCGCTGGTCGGTCGCGGGACTGGTGGGCTGTGTGGTCGGGCTCGCGATCGCGTCGATGGCGGTCACCGGCGAACCTCCGCTGCGGGCCACCTACCTGACGCTGCTGGACCTGTTCGCGATCGACAACCCGGCCATCGGGGAGCCCGTCGGACGGCAGATCCTGCAACTGCTGTCCTCACTCGTCGGGTTGCTGCTGCTGCCGGTGCTGCTGGCGGCCGTACTGGAAGCCCTCGGCACCTTCCGCAGCGGAACCGCGCTGCGCAGACCGCCGCGCGGGCTGTCCGGACACGTGGTGCTGCTCGGCGTCGGCAAGATCGGCACCCGGGTCATGACCCGGCTGCGGGAACTGAGGATCCCGGTGGTGTGCGTGGAGGGCGACCCGGAGGCGCGGGGCCTGGCGACGGCCCGGCGGCTGCGGGTGCCGGTCGTGCTCGGGGACGTGACTCAGGAAGGCGTGCTGGAAGCCGCCAAGATCCACCGGGCGCACGCGCTGCTCGCCCTGACCAGCTCCGACACGACGAACCTCGAGGCCGTCCTGTACGCCCGCTCGGTACGGCCCGACCTGCGGGTCGTCCTGCGCCTGTACGACGACGACTTCGCCACGGCCGTCTACCGCACCCTGCGTGCCGCGCACCCGCACGCACAGACACGCAGCCGCAGCGTGTCCCACCTGGCCGCCCCCGCGTTCGCCGGGGCCATGCTGGGCCGGCAGATCCTCGGGGCGATCCCGGTGGAGCGGCGGGTGCTGCTGTTCGCCGCCGTGGACGTGGCCGGGCATCCGCAGCTGGAGGGGAAGACGGTCGCCGAGGCGTTCCGCGCCGGGGCGTGGCGGGTGCTCGCCCTGGACACCTCGGGGCCGGAGGAGCGCGACCAGCCGCCGAACCCGGAGACGGGCACGCCGGACCGCGCCTCGGGCCTGGTCTGGGACCTGCCGCCCACCTACGTCCTGCGCGCGGAGGACCGGGTGGTGCTGGCGGCGACGCGGCGGGGTCTCGCGGACCTGCTGGGACGCAGGCGCCGGGAGCCGGCCGGGGCCTGATCCCGGCCGGGGCCTGATCCCGGCCCGGGCCGACCGGGTCTGCTCGACACCCCCGGCCTGACGCGGGTGTGGAGCGGGGTTATCCACAGGCTGGGGACCTCGCCCGCGGGAAGTCGGCCCGGCCAGGCACTATGGGGCCATGACTGAGAGCAACGGGTCCACCTCGCCCGAGCGCGGCGGGGACATGCCGGACTGGGAGAAGCGCTTCCGGGCGCCGCGGGTGTCGCTGCCGGACTGGGCGGAGGACGCGCCGCACCGCTCGCTGTTCGTCTCCAACGCGACGGGGACGTACGAGCTGTACGCCTGGGACCGCGTCACGGGCGAGCAACGCCAGGTCACGGACCGGGCGAACGGCACGACGGAGGGCGTGCTCTCGCCGGACGGCGAGTGGATCTGGTGGTTCGACGACACGGACGGCGACGAGTTCGGGATCTGGAGACGCCAGCGCTTCCTGCCCGGTGACTCCGGTGCGGGTGCCGGGACGGATGAGCCGGCGGCTCCCGGACTCCAACCGTCGTATCCGGCGGGTCTCGCGATCGCGCGGGACGGGCGGACGGCGGTCGTGGGCCGCTCCACCGACCAGGACGGTTCCACGATCCATCTGGTGCGGGCGGGCCGGGATCCGGTGGAGATCTACCGGCACCGCGAGTCGGCCGGGGTGGGCGACCTCTCCCATGACGGCTCGCTGATCGCCATCGAGCACACCGAGCACGGCGACGCCATGCACTCCGCGCTGCGTGTGCTGCGGCCGGACGGTTCGACGGTCGCGGAACTGGACGACACCAAGGGCGGCACGGTCGAGCTGGGCCTGGAGGTCCTGGGCTTCGCGCCCGTCGACGGGGACACCCGGCTGCTCATCGGGCACCAGCGGCGCGGCCGGTGGGAGCCGCTGGTGTGGGACGTCGCCTCCGGCGAGGAGACGGACCTGCAGCTGGACCTGCCGGGGGACGTGGCCGCGGAGTGGTATCCGGACGGCTCCGCGCTGCTGATCGTGCACGGTTTCGAGGCGCGCAGCGAGCTGTTCCGCTACGACCTGGCCACCCGCGAGCTGGTACGGGTGCCGACACCGCCGGGCACGGTGTCCGGGGCGACGGCCCGGCCCGACGGGACCGTGGAGTACCTGTGGTCGTCCGCGGCCGAGCCCCCGGTGGTCCGGTCCACCTCCGGCAGGGTGGTGCTGGATCCTCCCGGGTTCAAGGCGCCCGGGTCGGTGCCGGTGGAGGACGTGTGGGTGGACGGGCCGGGCGGCCGTATCCACGCGCTGGTGCAGAGGCCGCCGGGAGCGCGAGGCCCGCTGCCGACGGTGTTCGACATCCACGGCGGTCCGACCTGGCACGACAGCGACTCGTTCGCCGCGGGCCCGGCGGCCTGGGTGGACCACGGGTACGCGGTGGTGCGGGTCAACTACCGCGGTTCGACGGGGTACGGGCGCGAGTGGACGGACGCGCTCAAGCACCGGGTCGGGCTGATCGAGCTGGAGGACATCGCGGCGGTCCGGGAGTGGGCGGTGTCGTCGGGGCTCGCGGACCCCGAGCGGCTGGTGCTGACGGGCGGCTCGTGGGGCGGCTACCTGACGCTGCTCGGCCTCGGCACCCAGCCGGACCTGTGGACGATCGGGATCGCGGCGGTTCCGGTCGCGGACTACGTCACGGCGTACCACGACGAGATGGAGGCGCTGAAGGCGATGGACCGCACGCTCCTCGGGGGCACGCCCGAGGAGGTGCCGGAGCGGTTCGAGGCGTCGTCGCCGCTGACGTACGTCGACGCGGTGAAGGCACCGGTGTACATCTCGGCGGGGGTGAACGACCCGCGCTGCCCGATCCGCCAGGTCGAGAACTATGTGAACCGGCTCGCCGCGCGAGGCGCGGTGCACGAGGTGTACCGGTACGACGCGGGGCACGGCTCACTGGTGGTCGACGAGCGGATCAAGCAGGTCCGGCTGGAGCTGGACTTCGCGGCGCGGCATCTGGGGGGTGATGCGGCGGCCTGACGGCGGGCCCCACGGGCGGGGGCCCGGTGGCGGCACCGTACCGTTGATGGCGTGTACCGGTTTCTGCTGACGCCCCGCTGGTGGGGGATCAACGTCTTCGTCCTGCTCGCCATCCCCTTCTGTATCTTCATGGGGTCGTGGCAGCTGAGCCGGTTCGAGGCCCGCGTGCAGGACCACCGGTTGGCGAGCGAGCAGGCCTCCGCGGCCCGCAAGGAGCCGGCCCGGCCGCTGCGCGAGCTGTTGCCGGTGACCCAGAGGACGTCGGGGAAGCAGGCCACGGCCACCGGGCGGTACGGGCAGCAGCTGCTGGTGCCGGGCCGGGAGCTGGACGGCAGGCGCGGGTTCTACGTGCTGACCATGCTGCGGACCGACGGGGGCAAGGCGCTGCCGGTGGTGCGGGGCTGGCTGCCGGGTGACGCCGACCCCGCGAAGGCCCCGGCGCCGCCGGCCGGCGAGGTCACCGTCACGGGTGCCCTGCAGGCCTCGGAGAGCCCCGGGGCGAACGGGGTCGGCGCGGCAGGCGGACTGCCCGCCGGCCAGACCGGAGCGATCAGCACGGCGACGCTGGTGAACCTGGTGCCGTACGACCTGTACGACGCGTGGATCACCCTCACCAAGGCCGACAGCGGGATGAAGGCGGTACCGGCGACTGCGCCGGCGGGCAGCGGACTCGACCTGAAGGCGTTCCAGAACCTGGGTTACACCGGGGAGTGGTTCGTCTTCGCCGGCTTCACCCTCTTCATGTGGTTCCGCCTGCTGCGCCGCGAGGTGGAGTACGCCCGCGACGCACAGCTTGGCCTCGTACCAGAAGGCCCGGACACCGGCCGGGCGCCCGAGGCCGCGCCCTCGCCGACCGTCAAGGCCTGACGCGGGGCCGACCGGCCTCGGGCCGAGCCGGTTCCTGTGGTAGCGGAGGTCAGGACCCCGCCAGCATCCCCGTCCGGTAGACCGTGCCGGCGCAGGCGTTCGCGACGGTCGTCGAGGAGGTCGCGGAACCGGTGCCCGGCGTGAGGGAGACGGTCACGCTGCCGTCGGCCACGCCGTCCTCCGTCATGAGCTGCGGTGCCGCGCCGCTGCTGTCCGGGCTTGAGCCGCCGCCGCTCGTGCTCGTGCTCTGCGTGGGGCTGGGGTCGGGTGAGGCGCCCGTGCCGCCCCCGGTGCCGCTGCCCGCGGTCGGGCAGGTCTCCGAGGGAACCCAGGCGAACCTGACCTCGTACGCCGCTCCGGGCTTGAGCACGAGGGAGGTGACTTCCTGCCCGGGGTCGGGCAGGTTGGTGGCCGGGTCGCCGGTCACGTGCTTCACCACGGTGATCTTGGTGGGATCCGCCGCGCCCTGGGGCGCTGCGGTGACGTTGTCGCTGCCCGAGGCGGTACAGCTCGTGGTGGAGGTGTTGGTGATGCGGAACGTGCCGTAGACCGCGCCGGTGGAGTCCGGGGTGCCCGCCGTGGCGGTCACCTGGCTGAGCTGGGCAGCGGTACACGGAGGTGCGGTCTGCGCGGAGGCCGACGGGTTCGTCCCGCCGGTGGCCCCGTCGGACACCCCCTTGCCCTTGTCCTCCTTGCCCTTCTGGCTCCCCTTGCCGGTCTCCTTGGACGTCCCGGCGGAGCCGGCCGAGCCGCTGGAGCCGCCGTCCGGTCCCTTGCCCTGGCCGGCGCCGCCCTGGGCCTCGGAGGCCTGGCCGGCGATGGACGGGTCGGCGTTCGAACCGGTGGCGTTCGAGACATGGACGAGGGCCGGGATCGCGGTGCCGATGAACAGGGCAGCGGCCGCCATGCCGACCACGGCCTGCCGCTTGCGGGCCCGCCGGGCGGGTACCGCACGCCGCAGATGGTCGAGGCTGCCCTCACGCGGTTCGATGTCGCCCACGGCCTGGTGCAGCATCCGCCGCAGCGCCAGTTCGTCCGAGCCGAGCCCCTCGGGCGTCCCGTCGCCGTCCCCGGGCAGGTCCTCGCCCCCGCCGCCCGAGCCCGACCCGGCCCCGCCGCCCCCGAGCGCCGCCAGGAGCCGGTCCCGCCCGGCCCCGAGGCCGTCGCCGGTACCGTCCGCGTCCCTGCCGAAGGCTTCCAAGAGGTGGTCCGCGGCGGCGCGGTCCCGCCCGGTGTCCGCACGGGCCTGGTCGTCGGGGCGGTGGTTCACGGTTCCGTTCCCAGCGTGCTGCTCGTGGTCGGCCTCGAGTGGCCCGGGCCGGTCCGTCGGCTCGTGCCACTCGTACGGTTCGTGTCGTTCGTGGGAGTCGCGCCCCCAGGGGGCGGCGCGCCGCTCCTCGTACTTGCTCATGCCGGTGCCCCCATGGCGACACGGAGCGCCGCGATGCCGCGCGAGCCGTACGCCTTCACCGAACCCAGCGATATCCCCAGCGTCTGAGCCACCTGAGCCTCGGTCATGTCGGCGAAGTAGCGCAGTACCAGGACCTCGCGCTGACGGCGCTGCAGGCCCTTCATCGCCTTGATCAGCGAGTCGCGCTCCAACTGGTCGTACGCGCCCTCCTCCGCGCTCGCCATGTCCGGCATCGGCTTCGTCAGCAGCTTCAGGCCGAGGATGCGGCGGCGCAGCGTGGAGCGCGAGAGGTTGACGACGGTCTGGCGGAGGTACGCGAGCGTCTTCTCCGGGTCGCGCACGCGCTTGCGCGCGGAGTGCACACGGATGAACGCCTCCTGGACGACGTCCTCGCAGGACGCGGTGTCGTCGAGGAGGAGCGCCGCCAGACCCAGCAGGGAGCGGTAGTGGGCGCGGTAGGTCTCGGTGAGATGGTCGACCGTGGTGCCGGCGACCGCCGTCTCCTCGGCGTCCTCGCGCTGGTTCGGTATGCGGGCGGGCCGCGCTGCGGGCATGGGGGCGATCACCGGCATGCCGCCGGGCGCGCCGGGCATGCGGGGCGGACGGAGAGCCGGGCCCCTCGCCTGTACCGCGGTGAATTCGAGTACCTCTGCCACGCCAGTTGGACACGTCTGCCCCCACCAGGGTTGTACGCGACAGGCATCACGTTCGCGCCACGCAGCACGTCCCTGTGCACGCCCCTTCCTGCGCCCCCCAGCACACCGGACCGTGCGTCAAGTGCCCTCATGCGTACCAGCTCTTCCCCTATGCCCCGTGTGTGGTGGTGCTCAGCCCCCGAAGGCGACCGCAAAGACGCTCCCCGCCCTGCGCACGGTTGCGAGGGCGGGGAGTGAAATCTTCGAACGCCGAAAGGGTTCGATTCAAGGTCCGGACCACGGGATGGTCCGTGCAACCCACACAGATCCTACAAACGTTTCAGCCAACGGCCACCGGTTTCAGGCCGTCGGCCGCCTGTCGGGGCACTACGCGGTGGCGCCCAGCTCCTCCGCCACCAGTTCGGCGATCTGCGCGGTGTTCAGTGCGGCGCCCTTGCGCAAGTTGTCGCCGCACACGAAGAGTTCGAGCGCCGTCGGGTCGTCCAGGGCCCGCCGGACCCGGCCGACCCATGTGGGGTCGGTGCCCACCACGTCCGCGGGTGTGGGGAATTCGCCCGCCTCCGGATTGTCGAACAGCACGACGCCGGGCGCTGTGGCGAGGATCTCGCGCGCCCGGTCCACCGTGACCTCGCCCTCGAAGCAGGCGTGGACGGTCAGCGAGTGCGTGGTGACCACCGGCACCCGGACACAGGTGACGGCCACGCGCAGCTGGGGCAGCCCCAGGATCTTGCGGGACTCGTCGCGGACCTTCATCTCCTCCGAGGACCACCCGTCCTCGCGCGGCGACCCGGCCCACGGCACGACGTTCAGCGCGACGGGCTCCGGGAAGGGCCCGGTGTTGTCGCCCACCACGCGCCGCACGTCACCGGGCTTGGTGCCCAGCTCGGTGCCCGCGACCAGCGACAGCTGCTGGCGCAGGGTGTCGATGCCCGCGCGGCCCGCGCCGCTGACGGCCTGGTACGAGGAGACGACCAGCTCACGCAGCCCGAACTCGGCGTGCAGGGCGCCGAGGGCCACGATCATCGACAGTGTCGTGCAGTTGGGGTTGGCGATGATGCCGCGCGGACGCACCCGGGCGGCATGCGGGTTGACCTCCGGCACCACCAGCGGGACATCGGGGTCCATGCGGAACGCGCCCGAATTGTCCACCACGGTCGCGCCCAGCGAGGCGGCGACGGGCGCCCAGTGGGCCGCGACCTCGTCCGGCACGTCGAACATCGCCACGTCGACGCCGAGCAGCGTCTCCTCGGAGAGCGCCACGACCTCGACCTCCTCGCCGCGCACGGCCAGCTTGCGGCCGGCCGAGCGCGGCGAGGCGAGCAGACGGATCTCGCCCCAGATGTCCGCGTGCTGGGACAGGATCTGGAGCATGACCGAACCGACGGCCCCGGTCGCACCCACGACCGCGAGCGTCGGCTTCGTCCCCCCACGGGGGAGCCCGGTCATCGCCCGGTGCCTCCGTAGACGACCGCCTCGTCGCTCTCGGAGTCCAGACCGAACGCGGTGTGCACCGCACGGACCGCCTCGGGCACGTCGTCCTTGCGCGTGACGACCGAGATGCGGATCTCGGAGGTCGAGATCAGCTCGATGTTCACGCCCGCGTCGGACAGCGCGGTGAAGAAGTCCGCCGTGACGCCCGGGTTGGTCTTCATCCCGGCGCCGACGAGGGAGATCTTGCCGATCTGGTCGTCGTAGCGCAGGGAGTCGAAGCCGATCGCGGTCTTCGCCTTCTCCAGGGCGTCGATCGCCTTGCGTCCCTCGCTCTTCGGGAGCGTGAAGGAGATGTCCGTCAGGCCCGTCGACGCGGCCGACACGTTCTGCACGACCATGTCGATGTTGATCTCGGCGTCGGCGATGGCGCGGAAGATCGAGGCGGCCTCGCCCGGCTTGTCCGGCACGCCGACGACCGTGATCTTGGCCTCGGAGGTGTCGTGCGCGACACCGGAGATGATGGCCTGCTCCACCTTCGTTTCCCCTTGCTGCTGTGTCTTCTGAACGACTGGCTCGCTGCTGACCCACGTGCCCTGCAGCCCGCTGAAGGAGGAGCGGACGTGGATCGGGATGTTGTAGCGGCGGGCGTACTCCACACAGCGGTGGAGCAACACCTTGGACCCGGAGGAAGCCAGTTCCAGCATGTCCTCGAAGGAGATCCAGTCGATCTTCCGGGCCTTCTTCACCACCCGGGGGTCCGCGGTGAACACGCCGTCGACGTCGGTGTAGATCTCGCACACCTCGGCGTCGAGGGCGGCCGCGAGGGCCACCGCCGTGGTGTCCGAGCCGCCACGGCCCAGCGTGGTGATGTCCTTCTTGTCCTGGCTGACGCCCTGGAAACCGGCGACGATGCAGATGTTGCCCTCGTCCAGCGCGGTCCGGATGCGACCCGGCGTGACGTCGATGATCCGGGCTTTGTTGTGGACCGAGTCGGTGATGACACCTGCCTGGCTGCCGGTGAACGACTGGGCCTCGTGACCCAGGTTTTTGATCGCCATGGCCAGCAGCGCCATGGAGATCCGCTCTCCGGCGGTCAGCAGCATGTCGAGCTCGCGCCCGGCAGGGATCGGGGAAACCTGCTCGGCGAGATCGATCAGCTCGTCCGTCGTGTCGCCCATCGCGGAAACCACGACAACCACCTGGTTGCCGTTCTTCTTCGCTTCCACGATCCGCTTGGCGACGCGCTTGATGCCTTCGGCATCGGCTACGGAGGAGCCTCCGTACTTCTGCACGACAAGGCCCACGTGCGCTCCTCGCTCAGTCCGTCTCTTTCCCGCGCCTGCGAGACGCAGGTGCGGTCGGCTCAGTCTATCGAGCGGCCGTATTTCCCTTCCGGGATACCGCATGGTGAGATGTCCCGCTCATAGGCGGATCATCCCGGTTTTCTTCGGACGTACGACGGCCGTACGGCGGTTTTTCACCGCCGCTTTCCGCCGCCGCCCCAGGCCGCTCAGCACGGCACCTGCCCCAGCGCCGAGCCGGTACGCGCAACGTGCCGCGAGTCACAGCACGGGCGTGGGAACGCCGTACCTCTCGATCCACCGTGTCATGGACACCGTGACGCCGGGGCGCGAGGATGCCGACCTGTGACACATGGGTGGGCCGGAGACGTGCTGCTGGCCGGGATCGTGCTGCTCGGCGGGTGTGTGCAGTGGCTGACCGGGATGGGGTTCGCTCTCGTCGCCGTGCCCGCGCTCGTGCTGCTGCTCGGTCCCGCCGAGGGCGTCGTGCTCGCCAACTGCGCCGCCGGCGCCATCAGTGTCGTCGGCATCGCCGACGGGTGGCGCAGGGTGCGGGCCCCGGTGATGGCGCCGTTGTGCGTCGCCGCCGTGATCACCGTGCCCGCCGGGACGTGGGTGGCCCGGCGGCTGCCGGAACCTCTGCTGCTGGCATCCATGGGGGCGCTCGTGACCGTCGCGGTGGTGCTGGTCATGCGGGGCCTGCGGGTGCCCGCCCTGCGCGGCGGCCGGGGAGCCGTCGTCGCCGGAGGCCTCGGCGGGTTCATGAACTCGGCCGCCGGGGTCGGTGGACCACCCGTCTCCCTGTACGCCCTGAACGCGGACTGGAAGGTGCGGGAGTTCGTGCCGAACGCGCAGTTCTACGGCGTCGTCGTGAACGCGGTGTCCGTGGCGTCCAACGGCCCGCCCCGGCTCACCGCGCCCGTCTGGGTCTTCGCCGTCCTCGCCCTGGCGGCAGGTGCCCTGATCGGCAGGGCGCTCGCCGGACGCGTGCCCGAGCGGCGCGCCCGGGCACTCGTCCTGCTGCTCGCGCTGGCCGGAGGTCTGAGCACCCTCGGAAAGGGTGTCGCCGGGCTCGTGTGAGCGCCCGGCCCGTGGCCCGCCGGGCTACTTCACCGGCCGCAGCCCCAGCGGGTCCGCGATCTCCTTGGCCATGACCCGGCCGGCCTCCTCCGCGAGGGTCTCGTCGCCGAGGTCCTGGTCGGTGTCGAGGCCGTCCAGTTCCTCCAGGGGCTGGTTCAGGCGGACGTGCGCGACCACGGACTGCAGGGCCCGGAGCGTGGCGGAGGCGGTGGCGCCCCAGTTGGAGAAGTACGAGAACTGCCACCACCACAGGGCCTCCGTGGTGCGGCCGGCCCGGTAGTGGACCATGCCGTGGCGCAGGTCCGTGATCACGTCCGCCAGGTCGTCGGAGATACGGGCCGGCACCGGGGCCTTGCGCGGCTCGTACGGGTCGAAGACCTCCGAGTAGACGTCGACCGGGTCCAGCATGGCGGCGAGCCGTTCGCGCAGCTCGTCCACGTCCGGCTCGGGGCCCGGGTCCGGCTCGTAGCGCTCGTCGGGGACGATGTCCTCGTGCGCGCCGAGGCGGCCCCCGGCCAGCAGCAGCTGGGAGACCTCCAGCAGGAGGAACGGCACGGCCGAGTCCGGCTCGTCGCCCTTCGCGACCTCCGTCACGGCGACCAGGAAGCTCTCGATCTGGTCCGCGATCTGGACGGCGAAGTCGTCCGGGTCCTGCGTCGTCGCGTGCAGCGTGGCGTCAGACATCTAGGAGTCGTCTCCCCTCGAAGGCGCGGCCGAGGGTGACCTCGTCCGCGTATTCCAGGTCGCCACCCACCGGGAGGCCGCTGGCCAGGCGGGTGACCTTCAGGCCCATGGGTTTGATCATCCTGGCGAGGTACGTGGCCGTGGCCTCGCCCTCCAGGTTCGGGTCCGTGGCCAGGATCAGCTCGGTGACCGTGCCGTCGGCCAGTCGGGCGAGCAGTTCACGGATGCGCAGATCGTCCGGGCCCACGCCCTCGATGGGGCTGATCGCGCCGCCGAGCACGTGGTAGCGGCCCCGGAACTCGCGGGTCCGCTCGATCGCGACGACGTCCTTCGGCTCCTCCACCACGCAGATCACCGACGGGTCGCGGCGGGCGTCGCGGCAGATGCCGCACAGCTCCTCCTGTGCGACGTTGCCACAGGTCGCGCAGAAGCGGACCTTCGCCTTCACCTCGAGCAGCGCCTGGGCGAGGCGGCGCACGTCCGTCGGCTCGGCCTGCAGGATGTGGAAGGCGATCCGCTGCGCGCTCTTGGGACCGACGCCGGGCAGCCGCCCCAGCTCGTCGATGAGGTCCTGGACCACGCCTTCGTACAACGGACTGCCTTTCCTGAAGAGCTTCGGTACGTACGGTAGCCGGGCTCGGTTTCCTCGTACGTACGGTAGTTGGCCCTTGCCTTTCGCAGAAGGGACGGGTCGGTGGACGCCCTTCCCCGGGCTCGGCCGCCCGGTGGGCTCAGAACGGCAGGCCGGGGATGCCGCCGCCGAGGCCCTGGGCCAGCGGGCCGAGCTTCTGCTGCTGGAGGGCCTGAGCGTTCTCGTTGGCCGCCTGGACGGCCGCGACGATCAGGTCGGCGAGGGTCTCGGTGTCCTCCGGGTCCACCGCTTTGGGGTCGATGACCAGGGCGCGCAGCTCGCCGGCGCCGGTGACCGTGGCCTTCACCAGGCCGCCGCCCGCCTGACCGTCGACCTCGGTCCTCGCCAGCTCCTCCTGCGCGTTGGCGAGGTCCTGCTGCATCTTCTGGGCCTGCTGGAGCAACTGCTGCATGTTGGGCTGGCCACCACCGGGAAACACGATCAGCTCCTGCCTTCGTACGGTTCGGCTTCGGATGTGCGTGTGTGCGTACGGATGTCAGGGCGGGGTTTGCCGCCTCGGCACGAGCCTACGTGGTCACCGGGGCGCGCGCCGAGGTAGCCCGTCCGGACTCGGTTCCCGCCCACGGAGGCACTCTTTCGAGTGAGTTTGCCGAGCGTCGTATACCCGACCAAGGCCCCCTTCCGGGCGGAAAAGCCCCGAAACCCGGTCGTCCGCCACCCGCCCGGCGGTAGGAAGGGTGCGGCGCTTCAGCACCATGCGTCACGAGCACACTGCGGGGGTGCACGAAGTGAGCAGCGCACGTACCGCGGGACGTGCAGGGGAATGTGCATCGCGGAACGTCATAGCCGTAGGTAGGGAGTGCCGGGTGAGTCAGCCGGAGATGCAGCCCGAGGGTCCGCTCCAGGACGGGCGGGGCGACGGAGCGGCGGGGCTGCGGCCGGGTGACGCGGGCGACCCCGGTGCCCCCGGCGACCTCATCGGCCGGCCGTTCCCGCACGGCGACTGGGGGGAGCCCGCGCAGCGGCTCGACGAGCTGTACCGGTGGGTGGAGCGGCGGGCGCTGGAGACGGCGGCCTGGTACCTCGCGAACCGGGTGTGGAAGCGGCGGGGGGCGCAGGCGCTGCGCGCGGGCGCGGCGCTGGGGGCCGTGTGCGGGGCCGCGCTGCCGCTGCTGGATCTGACCGGGGTGGCGGACGGGGTGGCGCCGTGGGCGTATCTGTCGCTGCTGGTGGGGGTGGCGTGTGTGGCCGCGGACCGCTACTTCGGGGTGACGTCCGGGTGGATGCGCGACGTCGCGACGGCACAGGCGGTCGGGCGGCGGCTGCAGGCGCTGCAGTTCGACTGGGCGTCGGAGAGCGTGCGGGAGGTGCTGGGGCCGACGGAGGGAACCGCGGCGGAGGCGGCGGAGCGGTGCCTGTCGGTGCTGCGGCGGTTCTCCGAGGACGTGACGGAGCTGGTGCGGGCGGAGACGGCGGACTGGATGGCCGAGTTCCGCACGGGCTCGGCGCCGCTGGCGATGCAGTCGTCGGGGGCGACGGCACCTCGCCAGGAGGGCACCCTGCCCGGGAGGTTCCCGCCGCCGGGCGCACGGCCCAACATGCCGCGGCAGCGGCCACCGGAGGCCCGGTGACCGGCCCTGTGCCCACCGGGCCCGGTGGCTACCCGGCCTTCGTGTAGGTCAGGGCCTCCCCGTTGGCCGTGTTCACCCGCTTGAGGCGGCCGTCCGGGAGCAGCGTCAGCTCCGTCGCGCCGCCGGGGGCGCACGACGACGTCGGCCGACCGGTGGTGACCGTGGACGCGCCGATCCTCAACGGGCCGTTCGGGGTCGGCTTCTCGGCCAGCTCGGCCCGGAAGACGCAGTGGTACGTGTCGCCGTCGGCGGTCAGCGACAGCACCGTGTCGCCCACCTCGCCCTGCTGGATGACCAGGCGCCGGGAGTTGTGCCCGGTGCCGTTGTCGATCGTCGCGGTCCAGGTGCCGAGGTAGGCGCCGGGGACGGCGCCCGGGGAGCCGGGGCCGGCCGAAGCCGGCGCCGACGCCACGGCCGACGGGGACGACTGCCCGGGCGTGCTCCGGCCGGGGGCCGTGGGCGTGGCGGAGGCCCGGGAGGGGCTGCCGCCGCCGGTGGTTGCGGTCCCGTCCCCACGCAGCACGGCGTACACCGAACCGCCCGCGCCGAGCGCGACGACCAGGGCGACGACGATCAGCGCGACGGTGAAACGGTCGCTGCGCCGCGCGGGCGCCGGGTCGCCGTACGGCGGCGGACCGTACGGCGGCGCGCCCCAGCCTCCGAGGGCGGGCGGCCGGGGGTGTTGCTGCGGCGGCCCGAAGACGCCGGGCGGTGGCGGTACCGCGTCGTGGGGGGCGCCGGAGGCGGGGGCGGGCCCCGGGATCGTGGTGGCTGCCAGGGCTGCCGGAGCCGTGGGCGCATCGACGGCCTTCGGAGCCCCGGCTCCCTCCTCCTCCGGAGCCTCCGAGCCCCCCGGAGCCTCCGGACCCTTCGAACCCTTCGAACCCTTCGAACCCTTCGAACCCTCCAGGCCCTGAGGACCCTCCAGGCCCTCCAAGCCCTTAGAGCGCTCAGGACCCAACGGACCTTCCAAGCCCCCGGGACCCTCAAGACCCTCCGAGCCCTCCGAACCCTCCGAGCCCTCCGGACCCAACGGACCTCCCAAGCCCCCAGGACCCTCAAGACCCTCCGAGCCCTCCGAACCCTCCGAGCCCTCCGAGCCCTCCGGACCCAACGGACCTCCCAAGCCCCCAGGACCCTCAAGACCCTCCGAGCCCTCCGAGCCCTCCGGACCCAAGCGACCTTCCAAGCCCCCGAGACCCTCAAGACCCTCCGAGCCCTCCGAGCCCTCCGGACCCAAGGGACCTTCCAAGCTCCTGGGACCCTCAGGATCTCCCAAGCTCCTGAGACCCTCAGGACCCTCTGAGCCCCTGGGACCCTCTGAGCCCTCTGAGCCCTTCAGGCCCTCCGGGGGCTCCGGATCCTCCGTCTCCAGCAACCGCACCGCGTGGCGCCCCAGCTGGACGACCAGGGCGCCCGGCAGCCACGGCTCGCGGCTGCGGCCCTCGCTGAGCGTGTCGTCGGCGCCCGTGCGGTCCAGGATCTGCGCGGGGGTCGGCCGCGCGGCCGGGTCCTTGCGCAGGCAGCCCCGTACCAGGTCGGCCAGCCCCTCCGGCATGCCCCCCAGGTCCGGGTCCTCCTGTGCGATGCGGAACATCAGGGCATGCACCCCGCTGTTCGTACTCCCGAAGGGAAGGGTGCCGGTGGCCGCGTACGCGAGCACGGAGCCCAGGCAGAAGACGTCGCACGCGGGCGTGATGCGGTCGCCCCGCACCTGCTCGGGTGCCATGAACCCGGGCGACCCCACGAGGGCCCCGGTGCGCGTGAACCCGGCGCCGGTGAGGGTCTCCAGCGCGCGGGCGATGCCGAAGTCGATGACCCGGGGGCCGTCGATGGTCACCAGGATGTTGGACGGTTTCAGGTCGCGGTGGATCAGCCCGGCGGCGTGGATGTCCTGCAGGGCGTGGGCGAGCCCGGCGGCCAGTACGCGCACGGAGCGCTCCGGCAGGGCACCGTGGTCCTGCGAGACGACGGTCTGGAGGGTCGGCCCGGCGACGTACCCGGTGGCCACCCAGGGGATGTCGGCCTCGGTGTCGGCGTCGAGGACGGGCGCGGTCCAGTAGCCGCCGACCCGCCGCGCGGCCTGCACCTCCTGCCGGAAGCGGGCCCGGAACTCCTCCTGCTCGGCCAGCTCCCGCCGCACGAGTTTCACCGCGACCGTGCGGCCCCGGTCGGACCGGGCCAGATACACGCTCCCCATACCGCCGGCCCCGAGCCGCGCCAGCAACCGATAGGCCCCGACTCTCTGTGGATCCCCGGCCCCCAGCCGTTCCATCGCCGCCTCACCTGCCCCCCTGTGCGTGCGACAGCCAGAGAATAGTGCCGCCGCAGGAGGAGTCGGCAGCAGCGGTGCCCACGGTTCCGTAACGGGCCGCGGTGAGGCGCCCGGCACCCGACAACCTGTCGCGGAATCCCCTCCACCGCAGACATCCCGCCCATGTTCGGCCGGCCTCCCCCGCTCCTAGCCTCGCCGCATGATCCCTCGGACCGACCCCCAGGCAGGCGCCGCCGTCAAGGCCGCGGACCGTGCGCACGTCTTCCACTCGTGGTCAGCGCAGGAGCTCATCGACCCGCTCGCCGTCGCCGGTGCGGAGGGGTCGTACTTCTGGGACTACGACGGCAATCGCTACCTCGACTTCACCAGCGGGCTCGTCTTCACCAACATCGGCTACCAGCACCCCAAGGTCGTCGCCGCGATCCAGGAGCAGGCCGCGACCCTGGCCACGTTCGCGCCCGCCTTCGCCGTCGAGGCCCGCTCGGAGGCCGCCCGGCTGGTCGCCCGGCGCACCCCGGGCGACCTCGACAAGATCTTCTTCACCAACGGTGGCGCCGACGCGGTGGAGCACGCCGTGCGCATGGCGCGCCTGCACACCGGCCGGCCCAAGGTGCTGTCCGCCTACCGCTCCTACCACGGCGGCACCCAGCAGGCCGTGAACATCACCGGCGACCCGCGCCGCTGGGCCTCCGACAGCGGTGCGGCGGGCGTGGTGCACTTCTGGGCGCCGTTCCTGTACCGCTCGCGGTTCTACGCCGAGACCGAGCAGCAGGAGTGCGAGCGGGCGCTGGAGCACCTGGAGACGACCATCGCCTTCGAGGGTCCCGGCACGATCGCCGCGATCGTGTTGGAGACCATCCCGGGCACCGCCGGAATCATGGTCCCGCCGCGCGGCTACCTCGCGGGCGTGCGCGAACTGTGCGACAAGTACGGGATCGTCTTCGTCCTGGACGAGGTGATGGCCGGTTTCGGGCGCACCGGAGAATGGTTCGCGGCCGATCTGTTCGACGTGGTCCCCGACCTGATGACCTTCGCCAAGGGCGTGAACTCCGGCTATGTGCCGCTCGGCGGTGTCGCCATCTCCCAGCGGATCGCCGAGACCTTCGGCAGGCGCCCCTATCCGGGCGGTCTGACCTACTCCGGTCACCCGCTGGCCTGCGCCGCCGCGGTCGCCACGATCAACGTGATGGCCGAGGAGGGCGTCGTCGCGAACGCCGCCGTGGTCGGCGCGCAGGTCATCGAGCCGGGGCTGCGCGCGCTGGCCGAGCGGCACCCGTCGGTGGGCGAGGTGCGCGGCGTCGGCATGTTCTGGGCCTTGGAACTGGTCCGGAACCGCGAGACCAGGGAACCGCTGGTGCCCTACAACGCGGCCGGTGAGGCGAACGCCCCCATGGCCGCCTTCGCCGCCGCCGCGAAGGCGCACGGCCTGTGGCCCTTCATCAACATGAACCGCACCCATGTCGTCCCGCCCTGCACGATCACCGAGGCGGAGGCGAAGGAGGGCCTCGCCGCCCTGGACGCGGCGCTGTCGGTGGCCGACGAGTACACGGTCTGAGCGGCCTCCACCGCACGTGGGACGCTCATGGGTCCCCCACCGCGTAAGGTGACGTGTCTCCGGCAGGAACACGCACCCGTACGCGGATGGGGGGACCCAGACAACGATGCCCGGCAATGGCGCCGTCACTCGTAGCACCCTGCGGCAACAGATCGCGGACGCGCTCCGCGACGAGGTGCTGGCCGGCCGGTTGCAGCCCGGGCAGGAGTTCACGGTGAAGGAGATCGCCGAGCAGTACGGCGTCTCCGCGACCCCCGTCCGCGAGGCGCTGGTGGACCTGTCGGCGCAGGGTCTCGTGGACGCCGTCCAGCACCGGGGTTTCGAGGTCCGCGCCTACTCCCTGGACGACTACCGCGACATGATCGAGGCCCGCAGCCTGGTCACCGACGGCATCTTCCACCGCCTCGTCCACGGCGGCGGCGACTGCGGCACCGCGGCGGACGAGCCGCACCGCACCACCGCCCTCGCCACGGTGCGCCGCCGCGGCGAGGAGGCCGCGCGCGCCGCCACCGCCGGCGACCTGAACGTCCTCATCGGCTACGACCTGCGCTTCTGGCGCGAGTTGAGCGCCCTGTACGGCAATCCCTACCTCGCCGACTTCCTGCACCGGCTGCGCGTGCAGTCCTGGGTGTGCACGGTGCAGCACCTGCGCCGGGTCACCGATCTGAAGGGCCGGCTGTGGGCCGGGCACACCGAACTCGTCGACGCCCTCGCCCGCCGCGACCCCGTCGCCGCACACGCCGTGGTCGCCGCGTACAACGCGCACTCGCTCGCGCTCCTCGAGCGCCTGGCCGCCGGATGAGCACAGCGCAGGCCACGGACGTCTTAGAGGACATGCCGGCCTTCTCCATCGACCTGTCCGTCGTCGTCCCCGCCCACAACGAGGAGCAGCGGCTCGGGCCCACGCTCGCCGCGATCACCGCGTACCTGCGCGCCAACGAGAGCCGCTTCGGGACGTGGGAGGTCGTCGTGGTCGACGACGGCTCCACCGACGGCACCCGGGACCTCGTCATCGCCGTCGGCGTCGGCGATGACCGCGTGCGGCTCGTCGCCGGCGACCGCAACCGCGGCAAGGGCCACGCCCTGCGCCTGGGCGTCCTCGCCACCTCCGGCCGCCGGGTGCTGGTCACGGACGCCGACCTGGCCGCCCCGATCGAGGAGCTGGAGGTCCTCGACAAGGCGCTGGCCGAGGGGTACGCGGCGGCGATCGGCTCCCGCGCGGTGCCGGGCGCCGTCATCGAGCGGCCCCAGAGCCGTACGCGCCGGCTGCTCGGCCGCGCCGGGAACGTGCTCATACGCCGGACGGCCGTACCGGGCGTACGGGACACGCAGTGCGGTTTCAAGCTGTACGACGGCGACCGCGCCCGCGAGGCGTTCGCCGCCTCCCGGCTGCACGGCTGGGGCATCGACGTGGAGATACTCCGGCACTTCCGGCGCTCGGAGTGGCCGGTGACCGAGGTACCGGTGCGCTGGGCGCACCAGCCGGGCTCCAAGGTCCTCCCCCTCGACTACGTCCGCACGGCGGGCGAGCTGGCCCTGCTCAGGGCGCGTTCCGTCCGCCCGGCCGACGTCCTCGCGGTCGTCGTGTTCCTGCTGATGGCCGTGGGCCTGTACGCGGGCCGCTGGGTGGACCCGGACCACCGCTATCTGCCGGACTCGATGCAGGACCAGAACCAGTGGGAGTGGTTCTTCGCGGTGACGGCCCACAACGTGGCCCATCTGCGCAATCCCCTCTTCACCACCCTCCAGGGCTTCCCCGACGGGGTGAACCTCATGGCCAACACGGTCATGTTCGGCCTGACCGTTCCGCTCACGCCGCTCACCCTGCTCGTCGGCCCCGCGGTCGCCCTCGCCCTGGTGATGACGCTCGGGCTGGCCGCCACGGCCGCCGCCTGGTACCGGCTGATCGTGCGACGGGTGGTACGGCACCGGGGCGCGGCCTTCACCGGCGCCGCGCTCGCCGCGTTCGCGCCCCCGATGGTCAGCCACGCCGCCGCGCACCCCAACTTCGTCGTCCTGTTCGTGATCCCGCTGATGATCGAACGCGTGCTGCGGCTGTGCACGGGCGCGCGGGTGGTGCGGGACGGGGTGGTCCTCGGCCTGATGGCGACGTACCAGATCTTCCTCGGCGAGGAGCCGCTGCTGCTCGCCTCCCTCGGCATGGGGCTGTTCGCCGGCGCGTACGCGGTGGCGCGCCGGGACGTGGCGAAGGCGGCCTGGCGCCCGCTGCTGAAGGGCCTGGCGGTCGCCGCAGCGGTGTCCCTGCCGCTGGTGGCACTCCCCCTGTACTGGCAGTTCTTCGGCCCGCAGAGCTACCGGAACGTCTTCCACGGCCGCTTCACGGGCAACAGCCCCCTCTCGCTGCTCGCCTTCGCCAAGGACTCGCTGGTCGCGGGCGACGAGGACACGGCGACCGCCCTCGCCCTGAACACGACCGAGCAGAACGCCTTCTACGGCTGGCCGCTGGTGGCCCTCGCCTTCGCGATCGTCGTACGGCTGTGGGAGCACGCCCTGGTGAAGGCGCTCGGCTTCACCGCTTTCGCCGCCGCCTTCCTGTCCCTCGGCCCGCGCTTCCGGTTCCCCCTGTCACACACCACGGCCCCCGGCCCCTGGGCGCTGTTCGCGCACCTGCCGCTGTTCGAGTCCGTCATCGAGGGCCGGGTCGCCATGATCTGCGCGCCGGCGCTCGGCCTGCTGCTGGCGGTGGCGATCGAGCGGCTGGCACGGACACCGCACCCCGGCAACCAGTTCCTCGGCCTCACGGCGGTCGCCGCCGCGCTCATCCCGATCGTCCCGGCCCCGCTGCCGGCGGTGGAACGCGCGCCCGTACCGGCCTTCATCACGGACGGCGCATGGAAGTCGTACGTCCACGGGGACGAGACGCTGGTGCCCGTCCCGCTGCCCGACTCGGGCAACGCGGAGGCGCTGCACTGGCAGACCGCGGCCCACTTCGCGTTCACACTGCCCGGCGGGTACTTCAACGGCCCCTGGGGCACCGAGCGCATCGGCATCTACGGCGCCAAGCCCCGCTTCACCTCCGCAATGCTGCGGGACATCAGCTTCACCGGCGTGAAGCCCACCATCGGCGACAACTGGCGGGCGCAGGCCCGCGCCGACTTCGCGTACTGGCAGGCGGGGGTGCTGGTGCTGCCGCCGCAGGAGTACCAGGACCCGTTGCGTCAGACCGTGGACAAGCTGGTGGGTCGGCCCGGTAAGTGGGTGGGCGGGGTATGGGTATGGGACCTGCACGGCTTGCACGGCTGAGCGCGACCGGCCGCCCGCACGCCCATTACGCTTCCTGCACCACACCGATAACCCGAGGAGCTTACTGTTGGCCTGTGACCTGTGGCTGGTCCCGCTCGTCGACGTGTTGTGCCACACCCCCGACAACCCGTTCGCCGAGGAACTCGCCCTCTACGACAAGGTGCTGGGCGAGGCCGGACTGCCGCCGGTGCCGGTGTACCAGTACATGCCGGGCCTGACCGGCGAGGTGGCCCCGGTCGCGGGCTTCGACTACGACGCGCTGCACTTCCTGCGCCGCGCCTATCTGCTCCAGGTGTGCGGCCTCGCCGTGACCCCGGTCGACGAGCTGGGCGGCGACTACGAACAGCTGCTGGAGATGTTCGAGTCGACGGCCCAGCAGTCGCACCTGGTGTGGCACTACGACCACGCGGGCGCCTACGTCCCGGTGGACTTCCCGCAGCCCCTGTCGAACGACGAACTCCTCGCCGGCGGTGGACCGCTGGGATCCGCCCAGGCGCTGCTCCGCGAGCTGGAACTCGTGGCCCCGTCGATCGGCATCGACCCGGCGAACCCCCCGGCCGCCCCGGAGCCCCCGCTCGCCCCCACGGCCCTGGAGGAACCCGCCCTTCCGGCCCCGTACGACCCGAGCCCGTTCGCCCGCGAACGCCACGTCTGGCTGGGCCTGCACGCGGCGGCCACCCGGAGCCTGGCGCAGGGGTCGATGATCGTGTTCAGCTGAGGCCGGGAGAGGCTCCCGGGTGGGCGCCCCTCGCCGGCTCGTCGTCAGCTCTCGACGATGCGGATGGTGCGAATACCCGTGCCTCGGTACCGGGTGGGTGTCCTGGTCAGGACGGGACGGCCGCGCGGCCACTCCACCGCGCAGCTCTTCCTTGGTGGGTGTGGTCCCGGCCGGCTCCGCCACGAGGTCCCGCATGCTCATCCCGCGATCCCGTGCCAGCTCCTGGAGACGGTCTCGAACGGCGGGGTCGACCTTGATCGTGGTGTCAGCCATGAGCGCGCGGCCTGCCCCGCAGCAGTGCCCACGCCAGTGCGCCCCCGTTCCCACGGCTCCCGCGGCGGATTCACCGGCCTCCCGCAGCGCAAGGCGCGCTAGAGTCCCGGTATGTCCCGGCCCTCCCTACGGGTCCGGGCCCGTATCCGAGACGCGAAGGGGCCAGCAGCGTGAGCGCACAGCACGCCGAGTACGGTGAGACTCCGGTGATCCCCCGCCCGGACCGCACTCCGGCGGCCCTGCGCGCGGCCTGCGCCGTCGTGGCACCTCACCTCCTCGCCGCCTACGACCAGGCCAAGGAACAGGCACTCGCGGAGGCGCTTGAACACGACTCGATCAAGCCCCTCCACGCCTACCTGAGCCACTGGGCCGCTTTGATCGAGATCGAGCGGCACCCCGAGACGGCGAAGGCCTACCATCGCGCCGAATACCTTGCCCGGACCGCGAACACACCGGACGAGGCGCGGGGACACCTGATCACAGCGAGCAGTATCTACCGCGACGCCGCCAGGGCGGTGCGCGCCGCGTGAGCTGGACGTGGGAGTACGTTCCGGACGAGGAGACGGTGACAGCCGGTGCGCCGCTCACCTTCCTCGACGAAGTTGAGAAGAAGGCCGACGAACTGGTCAGGGCAGCCGAAGCCCTCTACCTCCACGGTCCCGCCTACCAGGACGTCGACGAGGGCGCGAAGCACGCGGAGCTGGTCACCATCTGGCAGATCACGCCCGATCCCGACCTGTACGCATGACAACGTCCGAGGCGTAGCCTCACCCCCCGCCATCCAGCGCCGAGCGCAGGAGCAGCGTGTGGACGAGGTCACCCGACGCCGTCGGCCGGTAGCGCCAACTCAGGGGCCAGGTCAGGCCGTCGAGGGCCGGGATCGGGATGTACGAGATGCGGTTCGGACCGGCGGTGAGGCGGGTGACTCCGTCGGGCCAGGAGCGGTGGGAGGTGCTGCCGACCGGAACGAGGAAGTAGACGGCACGTCTTCCGTTGTCCTCCTCGATGACGGGACCCGGGGCTCCGCCCGTCATGCGGGCGAGGCGGTCGGCGAGGGAGCGGCCCCGGTCGCCGTCGATACGGAGGGCGTCGAACCGGACGCCGGCCTTGCGGAGTTGGATGCCGGTGGTGGGGATCCAGTCCAGGTCACTTTGCGTATTCACGCGGCCATTTTCGGCGGGCCGGGCTAGCGTCTTCCATAACTCTGTGTCGACCGGTGACAACGGTCGGGAACCGGCCAGGGCTGCTTGCGACCGGTTGAGTTCGGTTGAGTTCGGGGGTGACCGCAATGGCGCGGGCTGTGAACAAGGTGGAGGCGGGCGGGACGGCGCATCTGGTCGCTGCCCTGGCCAAGGCGCTGCGCGAGCAACAGCGGCTCTCGCAGGAGGAGTTGGGAAGGAAGATCGGCTACACCGGGTCGGCGGTCAGCGCGATGGAGACGTGTGCCCAGCCGGCGAGCGACAAGATGCTCGTCAAATTGGAGGAGGCGCTCGGCGGGGGACTGGGCGTCTTCGAGAAGGCGCGCAAGTACGTACTGCTCGACAAGTACCCGCCACAGTTCAAGAACTTCGCCCTGATGGAGGCGGAGGCCGTGACCCTGTCCTCGTACCAGACGTACGTGGTCGACGGTCTCTTCCAGACTGAGAGCTACGCCCGAGCTCTGATCGGCGGCGGCTACCCGAAGCTCGCCGACGACAAGGTGGAAGAGCTGGTGGAGGCGCGTATGGCTCGCAAGGCGCTCTTCGATCGGGATCCCACCGCCATGATCGAGCTGATCCTCGACGAGTCGGTGTTACGGCGGCCGTTCAGCAGCTGGGAGGTGCTGCGCGAGCAACTGCGCTGGCTCGCAGAGGCCGCGGAGCGGGACAACGTCAGCATCCAAGTGCTGCCATTGGAACGCGGTCTGCGCGGCGCCCACGCGGGCACGCGCGGTGACATGGTCCTGGTGGAGACGAAGGAGCACCACCACGTGGTCTACATGGAGATCGAGGACGAGAGCGTGCTGGTCAGTGATCCCGCCAAGGTGGCCCAACTCTCGCACCGCTATGCGAAGATCCGCACACAGGCTCTGAGCCCGGACGACTCCCTGAGCCTCATCCAGCGGTTGGCAGGAGAAGAGCAGCGATGATCAGCACACTGCGGTGGTTCAAGTCGAGCTACAGCAACGACAGCGGCGGTCAATGCGTGGAGGTCGCCGCCTGCGCCAACGCTATCCGCGTTCGCGACTCCAAGAAGCCCGGCGGCCCCGTCGTCACCGCCTCCCCCGGCGCATGGGGCGCATTCCTCAAGGGTGTTCGTACCCCTTGATCCCCGGAAGGGGTGAACCGGACACACGCACCGCATACGGGCGGAAGCCCACGGGCATGCCCCGGCCATGCGTCACCTCGTCATCGCCTCTGCCCTTTTGGCTGCCCTCGGCCCGGTCTCCGCCCCGCCCATGCACGCCGCTGCCGCAGTGCCTCCCGGGCATGTGTACTTCTGGCCGGACCCGAACCAGATGGGACCCGGCGGCGCCTGGGACTACGCGCCGCCCGGGTATCGGGAAGCGGATACCCGGGTGAAGCGGCACGCGTACTCCTTCGACTCGCGTGCCTCCGTGACCGTGTACGCGATCAGCTACCAGCCCGGCAGCTGCCTGTACCGCGCGATCTACCCGGACGACTACTCCAACAACTGGGAGTGGGCGACCAAGTTCGACGGGGTCAGCGACACCACGATGGGGTGCCAGCCCGGGTGAACGCAGATGTTCCCGCGTACGACGGCCGTTGCCGCACTCCTCGTTTCCGGCCTGTTCCTCACCGCCTGTACGGCAACGGGGAACGCACCACCCAGTCCATCCCCCGACGATGTCATCAAGGCCGCCACTGAGAAGCTCACCGGCGACTGCCTCGCCCGTCAGGGCCTGGCGCCGCCCCGCCCGGGGCAGCCCACGCCTCCGGCTGCCGAGCAACGGCGTGTCTCCGACGCCCTGTTCGGCGCGGACACGGCAGAACTGTCCCTTCGCCTCCCCACGGGCTATGTGGTCCGCGCCCACACCGACGGCTGCCTCGCGGCGGCCCAGCAGCGGCTCTACGGCGACCAGCGCCGGTGGTTCCGTACGTCGGTGATCGTGAACAACCTTCAGCCCGAGGCCGATAAGACCCACCGTTCCCTGGCCGAGGTCCGTTCCCGGCACCGCGCCGAGATCGCCGAGTGGCAGCGGCTGCGTGCCCATGCCCTCGCCGAGGCCATCTCTCTCCTCACCGCGAAAGGAAATCCGTCAGCATGAACAAGCGCCTCGCCGCCCTTCTCGCCGCCGCCGCCCTGTCCGCCGGGGCCGTGCTCGCCGGCTCCGCCTCCGCGCAGGCGGTGCCCTGTGGCAGCGGCAACTTCTGTGTGTGGACGGAAGCGAACTTCCAGGGCCTGAAGATCGAGCACAGCGGGGACGACCACTGGTGGGAGGGGGACATGGCCTGGCACGACTCCTCGTGGGCGAACCACGGCATCTCCGGTCCGGGCGTCAAGGACCACGTCAAGGTGTACTCCGCGCGTGAGCTGCTGGGCCACGTGACGATCTGCCTCGCTCCGGGACAGGAGGTCGGCTACAACGCCGCCGCGAACGACCAGGGCGCCTCGCACACCTGGACGACCGGCTGCTGACCACGGGGACGCCTGCCGCCCCCTCACCCAATAGCCGGAAAAACCGCAAAACTTTCTCCACTTCTGTCGCACTTTTCCGACCTGGTACCACCCCTCCCTTGCCATGCTGCCCGGCGTGAGCCGATCGACCTCCTCCGTCTGGCAGCCCGGGACGGGCACGGTGTACCGCGCGACCCTGGACGCGCTGGCCCAGTACGGCCCACGGCGGGTCGGCGTGACCCACGTCGCCCGCCTGGCCCGCTGCAACCGCTCCTACCTCTACCGGAACTGGGCCGGCCCGCAGGTCCTGATCCGGGACGCCACACTGGCCGAGCTCCAGCGCCTGCTGCATGTGGCCCGCGAGGTACCCGGCCCGCTGCCACCGCCACGGTGTCTCGCCGTCCGCGTCGTGGTGCGTGCGGCGCGCCTGCTGCGTGAGCACCCCGTGGTGAGGACCATGGCCCTGACCGCCCCGGAGCTGGTGCACGCCGCCGTGCTGCGTCCGGCAACCGTCTGGCACCGCACCGCCTGGGACTGGCTGCACCGGCACGTGACCGGGTACCTGCCCAGGGGCACCACCCGGGACACGGTCACACTCGCCGTCCTCGCCACCGCCCTGCCCTACGCGCTGACACCACCGCCCGAGGTCCCGGATCACGCCGCCGAGCGCGAGGCCGTCGACCGCAGGCTGAGCCTCGCTCTGCACGCCTGCCTCGGCCTCCCGCCCGCCTGCCCCGACTGTGCGGACACGCCTCTCGGTCAGGGCACAGCGGACGAAGGACACGCGAGCGCGTTCAGCTGATCCCCGGGCCGTCGGGCAGGTCGACGCGCGGGAGGTGGCCGCCCGGCTCGTGGAGCTGACGCTCGGCGAACCGGCCCGCCTGGTCCCCGACCTGGCCGGACCGGCGTTCCTGGCGGAGCGAGTGAATGGCCCCGCCAGGAAGAAGGCGGGCGCCTAGAACACCGGCGTCCCGTCCTGCGTCAGCTTCCAGTTGACGTCCGCGAAGTCCGCCGGGTTCAGGGTTCCCTTGGACGTCACGTAGTCGATCATCAGCTGGCGGATCTCGTTGGTGGAGCTGTAGGCGATGGCGGCGGACGCGATGTGCGGGTAACCGGAGCCGCCGTTGGCGCGGTAGTTGTTGACGGCGACGACGAAGACCTGGTCGTCGGCGACCGGTGCGCCCTTGTAGGAGAGGTTCTTGATGCGCGAGCCCTCGGGCTGCGCGATGTCGATCTCGTAGTCGACCCCGGCGGCGGTGTCGTACATGTAGTCCCAGAAGTTGTTGGCGTTGGTGAGGGTCGCGGTGTCGACCTTCGTGCCGGACGGGACCTGGTGGTAGTACTTCGCCGCGTACTCCAGATAGTCCTTGAGCTGAGCGCCGGTGAGCTTCTTGCCGTACAGGGTGTTGTCGTAGATGTAGAGGCCGGCGATGTCCTTGATCGTCACGCTGCCCGCGGGGATGTCGGCGGTACGGCTGAACGGCGCGGCGACGGAGATCAGCGGCAGCGCGGCGTCGGCGGAGGACAGCCCGGAGGCGACCGTCGCCATCTGCACCTGGTGGATGAAGTCCATGATGGGGACGTCCTTCCAGCAGGACTCCGCCGCCGACAGGTCCGCCGTGCAGGTGCCCACGGGCGTGTTGACGTACTTCACCACCAGCTCGTGGTCGGCCTGAAGGAGCCGCTTGATCTCCGGGTCCTCGTCGACCGTGTTGGGGTTGAGGGTCCGGGCCGTCTTGCTGGTCACCTTCCAGCGGCCGCAGTGCAGTTCGAGCTCGAAGTCGAAGACGCTCAGGCGGTAGCCCCAGCAGTAGGGCTCGGAGAGGAGGACTTCCTCGCCGGTCTCCTCGTTCTTGACCGTGTAGGAGGGAACCTCGACGTGGGTGTGGCCGACCAGGATCGCGTCGATGCCCGGCACCTGCTCGGCGACCAGGTTCGACGCGTTCTCCACGTACGGGAGTTCGTCTCCGTACGAGGAGGAGCCGTCGAGGCCGGAGTGGTCCGTCAGGAACACCACGTCACAGCCCAGCGCGCGCAGTCGCGGCACGTACTTCTTCGCCTGCTCGACCAGGCCCGGGAACACCATCTTCCCGCTGACGTTGTCCTTGTCCCACAGCGCGATACCGGGGTTGGTGAGCCCGAGGATGCCGACCTTGATGTCGGGGGCGCCGGGGACGCGGATGCGCTTCACGGTGTACGGGCGGAACGCGGGGCGCAGGGTCTTGGCGTCGAGGGCGTTGGCACCGAGCAGCGGGAAGTGACACTGGCTCTCGAACTTGCGCAGCACGTCGATGCCGTAGTTGAACTCGTGGTTGCCGAGCGCGGCGGCGTCGTATCGCATGGCGTTCATGGCGACGGCCATGGGGTGCTTGGGCCCGTCCTCGCCGGTGATCGGGTCGACGCGGGCGAAGTAGTACGCCAGCGAGGTCCCCTGGATGATGTCGCCCGCGTCGACGAGCAGCACCCGGTCCTCGCCCTTGGCCTCGCGCTGCTGCTTGATGAGCGTGGCGACACGCGCGACACCGACGGAGTTGCCTGCCTTGTCGCGGTAGGCGGCGTCCTTGTAATAGTCCCAGTCGAAGACGTGGCTGTGCAGGTCGGTGGTGCCGAGGATGGAGAACGACCAGGTGCGCGGCGTCCTCTCGGGCCTGTCGTCGGCGGCCTCGGCGGTACCGGTGCCGACCGCTCCCGCGACGGCGGCCGCCGCACCGGTGACGGCCGACTTCTGCATGAACTCGCGTCTGTTCATGGGGCTGACGGGCATACGGGGCTCCTGGTCTGGAGAGCGGAGAGAGACGGCACTACCCGCGTAGATAGTTCCGGTCCCTCCGTCTGCGCGGAACCAGGAGCAGCCCATGGGCCGGTCAAGGATGTCCATGACCGGCCCAACTGGACGGGGATGTAAGGGACTTACAGGAACGAGTTGATCTCGATGGTCTCGTCGCGGCCCGGGCCCACGCCGATCGCGGAGATCGGGGCGCCGGACATCTCCTCCAGGGCCTTGACGTAGTTCTGGGCGTTCTTCGGGAGGTCCGCGAAGGTCTTGGCCTTCGTGATGTCCTCCTGCCAGCCCGGCAGCATCTCGTACACCGGCTTCGCGTGGTGGAAGTCCGTCTGGGAGTACGGGAGCTCCTCGACCCGCTTGCCGTCGATCTCGTACGCGACACAGACCGGGATCTGCTCCCAGCCGGTGAGCACGTCGAGCTTGGTGAGGAAGAAGTCGGTCAGGCCGTTGACCCGGGTCGCGTAGCGGGCGATCACCGCGTCGAACCAGCCGCAGCGGCGGTCGCGGCCCGTCGTCACACCCCGCTCGCCGCCGATCCGGCGCAGCGCCTCGCCGTCCTCGTCGAACAGCTCGGTCGGGAAGGGGCCCGAGCCGACGCGGGTCGTGTAGGCCTTGAGGATGCCGATGACGCGACTGATCTTCGTCGGGCCGACGCCGGCGCCGGTGCAGGCACCGCCCGCGGTCGGGTTGGACGAGGTCACGAAGGGGTACGTGCCGTGGTCGATGTCCAGCAGCGTGCCCTGACCGCCCTCGAACAGGACGACCTTGTTCTCCTCCAGGGCCTGGTTGAGGATCAGGACCGTGTCGGCGACGTACGGCTCGATCTTCTCGGCGTAGCCCAGCAGCTCCTCGACCACCTGGTTCACGGCGATCGCGCGCCGGTTGTACAGCTTGGTGAGGATCTGGTTCTTGACGTCGAGGGCCGCCTCGACCTTCTGGGTCAGGATCGACTCGTCGTACAGGTCCTGGACCCGGATGCCGACACGGTTGATCTTGTCGGCATAGGTCGGGCCGATGCCGCGGCCGGTCGTGCCGATCTTGCGCTTTCCGAGGAAGCGTTCCGTCACCTTGTCGACGGTGACGTTGTACGGCGTGATGATGTGGGCGTTGCCGCTGATCAGCAGCTTGGACGTGTCGACACCGCGCTCGTTCAGACCGCTCAGCTCGGAGAGCAGGACCGACGGGTCGACGACGACGCCGTTGCCGATGACGGGCGTACATCCGGGCGACAGGATTCCGGAAGGGAGGAGGTGGAGCGCATACTTCTGGTCACCCACGACCACCGTGTGGCCGGCGTTGTTGCCGCCTTGGTAGCGCACCACATAGTCCACCGAGCCACCGAGCAGGTCGGTGGCCTTTCCCTTGCCTTCGTCACCCCACTGAGCACCGAGCAGCACAAGTGCGGGCACGCGCGTACACCCCTTCCGGGCGGGGCATGTCCAGGGTCGGGGGCGTACGCGGAGGGTCCACCGCCGCGTGCACGCGACCGTCGTTGGCCGCAAACCGTCGACCGGATGCCCCGGAATAGACGAAGCCCCTGACGCAATAGCGCAAGGGGCTCTTGCACAGAGATGCTACCCGAGGAAGTGAGGCAGGACCGAGGTGGCGACTTCCGACCAGCTCCTGGTGGTCATCGACCCGGTCGCCCGTCACAGCGACGGGGAGTCGGTACGGATCGCGAAAGACGTGCTCAGCGCGGGCGCGGCGACCAAGGTGTGCCTCCCGGACGGGCCGGAGGAATTCGCCCGGGCGCTGGACCGCCGGGGGTCGCGCCGGCCGGTGGTGGTCGGTGACGACCGGGCGCTGCTGCGGGCGGTGAGGTTCCTGCACCGGCGCCGTGAGCTGGGCACGACGGCCCTGTCGCTGGTACCGGTGGGCGCCGCCCAGTCACTGGCGCGGTCGCTGGGGGTGCCGACGGGGGCGGTGGCGGCGGCACGGGCCGTTCTGGACGGGGTGGAGCGACGGCTGGACCTGCTGGTGGACGACAGTGACGGCGTGGTGCTCGGGGATCTGCGGATCCCTCCGCTTCCGGCGCTGGAGACGGCGGGGGCCGAGCCGGTGCCGGCCTCGTCGGCGAGCTCGGGGCGTCCGTGGCTGCGGACGTGTCAGTCGCTGGTACGGACGTTGGCGGTGCGTCCCACGCGCCTGCCGTCACCCCGCCCGGGACCGGGGCCGTCCCGGCTGCGGGTGGAGGTGGACGGCAAGACGCTGGTGGACCTGGACCAGCCGGTGGAGGCGGTGTCCGTGACGCCGGGGGATCCGGGGGTGGCCGAGGTGGAGGTACGGCCGGTCTCGGTGGGCGCGGAGGCGTCGCCGCTGCTGGCGGTGGGGCGCCGGGTGACGGTGTCCGGGGCCGATTTCCGGTACCGCGCGGATGCGGTGGTGTCGGGGCCGGTGCGGACGCGGACGTGGGTGGTGCGGGAGGGGGCCTGGGGGCTCACGTTGCCTGCGGCCCGCCCTCCCGGAAGGTGAGGGCGCGGTGGTCAGCCGATCTCCACGCTCAGCCCCTTCAGACCCCGGATCACGAAGTTCGGCTTCCGCTCCGGCTCCGCCGTCGGTCGCAGCGTCGGCGCCCTCTCCAGCAACGCCGACATGGACGCCGCCAGCTCGATACGGGCCAAAGGGGCGCCGATGCAGTAGTGGATGCCCGCGCTGAAGGAGATGTGCGGGTTGTCCCTGCGCGTCAGGTCCAGCTTCTCCGGGGCGTCGAACACCGCGGGGTCGTGGTTCGCGGAGCCGAACAGCATCGCGATCTCCGCACCCCGTGGGATCGCCGTCCCGTCGATCTCGATCTCGTCCAGCACCCAGCGTTCGAAGAGCTGCAGCGGGGTGTCGTAGCGCATCAGCTCCTCCACGGCGGACGGGACGAGCGCGTGGTCGGCGCGCAGGGCCGCCAGCTGGTCCGGGTGGCGGAACAGCGCCCACCAGCCGTTCACGGTCGCGTTCACCGTGGCCTCGTGGCCCGCGTTCAGCAGCAGCACACAGGTGGAGATCATCTCCTGCTCGGTGAGCCGGTCGCCCTCGTCGTACGCGGCGATCAGACCCGAGATCAGGTCCTCGCCCGGCTCCGTGCGGCGCTCGGCGATCAGCTCCCGGAGGTACTCCGAGAACTCCACCGACGCCCGCACCGCCTTGCGTGCCGTCTCCTCCGACGGGTTCAGCTCGTACATCCCGCAGATGTCCGCCGACCAGGGGCGCAGCTGTCCGCGGTCCGCCTCCGGGATGCCCAGCATCTCGGCGATCACCGCGACCGGCAGCGGTTCGGCGACGTCCGTCAGCAGATCGCCGCCGCCCGCCTCCACCAGCCGCGCCACCAGCTCGCCGGCGAGCCCGTGCACATACGGCTTCAGCTGCTCCACCGTCCGCGGCGTGAACGCCTTCGACACCAGGCGCCGGATGCGGGTGTGGTCCGGCGGCTCCAGGTCGAGCATGCCGTGGTCGTTGAGTGTGTGGAACGGCTCCTGCTCGGGCGGCGGCGCCGTCCGGCCGAAGTCCTCGTGCGTGAACCGGTGCTGGTACGTCCGGCCCAGCCGCCTGTCCCGCAGCAACGCCGACACGTCCGCGTGGTGCGGCACCAGCCACTGGCCGGTGGGCTCGAACCAGTGCACGCGGCCCCGCGCGCGCAGTTCGGCGTACGCGGGGTAGGGGTCGGCCACGAACGCCGGGTCCCAGGGGTCGAACGCGAGGTCGGATGCAGCTGCCATGCCGGGACGCTAACCGAGCGGACGCCCGCTGACCAGGGTGTCTCACCCCGAAGGGCGGCTCACCCCGGGGTCACCAGTCTGGCCTCGTACGCGAACACCGCCGCCTGGGTGCGGTCGCGCAGGCCCAGCTTCACCAGGATGCGGCTGACGTGCGTCTTGATCGTGGACTCGGCGACCACCAGCCGCTCCGCGATCTCCGCGTTCGACAGCCCCTGGGCGATCAGGACCAGCACCTCGGTCTCCCGTTCCGTCAGGTCCCCGTACGCCGCCCGGGCCGTCGGCAGGAGCGCCGGCCGGTCCGCCAGGCGGGAGAACTCCGTGATCAGCCGCCGGGTGACCGAGGGCGCCAGCAGGGCCTCCCCGGCCGCCACCACCCTCACCCCGTCGGCGAGCTGCCGCGCCGACGCGTCCTTGAGCAGAAAGCCGGAGGCTCCCGCCCGCAGCGCCTGGTACACGTACTCGTCGAGGTCGAACGTGGTCAGCACCAGTACCTTCGCCGAACCGTCCGCGGCGACGATCTCCCGGGTCGCCTCTATGCCGTTCAGCTCCGGCATCCGGATGTCCATCAGCACGACGTCGGGGCCGAGTTCGCGGACCCGCTCGACGGCCTCCCTCCCGTTGACCGCCTCCCCGACCACCTCGATGTCCGGCATGGCCCCGAGCAGCACCGAGAAGCCCTCGCGGACCATCATCTGGTCGTCGGCGATCAGTACCCGGATGGCGCTCTCCGTCACGCGGTGGCCTCCGCGGTGGTCACCGGCAGGAACACCGTCACCTCATAGCCTCCGTCGTCCGTCTCCCCCGCCGTCATCTCCCCGCCCAGCATCGAGACCCGCTCCCGCATGCCCGTCAGGCCGTGTCCCGCGCCGTGCGTCGACTTGGTCAGCGTGACATGCGGCGCCGGGCCGTTGACCACGCGCAGGCCCAGCCCGCCGAGCACATAGCCGATCTCCACCCGTGCCGTGGCGCCCGGCGCGTGCCGCAGTGTGTTGCTGAGGGCCTCCTGGACGATGCGGTACGCCGACAGCTCGACGCCCTGCGGGAGTTCCCGCACCGCGCCCGTGACCGCCTTCTCCACGTTCAGTCCCGCCTCGCGCACGTTCGCCAGCAGGGCGTCCAGGTCGGCCAGGGTGGGCTGGGGTGCGTCCGGGGCCTCGTAGTCCTCCGCCCGGACGACGCCGAGGACACGGCGCAGCTCGGTCAGGGCCGCCACCGCGTTCTCCCGGATCGTGGCGAAGGCCTTCTCCAGTTCCGGCGGCGGGTTCTCCACGCGGTAGGGCGCGGCCTCCGCCTGGATCGCCACCACCGACATGTGGTGGGCGACCACATCGTGCAGCTCGCGGGCGATCGTCGTGCGCTCCTCCAGCAGGGTGCGCCGGGAACGCTCGTGCGCGGTCTCGGTCTGCTGGGCGGTGACCTCCTGCTCGGCGGCACGGCGTATGTGCCGGACGGTGACCGCGAGGAGCACGAGGGCGGAGACGACGAGCATGGCCGGGGCGTCGCCGTCGTAGTGGTTCCAGCCGAAGACGGTCTCGGCGAAGAAGGCGTAGGCCGCGGTGGCCACCCACATCCATGCCGCCGTACGCGGCCGGGTGCGTATCGCCACGACCGTCAGCACCGTCAGATGGGAGATGAAGCTGCCGGGCGTCCACGGCCAGGCGCTCCAGTAGGAACCCAGGACCGTCGAGGCCGCGGTCCCCGCGAACGACAGCCAGAAGGCTCCGACCGGGCGGACCAGCGTCAACAGCACCGGGGCGAGGGCGAAGAAGCCACACAGCAGGTCCGTCAGTCCGCCGCCGCCGTTCCCCGTGGCGACCAGCATGGCCAGCAGGCCGGCCCCGGCCACCACGGCGTGCGGGGTCCAGGCCGCGTACTCCCGCAGGCGCCCGGACAGCCGCCCGGTCAGGGGGCCGTCGACGCTCATGCGGGGCAGCGGGCGGTAGGCGAAGGCGCCGTGGAACAGGTCCTGCCGCATCCCGCGCAGGGCGTCCACGGCCGCCCGGTACTCCGGGCTGCGCGGCGTGTACGGGGCATACGCGCCGTCCGGCGGCGTCTGCGTCTGGGTCGTCTCGGTCACGGGGAAAAGGTAGGCCCGGGACGGGGGCGCGGTCGTCACCAGTGAGAGGGGTTCCCGGGAATCCTTCTCAGGTACTACGGGGCGGGCCGGCTCTCGTCCGCGCGGCCGGATCGGGCCATCACGGAAAGGAAGTTACGGAGCGTCACCCGTCGTCGGCGTCATGCCGCGGAGCTCACTTGGGAGCCAGCTCTCAGGTACTACGGGTATGACCGGGTACAGCCGAGGACGGCGCAAAAGGCGGCTCAAGGGACGGCGCGGGGCGCGGCGCTGCGGCTACCACGCCAGCTGGGCGATCTCCTCCACCACCACCGCGCACGCGTCCGCCGCCGGGTCGATCAGGGGGAAGTGGCCGACGTCCTCGAGGAGCGTGAGGCCGACGACCTCACCCGCCTTCGCCGCCGCCTCCGCGTACGCCTCGGCGACCGCCTGCGGGACCACGACGTCCGTCCGGCCCTGGACCAGGGTCGTGGCGATACCGGTGGGCAGCAGCAGCGCCGGGTCCGCGTACGGTCGGCGCTCCTCGAACCGGTCCCGGCCGCCGAGGAACTGGACCGCCGCGCCGGCGCACACCTCCAGCTTCTCGGCGACGTGGAAGTCCGCGATCGGGGCGAGCGCCACGACACCGCGCAGCGGGGCCGGGCGGTCCGTGCGCCACGGGCAGTCCGGCGGCAGGACGTGCCGGGCCGCGGCCCACAGCGCCAGGTGGCCTCCCGCCGAGTGCCCGGTGATCACCGTGCGGCGCGGATCCGCCTGCGGCAGCGCCTCGCGCACCAGCCCGGAAAGCGCGTCCAACGCCGCCGCCACGTCGTCGAACGTGTCCGGCCAGCGGCCCGCCACCGGCCCCGTACCGCCGCCCGGGTCGGCGGACCCGTCGGCCTGGGACGGGATGAGGGCGCCCCGGCGGTACTCGACGCTCGCCACGGCGAAGCCCCGGCGAGCCAGGAAGTCCGCGAACGGTGAGACGTGCCGGCGGTCGTACGGCGCACGCCACGCGCCGCCGTGCAGCAGGACGACCAGGGGGGCGAGTCCGGGGGCGCCCGCGGCACCGGCCGGCTCGGGCTGCCGCGGGGCGTAGAAGTCGATCACCTGGTCCGGGTGGTCGCCGTAGCCGGCGGTGGAGTCGGGGTCCACCGGCGGGTGCGAGAAGGCGGACGCCTCTTCGGCGGCATCGCGGGGGGCGGCGTCGTCCGGCATGCTCCAACCTCTCAGCGGCAGAACGGGATTCGTGCGCGGCGGCCGAAGGGTACCGGCCTCGCGGGGACGGTACCAGGCGGGTGACGTGCGTCAGCAGGGGGTTGTCACGCTCGGTGAGGAGCAAACGGTTCTGCTGTTCCCTGCGGTGGGCGGGGCGGGCGCCCCGACGGGCCCCGCCCCCGTGGAACCGCCGGTCAGGCCACCACCTCCGCCAGCACCCGAGCCGCCCGCTCCACGTCCCCGAACCCCACGTACAGCGGTGTGAACCCGAACCGCAGCACGTCCGGCGGCCGGAAGTCGCCGACCACCCCGGCGGCGATGAGCCGCTTCATCACGTCCCCGGCGTCCGGACAGCGCAGCGCGATCTGGCTGCCCCGCTCGTCGTGCGCGACCGGGGTCAGGGACTCGACCGTGCCGGGCGGGACGTAGGCCGTCACGCACTCGAGGAAGAAGTCCGTCAGCGCCAGCGACTTGGCGCGGACCGCGTCGATCGAGACGCCGTCCCACACCTCCAACGCCGCCTCCAGGGCGAGCATGGACAGGATGTCCGGGGTGCCGACGCGACCGCGCAGGGCACCGGGGGCCGGTTCGTAGTCGGTCCGCATGCCGAAGGGTTCCGCGTGCGAGTTCCAGCCCGGCAGCGGTGAGTCGAAGCGGTCCTGCAGCTCCCGCCGCACATACAGGTACGCCGGTGAACCGGGCCCTCCGTTGAGGTACTTGTAGGTGCAGCCGACCGCCAGGTCGACCCCGTGTTCGTCCAGGCCCACGGGCAGCGCGCCCGCGCTGTGGCACAGGTCCCAGACCGCGACCGCGCCCGCCGCGTGCACGGCGGCCGTCAGCCCGGGCAGGTCGTGCAGCCGGCCGGTGCGGTAGTCGACGTGGTTCAGCAGCACGGCCGCCGTACGGCCGGACAGCGCCCCGGGCACCTCCGCCGGGGCCACCGGACGCAGTGTGCAGCCCGTCATCCGCGCCGCCGATGCGGCGATGTACCCGTCCGTCGGGAACGTCGTCGCGTCGACCACGATCTCGTCCCGGCCGGCGTCCGTCCCCCGGGCCATCCGCACCGCCGCCACCAGCGCCTTGAAGACGTTGACGCTGGTCGAGTCGCCCACCACGATCTGCCCGGGCACGGCCCCGACCAGCGGCGCGATCCGGTCGCCGATCCGCTCCGGCGCCGTCCACCAGCCGCTCTCGTCCCAGGACCGGATCCGCAGGCGTCCCCACTGCCTGCGCACGACGTCCCCCATGCGGTCCGCCACGGCGGCGGGCAACGCGCCCAGCGAGTTGCCGTCCAGGTAGACCACCTCGTCGAGCACGAACTCCGCGCGTTTCGGAGCGAGTTCGTCGGACGCGTCCAACTTCTGTGCTTTGACGGCGAGTTCCGACAGTTCAGACATGGGATCGCGCCGTCCACAGCTCGGGGAACACGTTCTTCTGGGCCCGCTTCTCCAGCCAGGCCACCCCGGCCGAGCCGCCCGTGCCGGGCTTGGCGCCCATCGCGCGCCGGGTGGCGACGAGATGGTCGTTGCGCCAGCGCCACACCAGTTCCGCCACATCGGTCAACACCTCGCCCAGCCGGGCGAGTTCGTCGTCCGGGTCACCCGAGTAGACGGCCGCCCAGACCGCCTCGACCTCCTCCGACGGCTCGTAGCGCTGCGCGACGTCGCGCCGCAGCACCGCGTCCGGGACGGGGTGCCCGCGCCGGGCGAGGAGCCGCAGCACCTCGTCGTACAGGCACGGCTCGTGCAGCGCCTTCTCCAGTTCGGCGTGGACGCGGGGCGCGCCGCGGTGCGGGACCAGCATGGACGCGGACTTCTCGCCGAGCAGGAACTCCATTCGGCGGTACATCGCCGACTGGAAGCCGGAGCCCTCGCCGAGGGCGGAACGGTAGGAGTTGAACTGGGCGGGCGTCAGCTGCGCCAGGGGCCGCCAGGACGCGTTCAGCGCCTGCAGCTCCCGTACGGACCTCTTCAGCGCGTCGATCGCCACCGGCACCCGGTCCTCGCGCAGGGCGCGCGCCGCGGTCTCCCACTCGTGGACGATGACGGTGAACCACAGCTCCATCACCTGGGTCGTGACCAGGAAGACCATCTCTCCGGGGTCGTCGGAGAGGGTGTGCTGGAGGTGGGTGAGCACGTCCGCCTTGACGTAGTCCTCGTACGGGGTCGTGCCCCGGCTCCAATCGATTTTCGGGGCGAGATGCGGGGTCTCGGGCTCATGAGCCTCGGCGGTGCGAGGGGCCTGGTGAGCCTGTTGGGACATCGCTGTCTCCTGTATTACTCCGGGTAGCGGTCCGCCCCTGCCGATGCCGGCACGGGGGCCCCGGTCCCCACAGGCATCCTGCGCAATACCCCCGGACACCGCAAGGCCCGCCTGGTCACAGGCGGGCCTGACCACGCGTCGGGGCTAGCCCAGGGTCTGGGCGGCCGTCGGCGAGGAGTCCTTCAGGAACTGGGTGCAGCGCTCGTACTCCTCCTGCTCGCCGATGCCCTGAGCGGCGCGCGCGAGGGCGTGCAGGGCGCGCAGGAACCCACGGTTGGGCTCGTGCTCCCAGGGGACGGGTCCGTGGCCCTTCCAGCCGTTGCGGCGCAGGGCGTCCAGGCCGCGGTGGTAGCCCGTACGGGCGTACGCGTACGACTCGACGACCGCGCCCCGCTCGAACGCGTCGTCGGCGAGCTGCGCCCAGGCGAGCGAGGAGGCGGGGTACCGGGCGGCGACCTCGGCGGGCGCCGTGCCGCTCGCCAGGAGCTCGCGCGGCTCCGGGTCGTCGGGGAGGTGCGTCGGGGGCGGGCCCCCGAGAAGGTTCTCGTGAAGGGTCATGGGTTCAGTGTGCGCCATCGACCGTGCCCGCAGGTCGCCCGCCCTCGGTACCTGCTCAGGAGGCCGGACCGGCCCCGGACCCCGTCGAACCGCGCGGCGGCTCGAGCGGTGGGGCGGTCACGGAGCAGTGCATGCGGCACTCGGGGTGGCGGCCCTCCGGGGCCGGACGGCGCACGGTCGCGAAGGCGAGCGCCGCGCCCGCCACCAGGACGCCCGCGCACAGCGGCATCGCCCGGCGGAAGGCGGCGTCGAACGCGCCCGGCACGCGGTACGCCTCCGGGCCCATCCCGGTGAGCAGGGGCAGCGCGGCCACGGCGATCAGACCGGCCGCGCGGGCCGCCGCGTTGTTGATGCCGCTGGCCAGGCCGGCCCGGTCGGTGTCCACCGAGGCGAGCACTCCGGCGGTCAGCGGCGCCACCAGGGTGACCATGCCCGCGCCCATGACCAGCACGGCGGGCAGGACGTCGACGACGTACGAGGCGCCCTTGCCGACGCGCAGCATCAGCAGCATGCCGACCGCGCACAGCAGGGGGCCGACGGTGAGTGGTACACGAGGTCCGATGCGCTCGGCCAGGGCGCCTGAGCGGGCCGAGAACAGCAGCATCAGGACGGTGGTGGGCAGCAGGGCGACACCGGCCTGCAGGGGCGAGTAGCCGGAGACGACCTGGAGCTGGAGGGCGGTGAGGAAGAAGAAGCCGCCGAAGGCCGCGTACACGCACAGGGTCACCAGGTTGACCGCCGTGAACTGGCGGGAGGCGAAGATGTCCACCGGCATCATCGGGTCGGGGCGGTGCCGTTCGACGTGGACGAAGGCGACGCCGGCGGCGAGGCCCGCGACCGCGGTGAGGGCCACCGGGAGCGAGCCGCCGTGGGCCTCGATGAGGGCGTACGTCACCAGGGCGAGGGAGAGGGCGCCGAGGGTGGCACCCAGGGCGTCGAAGCGACGGCTGTGGGCACCGCCGGCGGCGGACTCGGGGACGTGGCGTACGGCGATGGGGGCGCAGAGGAGGGCCAGCGGGACGTTCAGGAGGAAGACCCAGCGCCAGCCGGGGCCGGCCACCAGCCAGCCGCCGAGGAACGGGCCGACGGCGGCGCCGATGCCGCCGAAGCCGGACCACAGACCGACCGCCTTGGCGCGGTCGTCGGGGTGGAAGGTGGCCTGGATGAGGGCGAGCGACCCGGGGGTGAGGAGGGCGCCGCCGACGCCTTGGAGGGCGCGGGCGACGATGAGGACGCCCGCGGTGGGCGCAAGGCCGCACAGGAGGGAGGCGGTGGCGAACCACAGGACACCGAGGACGAAGATCCTTCGGCGGCCGTAGCGGTCGCCGAGGGCGCCGCCGAGGAGGATGAGACCGGCGAGCGTGAGCATGTACGCGTTGACGGTCCACTGGAGGGCGGAGAGGCTCGCGTCGAGGGCGCGGCCGATGCGGGGCAGGGCGACGTTGACGACGGTGGAGTCCAGCAGGGCCATGCTGGAGCCGAGCACCGTGGTCAGGAGGATCCACTTCCCCTGCGGGGAGGCGAGCCTCACGACGGGGGTCTGCTGCGCGGTAGCCGCCATGCTGGGATCATCCCGCGTCGGGTGCGTTCGATCCAGGTTTGCGGTGCCTGGAGCCGGGGTTGCCCGCGGGTGGGGTCGCGCGACCCGGCGCCGGCGGGGTGCCGCTGCCGGCACCCCGCCGACCGGTGTTACTTGATCTTCGTGCCGGTCGAGCGGAGGTTCTGGCAGGCCTCCAGCACTCGCTTCGACATCGACGCCTCCGCCAGCTTGCCCCAGGTGCGCGGGTCGTAGGTCTTCTTGGAGCCGACCTCGCCGTCGACCTTCAGGACGCCGTCGTAGTTCTTGAACATGTGGTCGGCGACCGGGCGCGTGAAGGCGTACTGCGTGTCCGTGTCGATGTTCATCTTGACCACGCCGTTCTCCAGCGCCGTCAGGATCTCCTGCTCCGTGGAGCCGGAACCGCCGTGGAAGACGAAGTCGAACGGCGACTCCTTGCCGAACCGCTCGGCCACGCCCTCGTTCAGCTCCTTCAGCAGCTCGGGGCGGAGCACGACGTTGCCCGGCTTGTACACGCCGTGCACGTTGCCGAACGACGCGGCCAGCAGGTAGCGGCCCTTCTCACCCAGGCCCAGGGCCTCGGCGGTGCGGACCGCGTCGTCGACCGTGGTGTACAGCTTGTCGTTGATCTCGTGGGTGACGCCGTCCTCCTCGCCGCCCGTCGGGGTGATCTCCACCTCAAGGATGATCTTGGCGGCGGCGGTGCGGGCGAGCAGTTCCTGGGCGATCGCCAGGTTGTCGGCCAGGGTCTCGGCGGAGCCGTCCCACATGTGCGACTGGAACAGCGGGTTCTGGCCGGCCTTCACGCGCTCCTCGGAGATCGCCAGCAGCGGACGTACGTAGCCGTCGAGCTTGTCCTTCGGGCAGTGGTCCGTGTGCAGCGCGATGTTGACCGGGTACTTCTCGGCGACGATGTGGGCGAACTCGGCCAGGGCCACCGCGCCGGTGACCATGTCCTTGCTGTACTGGCCGCCCAGGAACTCGGCGCCACCCGTCGAGATCTGGACGATGCCGTCGCTCTCCGCCTCCGCGAAGCCGCGCAGGGCCGCGTGCAGGGTCTGGGAGGAGGTCACGTTGATGGCCGGGTAGGCGAACTTGCCTGCCTTCGCCCGGTCGAGCATCTCGTTGTAGACCTCGGGGGTTGCGATGGGCATCTGTCCGCTCCTTGTTGTGCGGGTTGCGTTCTGCGTACTTACGGCCCTGACCTAGGGAGTGACGTCCTCGTCGGCCCCATCTTTCCAGACGTGACCGGATGCTTCGGACACCCTGTCCAGCCTGTGGATAACCCCGTGTCCTAGTCCAGACCCAGGTCGTCCTTCGAATACGCGAACAGGTAGGGAACACCGGCCTTTTCGGCGATCGCCTCGGCAGCACCCGTCGCCCGGTCCACGATCGTCGCGACCGCGACGACCTCGGCGCCGGCCTCCCGCAGCGCCTCGACGGCGGTGAGCACCGAGCCGCCGGTGGTGGAGGTGTCCTCGACGGCCAGCACGCGACGGCCCGCGACCTCCGTGCCCTCGATCCTGCGCTGCAGGCCGTGCGCCTTGCCCGCCTTGCGGACGACGAAGGCGTCGAGCGTCTTCCCGTGCGCGGCGGAGGCGTGCAGCATCGCGGTCGCCACCGGGTCGGCGCCCAGAGTCAGGCCGCCGACCGCCTCGTAGTCCAGGTCGGCGGTCAGGTCGAGCATGACCTGACCGACCAGGGGGGCGGCCACGCCGTCGAGGGTGATGCGGCGGAGGTCGACGTAGTAGTCGGCTTCCTTGCCCGACGACAGGGTCACCTTGCCGTGCACCACGGCCTTGTCCTTGATCTGCTGCAGCAGCTCGCCGCGAACGTCGCTCATGGCAGCCAGCTTAGATGCGGCGCCAGGTCCACGTGGTCGCGGCCTCGAGCGGCTCGATGGGGGTGACCAGGCGCGGAAGGGTGTTGAGGCCGTTCGGGGGGCCGGTCTGCGGTTCCACGCACACCGCCTCGGACTGCTCGTCGTAGACCACGACCCACTCCTCACGGCTGGTGACCTTCAGCTCCAGCTGCCCGGGCCAGGTGAGGGTGACGTCGACCCCGCCGGGCATGCCGAAGCAGTCGTCCCAGGGGCCGGGCTTGGGGTCGATGCGGTTGCCGGTGGGCAGGTGGTCGTCGCCGCGCTCCTCCTGCCAGGCGGGTTCGAAGTCGATACGGACGTCCTCGCCGCCGAGGTTGCGGTGGAACCAGGGGTGCCAGCCGATCTGGGCCGGGAAGGAGTCGTCGTACGTCTCCACGGACATGGTCAGCGTGAGGGCGTCCCCGGTGAGCGTGGCCAGCTGGGTGACGCGGCCGGCGTAGGGCCAGGGGGCGACCAGGTCGTAGGTGAGGACGGCCTCGGTGGGCTCGGCGCGGGCGACGCGCCAGACGCCGTCGCGGACGGTGCCGTGGATGGCGTGGGGCGCGGCGTTCAGGGGCATCTGCTGGACGGTGCCGCCGTCGCGGAACCTGCCGTCCCGGATGCGACCGCACCAGGGGGCCATGGGGAAGCAGCCGAACCGTTCCCCCTGCCGCAGCAGTTCCGTCCCGCCGATGCGCAGACTCCGTACGCGCCCGCCGTTCCCCGGCGCCAGCACGACTTCCGCGTCTCCCGCGGCCAACGTGATCTCGTCGTTACTCACGAGCCCGACCCTACTGGGCGGATCAAGGTGGCGTGCGGTGGCTCGGGGGCCTGCCCGTGGCCCTCAGCGCCGCCGCCGCAGCAGCCGGCCCGCCACGATCGCCGATGCCACGAGCAGGGCCGCCGCCGGGG
>NZ_JBIATP010000009.1:244140-330325 GCF_042891915.1 Streptomyces sp. NPDC001848 | reverse complement strand
TGGCCGCCGCGGCTTCCGGGGGCGGGACCGGGGCGTAGCGGCCGCGCGGGGGCGCGTGGTCGACCTCCTCGGCGCTGCGGCCGATCATCGTGCGACGGTGGCTCGGGGGCCTGCCCGTGGCCCTCAGCGCCGCCGCCGCAGCAGCCGGCCCGCCACGATCGCCGATGCCACGAGCAGGGCCGCCGCCGGGGCCGCCCAGCGGAGGGTGGCGGTGGCCGCCGCGGCTTCCGGGGGCGGGACCGGGGCGTAGCGGCCGCGCGGGGGCGCGTGGTCGACCTCCTCGGCGCTGCGGCCGATCATCGTGCGACGCGCGTGCGCCGCCTCGGCGGGCGGTTCCTCGTCGAAGGTGTCGGACGGGAAGGCGGATGCGTCCTCGTCGTCGAAGGTGCCGGACGGAGGGCGGGCGGGCTCCCCCTCGTCGTCCAAGGTGCCGGACGGAAGAGCAGGCTCCCCCTCGTCGTCCAAGGTGCCGGACGGAAGAGCGGGCTCCTCCTCTTCCACCAGGGGGCCGGACGCAGGGCCGGGCTCGTCCACCGCCCCACGGACCTCCTCCGCCTCCCTCACGTTCTCCCCCAGGTTCTCCGCGAACCGCCCCAGCAGCCGCGTCGCCGCCGACGCCACCGTCTCCCCCGGCAGCTCCGTGATCCGGCCGTCGGCCGTGGCGGTTCCCGTGAACGTGACCGTGGTGCCGCCCTCGGCCGGGGTGAGGCGCAGGGCCAGGGAGAGTTTCGCCGTGCCCGTGCCGCGGGCCTCGGCGGCCTCGCCCTCCACCGTGAACGAGCCGTCGTCCCGCTCCTCGATGCGCAGGGCACCGCGGTAGGTGATCGTATGGCCGCCGGCGCGCACCTTCAGCCGGCCGGCGGGGGGCTCCGAGCCCGCGTCCTGCTGGAGCCCGGGAATCGCGTCGGCCACCCGGGCCGGGTCGGCCAGCGCCTCGCTCAGCCGCTCGGCGGGAACCGCGACGAACACCTCATGCTCCATGTCTGACGAGCCTACCCAGCAGCGCGCGAACCTCACCCGGACATGCCGGGATTCGCACGGCCGAGGCCGAGATGATCACTCCTGGTACCTCGGGTGCACGAGCGTCGACGGGAGCAGTCCCGGCACCCGGGTCCGCGCCGCCGCCCGCGCGTCCGCCCGCAGGGCCGCCCCGGTCAGGGCGCCCAGGCACGGCCCGCGCGGGGCCAGGGTCAGCGTGGGCCGGGTGCGGGCGGCGAGCAGGAACCCCCAGTCTCGCGGCGCCCCGGCCTCCCGGGCGGTACGGCCCCCGGCCGCCCGGGCCGTACCGCCCTGGGCGCGGCCGTCGACGCGGTAAGGGGTGGTGCCGAGGCCCGCCGCCCGTATCGTCGCCTCCACCGTCCAGAACACGCGCGGCCGGGCGGTCACCGGTCCCGCGTGCACCACCAGCCGCCCGCCCGTGGCGAGCGCGCGCCGGGTCAGGCCGTAGAACTCCTGCGAGTACAGCTTCGCGCTCGCCGTGCCACCCGGGTCGGGAAGGTCCGCGATCACCACGTCGTACGTCCGCCGTGTCCGCCTCAGCCAGTGGAACGTGTCCTCCGCGTGGACGTGGACGCGCGGGTCCGCGAAGGCGTGGCCGTTCAGCGCGGACAGGGCGGCGTCGTGACGGGCGAGCCGGAACAGCGCCGGGTCCGGGTCGATCACGTCGACCCGCCGCACCCCCGGGTGCCGCAACACCTCGCGCGCCGCGAGTCCGTCGCCGCCGCCGAGGACCAGTACGCGTGCGTGCGGGCCACCGCTCATCGCGGGGTGCACCAGTGCCTGGTGGTAGAGGGGTTCGTCGCGGCCGTCGACACGGAGGCGGCCGTCGAGGAACAGGTCGAGGGGGCGTCCGGGGGTACCGCCGGTCAGCACCACCTCCTGGCCGCCGGTGCGCAGCGCGACCCGTACGTGACCGCCGTACACCGCCTGGCGCGCGGCCCGTTCGAAGTCGTCGACGAGAACGGCCGCCGCGGCGAGCACGCCCAGGACGAGGAGGTTGGCGACCAGCAGCACCCGGCGTCCGCGCCGGGACAGGTCGCGCCGGAACAGGCCGAGCACCAGGGCGCCACCCGCGACGGCGTTGACCGCGCCGGTGAGCAGCGCACTCGTCAGCTGGCCGAGCTGCGGCAGCAGCAGGAAGGGAAAGGCCAGGCCGCCGACGAGCGCGCCCACGTAGTCGGCCGCGAACAGGTCCGCGACCGCGCCGCCCGCGTCCTGGCGGCGGATGCGCTGGATCAGCTCCATCAGCAGCGGCACCTCGGCGCCGGTGAGCAGCCCGATCGCCAGGGAGAACCCGACCAGCAGGCAGCGCGGGCCACCGGACCGGACGCCGTCCCAGTCGCCGGTCCAGGCGAAGGCCGCGTACAGGGCCATCGCGCTCAGGCCGCCGACGAGTGCGAGCGCCGTCTCCACCGCGCCGAACCCGGCCGCGGCGCGGCAGCGGAGCCGCTTGGCGGCGAGCGAGCCGACACCCATCGCGAACACCATCACCGACAGCACGACCGAGGCCTGGGTGACCGAGTCGCCCATCAAATACGAGGCGAGCGCGACGAGTTCCAGTTCGTACACGAGTCCGCAGGCCGCGCAGACGAACACGCCGGTGAGGACCAGGAACCGTCCGGCGCCCGGGCCCACGGGCAGCCGCGCCCGGCTCCGGCCGTCGCCCCAGGAGGCGGTGGCGCCGGGTGGTGCGGGCGCGTGCGGATCGATCACGTCCGGAACGCTACGTCAGACGTGCGCTGAGCTTTGTCACCCACACGTGTGGCGCCGGGTTGTTCGGCACCAGGGGGTGGTGTGGCCGGTCGGCGGCTGCCGGCCCCAGACCCCCGCTCCGGCCTGAACGGCCTCGGCCTCGAAGGCCGGGCAGGCCGGTGGTGCGCAGCCGCCACGGCTGAAGGGGCGTCGATCGTCCTCACCTGCCCGACAGGAGCGACTTCTCCCTGGCGTCGTCCCGTCGTTTCGTCCGCTGCCTCACCCCGACCCGGGTCCGGGTCGCCACCAACTGGCCGTCCTGTGGGTAGGCGTGCCAGGTGCGCCAGTGGACCTGGCCCTCGTGGTGCCGGGCCAGCAACGCGGTGAACGCGTGCGGGCTGCCGGGGAAGACGCCGGCCAGGCCGTTGGGGTGGTCGGAGACCAGGGCCAGCAGCTCCTGGGCACGGCCGGCGAAGCTGCCCGGGGAGAGCACCTCCACGCGGGCCGCGAACTCGTACTCCCAGTCGCCGACGCGCTTGGCGACACCCAGGGGCAGCGGGGTGCTGGAGCCCGCGATGCACGCCACCGTCTCCGAGCAGACGCCCCGCTCCTCCTCCAGGAGCACCTGGTGGGATGCGCCAAGGAGGCGCAACTGCAGCTGGGCACCTGCGAGTTCGAGGTCGAGGGTGGCGAGTGCGGGCAGTGGCTCGCGGCCCAGGGTCCAGGCCAGATCGGCCGCGCGCGTGTCGGTGTAGGAGGTGTTCAGGGTCGTGAGCATGGATCGGCTCCGCTAGCACGCAAAGTGAGAAGTGGTGATCCGGAGCACCCCGGTCCTGGCGCCGGGGACAAGGCCGGCTCAGCCAGTCGGGTAATGCGTCCGGTCGGCCCGGTGGGGAGGGACTCCTGCCGGACAGGTGTCCGAAGGGCGTCCGCGGGCTGCTTTGGTGGTTGAGAGGGAATCATGAACAGTGGCGCCGCCACAGCGTTTTTACCCAAGTTCGTAGGGTTTCCATCCCACCGAGGGCTCCTCAGCGCAACTGTTCAACTACCGCGTGCGCCTGGAGCGTTGACGTGGGAACCGTGCGCCCCTCCACGACGCGGCAATGAGCGCACGTCCCGCGTAAAGCGCCCTCTCGATACGCCGTCGCGCTCCCCCGCGAGAGGGGTCCTTCGCTGATGTGTTGACGGGTGAGCGCAAAGGCCGGGGTCCGCCGGGAGGGATCCCGGCGGACACCCGGTGCGCGCGGCCCGGATGCGTCCGGAGCTCGACTGCCCCGTGTCAGTTGCCTCCGCCGCATCCGCCCCCGCCGCACGACGAGTGGCCGCCGCAGGAGTGGCCCCCGCCGCACGAGTGGTGACCGCCGGAGTGGTGACCCCCGGAGTGGTGACCGCCCGACGAACCGCCGTCGGCCCCGGCCACCCACCAGCTGCTGTCCCCGGTGTCCCGGCTGCCCCGGTGGCCGCCGCCGCGCCCCCCACTCGTCCGCGTCCGCACTCCGGAGCGGCCATTCGACCGCACCATCCCCTGCTTCGCGCGACGCCGTGCCGACGCGAGCAGCGCGACCACAACCACGCCGACGATGACCAGAAAGATGCCGGTGACCATGGCGCCGTCCCCCTTTCGAATCCCCCGAAGCGGCCCCCCGTGGGCGCCTGGAGTCGTCCTGAGTGGTCGGGGGATGCCCGCGCCGGTGGACGGCCAAAGCAGAGTTGAGCAAGTTCTGAGGGTCCCTCAGGAGGACTCTTCGAGTGAAAAACCCGGAGCCGGGCCACCCGACTGGCGGTTCGCTGGTTGCTGGGGTGATCTGCAAACCATACGTTCGGCTCCGGCGCTCACAGCGGTGGAGCCCGTGCACAGAGGTCGCCCAGGCCCGCCACAGACCACAAGAGCCGAGAGGAACAGTCATGCGTCTGATCCGCTGCGGTCCCGCTGCTGCGACGGTGGCGGCTGCCGCCTCGGCCATCGGCCTGTTCCTCCCCGTCGCGGGCTGGACGGCCCGGAGTTCCGATGCCACGCAGGTCCGCCTGGTCAGCGCCTCCGGCATCTCGCCGAGCGAAACCGCATCACCCGAGCCGCCCTTCCAGGATCCGGGCCCGTGGGCATCCACGAGCCCGGAGCCCGGCCCGTGGGCATCCACGAGCCCGGAACCCGGCCCGTGGGCATCCACGAGCCCAGATCCGGGCCCGTGGATGCGCACGCCTCCCTGCTACAGCTACGGGGGCCCCTACTGCGGCTGGGTGGGAATCTACTGGGGCGGCTGCGACAGGGAGTGGGGCCTGAGCTACGGAATCAAGAGCCCCTATTGGATCTGCCCCCACGACCCCCGCCCGAGTCCCTCCGCCACGTCCAGTCCCTCCAGCACCGCCAGCACCGCAAGCCCTTCAGGCACCGCAAGCCCTTCAGGCACCGCAAGCCCCTCGAACACACCCAGTCCTTCGAGCACATCGGCCTCCGCCGCAAGCGACAGTTCCTCCGACCAGTCCGCCGAGACCCTCGACGACGAGTGACGCCTGCGGTGCGCGCCTGCCGGTGGTCGGCGGGTGCGCACCGCAGGCGCTGCCGAGGCTGTTCCGGCCGAGTGTCACGCGCCGGCCGAGTGTCACGCGGCAGAACGACGACGGCGAAGCCAGGCCGTGGCCGCCATTCCCAGAATCATCAGCACACCGCCGGCCGCGATCAGGATGTTCTTCACGCTCAGAAGGCCGACGCCGCAGGCAGCAGCCGCAGTGTCACGTGGAGCGGCACCGGGGGGAGCGGCGCCCCCGCCGGCAGGATTCCCCTGCCCGCTCCCGCCGTTCTCACGGTGGTCCCCCTCCTGGGGCGCCACGGAGCCGGACGAGCCTCTTCCCTCGGCGCGTCCACCACCATGCGGGCGACCACGGTCCCCGCGGTGACCGCGGTCACCGCCGTCCTCGTCGTCGACGCAGTGGGCGGCCGGGAACCGAAAGTCCCGCTCGTGGCGGTCGAAGGCCTTCACCTCGAAGATCGGATGCACCCTGAAGAAGCCTCTGATCCTGAACTCATACTGGTTGGTGGTCTGGGTCGGGTAGTTCACGTCCAAATACGTCGAGACGCTCCAGGTGTCCCACGGCGCCGTCGGCCAGGCCGAGGAGGACGAGCTGCCCTGGAGGACGAGAGCCTCGGGCCCGCGCCGGCCATTGGTCAGAATCGCCCTCAGACCCTTGTCGATGAGCACGACACGGCGCCGGCTGTGGCAGTGACGCCAGGGATTGCGGTGCCCGTGGTCACCGTCCCCTTCGTGGAGCCACAGAGGGCCGGACGCGTGCCGTGCGGACGTCTGCGCGGCGACGTCGGCCGCCGGAGCCACGAGGGCGATGGTCGCGCCCACCAGCGGCGCTGCGACCCAGGGGCGAAAGTTCATTCGATGACCTCCATGGGTGGCGGACGCAGGCGACCGCCTGCTGCGCGGCACATCGGAATCTCAGAAGAAGGTAAGAGGAATCGACTCGTCACATCGGGGACATCTCGGGGAGCCGTACTCCTCGTCACTCAACCGCAGCAGTCGCATGGGCCGCCTGCGCGCTCTTCGGCGAGGCCAACGCCTGCTCATCCGTTGAGGGGAGGTTGAGGAACCCCGGAGCTTGGGCGCAGGATGGCGGCCATGACCTCCAGCGCGCGCCCCCTCCTCAACCGCCGCCTCGCCGAATTCGGGACGACGATCTTCGCTGAGATGTCGGCCCTCGCCGTGAGCACCGGGTCCATCAACCTCGGCCAGGGCTTCCCCGACACCGACGGCCCCGAGGAGGTGCGCGAGGCCGCCGTGCGGGCGCTGCGCGACGGGAGCGGCAACCAGTACCCGCCGGGGCCCGGCGTCCCCGAGCTGCGTACCGCGATCGCCGCGCACCAGGAGCGGCGGTACGGGCTCACGTACGACCCCGACACGGAGGTCCTGGTCACCGCCGGTGCGACCGAGGCGATCGCCGCGGCGCTGCTGGCGCTGCTGGAGCCGGGCGACGAGGTGGTCGCCCTGGAGCCGTACTACGACTCGTACGCCGCCTGCATCGCGATGGCGGGCGGCCGGCGCGTACCGGTCACGCTGCGGCCTTCCGAGGGAAGCTTCCGGCTGGACCTCGACGAGCTGCGCGACGCCGTCACCGACCGGACCCGGCTGCTGCTGATCAACACCCCGCACAACCCGACCGGGACCGTGCTCACCCGCGAGGAGCTGCGGGCGATCGCCGAGCTGGCCGTCGAGCGCGACCTGCTGGTCGTCACCGACGAGGTGTACGAGCACCTGGTGTTCGACGATGCCGAGCACGTGCCGCTGGCGACGTTCCCGGGGATGCGCGAGCGGACGGTGACCATCGGCTCCGCCGGGAAGACGTTCTCGTTCACGGGGTGGAAGGTCGGCTGGGTGACGGCGGCGCCGGGGCTGGTCTCAGCGGTGCGGTCGGCCAAGCAGTTCCTGACGTACGTGGCGTCCGGGCCGTTCCAGTACGCGGTGGCTGAGGCGCTCGCCCTTCCCGACTCCTACTTCGCGGGCTTCCGCGCGGACATGCTGGCCAAGCGGGACCTGCTGTCGGCCGGGCTGGCGGACGCCGGCTTCGACGTCTTCCGGCCCGCCGGCACCTACTTCGTCACCACGGACATCCGTCCCCTCGGCGAGAAGGACGGTGTCTCCTTCTGCCGCGCCCTGCCGGAACGCGCGGGCGTCGTCGCCATCCCCAACGCCGTCTTCTACGACCACCGCGACGCCGGGGCGCCCTTCGTCCGCTTCGCCTTCTGCAAGCGGCATGACGTCCTGACCGAGGCTGTCGGGCGCCTTCGACGCCTCACGGAACCGGCGGCCCCCTCGTCCCGAACGAGGTGTGGCTCGGTGTGGCCGTAGAGTCTGTCCTGGCCCAGGTCGTAGGCGGGAACAGGTGGCGGACCCCGTGCAGGCGGGTGTACGTCACCCGGCGACGGGGCCGGGGCCGCGGTCGGGGTCCTTCTGGTCTCGCGTTGCTCGGGCAGCGTGAAAGCCTCCGGTCTCGGGCCCGACTCGACGGCCGTGGCCCGGATGCTCCTACGGCCGTTCGGCTTCTCGGTCCCGAGGCCCGTCGGCCGGTGCCTTCAGCAGTCGGTTCAGCTCGGCCTCGGCGTCGTCGTACCCGGCGTCGCAGATCCGTTGCAGCTCGCGCACGTCGCCTGTCGCTGCAGCGCGTCGAGTGAGCAGGAACCCGGCGCGCATGGATCCCTCGTCCAACAGCTCGCTCAGCTCCTTGAGGTCGCCCGCCGCGTCGGCGAGGTCGGCCAGCCGGTCCAAAGCGGACTCGTTGCCGGCGTCGGCCAGCTCACGCAAGGTCTCCCGATCGATGTTCGTGTTCGCCATGACGCCAGGGTGCAACCCTGCCCCTGGGGAAAGGTCAAGTGGGACGATGGCCTTGTGATCACCATCGGGCAGCTCGCGAGATACGCCGGAGTGTCGATCAAGACCATTCGCGTCTATCACGACAAGGGACTGCTGCCCGAACCCGGCCGCGACGCGTCCGGCTACCGGCGCTACGACGCGCACGACGCCATCGCCCTGATCAAGATCCGGACCCTCGCCGAAGCCGGCGTCCCCCTGGCCCGCATCCGGGACCTGAGATCAGCGACCGCCGAGAAGTTCCAGCAGGCGCTGCGCGAGATCGACGACGACCTCACCGCCCGCGTCCGCGGCCTGCAGGCAACCCAGGAGCGCCTGCGCCAACTCGCCGCCGGGCGGCTTTCACCGCTGCCCACCGAGGTCGGCACCCATCTGGAGCACCTGGCGCGCTGGGGATTCACCCCTCGATGGGTGGAACTGCAACGGGACTTGTGGATCCTCGTGTTCGCCACCCACCCGGACCAGGCGATCACCCTGTTCCAGGACCAGGAAGAGATCCTGGCCGACCCTGCGCTGCGGCAGCTCTTCCTCGACTACGACCAGGCGCACGACCTTGACGCCGACGACCCCCGCATCGTCGACCTCGCCCGCCGGATCACTGAGGCGACCCGAGCACGCTACGGACCCGACGAACTGCCCCAACCGGATGCCGCATCCGAGATCCCCGCCCTCATCCAGGGCACCGTCAACGCCTCGTCCCCTGCATGGCAGCGACTCGACATGCTCATCCGTGAGCAACTCAACACGTGACTCGACCTTCCGGACCCGACTCCGGCGGTGTCCGCGCATCGGGCACGAACTGCAAGGCGGACGTCGCCTGAGGCGGCACCGGATCGTGGCCGCGCTCTGGGTGCCCCCCACCGCATCGCCGGACCGCGTAGGCCACAGGGCCGCCCCTGGCCACGGCCCGATGGATCGCCTCCCGTGCCGGTCGAGTCGCCCGACCATCTCGTCGCTGCGTAGCTGCTGATGGTCGAGGTAGAAGCGCACCGCCCCACGCTCGGGGACCGGCCGGATCTCCAGGTCGCGGCCTTGCTCCGGCCGTCTTTCGAGAGCGGTACCCAGGACTGGCCGAGACCGTGGGTGATCCACTCCTCGTCGGCCACGTACCCGCGGCGCCGCCGTCGTCGTACCCCGAAGGCGCGTCCGGTCGAGGACTGCTTCTGGTGGACGTCCTGGCCGAGCGCTGGGGGTCGACGCCTCGTCGCCCGGTCGGCAAGACGGTATGGGCTCCAGGTGCCTCTTGAGGCGCCATCCGGCGGGGAAGGGGCGTAGCCGCCGCGCACGGCCAGGGGGTCCACCGCCTGAGGACGCCGACGGCCTGACAGGCCCGCTCCGTCCGGACGGACGTCTGCCACCTTCGGGAGACCCCGGCCGGGTCCGCGGATGGGCAGCTGTCACTCGGGAGACCCCGGCCGGGTCCGCGGATGGGCAGCTGTCACTCCTGGGGAACCCCGGCCGCATCTCCGGGCGGACGACTGCCGCTCCCGCGACGTCACGGCCGCCGCTCCCCCGCCCGATGCCCCTCCCGTCCACCGTGCGGCGTGCCAGGCGTGGGAATTCGTCGGCGCGCGGACGCGCAAGGTCGCAAATCGGACATGATCGACGCATGGTTCCGGTGTGACCCACGCCAGTACCATCCCGGCCCCGGCCGCCGAGCGCCCGGGCCACCGTGACCCCGTCCGTCCGGCCGGTGGCGGGCGGCGGGCCGCCGCCACGGCCCTCACCGCCCTCGGGCTGTTCCTCGCCGCCCGGCTGTGCGGCGTGCTCGTGCTCGCCGTCGCCGCCCGGTCTGCGGGCAAGAATCCGCTGTTCCTGCTCGGGCGCTCCTGGGATTCCGTCTGGTACCTGCGGATCGCCGCCCACGGCTACGGGTTCACCCAGCACGGCCGCACCGGTGTCCACAGCGACCTGGCGTTCTTCCCGCTGTACCCGAAGCTGGTCCACGCCCTCACCACGATCGTCCCACTCGGCGGCGGCGCGGCGGGACTGGTGGTGTCGTGGACGGCGGCCGCGGTCGCCGCGCACGGCATCCACCGGATCGGGCTGCGGCTGTACGGTCCCGCGGTGGCCGTCGTCCTCGTCGTGCTGTGGGGCCTGCTGCCGCACTCCGTCGTGCTGTCGATGGCCTACACGGAACCCGTCATGACCGCGTTCGCCGCCTGGTCGCTGTACGCCGTGCTGACCCGCCGCTGGGTGTGGGCGGGCGCGCTGGCGGCGCTCGCGGGCCTCGCCCGGCCGAGCGGTGTCGCGGTGGCCGCGGCGGTCCTCGCGGCGGCCGGCCTGGAGGTGTGGCGGCGGCGCGGGCGCGAGGTTTCCCCCAGGCTGTGGACGGGCGCGGCGCTCGCACCGCTCGGCTGGACCGGCTACGTCGTGTGGGTGGGCCGCCGCCGGGGCGACCCGCTCGGCGGCTACTTCACCGTGCAGCGGCTGTGGGGCTCGCGCTTCGACTTCGGGCGGGGCGCCCTGGGCTTCACCGAGCACATGCTGCTGCACGGCACCCGGCTGCTGTTTCCGATGGCGCTGGTGATCGTCGGGGTGAGCACCGTGCTGTTCGCCCTGCTGGTCGTGGACCGGGCCCCGTTGCCGCTGGTCGTCTACAGCGGCCTCCTGCTGCTGATCGCGCTCGGCGACTCCGGGTTCTTCGAGTCCAAGCCGCGATTTCTGCTGCCGGCGTTCCCTCTGCTGATCGTGGTGGCGCGGGCACTGGTGCGAACAGCGCGAGCCCGGCCGTGGCACGCCGCTGTGGTGGCGAGCGCGCTGGCCGGGCTCTCGTTCGTCTATGGGGCCTATCTGGTGGTGCTGGCCCGCTCTCCCCTCTAGGCTCTGCCCGGGGCTACTCGCCGTCGTCCTCGGGCTTCTCGGCGTCGTCGACCTCTTCCGCGAGGCCGAGCTGCTCGACGAGCCACCGGTCGAACTCGATGGCGGCCCGCACCCAGCTCACGGTCGAGGAGACGAAGTGCTCCAGGCTCACGCCCGTGCCGATCAGCATCTGCGCCTCGCCGATGAGGCGGACGGTGCCGTCGTCGTGGGTGTGGCTGTAGACCTTGGGCCACAGGGTGCGCCGGTTCCAGTCGTCGATGGACTCCAGCAGCTGGGGCTTCTCGTCGATCTTGTGGGGCCGGTCGTAGAACGTCCGCACCGAGAAGACCTGCTGATCGCCCTCGCCGCGGAACATGAAGTACGTACGGAACTGCTCCCACGGCGCGACGAGGTCACCCTCTTCGTCGACGAGGTGCTTGAGCTCCATCTGGTCCAGGAGCTGCTTCACGAGGTCCTGATCCGGAACCACGGGGCCCGCCGGCGGCTGCGGCTCGGGCTGGCCCCCGAAATTCGGAATCGAGGACGGGTCGATGCTCACCGTGTTCTTCCCTTCGTACGGATTCCGCCATCCTCCCTCATGCGGGGAGGGGGGTGGCAACCCCCGACGGTTCGTGTCAGCCGTCGGCTGACACGAACCGGTCACGCGGGCGGGCGTACGTCGAGTACCCGGGAGCCGTGCGATCGCCTACAGCGTCTTGCCCGTCGCCGGTCCCACCAGCAGGCCGTCGCCGAAGCGGTCCACCCGGACCGTGTCGCCGTCCTTGATCTCGCCGGCCAGGATCTCCTTGGCGAGGCGGTCGCCGATGGCGCTCTGGACCAGGCGGCGCAGCGGGCGGGCGCCGTAGGCCGGGTCCAGGCCCTCCTCGGCGAGCCAGGCCAGGGCCTCGGGGGTGACCTCCAGGGTCAGGCGCCGCTCGTGCAGCCGCTTGGCCAGGCGGTCGACCTGGAGCTGCGCGATCCGCTCCAGCTCCGGCTTGGTCAGCGCGGAGAAGACCACCAGGTCGTCGAGCCGGTTGAGGAACTCCGGCTTGAAGGAGGCGCGGACCACCTCCAGGACCTGCTCCTTCTTCTCCGCCTCGCTCCTGAGCGGGTCGACCAGGAACTGGCTGCCCAGGTTCGAGGTCAGCACCAGGATGGTGTTGCGGAAGTCGACCGTGCGTCCCTGACCGTCGGTCAGGCGGCCGTCGTCGAGCACCTGGAGCAGGATGTCGAAGACCTCGGGGTGCGCCTTCTCCACCTCGTCGAGCAGGATGACGCTGTACGGGCGGCGGCGCACCGCCTCCGTCAGCTGGCCGCCCTCCTCGTAGCCGACGTAACCGGGCGGGGCGCCGACCAGCCGGGCGACGCTGTGCTTCTCGCTGTACTCCGACATGTCGATACGGACCATGGCCCGCTCGTCGTCGAAGAGGAAGTCCGCGAGCGCCTTGGCGAGTTCGGTCTTGCCGACGCCCGTCGGGCCCAGGAAGAGGAACGACCCGGTCGGCCGGTCGGGGTCGGAGATGCCCGCGCGGCTGCGCCGTACGGCGTCGGAGACGGCCCGTACGGCCTCGCTCTGGCCGATGAGCCGCTTGCCGATCTCCTCCTCCATGCGCAGCAGCTTCTGCGTCTCGCCCTCCAGGAGGCGCCCGGCGGGGATCCCGGTCCAGGAGGCGACGACGTCCGCGATGTCGTCGGCGCCGACCTCCTCCTTGACCATGGTGTTCTTCGTGGCCTCCTCCTCGGCCTGCGAGGCGGCCTCCAGCTCCTTCTCCACAGCCGGGATCTCGCCGTACAGCAGCTTGGACGCGGTGTCGAAGTCACCGTCGCGCTGGGCACGCTCGGCCTGGCCGCGCAGGTCGTCGAGCTTCTCCTTCAGCTCACCGACGCGGTTGAGGGACTGCTTCTCCTTCTCCCAGCGCGCGGTCAGGCCCCGCAGCTCCTCCTCCTTGTCGGCGAGGTCGCGGCGCAGCTTCTCCAGGCGTTCGCGGGAGGCCGCGTCGGTCTCCTTGTCGAGGGCCAGCTCCTCCATGCGCAGCCGGTCCACGGCACGCTGCAGCTCGTCGATCTCGACCGGGGAGGAGTCGATCTCCATGCGCAGCCGCGAGGCCGCCTCGTCGACCAGGTCGATGGCCTTGTCGGGCAGGAAGCGGGAGGTGATGTAGCGGTCGGACAGGGCGGCGGCGGCCACCAGGGCGCTGTCCGCGATCTGCACCTTGTGGTGGGCCTCGTAACGGCCCTTGAGCCCGCGCAGGATGGCGATGGTGTCCTCGACGGACGGCTCGCCCACGAACACCTGCTGGAAGCGGCGCTCCAGCGCGGCGTCCTTCTCGATGCGCTCGCGGTACTCGTCGAGCGTGGTCGCACCGATCATGCGCAGCTCGCCGCGGGCCAGCATGGGCTTGAGCATGTTGCCCGCGTCCATGGAGGAGTCGCCTCCGGCGCCCGCCCCCACGACGGTGTGCAGCTCGTCGATGAAGGTGATGATCTGGCCGTCGCTGTCCTTGATCTCGGAGAGCACGGCCTTCAGCCGCTCCTCGAACTCACCGCGGTACTTCGCGCCCGCGACCATGGCGCCCAGGTCGAGCGCGACCAGCCGCTTGTTCCGCAGGGACTCGGGCACGTCGCCCTTCACGATCCGCTGGGCGAGCCCCTCCACGACGGCGGTCTTGCCGACGCCCGGCTCGCCGATGAGGACCGGGTTGTTCTTGGTACGGCGGGACAGCACCTGTACGACGCGGCGGATCTCCTGGTCCCGGCCGATGACCGGGTCCAGCTTGCCGTCGCGCGCGGCGGCGGTGAAGTCGGTGCCGAACTTCTCGAGGGCCTTGTACTGGCCCTCCGGGTCCGGGGTCGTCACCCGGCGTCCTCCCCTGGTCTTCTGGAACGCGTCCAGCAGCTTCTTGGCGTCCGCTCCCTGCCGGGACAGCACGTCCCCGGCGGCGCCGCCCTTCGCGGCGATGCCGATGAGCAGGTGTTCGGTGGACAGGTACTCGTCGCCGAGGTCCTTGGCGCGCTTGTCCGCGTCCGCGATCACGGCGAGCAGGTCGCGGTTGGGCTGCGGCGGCGCCACGGTCGAGCCGGTCACGCTGGGCAGCCCGGCGAGCAGGCGCTCGGCGCCGGACCGTACGGAGGCCTGGTCGGCGTCCACGGCGACGAGCAGGTCGATGATGTTCTCGTTGTCCTGCCCCTCGAGCAGCGCGAGGAGCAGGTGGGCGGGTGTGAGGTCCGGGTGGCCCTCCGACACGGCCCGTTGGGTGGCCGCGTTGATCGCGTCCCGGCTCCTGTTGGTCAGCTCGGCGTCCACGTTCGCGTTCTCCTCCTGCGGGTCAGCCGCGCTCAGCTCTTGCCTACCACTGTGACTACGTCAACGTACACAAAGTTGAGTCTATTCCACTCAAGGCGGCGCGCGGGAGGGGGAACGGCTAGGTTCCGTTCCATGGCCGCGTACCCCCAGAACCCCGGCGCACCGGATGCCGGGTACCTCGCCTTCTGGCGGGAAAGACACCTGTGCACACTGACGACCCTGCGCCCGGACGGCACTCCGCACGTCGTCCCGGTCGGAGTGACGTACGACCCCGAGGCCCGGCTGGCCCGGGTGATCACGAACAAGGCGAGCGCGAAGGCGGGACACGTGACGGCGGCCGGGCCCGAGGGGGCGCCGGTGGCGGTCTGCCAGGTGGACGGGCGACGGTGGGCCACGCTGGAGGGGCGCGCGCACGTCTCGACCGATCCGGAGCGGATCGCGGAGGCGGAGCGGCGCTACGCCGAGCGCTACGGCAGGGTGCCGGCGCCGAACCCGTCGCGCGTGGTGATCGAGATCGAGCTCTCCCGGGCGCTGGGGCGCGGCTGATCGCCGACCCGGGCACAGCGACTGGTTTCAGCCACCGTCGGATCCGGGCGATGTCCGCAGATGTCCCCCGAAAACTGCAGCGGCGTCACCGTGTTCAGGTCACGGTGACGCCGCTGCGGGGGGAAGCACCTGAGCGATCTGTTACGACGGGGGAATCGCGTCAGGCACTGCGGGGGGTGGCTGAGATGGTGCTCAGGTCCGGGCTGTCCGCCTCGGACAGCCGGTGGTCACGCTGGTCGAGGTTCACAAAGATCATTCCGTACCGGATGGCACACCGTACGGGCTGCGGCGCCCCCCGAGGCCGCCGCAGCAGCCGGTACGCCCGCACGTCCTCGTCGTCGTCGCGGGTGACGACCACGGGCTCCCCGAACACGGTCACCATCAACGAGTCACCGCTGTGGGGGATGGCGGTGGCCAGGTCGATGAAGTGCCAGCCCGAGCGGTAGGCGGTGGCCATCTCCCGGCGGAAGGACCGGTCGTCGGGCGGGGTGGTCATGAGGTCGTCCCCGTCGCGGCGTGGGGCGCGCTCGCCCCCCAACCGGTGTCCGCCGGCGTCGCGACGACCCCGGTCGGCTCACTGGCACCCCAGCCGGTGTCCAGCTTGGCGACGCCGACCGCCTGCGCCGTCCCCGCCCCGGCACCGAAGACCACGGCCGCAGAGAAGGCAACGGCAAGCGCCGATCGAAGCATTCTCTTGTACATAGTCGGCTTCGTCCTCACTCAACGAGTTCCCTACCCCCGTGCCACGAAGAACGATGGCTCATTCAGGCACGTCAATGCCACAGGGTCGATGCATCATGTTCCTGCATGTTCAGGACCCTGGGGGGTGGAGATTTGCCTAATAACTATCCGAAAGGGACACATCCTCACGCGATTACCGATCTCTGTGAGGAGGGGACACAGCTTTATGCGAGCGCGTTGAGCACGGGCCGCATAGCCCGGTCGGAGATCAAGGACGCCCCCTGCCTCCTCGAGTTCGCCCTGCTGCACCCGGATCCTGACGACGAGAACTGGTTGCGGCCGGTTCCGCCCGCCGTCGCGCTCGCCCAACGGCTGCATCCGCTGGAGCGGGAGATCCTGGACCGTCGGCGGATCTCCATCGAACTGACCGAATCCTTCGAGCCGTTCATGGCGCTCAGCGCCCTGGCCCCCGCCCCCACCCACGCCATCACCGTGCTCGAGGGTTCCGATCGCATCAACGCGGCACTCAATCTCGCCACGGCCGAATGCCGCCACGAGGTCCTGACCGTGCAGCCGGGCGGCGGGCGCAGCGAGCACATCCTGAAGCAGGCCCTCGAGCGGGACCGGCCCCTCATGGAGCGCGGTGTGCGCATGCGCACGCTCTACCAGCACACCGTGCGCCACAGCCTGGGGACCATGGCGTACGTGGACGTCATGTCACGCGGCAAGGTGGAGATCCGCACGCTGGAGGAACTCATAGGACGGCTCATCATCTGCGACGAGACCGTTGCCTTCGTTCCGGCGCACGACGACCAGCAGGTCGCCCTGGAACTACGCCATCCCGGCCTGGTCAAGTATCTGATCAAGGTGTTCGAGCACCTCTGGCGCCGCGCCACCCCCCTGCGCGAGGAAGTGCCCTACGAACCCGCCCGCGACGGCATCACCGGCATCCAGCGCTCCATCGCCAAGCTTCTGGTCGAGGGCCACGTCGACGAGGCCATCGCCCGCCGGCTGGGGATGAACGTCCGCACCTGCCGGGCCCACATCGCCAAGCTGGCCCAGGCCCTGGGCAGCGGCAGCCGCGCCCAACTCGGCTACCTCATAGCCGAGTCCGGCATCCTGAAGCGGGAGCACTGAAGCCGCGACGAGGGACGCGGGCGAGCCCGAACCGGGACCGGCCCGTAGGGGAGCCGGCTCACAGCTCGGTCGGGGATTCCGGAACACCCGGAGCGGTGACCCGCAGCAACTCCGGCGCGTGCGGCGGACCGTCCAGGCCCGCCTGGGCGATCCGTACCCCGAGCTGCGTACGGCTCGCCGCGCCCAGGGTCTCGGACAGCCGGGCGATGTGCGCGCGGCAGGTGCGGACGCTGATGCCCAGCCGTTCGGCGACCACCGCGTCCTGGTGGCCCTCGGCGAGCAGCGCCGCGATCGAGCGCTCCCGGTGCGTGATGCCGTCGATGCCCGTGTCGGGCAGCGGCGAGGTGAGCGGGATCGCCAGACGCCACAGGCGTTCGAAGACGGTCACCAGGTACTCGACGATGGCCGGATGGCGCAGCTCCAGCGCGATCGTGCGGTCCGCGTTCGCGGGGATGAAGGCGACCGTCCTGTCGAAGACGATCAGCCGCTCGGGCACCTCGTCCAGGGTGCGCGCCTCGGCCGCGTCGCCCATCAGCTCCATGTAGGTGTGCAGGCCCTGTCCGTGCCGGGCGACATGCGTGTACAGGTCGCGCATGCGCACACCCCGGCGGCGCATCTCCAGCGCCCGCGGCAGGCCCTCGGCCAGCTCGTCCTCGCGGCGGATACCGCCCGGCTGCACGGTCAGCACCTCGGTCGTGCACTGCTCCGTCGCCTCGTCCATGGCGGCGCGGATCCGCGTCAGCCCGTCCAGCACCCGGATCGCCACGCCCTCCTGGGGGCCCTGCTCACGACCGTCCAGCCCGGCGTACCACTCGACGGCGGCCACGGCAGCGCCGACCCGCGCCCTGCTCGCGGAGACCTCCTCGTGCACACCGCGCAGCAGCCGCGTCATGACCTCCTGCGGGGCGGTCGGCACCAGCCAGTCCATGTCGTCGGGGTCGGGGTGCAGCAGCGCCAGCTCCAGCAGGCAGGGCACCTTCGCCGCGTCGGCGCGGGGCACCCGGCCACGACGCACGGCCCGGGAGTACACGCGGGTCCCGGCCTCGCAGAGCCGGTCAGCGCCGTGCGGATGCGCGTCCGTCCCGTGCCCGGCCATCTTCCACCCCTGGCTCACGACTCCTGACTCCCGCGTCCCGCGCGACGCGGCCCGCCGGCGGCTCCCTCACGCACACGGACGCGCGCCGTCCGCGCCGCGCCGCGCACGCCTTCGCAGCGCAACTATGCGCGGAGCCGCCCGCCACCGCAACACGGCTCCCTCGTCACCACGCCCGACCTTGCCCCCGAACCTCCCTGTTTCGCCCCGCCTCCGGAACTTTCCGCTGCACCAAGCTGACGAGGGCCGTCGATCGGCACGGGCGGGCAACGGACTGCGGCCCGCGCCTCTTCGAGGGGCGCGGGCCGCAGAGGGCAGGACCGGGTCACGGGCCGGGCACGCCGGCCGCCGGCTACGCCCGGAGCCGGGTCAGTGGAGGCCGATCGCGGAGCAGTACGCCTTGTACTTCCCGGTGCAGATGTCCTTGACGGTGTAGATGCCGTCCTGGATCACCGTGTCCTTGATGTTCTCCCTCGTGAGGGCGACCACCGGCACGAGCATCGACGGGATCTTCTTCTCCGTCGGGCTGTCGACATGGTCACGGGTCAGCGCGTCGAACTCGATCGAACGGCCCTGGACCTTCGCCACGGCCATCTCCGCCGCGTTGTTGGCCTCCTGCGGGTACGACTTGTACACGCTCATGTACTGCTCGCCGGAGACGATCCGCTGCACCGCGTCCAGCGCCGCGTCCTGCCCGGTCACCGGCGGGACCTTGCCGGCGCCCGCTTCCTTCAGCGCGTCGATGACGGCACCGGCCATGCCGTCGTTCGCGGAGTAGACCGCGGCGATGTTGCTCAGGCCGACGGCGCGGATCGCCTCCGCCATGTTCGCCTTGGCGTTCTCCGGCTTCCAGTCCTTGGTGTCGTAGGACTTGACGATGTTGACCTTGCCCTGGAGCTCGCTGAGCGCGCCCGCCTTGAACTGCGCCGCGTTCGGGTCGGTGGGCGAGCCGTTCATCATCACGATCTTGCTGCTCGGCGCCTTGGCGCCGAGCGCGTCCATGAGGGCGCGGCCCTGCACCTGGCCGACCAGTTCGTTGTCGAAGGAGATGTAGGCGTCGATCGGGCCCTGGGCGAGGCGGTCGTAGGCGATGACCGGGATGCCCGCGTCCTTGGCCTTCTGCACGCCCGGCGCGATGGCCTTGGCGTCGACCGCGTCCACCAGCAGCACGTCCACCTTGTCGGCGACCATCTGGTCGAGCTGCTTGCTCTGCGTGGCCGCGTCGGCGTCGGCGTTGGCGTAGACGACCTTGCCCTTGTTGTCGGTGAGGGAGGCGACCTGCTTCTTGATGATGGGGTAGTCGAACTTGTCGTACCGCGGGTTCTCCTTCTCGGGCAGAAGGAGACCGACCGTGATGTCGTTGCCCTTCTTCGGGGTGGCGGAGCTGCTGCTGCCGCCGACTCCGTCGATGACACCGCACGCGGCGAGCGAGACGGCCGACGCCGAGGCGGCCAGGGCCATGGCGGTACGACGCACAGCGGTCCTACGGGTGGTACGAGCAATCACATCAGGTGCCTTCCGGGCGAGGGAGCAGCGTTGCGACCCAGGTGGCTGAAAGCCAACGCGGGGACGGTGGGCAGCGTCAAGAACTACCGGTTAACGAGATGGCAACAGGATCTCTGTGCGAGTCAAGTGAAAACCAAGAGCGTGTTGTGTGGCGGCCGTTTCCCCGCCCCCGCCTGGTGCTGATTCAGTCCGTCACCTGGAGCGATCGATAACTGACGTTCAGTCAATTCATTTACCGCGCCGAGACCTTCACCAAAATCCTGTGAAACGTGATATCCGTCACCCATCCACAAACAGGCGTCGGCCGCCCGACCTCCCGAAGAGTCAGCGGAAAGTAAAGTTCCTGTACAACCTCTTCCACGCCTCACGTGTCGTGATCACAAACGCCTTGCCGCGTCCCGATCCGATCAGAGGACCGAATGAACCCAGCCAGACGACGCACGACCGCCGCCGCGGCCACCGCCGTCGTGCTCGCCACCGCGGGCGGCCTGCTCGCCGCCCTCACCACCCCCGCGTCCGCCGCGACCACCTGCACCTCACCGGTGTTCAAGCGGCAGTTCTTCGCGAACACCAGCCTCTCGGGCACCCCGAAGAAGACCGACTGCGACAGCACGGTCAACGAGAACTGGGGCACGGGCGCGCCCACTTCGGGCCTGCCCAGGGACAACTTCTCCGTCCGCTGGTCTCTCACCCGTGACTTCGGCTCGGGCGGCCCCTTCACCTTCACCGCCTCCACCCAGGACGGCATCCGCGTCCACCTCGACGGCACCCGCAGGATCGACATCTGGAAGAACGTCTCCACCACCCAGAAGAAGACCGTCAACGTCACCATCCCGTCCGGCAAGCACACCCTGCGGGTGGACTACGTCAACTGGACCGGCACGGCCAACGTCGCCTTCGCCTACACACCGCGCACGTCGGCCACCGTCGACACGGTCAAGCCCCTGACCCCGGCCGGCACTTCGGTCTCCTACGACCAGACCACCGGCAAGGCCAGGCTCAGCTGGGCGAAGAACAACGAGATGGACCTCGCGGGCTACCGCGTCTACCGCCGTCTCAAGGGCGCCTCTTTCGGCAGCACCCCGCTCGTCACGACCACCTCCACGTCGTACACCGACTCGACGCTCCCGGTGAACGGCGCGACCTACTACTACGAGATCCGCGCCTACGACAAGGCCGGCAACGAGTCGACGGGCACCGCCGACCAGGCCGTCACCACGGTCGACCGGATCGCTCCCGCCGTGCCCCGGGATCCGGCCGTCACCGACACCTCCGAGACGGGCGGGCTGGGCCTCGGCTGGAGCGCCGTCGCCGAAGCGGCGTCGTACCGGGTGTACCGGGCGGCGAGCGCGGACGGGGTGTACAGCAGGATCGGCAGCACGGACCAGCTGTCGTACCGGGATCCCTCGGCCGAGGTGGGTGTCACCTACTACTACCGCGTGAGCGCCGTCGACGCGGCCGGCAACGAGTCCGCGCAGTCCGCCGCGGTCAGCGGCCGGCGCCGGGACCAGACCCCGCCGTCCGCCGTCACCGGGCTGACCGCCACCCCGACCGAGTACGGCTTCGAGCTGCACTGGGACGCCAACCCGACGCCGGACCTGGCGCGGTACGTGGTCTACGCGGGCGAGCTCATGGGCGACGAGGAGGAGCAGGTCTGCTCCGCCCACCAGGTGGAGTGGCTGTCGACCGCCACCACCTCGTACACGTACACCACGCTCCCGGACGGCCGGCAGCGGTGCTTCTTCGTCGACGCCGTCGACGACGACTGGAACTCGCACTACGAGTGGACCCGTTCACCCGAGATCGTGACCGCGACCGAGGTCGACATGACGCCGAGCGTGGCGACGCCCGAGGGCTCCCCGGTCCGGCTGACGGCGGATTCCTCCGAGGCGGGCGTCGAGCTGTCCTGGTCACCGGTGACCGACGCCACCGGCTACCAGGTCTACCGCTGGAACCCGGACACCAAGGCGTACGAGAAGCTGGCCGCCACGACGGGGACCTCCTACGAGGACACCGCCGCCGCCAAGGGCACGACCCACTTCTACTGGGTGACCGCCGGGTACGCGGACGGCACCGAGTCCGCGCCCGGCGACGGCTGGGTGGCCCTGGCGCCCTGAGCACACAGAGGGGCCCGGAGCAGTCTCCGGGCCCCTCTGTGTGCGGGTCGGTCTGCGCGCCGGTCAGTCCGTCTGCTGCTGCCGCTTCGGGCGCCACACCACCAGGGCGCTGGTCTGCTGGACCTCCTGGTAGGGCACCAGGTCACGGCGGTAGGAGGCGTGGACGGCCGCCTCGCGCTGGCGCATCGCCGCCGCCGCGCCGTCGAGGGCGGCCTGGAGTTCCGCGACGCGGGACTGGAGCGCGGCGACCTGGTTCTCCAGTTCGATGATGCGCTTGATGCCGGCCAGGTTGATGCCCTCGTCCTGCGACAACTGCTGCACCTGGCGGAGCAGTTCGATGTCGCGGGCCGAGTACCGCCGGCCCCGGCCCGCGGTGCGGTCCGGGGACACGAGCCCCAGGCGGTCGTACTGGCGCAGGGTCTGCGGGTGCAGTCCGGAGAGCTGGGCCGCCACCGAGATGACGTAGACCGGGGTGTCCTCGGTCAGCTCATACGGGTTGCGTCGACGGCCGTCCATCTGGTCATGCTCCCTTCGCGGCCTGGAACAGCTCCGCCCGCGGGTCCTCGCCCGCGGTCGCCTCGCGATACGCCTCCAGCGCGTCACGAGCCTTCCCCGACACGTCCTTCGGGACACTCACCTCGACGGTGACCAGCAGGTCGCCGCGGGTGCCGTCCTTGCGGACCGCGCCCTTTCCACGGGCGCGCATGGTACGCCCGTTCGGCGTGCCGGGGGGCAGTTTCAGCGTCACCGGGGGCCCGCCGAGGGTGGGCACCCGGATGTCGGCGCCGAGCGCCGCCTCCGCGAACGTCACCGGCACGGTCACCGTGAGGTTGTCGCCCTTGCGGCCGAAGACGGGGTGCGGATTGACGTGCACGACCACGTACAGGTCGCCGGCCGGGCCGCCCCGCTCACCGGGCGCACCCTTGCCGCGCAGCCGGATGCGCTGCCCGTCGGACACGCCCGCCGGGATGCGGACCTGCATCGTCCGGGACGACTTGGCCCGGCCGCTGCCCTTGCAGACCTCGCACGGGTGCTCCGCGATCAGCCCCCGGCCCTTGCAGTCCGGGCACGGGTCGGTCAGCGAGAAGCCGCCGCCCGAGCCGCGCGCCACCTGCCCGGTGCCGACACAGGTCGGGCACACCCGCGGCGTGCCGTTCTTGTCGCCGGTGCCCGAACAGGCCTTGCACGGTGACTGCGAGGACATGCGCAGCGGTACGGTCGCGCCGTCCACCGCCTCCATGAAGCTCAGCGTGACCTCGGACTCGATGTCCTGGCCGCGCCTGGGCTGCGTACGCGTGCCCGCGCCGCCGCGGTTGAACAGGCCCCCGAAGACGTCACCGATACCGCCGCCGAAGCCACCCCCGGCGCCGCCCTGGCCGCCGAAGAGGTCGCCCAGGTCGAAGTTGAAGGAGCCGCCCGCCCCGGGGCCGGGACGGAAGCCGCCGTTGCCGAACAAGGCGCGGGCCTCGTCGTACTCCTTGCGCTTCTTGGGGTCGCCGAGGACGTCGTTCGCCTCGGAGATCTCCTTGAAACGTTCCTCCGCCTTGGCGTTGCCCTTGTTGGCGTCCGGGTGGAACTCGCGGGCGAGCTTCCGGTACGCCTTCTTGATCTCGGCCTCGGTGGCGTCCTTGGGGACGCCGAGGACCTTGTAGTAGTCCTTCTCGATGAAGTCCTTGGTGCTCATCCCCGACGTCCCTCCTTCCCTGTGCGTTCGTGGTGTACGTCAGCCCTCGTCCGGGCCACCGTTCTCCTTGTCGTCGCCCGCCTCGCCGGTCTCCTCGGCCTTGACCGTCTGCGCCCCCGGCTGCGGCTCGGCGACGGCCACCCGCGCGGGGCGGATGGTGCGCTCGCCGAAGCGGTACCCGGGCTGCAGAATCGCCACGCACGTCGTCTCGGTGACGTCCGGCGCGTAGCTGTGCATCAGGGCCTCGTGGATGGTCGGGTCGAAGGGCTCGCCCTCCTTGCCGAACTGCTGCAGACCCATCTTGGCCGCGACGGTCTCCAGCGACTCGGCGACGGACTTGAAACCGCCCACCAGTTCGCCGTGTTCGCGTGCGCGGCCGATGTCGTCGAGCACGGGCAGGAGCTCGGTCAGGAGGTTGGCGACGGCCATCTCCTTGACCGCGATCCGGTCGCGCTCGACGCGGCGGCGGTAGTTCTGGTACTCGGCCTGGAGGCGCTGGAGGTCCGCCGTGCGCTCGCCCAGCGCCGTGCGCACCTGGTCCAGCTGGGCCACCAGACCGGCGTTCTGTTCGCTTGCGTCCCCCGCCGGGGCCGCCGCCTCCTCCGAAGAGGGGGAGGCGGCCTGCGGCTCGGCGTCATCAGGGGTGGCGCCGGAGGGGACGTCAGGCTTCTCCTCGAAGCCCGGGGTCTCCTCCGTCACGCGGCACCGTCCTTCCGCTCGTCGTCGACGATCTCGGCGTCCACCACGTCGTCGTCGGCCTTGGTCTCACCGGCACCGGCCGAGGCACCGCCGGCGGCGGCCTGCGCGGCCTGGGCGTCGGCGTACATGGCCTGGCCCAGCTTCTGCGAGACGGCCGCGACCTTCTCGGTGGCGGAGCGGATCTCGGCCGTGTCCTCGCCCTTGAGCTTCTCCTTCAGCTCGGCGACGGCGGCCTCGACCTCGGTCTTGACCTCGCCCGGGACCTTGTCCTCGTTGTCCTTGAGGAACTTCTCGGTCTGGTAGACCAGCTGCTCGCCCTGGTTGCGGGCCTCGGCCGCCTCGCGGCGCTTGTGGTCCTCCTCCGCGTAGCGCTCGGCCTCCTCGCGCATGCGGTCGACCTCTTCCTTCGGGAGCGAGGAGCCGCCGGTGACGGTCATCTTCTGCTCCTTGCCGGTGCCGAGGTCCTTCGCCGTGACGTGCATGATGCCGTTGGCGTCGATGTCGAAGGACACCTCGATCTGCGGGACGCCACGGGGCGCCGGCGGCAGACCGGTCAGCTCGAACATGCCGAGCTTCTTGTTGTACGCCGCGATCTCGCGCTCGCCCTGGTAGACCTGGATCTGCACGGACGGCTGGTTGTCCTCGGCCGTGGTGAAGATCTCGGACCGCTTGGTCGGGATCGTGGTGTTGCGCTCGATCAGCTTGGTCATGATGCCGCCCTTGGTCTCGATACCGAGGGACAGCGGGGTGACGTCGAGGAGCAGGACGTCCTTGACCTCACCCTTGAGGACACCGGCCTGGAGCGAGGCGCCGATGGCGACGACCTCGTCCGGGTTCACACCCTTGTTGGCCTCCTTGCCGCCGGTCAGCTCCTTGACGAGCTCGGCGACCGCGGGCATACGGGTGGAGCCACCGACGAGCACCACGTGGTCGATGTCGTTGATGGAGATGCCGGCGTCCTTGATGACGTTGTGGAACGGCGTCTTGCACCGCTCCAGCAGGTCGGCCGTCAGCTGCTGGAACTGCGCCCGGGTGAGCTTCTCGTCCAGGTGCAGCGGGCCCTCGGCGGACGCGGTGATGTAGGGCAGGTTGATCGAGGTCTCGGTGGACGAGGACAGCTCGATCTTCGCCTTCTCGGCAGCCTCACGCAGACGCTGCAGGGCCATCTTGTCCTTGGACAGGTCCACGCCGTGACCGGACTGGAACTGCTTGACCAGGTAGTCGACGATGCGCTGGTCCCAGTCGTCACCACCGAGGTGGTTGTCACCGTTGGTGGCCTTCACCTCGACGACGCCGTCGCCGATCTCCAGGAGGGAGACGTCGAAGGTGCCGCCACCGAGGTCGAAAACGAGGATGGTCTGGTCGTCCTTGTCGAGGCCATAGGCCAGGGCGGCGGCGGTCGGCTCGTTGACGATGCGGAGCACGTTCAGACCGGCGATCTCGCCGGCCTCCTTGGTGGCCTGCCGCTCGGAGTCGTTGAAGTACGCCGGGACGGTGATGACCGCGTCGGTCACCTTCTCGCCCAGGTACGCCTCGGCGTCCCGCTTCAGCTTCTGCAGGATGAACGCGGAGATCTGCTGCGGGTTGAAGTCCTTGCCGTCCAGCGAGATCTTCCAGTCGGTGCCCATGTGGCGCTTCACCGAGCGGATGGTCCGGTCCACGTTCGTGACCGCCTGGCGCTTGGCCACCTCGCCGACCAGCACCTCGCCGTTCTTGGCGAAGGCGACGACGGACGGCGTGGTCCTGGCACCCTCGGCGTTGGTGATGACGGTGGGCTCGCCGCCCTCCAGAACGCTGACGACGGAGTTAGTCGTGCCCAGGTCGATGCCGACCGCACGTGCCATGGTGAATTCCTCCAGCTGACTTGAGTGGAACAGGCTCAAGGATGCCTGAGGGCCGCCGCGGCGTCAACAGAGCTGAGCCCGATCGACTCAACTTTTTTCCGACGCAACACGGCAACCGCGGGAACGTCCGAGGTCAGGGCCGCCTTCAGGCCCGTTCGAAGCCCCTCGCAATCGGCCTTGGAAGCACCGCACGGACCCCTCGCCTGGACCACCGCTTCAGCCGAACGCCTCAGGGGTCACTCGGGAGCCACACAGAACTGGCGCTACACCATCCGGTGGCTTATCCGCGCCACAACGTGGTTTATGCCCGAGATTTCCTATTTATTCGTCTATCTAGATCTTGAACACTGCCCACGCCGCCTGACCCCGCTCAAGTCGAGGAGAGTAGAGAACATGACGACATCGCCGAGATGGCGATCGGTCCTGGCCTCAGCCGCCACGGCCGCTGCGCTCATCGCAGTACCGCTGGTGGGTGCGGGGGCCTCCTACGCCCAGGACCACCCGCGTCCGCACCCGCACCCACACCCGCACCCCACGAAGACGGAGTACCCGCCGAAGCCGCACTACCCCCCCTACCCGCCGAAGCCACCGAAGCACCACAAACCCCACCACGAACACAAAGAGCACCAAGAGCACCACCACATTTCGCACCACCGGGATGCACCGCACCTCGCGCGCACAGGTAACGACGGCAGGAAGCTGGCCCTGGGCGGCGCGGCAGCCGGCCTGGTCGCGGCCGGCGCCGGCACCATGGCGGTCGCACGCCGTCGCCGTAGCTCATGACGGTGCCCCTACGCAGGACACTCCCCAAGCGTCCCGGGCGTGCCCGGGACGCCTGCCGGGCACGGCGGCGCGTCCACGGTCCTCTGACCAGAAACGTTCTTCTGGCCGCCGCCGCGCTCCCCGCGGCGGCGGCTGCCTGGATCGGTGTCACCGGCTGGCTCGCCCGCTCCGAGCTTCTCGCCGTCCAGCACGACCTGACCGCACTGCGAGCGTCGGTCTCGACCGCGGCGGGGACCCACCCTGCCGGGGCGGTCGCCGCGGGGTCCCCGGCAGAGTCCGCTCAGGAGCGACTGCTGCGCTCCGCGGCGGCGCACGCTGCGCGCGCCCATCACCTCACCACGGGACCGGCCTGGTACACCGCTGCCTGTCTGCCCTTTCTCGGCGAGCCCCTCCACACCGTGCGCGGCACCGCAGAGGCGGCAGACCGACTGATCGGCGAAGTGTTGAGCCCGCTGGTGCGTGTCGTCCCCCGGCTCTCGGCGGATGCCCACGCAGGCGGCATTCCGCGGGTCCTCACGGATCTGGAGAGCCAGGCGCCCGCGTTCGAACGGGCCACGCGTGTCGCGGCCGAGGTGCGGGACGACGCCCACCGCCTTCCCCGTTCCACCTGGCTGCCTGCGGCTGACCGGGCCCGCGCGCAGCTGTCGGATCAGCTCGACCGCCTCGTCCCGCAGACACGCGACGTCGTCGTCGCGGCGCGTATGGCGCCGTCGATGCTCGGGGCGCACGGGCCACGGCGCTACTTCCTCGCCTTCCAGAACCTGGCCGAAGCGCGGGGCACCGGTGGCCTTCCGGGAGCCTTCGCCGTGCTACGGGCCGACCGCGGCAAACTGTCCTTCGAGCATTTCGGCAACAACACCGAGATGGACGGCGTTCACGCCGACGTGGACCTAGGGGCCGAGTTCGCAACCCAGTACGGCGACAATGGACCCGGCAGCGTCTGGGCGAACTCCAACATGAGCCCGCACTTCCCGTACGCGGCCCGCCTCTGGACGGCGTACTGGCGCACGCTCACCGGCCAGCGTTTGGACGGCGCGTTCGCCATCGACCCCGCCTCGCTGGGCCTTCTGCTGCGCGCCACCGGACCGGCCCGGATGCCCGACGGCACCGCACTCACCGCCGACAACGCCGTGAACCTCACCGAACGGGACAGCTACGCGAAGTATGCGGATGTCGCCGCGCGCAAGGCGTTCTTCGTCGAAGCGGCGCGCGCCGCCGCCGGACAGCTGATGCACGCGGCCGACGACCCCCGCACACTCCCCGCGCTCCTGAGTGCCGTACGGGACGTACAGCGCGAAGGCCGCCTGCAGGTGTGGAGCGCGCACGCGGCCGAGCAGCGGCAGCTGGAGTCGCGGCCGTTCGGAGGGGCGCTCCCCGACCGTCCCGGCCCCTTCGCCGGGCTCGTCGTGAACAACGCGGCCGGCTCCAAGCTCGACTACTACCTCGACCGGAGCCTGGTCTGGGCGCCGGGCGCCTGCACGGCCACCGGCCGATCGGTCACCGTGACCGTGAGGCTCACCAATCGGGCGCCGGCTTCGGGCCTGCCCGGCTACGTCACACTGCGGGAAGACCGCCCGGAGTACCGCACTCAACCCGGTGACAACCGGCTGCTGGTGTCCTACTACGCGGGCAAGGGCGCGAGCCTGACAGGGGCCACTCTGGACGGCCACCAGGTCGAGCTGATCCCAGGTGTCGAACGCGGCCACCCGGTGTACACCCTCGACCTTGAGCTGCCCCGGCAGTCCAGCCGCACGCTGGTACTCCACCTCCAGGAGCCACAGGCAGACCGCCCCCCGACGATTCTTCGGCAGGCCCTGGTGACGCCGATGCTGGCCACGGTGAAGCCGGCGGCTCCGTGCGGCCCCTGAGCGGCCGTGCCGCCCATGGTGAGGGGCGGCTCTGTGGTTCCGTTGTCCGGTGGTGGCGAAACCGAGGGCCCACCGCGTGACGCCCCTCTGGTGCGTCAATCGTCCCTGATCCGGGGTCACGGGCTCATGCGCCCACCCGGCCCCTCTCCAGCAGCTGGATGAGCCTGACGACCGCCCCATCGATCTCGCGGGCGCACTCGTACAGCACGTCGCGCGGCATGCCCCAGGGATCTGCGATGTCGTCCTCGGCCGGCGGGACCGGAGTGGCGACGCCGCGACGGGCAGCCGCGGCCGTCACCACGGCATCGAAACCGCCCTCCGACCCCGAACCGCCGCCGTCCGGTACCTCGGCGGCGAGCCGTACGAACTCCTTCAGGGTGAAGCAGCGTCGCATCGCCGACGGCGCAAGGCGCACGGCCGCCTCCCGGTGTTCGCGCGCGAGCCCGAGGACCAGCGCCGTTCCCACGAGGAGGCGATCGGTGAGCGGGCGGGACTCGAAGCCGGAGCCGTCACCGCCCAGTTCCTCCAGCACCGCCCTGGTGGTGTTCTCCATGCCGGAGCGGTGCCAGGCCTCCGTACCGGCGCTCTCCGGCCGTACGGCCGAGCCTGTCGGAAGCCTGGCGGCCAGCAGCCGCTCGGCGAGCACCGAGCGGTGCACGTTGCCCGTGCAGACGAAGAGGACCCGGGTCACTGCTCACTCGCGTGCTGCGTCACGGCAAACTCGGCGGCCTCCTCGCGAGAGCGTGACGTACGGGGAGCGGGCAGCTCGCCGTATCGTCCGTAGGCGCCGTAATGGCCGTAGCGGCCGTAGCGCTTGCCCTTGGGGACGGGGGCCATGCTGAAGACGGTGCCGAGGACACGGACGCCCACGCGCTCGAGCGATTCCGCAGCGGTGCGCACTTGGTCGCGGCTGGTCTTCGCGGCGCGCACGACGAGCAACGTGCCCTGGGTGAGCGAGGCGAGTCCGAGGGTGTCGGCGACCGGTAGCAGCGGAGCGGTATCGACGATCACAATCTCGTAGGTGTCCGCCAGCTCGCGCAGCACCTCCTCCATACGCGCCGAGGCGAGCAGCTCCGTGGGATTCGGCGGTACGGCACCGCTGGCGAGCACCGAGAGCCCACCGGCGACCTGCTGCATCACGTCGTCGACACGGGCCTGCCCGATGAGCACGGTGGTCAGACCGGCGTCCTGGACGAGGCCGAAGGTGGAGGCCACGCAGGGGCGGCGCAAGTCGGCGTCCACGAGGCACGTGGACACTCCCGCCTCGGCGAGCGACAGGGCGAGGTTCACCGACGTGTTGGTCTTGCCCTCGCCGGGCACCGAACTCGTCACAGCGATGATCCGCGGTGGGTCGTCGACCTGGGAGAACTGCAGGTTGGTGCGGAGCTTCCGGAACGCCTCGGCGCGCCTGGAGTGCATGTCGGCGCTGACGAGCGGCTGCTTGGGTGCGTTCTTGTCGTACGGGATCGTACCGAGCCCCGGCAGAGCGGTGCACTCGCCCAGCGCCTCACTGGACTTGAGGGTGGTGTCGAGCGTCTCGCGCAGCGCCACGACGCCGGCGCCGAGCAGCAGACCGCCGAGCACTCCCGCGGCCAGGTTCAACAGGGGGCGGGGCGAAACCGGAGCGACGGGGGCCACGGCCTCCTGGGTGATCCCGAGGGAGACGGGTGAGGCACCGTCTCCCTCGGAGTTCTTCCTCGGCTTTTTCGACCCTGCCGGGCGCTTGGGCGTCTCCAGCTGCTCGACGACCGCGCTGAATCGCTCCCCCACGGCGTTGGCGATGAGCGCCGCCCGCCTGGGCACCGTGTCACGGACGGTGATGTTGATGAGCACGGTGTTGAGTGGGGCATCGGCGGTGATCCGGGATGCGAGTTCCTCCGGTGTGGTGCGCAGCCGCAGCTGCTTCACGACATGCTCGGTCACCTGCCGGGTCGTCACGATGGCGGCGTACGACTGCACACGTGCTTGGGAGAAGGTCTGTCCCTGGTTCAGCTGGGCGGTGTCGTCACCGGTGCGGGTGGCGACGAAGAGCTGGGTCCGGGCCTCGTAGACCGGAGTGGTCAAGCCCGTCGCGGCAAGCGCCGCCCCGATCGCGAGCGCCAGACAGACCACAACCGTCGGCCAGCGTCTGGCAAGAGCCTTCAGGAATCCGTGGAGATCCAAGCTGCACCCCTCATAGAATGGAGGGAACCACCCAAATCGGGATGTTCTGTTCCCTATGCACCCAGCTGACCATAGGGACTCCGACCCTTCGAGCGGGGGAGCCACCCCCATATCGGCCCACCGAGCGGCGAAGGCTCCCCCATCCGGTGACTCCTTGACGCCGCCTCGCAATAGATATCGGTAAGTCTGATTTATTGCGTGTATATCGATCTCGGTACCCGGATCGTTGATGACAGCCGACGCCGCAGGCCTGGCCCCTACGGAAGTGGAGGAGAGTGAAGAGGGTGGCAGCATCGCGCAGATGGGTCGTCGAGAGAACCGTGTCCTGGCTCGCCGGCTGCCGGCGCCTGCACCGCCGCTACGAGCGCACGGCCGAACACTTCCTCGCCTTCGTCGGCATCGCCGCAGCCCTGATCAGCTACCGCCGACTCACCAACTGAACGACGTCCTAGCCCCGGCCGGCGGAGCCGACACCCATCGATGTGTACCAGGTGTAGGTGTCACGGATCCCGTCGGACAACGAGATCTCGGGCTTCCATCCCAGCGCGGTGATCCGCGAGATGTCCAGAACCTTGCGCGGCGTCCCATCCGGCTGCGACGGGTCCCACTCGACTCTTCCCTCGTAACCGGTTACGGACGCCACCATTTCCGCGATTTCCCGGATGGTCAGGTCCTCTCCGGTGCCCACGTTGACGGGTAGGTCCGCGTCATATCGTTCGAGAAGGAGAAGACAGGCACGGGCCAGATCGTCCACGTGCAGAAGTTCGCGGCGCGGGGTGCCGGTTCCCCAGTTCACGACCTTCGGTGCCTGCTGGACGCACGCCTCGTGAAAGCGCCTGATCAGTGACGGAAGTACGTGCGAGCGCTCGGGGTGGAAGTTGTCACCGGGACCGTACAGGTTCGTCGGCATGGCACAGATCCATGGCAGACCATGCTGCCTCCGCACCGCCCGGACCTGCATGATGCCGGCGATCTTGGCGAGGGCATAGGCCTCGTTGGTCTCTTCCAGGGGCCCGGTCAGCAGGGCTTCCTCCCTGATGGGCTGGGAGGCTTCTCTTGGGTAGATGCAACTGGAGCCCAGGAAGAGCAACCGCTCCACACCGTGCTGCAACGCGGCATCCATGACGTTCACCTGGATCCGCAGGTTGTCGGAGATGAAGTCTGTGGGCCAGGTCGCGTTGGCTTTGATTCCTCCCACGCGCGCCGCGGCCAGGATCACCACGCGCGGCCGGTGAAGCGAGAACCAGTCGCGGACAGCCGTTCGGTTCCTCAGGTCCATTTCCGACGAGTCAGGTCCGAGAAGTTCGGTAAATCCTTCTGCGCTGAGATGTCTCCATACCGCAGAGCCCACGAGCCCCCGTCGGCCGGCGACGAAGATTCGGTCCGAACGACGAAGGGGGCGGTGGCTTGTGACGGCTGGTGCCGCGGCGATGGTCGTGTTCATGAGCAGTCGCTCCTGGTGGGCAGTTGGGAGAGGAATGAGTCGGGTCATGGGTGGTGGCCGCAGGCCATTGCATACCTCTCCACTTCGGTGTCAGGACCTCGACAGCGCGGATCGTGTGAGCCCAGAACTGAACGACAACACCGGCAACAACGCCGGCGGCCGGAATCGCGGGCCCCGTCCGTTGCGGAGAGACCAGACCGCCTCAGACTATTACCTAATTCCTTGATTCAGACACATTGCCACAATACCCAAGAAACACACGCAGGTTCCCTACTCTGGTAGCTGGGGAGTCCTTCTCTCGAAGGCTCCCCTCGGCGGCACCGGATACGACGTCTACGCCCAGCAGGGAGCGCGTGTGACAGCCAAGAAGGCCCTCATCACCGGTATCACCGGCCAGGACGGCTCCTACCTCGCGGAGTTGCTACTGGAGAAGGGATACGAGGTCCACGGCACCTCCCGTCGCGCGCCGGACCTCATTCGCCAGCGCGACAACCAGCGGGATGGCGACCGGAAGACGGAGACCCGCTCGCCGTTGCACCATGGCGATCTCAGCGACAGCACCCGCTTGGTCAGTCTGCTGGAACAGGTGCAGCCCGACGAGATCTATCACCTCGCCGCCCAATCCCATGTACGCGTGTCGTTCGACGAGCCGGAGTTCACCGGGAACACCACCGGACTGGGCACCATCCGGCTACTGGAAGCCATCAGGACCGTTGGCCTGCCCTGCCGCTTCTACCAGGCCTCCAGCTCGGAGATGTTCGGCGCCGCACCACCACCCCAGCACGAGGACACCCCCTTCCACCCCCGCTCCCCCTACGGCGTCGCCAAGGTCTACGCCTACTGGGCCACCCGCAACTACCGCGAGGCCTACGGCATGTACGCCGTCAACGGAATCCTCTTCAACCACGAGTCCCCACGCCGGGGCCCCACCTTCGTCACCCGCAAGATCGCCACCGCCGCCGCCCGCATCAAAACCGGCCTCCAGGACAGCGTCTACCTCGGCAACCTCGACGCCCGACGCGACTGGGGCTACGCCGCCGAATACGTCGAAGCAATGTGGCTCATGCTCCAACAGGAACAACCCGACGACTACGTCATCGCCACCGGCACCAGCTACAGCGTCCGCGACTTCGCCGAACACTGCTTCGCCCACGTCGGCCTCGACTGGCGCGACCACGTCCGCTTCGACGAACGCTACCTCCGCCCCTCAGAAGTCGAAGACCTCGTCGGCGACGCCTCCAAAGCCCACCGCATGCTCGGCTGGAAACCCACCACCCACACCCCCGAACTCGCCCGCCTCATGGTCGACGCCGAACTGGCAGCCCTGCCCCCCGCGTCGAGCGGGGCCGTCGGGCCGGCGGACGACGCTCACGCCCGCAGCTGACCGTGCGGCGGGCGGCGGCAGTTCGATCCGCCTCCTGGGACGTTCCCCATCGGCATGGCCACCTGGGGCGGAGTTCGCATCCGGATCGGGACATCACGGGTGCGGTCGCCGCCGTTCCGGCGGCGAGCGAGGCAATGGGGAAGGTTCCGAAGAGCAGCGCAACCGTTCACGGTCATCACCCTTGGGACCGTCAAAAGAACAGAAGATTTTTGCCATGGCTGGTGACCTGATCCATTTGGCTGAACACATGGCAACGACGGGGTGTGTGCGCTTGAAGCACCGTGATTCATGCAACCCTGATCCCGGCGCCCGAAAGTAAACCAGACCAACACCGCAAAAGAGGTATACATGCGGGTATTGTTCTCACCGGACATGTTCGTCAAGCAGAGAGTCGGCGGGATCACCCGATACTTTTCGGAACTTCATGCAGGGCTGAAAGAGGGCGGCGTCGACGCACGTATCTTTGCCGGGCTGCACAGCAACGAGTATATCGGAGGTAATGCCGCCAAGCACCTGCAGCGAATCCCCTCTTACCCCCGGCTCGCCCTCAGCCATGCGGCCTTCACGGCCTACGCGATCACCCAACGGGATCATCCCGTCATTCACCCGACTTACTACACGGCAAAACCGGTCCCCGGCAAGTTTCCGCACGTATGCACTTTTTACGACCTGATTCATCTTCGATTCGCACCCAAGGACGGCATTATTGACCGGCAGCGGTTCTGGGCCCGGCGGTCCGACAAGATCATCGCAATCTCGCACGCGACCGCCGAGGATCTGGCCGACCTGTTGCACGTGCCTCGACACAAGATCATCGTCGTTCATCTGGGCACGCACATCCCGCACCAGCAGCCGCGAAGGAACCCGGACGACTACTTGCTGTACGTGGGTGCCCGGGACGGCTACAAGAACTGGCGGATCGTGATCGACGCCCTAAGGGCGCCCGAACTGGCCGGTCTACGCTTGATCTGCTGCGGCGGCAACCATCCAACAGGCCAAGAGACGAAGCTTTTGGAAGACCGCGGTCTACAGAACCGCGTTGATTTCTTGCAAGCCGACGAAGAAACCCTGGACCGACTCTATCGAAGGGCTGTCGCTCTCGTTTACCCGTCCCTTTACGAAGGGTTTGGCCTGCCTCCACTCGAAGCGATGGCTCGGGGAGTTCCAGTGGTTGCTTCCAATGCATCCTCCATTCCAGAGGTCGTCGGTGATGCCGCGCTACTCTTCGACCCGAAGGATTCGGAAGCTCTCGTTCACGCCGTCAGCAGCCTGTTCGACACCGCGACCCGCGAAGTATTCGAGAAGCGTGGTCCCGCCCGAGCGAGGATGTTCCCCTGGAGCAGAACCGTTCGGCAGACGATCGACGTCTACCAAGATCTCCTCTCTTGATCCGATCCGGAACAAACAGTCGCAGCGGACACGTCGTCGCAATGCGTGGAAACCGTGGGCCGGTTACCTAACCTGAAATGAGCGTGGTCCCCTACTTTCAACGGTAGGAGATCCGCCACCCACCCCAGAACCGATCCGCAGGGAGTGCGCGTGACCGTCAAAAAGGCTCTCATCACCGGTATCACCGGCCAGGACGGCTCCTACCTCACGGAACTGCTGCTGCAAAAGAACTACCAGGTCCATGGAATCGTTCGCCGTGCGTCGACATTCAACACTCAGCGGATCGACCACCTCTACCAGGACCCGCACGACAAGGAAATCCAGCTCTTCACGCACTATGGCGATCTCAGCGACAGCACCCGCTTGGTCAGTCTGCTGGAACAGGTGCAGCCCGACGAGATCTATCACCTCGCCGCCCAATCCCATGTACGCGTGTCGTTCGACGAGCCGGAGTTCACCGGGAACACCACCGGACTGGGCACCATCCGGCTACTGGAAGCCATCAGGACCGTTGGCCTGCCCTGCCGCTTCTACCAGGCCTCCAGCTCGGAGATGTTCGGCGCCGCACCACCACCCCAGCACGAGGACACCCCCTTCCACCCCCGCTCCCCCTACGGCGTCGCCAAGGTCTACGCCTACTGGGCCACCCGCAACTACCGCGAGGCCTACGGCATGTACGCCGTCAACGGAATCCTCTTCAACCACGAGTCCCCACGCCGGGGCCCCACCTTCGTCACCCGCAAGATCGCCACCGCCGCCGCCCGCATCAAAACCGGCCTCCAGGACAGCGTCTACCTCGGCAACCTCGACGCCCGACGCGACTGGGGCTACGCCGCCGAATACGTCGAAGCAATGTGGCTCATGCTCCAACAGGAACAACCCGACGACTACGTCATCGCCACCGGCACCAGCTACAGCGTCCGCGACTTCGCCGAACACTGCTTCGCCCACGTCGGCCTCGACTGGCGCGACCACGTCCGCTTCGACGAACGCTACCTCCGCCCCTCAGAAGTCGAAGACCTCGTCGGCGACGCCTCCAAAGCCCACCGCATGCTCGGCTGGAAACCCACCACCCACACCCCCGAACTCGCCCGCCTCATGGTCGACGCCGAACTCAAACCGCTGCTGCGGTCCTCGATCCCCGGCACGCCCCAGCGGGCGTCCCTGGCTCCTACGGCTGGGTGACCCATGGCATCAGCATGCAAAATCTGCGGCGGAACGACACGCATCACCCATCGCGGCACTGTGCTCGGACGGCACGAAGCGACCTACCGTATGTGTGGCGACTGCGCCTACTGGTTCGTCGAGGAGCCTCACTGGCTGGACGAGGCCTATTCCGAGGCGATCGCGGCCATCGACACCGGAGTCGTGCAACGCAATCTGCATCTGTACCCGATGCTGACCTGCGTGCTGGCCCGTATGTTCGACCCCACCGGCCTTTATGTCGACTATGGAGGCGGGTACGGCATGCTGGTGAGGTTGATGCGCGATGTCGGCCTCGACTTCTACTGGCATGACGCCCACTGCGAGAACCTCTTCGCGCGGGGATTCGAGTGGGACGGGACTCGGCACGGTGCCGCCACCGCGGTGACTGCCGTGGAGGTGTTGGAGCACGTGACGGATCCGGTCGCGTTCGTGGACACAAGCATGCGGGAAACGGGCGCCCACTCGTTCATCTTTACGCAGCACCTGCACGACCTCACCGCCGACCCGTCCTGGTGGTATCTGGCTCCGCAAGCCGGCCAGCACATCTCCTTCTACGCCCCCCGGACGATGCATACGCTTGCTGAGCGGCTCGGCATGACCTACCACGCCGCCGGCACGCTGCATTTGCTGACAAAGCAGGCGTTCCGTAACGGAGCCTTCGCCCGGGCCGCGCGCCTGCACCGTCTCTCCTATCCATTGCTGAGGCGCCGGCTGCGGTCGCGGGTCATGCAAGACCACCAACTCCTCATCGGCCAGGCCTGCTGCACCGGCTGACGCAGCCGGAAATGCCCTCGATCAGTGGCAGCGGACGCCCAAAGCCAGGTCGCGTTCCCCCACGCGACCAGGCCGGGGCGACCACCGTCGCCTCGGCTCACCGCCAGGAACGGCCACTGGTTCGCCCGCCGGAAAGCGCAGCAGGTCTCCGCGGACCCGATCGAGGGACCGGCAGCAGAGTGCCGGTGGGTTGGCCTGACCGACCAGTCCCCTTCTTGATGACCTGGGTGTCGGCCAGCACTGGCGATTCCACCGAGAATGCCCGTAACTGCCGGAGGCCACGCCCACCTTCCACGACCGGCGTCTGTATCTGGGCCGGGGATGGGGGGCCGGGTGAACAGGCGAAGGGCGCGGTCGTCCGTGATCACGGTGATGCCACTCAGCATGATTGAGAAGTCCACGCCTGCATACCCTGCACTCCCCTGCCCGCCTCCCGCCAACTCACCGAGCAGCTTGGAACCATGGCGGGAGGCTGCGCACTCCGAACGTCTCCCCTCACTGCTCGAGGCGATCGCCCGGTGCCGTTCCACAAACCGAGCGCCTGGGCACACGCATGCTGCTCGACCGGTCGCTTGGTCCACTCGGTGCGCAGCCTGATCCGCTGGGCGGGCGGGTAATGCGCCGACGTCTTGTCCGGGCTCAGGGTCCTCAGCGCCGAAAGCGGCCGGTTGCCAGTGGCTACCGCCCTCGTGCGCACGCTCGCCCGGGTGGACGACGATGCCCAGGATGTCGCCGCCGGCGCATGACCGTGCAGGAGTCCGGGAAGCGGAGTTCGCCGCTGCCTTGACGATGGCGAGCCGGAGTTACCGGAGTCGCTGTTCCCTCACGGTGGCCTCGACCGTGGCTTTGATTTCAGGGACCCGCAGGCTCCAGTCACCCACTTCGCGCACCCGACTGAGTGCTTCATCAACGTGCGACTGCCACCGATGCGGTGCGTTGAGGATGTCCCGAACCTGCTCGGCAGGTGCTGTCCAGTCGACCTCGACCACCGGGTTGTACCCCATGAGCCGGACCAGTTCCTTGGGTGCGTGTCCCAGCACCAGGCATCCCGAGGCCATGCTTTCGAAGTAGCGCTGGGTCGTGGTCTCGACATCTCCTGCGACGTGCGGATGGGTGAGCGAGCGCGGGAAGCAGACGGAGATCACCGTGTTCGAAAAAGCGCGATACAGATCTGGCTCATGAGGGAATACCACTTGGCCGGGCCGACTCTCATAGAGGTGACAGTGACCCGGAGGGGACGTGATAGCGTCACGCACAGCGTCATGCCACTTCTGATAGCGCCGCCCTAGTTCCAGCACGCCGATGCTCCTGGCCGCGAGGGGGCGTCCGGGATCATGCAGGGACAGTCGTGTTGCTTCCGGGATGTGCACCACTCGGGATTCCGGCAACGCATGCGCCAGGAAGCGGGCGGACTGTTCTGCCGTCGCGAAGACGGCGGGAGGCCGCAAGCGACGCAGGTGGCGCGCCCACATCTCCCATTGCGGCTGCCAAACGTCCCAGCAGAACGGTACGACGTCTCCGACCAGGGCAGCTGTATAAAGCCGACCGAAGCTTGGTCCCATCATGGGCACGATGATCGGCCCGTTACGGCGGCGAAGCCGGGCAGGGAGACGTAGTCCAGGCTTTGCGAGAGCGTACCCGACCTTCCGTCCCATCGTTTGGGGCTGGACCCGGACACCCTGCTCCGCCAGAGCCCTGACGAAGTATCGGACCGCGGAATGGAACACACGACCTGAGGGCGGAGGCAGAGAAACGCGAAGGGGAGGTGGCCGGTGTCCACCCCACCGAGCTACCGATTCACTCATTTCATCACTCACCATTCGATCACACTATTCGACCTGTTCGCGGAGATCGACGCAGCAGAACGCGAGGCCCCTTTACGTCCGAGCAGCATAAACGCTGGGATACGGAACGACTTGTATTTAACGAGCTCAGACGGGATCAAAGCCGCTTGAGGCCGAGTGAAAGAAAGGTGACGGCGAAACGACTCCCGGGACACGGCTGCCGATATCGCGAAGGCACCGGCATAGAAAAAGGAGTGGCGAGGGAGCCAAAGGCGCTGGAGTGCGTCGGTGCCTCGTGCAGATGTACCCTCCAGCAGACGGATACCGCACTTCGATCCTGCCACCGGCGCGGTAACGACTGGCATCGGCGCCTCCACCCTGCTGCGCGACCACGATCCCCACCGAAGGGCACCGCGGCGCACGAGAGCTCCGGGCGCACGAGAGCTCCGAAAGACGGGCAGCTTCGGCGGCTGAGCCGGAGGGACGGCTCCACAGCGACGCAGATCACCGCTCGCGCCACTACAGTGCGGCAACGTAAGTGGGTAGTCTCAGAGGACTGCATAAGTTACCGCTTAGTAATCACTCCTCGGAGTACACAGGAAGTACATCGGAGGAGACGGAACCCCCTCGCAGGCCCGAGGAGCCCCCAATGCAACTCGCCGCGATCATCGTGTCGCTGGTCCTGACCGTGGTCGGCGTTGCCCTTCTCGCACGCGCCATCGGTCAGTTCGTCCGGTACTTCAAGCTCGGCCAGCCCGTCCCCGCCGGCAGCCGGACCGACAACCCCTACCAGCGCAGCGTGACGCTGGTCAGGGAGTTCCTCGGCCACACGCGCATGAACCGCTGGGGCGTGGTAGGTGTCGCCCACTGGTTCGTGGCCATCGGCTTCCTGACCCTGCCGCCGACCATCATCAACGCCTACGGCCAGCTGTTCCAGGCCGACTGGACACTGCCGGTCGTCGGCGACTTCCTGCCGTACGAGCTCTACATCGAGTTCATCGGCACCATGACCACGCTCGGCATCATCACGCTGATGGTCATCCGGCTCCTCAGCCTGCCGTCCCGGCCCGGCCGCAAGTCGCGCTTCGCGGGCTCCAAGATGGGCCAGGCGTACTTCGTCGAGTACGTCATCCTCATCATCGGTCTGGCGATCATGGCCCTGCGCGGCCTTGAGGGCGCGCTGCACCACGTGGACCACTACGAGGCGGCGTACTTCGCCTCGTACCCGCTGATCCTGGCCTTCAAGGGGCTCAGCCTCACGACGCTGCAGAACCTCACCTACCTCTTCGCCATGATCAAGCTGGGCACGACCATGGTCTGGATGATCACGGTCTCGCTCAACACGAACATGGGCGTGGCCTGGCACCGCTTCCTCGCCTTCCCGAACATCTGGTTCAAGCGGAACGCGGACGGTTCCACCGCGCTGGGCGCCCTCCAGCCGATGACGTCCGGCGGTGAGCCGATCGACTTCACCGACCCGGGCGAGGACGACGTCTTCGGCGTCTCCCAGGTCGAGCAGTTCTCCTGGAAGGGTCTGCTGGACTTCTCCACCTGCACCGAGTGCGGCCGCTGCCAGTCGCAGTGCCCCGCCTGGAACACCGGCAAGCCGCTCTCCCCCAAGCTGCTGATCATGTCGCTGCGCGACCACGCGCACGCCAAGGCCCCGTACCTGCTCGCCGGCGGCGGCAAGACGATGGAGGGCGAGGAGAAGGCGTCCGAGGAGCAGCTCAAGGACGTCCCGGCCGCCGCCCTCGCCGAAGCCGAGCGTCCGCTGATCGGCACGGTCGAGGAGAACGGCGTCATCGACCCGGACGTGCTGTGGTCCTGCACCACCTGCGGCGCCTGCGTCGAGCAGTGCCCCGTCGACATCGAGCACGTCGACCACATCGTGGACATGCGCCGTTACCAGGTGATGATCGAGTCGGCGTTCCCGTCCGAGGCGGGCACGATGCTCAAGAACCTCGAGAAGAAGGGCAACCCCTGGGGCCTGGCCAAGAAGCAGCGCCTGGAGTGGACCAAGGAGGTCGACTTCGAGATCCCGGTCGTCGGCCGCGACATCGAGGACCTGTCCGAGGTCGAGTACCTGTACTGGGTCGGCTGCGCGGGTGCCCTGGAGGACCGCGCCAAGAAGACCACCAAGGCCTTCGCCGAGCTGCTGCACATCGCGGGCGTCAAGTTCGCGATCATGGGCGGCGACGAGAAGTGCACCGGTGACTCCGCCCGCCGCCTGGGCAACGAGCCCCTGTTCCAGGAGCTCGGCATGGAGAACGTGGCCGCGCTGAACATGGCCTTCGGCGAGGACGACGAGGACCCCTCGACCAAGAAGCCGAAGTCCGCCAAGAAGATCGTCGCCACCTGCCCGCACTGCCTGAACACGATCGGCAACGAGTACCCGCAGCTCGGCGGCGACTACGAGGTGATCCACCACACCCAGCTGCTCCAGCACCTCGTCGACGAGGGCAAGCTGGTCCCGGTCACGCCGGTCGAGGGCATCATCACGTACCACGACCCGTGCTACCTGGGCCGCCACAACAAGATCTACACGCCCCCGCGCGAGATCATCGGCAAGGTCCCGGGCCTGCGCAACGAGGAGATGCACCGCCACAAGGAGCGCGGCTTCTGCTGCGGCGCCGGCGGCGCGCGGATGTGGATGGAGGAGCGGATCGGCAAGCGCATCAACAACGAGCGCGTCGACGAAGCCCTGTCCCTGAACCCGGACATCGTCTCGACCGCCTGCCCGTTCTGCCTGGTCATGCTGACCGACTCGGTCAACGGCAAGAAGAACGAGGGCTCGGCGAAGGAGTCCATCCAGGTCGTGGACGTGGCCCAGCTGCTCCTCGACTCCGTCAAGACGCCTGTCGACCCGGCGGGCAGTGCGGAGACGGAGAGCGAGCCGGAGCCGGAACCGGTGAAGTAACCGGCGTTCGTACGCAATGCAGGGGCCGGGGCCGCAGAACGCGGCCCCGGCCCCTCATCTGTGCTCCGACCTCTCCCGATTCCCCTGGTTCGGGTATGCGAGTCATAAAACTCTGCTCATCGGGTGAGAGTTCGCCCCTGGCCCAGCGTCGCGCCCCGATCCCCGCAGTCCGCCAGACACACTCGATTAGTCCTTTTTGATCAGCTTGGAGGGCGAATGTGGCTGTTTGGGGAGACAATGCCCCACGTACCAGTGCCGAGACCCGCGCAGACCCAGGTCATCCGGAAGCAGCCCCCTGCCGGGCGCCGCACCGGCAAACCGCCCTGGTACGGGTCGGTCGCCGTCCTCGGCGACGCGGCCGGCGCCCTGGTTCCGGTCTACCTGGCCTTCGCGCTGGCCGACAGCAGGCATGCCATCGCCCACGCGTTGGTGGCGGCCACGGCCTGGCTCCTCGTGCGCGGTGCACGGGACCGCTACGCCCAACGCCGTCTCGGTGAGCGTGGCAACCTCGTCCCCGCGCTGCAGGACTGGCTGGTGCTGGTCGGACTGCTCGCAGTTGTGCGGGCAGCGACGGGCGAGGAGTCCCCGTTTCTCTTCGCATTGGCCGCCCTGGTGCCCTGCGCCCCTACGAGCGCCGCCGTGCACACGCTCATCCACCGTCATCTGATGGGCCGCCGCCGCGGCGGCCGGGCCGTCCGCCGGGCCCTGGTGATCGGTGAGGCGAACGCCGTCGAGGGTCCGGTGAGCCACCTCGCCAAGCGCACCGACCACGAGTTCGTCGTCGTCGGTGTGTGCCCGATCGGCGACGAGGACCCGCATGCGCTGGCCCCGGTCGCCGCTCGGCTCGACCGGCAGGCGCCACCGCTCATGGCGGCCGACTCCGGCCCGGTACTGCAGGCCGCCCGGCAGCTCGACGTGGACGTCGTGCTCATCGTGCCGGGGCCGTGCATGACCGGACCGCGCCTGAGGCGGCTGTCGTGGGCACTGCACAACGAGGGCTGCCCGCTCGTGGTCGTACCCGGCCTGACCGAGGTGGCCCGGCGCCGGGTGGGCGTCTCCTCGGTGGCCGGGCTCACACTGCTGGACGTGGCCCCGCCCCTACGGCGGGGATGCGCGGCGTTGCTGAAGTCGGCGACCGACCGGCTGGGCGCGGCACTGCTGATCGTGCTGCTCGCCCCGCTGTTCGCGGCCGTGGCTCTCGCCGTGTTGCTGGACTCCCCGGGTCCCGTCGTGTACCGGCAGACGCGCATCGGACGCGACGGCAAGCCCTTCACCATGGCGAAGTTCCGCACCATGGTCGCCGACGCTGAGCGGCTGAGGCACCAGCTGGCCGCGACCAACGAACAGGACGGCCGAATGTTCAAGATCCGCCGCGACCCCCGGATCACCCGCGTCGGCCGGGTGCTGCGCCGCTACTCCTTGGACGAGCTGCCCCAGCTGTTCAACGTGGTGCAGGGACACATGTCCCTGGTGGGACCGAGGCCGCCCCTGCCCGACGAGGTCGCCGACTACGACGAGGTGGAGCTGCGCAGGCTGGCCGTCAAACCCGGACTGACCGGCCTGTGGCAGGTCAGCGGCCGCTCCGACCTCTCCTGGGACGAGACGGTCGCCCTGGACCTGCGGTACGTGGACAACTGGTCGCCGTCCATCGACCTGGAGGTGCTGGTGCGGACGGTCAGGGCCGTCCTCGCGGGCACCGGGGCCTACTGATCACCAGGAGTACCCGTGCCGTCGAGAACCACCCCCACCGTCCCCTCACCCCAGGACCGCTCCGGACCGCACCGGCGCACCGCCGAGGGCTCCCCCCGCGAGCCCCGCGACGCCATGGACGTGCTCGCCCTGGCCGACCGGCTCTTCCGGTGGGCCGACGCCCGCGACTGGGCCGGCCCCGATCCGTACGACGGGCTCACCGGCCCGGCGGCGCGGCTGGCCGTGCACCGCGTGCTCCGCCAGGCGATCCTGCAGGCCGTCAAACGCAGCCGGGTCGACCTGCGAGGAATCCTGGGCATCCGCCCGCTGCGCACCGCCACGGCCACCGGGACCGCGGCCGGCGCCTGCGCCCGGCTCTCCGCCCACCCCGTGTGGCAGGAGCGCGCCCTGCGGCTCGGCCTGTCGACGGCCGCCGAGCAGATGTCCGGACGCTACGCCGGTCTGTGGCGCTACGAGTTCGACGTGCAGACCCGCTGGGCGTACTACCCCGCCTCCGTCCCGAACCTGGTGGCCACCACCTTCTGCGCGGACGGCTGCCTGGACACCGGGACGCTCGGCCCCGAGGCCGTACGGTCTCTCGCCCACGGGCTGCTGGAGCACCTGCACAACGGCGCGTTCTTCACCTACACCCCGACCAGTGGCGTCCTCGTGCACAACGCCAACCTCATGGGTGCCGCGCTCGCCGCCCGCCTGGCGCGCACCGTGGCCCTGCCCGACGGCCTGGAGGACCGGCTGACCGACGCCGCCCGCGGTGCGGTCGAGGTGAGCTTGGCGGGCCAGCGTCCCGACGGCTCGTGGCCGTACGGGCGGGGCCCGCGGCTCGACTGGGTGGACGGCTTCCACACCGGATACGTACTGCTGCGCCTCGAACAGGCGGGAACGCTGCTCGACCTGGACGTCCGGGGCCCTCTCGAACGCGGCACGGGCCACTACCTGCGGCACCTGTTCGACGGCCCCCTGCCCCGCTACTTCGCGGACGGCCGCACCCGACGCGACCCGAACAACGACGCGACAGCGGTGCGGATGGCGGCCTGGGCGGCCGGGCACGGATTCGTCGGGGCCGGCTTCGCCCGCTCCGTACTGTCCGCCGTCGTGGACCGCTACCCCGGCCTCGGCACGCAGCCGCGGGCAGGCGGGTCCCACGGGAACAGGGCCCTGTGGGAGTCGCCCCGGTGGAGCGCCGCGCCCATGCTGGACGCGCTGACCGCCCTGCACGCCGTGTTGCCGGACGGACGGGGGCCCGCAGCCCCGGTCGGTCAGCGGACCCCGGCCGCCTGATAGTTCGCCAGGACGTCAGCGGTCCGCCCGGAGCCCCCCACCGCGTTCCGCTCCCACCACACGGCCGCGCAGAACAACCCGAATACCGCGAGACCCCGGTCCCGCCGCGCCTGCACGTGTTCGGCGACGATTCGGTCCGCGGTGCGCCGGTCGAAGACATCGTCGAAAACCGGGGAGCGCCGTACCTCGGTCCACAGCCGGGCACCATGCTCGCGCAGCAGCGACCGTACCGGAGCTCCGAACCCCGTCTTGGGCCGCCGGGTGACGAACTCCGGTACGCCGGAGGCCACCGCGGCCGCGCGGAAGCGCGCCTTGCCGTCGCCCAGGCGCAGTTGCTCCTCCGCGACCGCGCCGAGGGCGGCGGCCACCACCGGCTCCCCCAGGAAGGGCACCCGCAGCTCCACGCTCGCCCGCATCGACGCGCGGTCGCCGTACAGCAGGTTCAGCCCCGGCAGGAACAGCCGCCGGTCGCACTCCACCAACGCCGCGAGGGGCGTACCACCCCCGTCGAGTACGGCGCCCGCCACCTCACGGTGCCGCTCGGTGACCGCGTCCAGACCGACGAGCGGCGACAGTGCCGCCCACTCCCGCCCGGAGTAATACGCCTGCGTCGCCCACGACCAGTCGCGTGGACCCAGCTGGAGCAGCCGCCCGAACTTGTCCGCGCGTCCCCGGTAGCGCCGGGGTGGGGGTACGAGGGCGCCGGCGCCGAGGGCGGGGCGCGCCCACGCGGGGAGCCGTTGCAGCAGCAACACGGCCTGGTAGCGCTCGTATCCGAGGAACAGTTCCTCGACACCGAGCCCCGACAGCAGCACGGTGGCCTTGCCGCGTGCGGCGTGCGACAACTGCATGAGGGCGACGGCGGCCGGGTCCCCGAAGGGCAGCTCCATGGTGCTGACCAGCTCCGGGACCCGGCGCAGCACGTCGACGTCCAGGTCGACCCAGGTGAGCGGCAGGTTCAGCTGCCGGGCCACCCGGCCCGCGTAGGGAGCGTCGTCCTCGAACGGCTCCCCGGCGGCCGCACCGCCCCCCGGTCGGGCGGCGAAGGCGGGCCCGGCGAAGCCCTCCCTGAGCAGTTCCACGCCCAGCCAGGTGCTGTCCAGACCGCCGCTCAGCAGCAGGCCCACCGTCACGTCCGCGCACACCTGCCGGGCGACCGACTCACGGACCGCGGCACCGATGTCCTCAGCGGGCTGAGCGACACCGGCCCGCCACCAGGGTGAGGGCTCGTCGTACTCCGGGGCGCGCCGGGACAGCACCGTTCCCGCCGACTCCGCACGCACGCGATCCCAGCCGGTTCGCGGCGGCGGCGTCCACAGGAACATGGCACCCTGCGCCACCGCGACCGGGTCGGCGTCGCCGGTCAGTCCCGCGGCGCGCAGCGGTTCGATCTCGCTGGCGAGCGCGACCAGTCGGCCCGCCCCGTCCGATGCCGCGTACAGCGGCTTCACGCCCAGCCGGTCACGCCCGTAGCGCAGTTCGCCGTCGGGCAGGACGAGGGCGAAGGCGAACATGCCGTCCAGCTGGTCCAGCAGCCGCGGCGCGTCCGGCTGCAGCAGCAGCTCGTAGAGGACCTCGGTGTCGCCCTCGGTCGTGAACCTCACATCCCGTTTCCGCAGCACCTCGCGCAGGTGCGGGGTGTTGTAGAGCTCGCCGTTGTAGACCATCACGCCCCGCTCGGGGGACCCGAAGGGCTGGTCGCTTCTGGGGTCGAGGTCCACGACGGCCAGGCGGCGGAAGTGAAGCGCCGCGTGCCAGGTGTCCCCGCCGAGTTCCAGGTGTCCGCTCGCGTCGGGGCCGCGGTGCGCGATCGCCGCGCACGGGTCCGGGTACGAGGGCCGCCGGTCCCGCCCGGCCCCGTTCAGCAGAACGACGAAGCCGCACATCACAGGGCCGCCGTGGCCGATGCGGAGCCATTGGCCTGCCGACCCGGTTTCGGCACGGCGGCCGCCTGCGCGCATCCGAGGGCCCTGGCCAGAGCGGGTGTAGAGGGGGCGTTCTCCATGACACGGTCCTCCGTGAGCGACTGGGCCGCGCGGCACGCGACGAGCGAACTCCACAGTGCCGACGCGAAGTCGGCGGCGGCAGCGGTCTCCTCGTCCAACGGCTCGTTGCGGACGAGGCGGACCAGGGCGCGCATCTCGGCCGCATGGCCCTTGGGCGCGCCGCGGTACTTCGTCGTGGCCGCCCTGCCGCCCTTCCACACGGTGAGCGCACGGAAGTCGTCGATCCGGGCCGCCACGCCGTCGGTGGCCACTTCCAGAAGTTCCTTGGGGGCTCCGGGTGGTGTCAGACCCCCGTACACGACGGACGCGGCAGACCCGTCGTCGTACGTGATCTGGAGGGTGACGCTTTGCGCGGCGGCCGAGTCCCGTGCGTCCACGCCGACCGCCCGCACGGCCAGCGGTCTGCCGGGGACCAGGAAGTTTGCGGTGTCGATGAAGTGGCACACCTCGCCCAGCAGCCGACCGCCCTGGTGCGGGTCGAAGTACCAATGCTCGGCCGGGAGCCGGCCGGCGAACACCCGGTGGACGACCTGGAGGGGCGCTCCGGTGGGGAGTGCGGCGCGCAGGTCCCGCACCGAGGGGGCGAACCGCCGATTGAACCCGGCCATCGCCGGGGCGCCGGAGCGCAGCCACGCGTCCGCGAGGTCCTCCAGTTCCGCCTCCGTGAGGCCCAGCGGCTTCTCGCAGTACAGGGCGGCGCCGCCTTGTAGCACCCGCGCCGCGTACCGGCCGTGGCTGTCGTGGCGGCTGAGCACCATCACGCAGTCCGCGTCACCCGAGGCGAGGCCGGTGTCGACGCTCTGCGCGATGGTACGGAAGCCCCACCGCCGGCCCTGGTGCGCGGCGGACAGCCCCCGTCCGCCGGCCACCCAGGAGAACGTGACGCCAGGCTCTCGCTCCAGCTCGGGGAAGAGCGTCCGCGTCGCGAAGTTGCCCGCCCCGATCGCCGCGATGCGAACGGTTCCCTGTGGGGTGCTCCACGTGCGGGAGCCGGCCGGGGGCACCGGCTGGGCCGGGAGCTGCGCCGTGCCGGGGTAGCGCAGGAGCAGGGCGACGCTCCGGCCGGTGCCGGACGGGTTCAGGGCCTCGTACGCGTCGGCCGCCTCCTCCACGGGGAAGACCCGTGGCTCCAGCCGGGCGAAGTCCACCGCGCCGGTCGCCAGCAACCGCAGCACCTCGGCGAGGTTGCGGCGTTCCGTCCAGGGGACGTAGCCCTCGGGATAGGGCTGGCCGTCCTCTTCGAAGCGCCGGTCGTACCGGCCCGGGCCATAGGACCGCGCGTAGCGGATCGACAGTTCCTTGTGGTAGTACGACGACCGCGGCGGCGCCACCTTCACGTCGCCGACGACCACCACCGTGGCACGGTCACGGGCGAGGCGGCCGGCGAACTCGACGGGGTCGGAGCTGGACGTGGCGGCGGTGATGAGCACCGCGTCCGCCCCGGCACCGGCCCACCGCCGGGACAGCACGCCGGGCAGGCCGTCGGCATCACGCGGGTAGGCCACGAGCCCTGCCGACTCCGCGAGCTCCACCATGGCCGGGTCGGGGTCGATGCCCAGCCCGTCGTACCCGTAGGCGCGCAGCAGATGCAGCGTGATCTGACCGACCAGGCCCAGACCGATGACGGCGATCCGGGAACCAGGTACAGCCTCGGCCTGGTGGATGCCCTGGAGCGCGATCGCGCCGACTGTGGCAAAGGCGGCCCACTGGGTGTCCACGCCGTCCGGTACGGGCACCACAAGGTTGCATGGCACAGCGACGATCTCCGCGTGCGACGCGTAGCGGGCACCGGCTGCGGCGACCCGCATCCCGGGGCGAATGTCGCTGACTCCCTCACCCGTCCGCAGGACCGTGCCCGAACAGGAGTATCCGAGCTGCACCGGACGATCCAGACGCTCCTGGACCGTCCGGTAGGTCTCGACGAGGCCTGTCCGCTTCACACTGTCGAGCACCTGCGCCACCTGGTCGGGCCGTTGTCGCGCCTTGCCGATCAGGCTCTGCGCACCGGTAGAGACGGTGGCCCGCTCCGTACCCGCGCTGATGAGCGACCAGTCGTTGCGGATCAGCACCGTGCCGGCGGCTGCTTCGGGTGCGGGAATTTCCCCCACTGTGACGGCACCGGTGCGCGGGGACAGGAGGACTGTTTTCAATTTCCTGCCTTACAGGAGGGAATGCGGATCCACGGCGCATTGTAGGCAGGGCGATTGACCCGCACTCGCGCCTTTCCTGCCGAGCGGACCAGACGGACGAACATCTCCATACGCAGGGGTGAACACGCCTTTGGCATGGCGGGCATGGTCGCGGAATACCGATTCGCTGATGGCCGGAGAGCGCTTCTTCCGCTCCGGAGAATACGGCCACCGGTGGTGGTCGGCCCGGCTGCGGTCCGGAGCCGCTCGGAAGGAGACTCGGGTGAAGCGATTGATGGTCGTTTACGGAACGAGACCAGAGGCCATCAAAATGGCTCCGGTGATCGAGGCACTCAACCGGTCCCGGTTGTTCCGTCCGACGGTGGCGGTGACGGCTCAGCACCGCGGCCTGCTCGACCAGGTGCACGCGTTGTTCGGCATCCGCCCCGACCATGACCTGGACATCCTCAGCCGGCGCCAGTCCCTGGCCGACATCACCGTCCGCGTCCTCAACGGGCTGTGCCCCCTGCTGCGGAACGAGCGTCCGGACGCGGTGCTGGTCCAGGGCGACACCACGACCGCGTTCGCCGGGGCTCTCGCCGCCTTCTACCACCGGATCCCCGTGGTCCACCTGGAGGCGGGGCTGCGCACCGACGACCGGTACGCGCCCTTTCCCGAGGAGATCAACCGCCGGCTCGCGACCCAGCTCGCCTCCCTGCACCTGGCGCCTACCTGGCACGCGCGCGACAACCTGCTGCGGGACGGCGTCCCGGAGTCCTCGGTCGTGGTCACCGGGAACACGGTCATCGACGCCCTGCACTGGGCGGTCGGGCGCAAGACGCACTACGGGGATCCAGCTCTGGCCGACCTCGACGACACCGCACGCCGAGTCCTGCTGGTGACGGCCCACCGCCGCGAGTCGTGGGGCAGCGGAATGGAGTCCATCGGCGGCGCCCTCGCCGACCTGGCCCGTACCGAGCCCGAGCTGCTCATCGTGCTCCCGCTGCACCCCAATCCGGTGGTGCGGGCGGCGATCCTGCCCCAGGTCGCCCACCTCGACAACGTCCGCCTGACGGATCCACTGGCCTATGGAGCGTTCGCCCGGCTGATGAACCGCGCGCACCTCATCCTGACCGACAGCGGCGGCATTCAGGAGGAGGGGCCGGGCCTGGGCAAGCCGGTGCTGGTGATGCGGGACACCACGGAACGTCCGGAGGCCGTGCGGGCCGGCACGAGCCGCCTGGTGGGCACCGACCGCGAGCACATCGTGAAGCAGGTGCGCCTGCTGCTGCACGACCGGGAGGCGTATGCCGCGATGGCGAAGGCCGTCAACCCGTACGGCGACGGACGCGCCGCGGACCGTACCGTACGGGCGATCGGGCACTGGATGGGACTGTGCGAACGCCCCGCGCAATTCGGTTCCCCGCCACAGACCGCGGCCGATTCCGCCTCAGCGCCAGAGGCCGCGGGTGTCGAACACCGCCTTGCCACGCAGGGCGGCCCGCTTGACGCCGCGGAAGGCATCGTGGTCCACGAGCAGCACGACGACGTCGGCATCCCGCACGGCGGTGACGGCGTCGACAAGTGCGACCTCGCCCGGACGTGCCAGTGACTCCGGAAGCTCTGCGATGTGCGGCTCCGCGACCAGCAGCCGGCCGACCCGGCGATCGGCCAGTTGCGTGACGATGTGCAGGGCGGGGCTCTCCCTCAGGTCGTCGATGTTCGCCTTGAAGGACAGGCCGAGGCACGCGATCACCGGGTCCTTGAATCGCTCGGCGGTCCGGACGACCTCGCCGAGCACATAGCCGGGCCGCTCGTCGTTGACCTCACGGGCGAGCCGGATCAACCGCGACTGTTGCGGGGCCGTGGACACGATGAACCACGGGTCCACGGCGATGCAGTGCCCGCCCACGCCCGGTCCCGGACGCAGGATGTCGACGCGGGGATGCCGGTTGGCCAGGGCGATGACGTCGCCGGCGTCGATGCCGAGGTGGTCACAGACCATGGACAGTTCGTTGGCGAAGGCGATGTTCACGTCCCGGAAGGCGTTCTCGCTGAGCTTCGCCATCTCCGCCGTGGTGGCATCGGTGAGCAGGCACTCCCCCTTGGTGAACACCTCGTAAAGCGTGCGTGCCCGCTCCGCACAGCCCTCGCCCACCCCGCCGACGACCCGGTCGTTGGTCACGATCTCGATCATCGTCCGCCCCGGCAGGACACGCTCGGGGCAGTGGGCGACCCGTACGTCGGGGGCGTCGCCGACCTCGTGGGGGAACGTCAGATCGGGCCGGTGCTTGCTCAGCCACCGGGAGAGTTCCACGGTGGTGCCGGGCGGCGAGGTGGACTCGAGGATGACGAGGTCGCCCGCCTTGAGCACCTCGGCGACCGAGGCAGCACCACTGCGCACGTACGAGAGGTCCGCGGTGCGGTCCTCCCGCAGCGGCGTGGGCACCGCGATGATGAAGGCGTCGGCGGGCTCGGGCACGCCCGTCGCCCGCAACCGCCCCATGGCAACGGCGCCGCTGACGGCCACCGCGAGGTCGGGTTCGACGAAGGGGGCACGGCCGGCGTTGATGAGTTCGACGGTGGCGGGGTTGATGTCGACGCCGATGACGTCGATCCCGTTGGTGGCGAGGGCAGCGGCGGTGGGGAGACCGATGTAGCCGAGGCCGACGACGCAGACTGTGGAGAACACCGGGAGGACTCCTTTTCCAGGGTATGCAACAGGTGAAAACCAGGCTGAAGGCGCCCTGCGAATTCTCCTGAGGGCACCTCACAGAATGGACCGGCAGAACATGCATCACCTACAGCCGCGCCGCGCCGACAGTGAACTCACCTGTTTCCTCTGTACGGCAGCGTCATCAGGCGTGCCGATGGTGGTGCTCACCAACGGCAAGTGCCCCGAACATCTCGATGAATATCGGCGACAACGGGACCCGTACATGGCCTGGCTCGGTGATGAAGATGTCGACCCGGCCGGTGGAACGCCGTACACAATGCCCCGCGCCGTACAGCACGTGGACTCAATGCGTCCTGCACCGCTCTCCGGTCCCGAATGACCTACAGCGGGGCGGCAGTGCCTCAGCCGACGGTCCGGAGCATACCCCTGGCGATGGCACGGGGACGCGTCAGCCGTCGACGCGCAACCAGCATGCACGGCACGAGGACGACAAGGGTCTGAGTGGCGACTGTGGCCCACAGCGGCCCCGCCAGACCGAGGTGGCCGACGGACCAGATCGATGCCATCACATTCAGCACGGCCATGAGGCCGCCGGCGATCATTTGTGGCCTCAGCGCTCCGGCTCCGTTGAGGAACACCCCGACCGCGGCACTCACGCACATCACGACGACATAGCCTCCCAGTGCCACGAGCAACCCCCGAGACGGAACGACTGCCCCGTCACCGATCCAGAGGCGCAGGAGCCACGGGGTGATCAGCGCGAGGACACTGGCGGCCACCACGCCGACGGCAGCCGACAGAACCACCGACCGCAGAAACGCCCTCCGTACCCAGGCGTGGTCGCCGCGCGCCCATGCCTCCCGGTAGGTCGCCCACAACGGTGTGAGAAACCCTTCGGCGGCGGTGAGCACCGGTGCGTACACGGTGAACGGCAGCACGTATTCGGCGACTCGGTTCGCACCCAGATAGTGCCCGACGACGAAGGCGTCCGACTTGTAGGCCACGATCCCGATCACCGTCAACAGGAAGAGCTGCACACCCTCCCGGCCGAGCCTGCCGCACGTCGACCGGTCCACGTCACGCAGCCGAGGGCGGAACTCGCGAACAGACCGGGCCAGTAGGAGTGTCGTGGTGACGCCGGCGAGCAGAGAGGTGGCGAGATACACGGCCGAGAACCATCGCAGGTCCGGCGCCAGGGCCGCCACGCCCACGAGTCCTGCCGCCTGCGCCAGAACTCCGAACGCCGTCGAGAGCGCCACCACATGACCACGCTGACGGGCGTAGTACACGCGGTTGGCGATCCCCAGAGGGAGGCTCAGCGCGGCTGTCGCCCCTGCCGCGAAGACCAGCAGGTCGACGTTTGTGGCAGGCACCTCGTGTCCCACTCCAAGGAGATCGTTCCAGGGCAGTGTGAGCGAGAGGATGCCGGAGATCGCGAGCAGCAGGAGAGCGACACCGCTCAGCAGGGCCAAGGCCGTGGTCACCACTCGGCGTACCGCGCAGACGGCATCGCGCCCACGAGCCTCGGATACCTGTCCCATCACAGCGGGCCCGACGCCGAAGTCGAGTGCGGAAAGCAGGGTGAAGGTAGTGGTGAGGTTCAGCCAGAGTCCGAACTCCCCTTTTTCGAGAGCACGGGCGACGAACGGAAGCACCAGCAGGTTGGCAATGCGGGAAATGCCTCCTGCGCCCATCGTCGTGGCGCCGACGGCGAAGATCCTTCGCCATCGGTAGCTGTCGCTCGACTCGCACGGAACCGAGCTGCCGGATCCGGGCTCACAGGTCGAACTCACCTGTCGAATATCGTCGGTTGATTGGGACCGCAGATGGCGGAACTGTTTCACAGGCACACCTGAGGGTTGGACTGTCAAAGCGCAAGAGCCATCGGTGACGGCCGTGCCGGGGCGCGGAGCGGACCGTGACGGACGGCAGCAGGGGCGCCGGGGCTACCCCGTGCGGCCGTATTCTCCGCAGGGTCTCGGTCAACGCGCGTGCGGTGTCAAGCGCACCCACAAGTGCCAGCCCAGTGCTCTCCCGCTGCCGAGTCCGTGAACGGGCAGCGGCGGGGCGTGCAGAAACTTCTTTTCGGCGTGGCGGACGTCGAAATCCGGGAAGTCCCGTCGGACGCGCCAGAGGTCGTAGACTCGCGAATAAGGGTTGTGCGGACCGTCGGTATTGCTGTGGATGAACCTCCGCATGCGCAGATACCGCGCGAGCCCGATCCTGCGGGCGTTGTCCAAGTGGGCACCGAGGAGCCCCCGGGGCGCGGGGAGCGCACCCACCCGCGCCAGAGGGTGGGCCGCCAGGAGCGCTGCCCGCCGCAGCAGCCCGATCGAGACCAGGTAGTTGAGCGACCAGCGGGCGTACAGCATGACCACCAGCTCCCCGTCGGGTTTCAGGACCCGGTGGACCTCCCTCTGGGCCCGGTGGATGTCGGGGACGTGGTGGAGCACCCCGTGGCTGAAGACGATGTCGAAGGACCCGTCCGGGAACGGAAGATCGAGAACGCTGGCCTGGTGCAGCCCTTCGTACGGCAGTCCGCGCAGGGCGAGCCGGGTCCCCGTTCTCCTGACCGCCGTCTCGGTCAGGTCGACCCCCGTCCACCGGGCGCCCCGCCGGATCAGCTGCTCGGCCTCCGAGCCCTGTCCGAGCCCGATCTCCAGAAGCCGCCGGCCGGAGACGTTCAGCCGGTCCAGACATGCTGGGATGTGAGATTCGAGCCGGTACTTCGCGGCGTCGTACCGCGAGAAGAACTCCTCGTAGTCCTGCCGCTCGTCTCCGCTCGGCGCTCCGAAGATGTTGTCGCCGCAGGGGTGCGCGGACCAGAACTCCTTGATGTCCGGCTCAAGCACGGGATTCTCCTGCCGTTTTCGCATGCGTACCCATGGGGTCGCTTGGGGCGGGTGACCAGAGGGGGATGTGACGCGGCGTTTCGTGGGCCGTGGTCCGCGGGCCGCGCACTGGATCAGGACAAGACGGGCACCGACGGGGAGGTGACCGGCGGGCGCCCGGTTGCGGCACCGGAGCCGCGCGGGACGGGAACGTGGCGGCAGGCGGCCGTGAGCAGAGGCCTCTCGGCGGTACCCGGCTCCCGCGGGACGCCGACGAGTGCGTAGGCGCAGGCGAGCACCAGCCACGACGGCAGGCCGATGAAGGTGGACTCCAGCGCGACGTTGGTGAAGGCGGTGCTGCAGACCGCGACAGTCGCGCCGAACCAGGCCGAGGCGACCGGATGGCGGCGTGCCCGCCATGTGCGGCGCAGGGTCGCGGCGACCAGGAACACCAGGGCGATTCCGGCAGGCCACCCGAGGTAGTAGATGTATCCGACGAACGAGTTGTGCGGGCCCGACCGGCGGTCGTGCAGCACCTGTCCTTCGAACCGCACGTCGAGCGGACGTCCCGCGCCCGCTCCCAGAAGCGGCTGCTCCCCGGCCTCCTTCAGCGCTTTCCGCCACATCGCGTACCGGAGTTCGACGTTGTTGGCGGCTTCGCTGTCGGAATCGTGCGCGTCGGCCTCCAGCCGGCTGACCAGGCCCCCCACCACCGGCATGTCCGAAAGATTGCCCTGCGGCGCGAAGCTGATCGCTGCCACCAGCCCCAGTGTGACGACGGACCACGACAGGAGCGGCCACCGCCGAAGGCGCAGGCCGCCGGACCGGAGGGCGACGGCCGTCGCAACCAGGGAGGCGAGCACGGTCAGCAAGGGGCCGCGCTTGCTGTCATCGGCCGTGAGCAGGGCCAGCCCCACGAGCGTGACGAGCAGCAGGCGGCCTTCCCCGAGATACCGCATCCGGACGCCGAACGCTCCCGCGATCGCCAGGTACAGCCCCGCAGCCGCGGGCACCAGCGGAATGTGGAGCACCACCTGCAGCAGCACGCCGAGCGCCGGTACGTACAGGACCCAGCGCAGGCGGACGAACTCCCGGTCTGTCCGGGTGAGCAGCCAGGTCGCCGCAAGCCATCCGACGACGGGGTACAGGCCGAGAATCACGCCCTTGAGGGGATCGGGATATCCCGCCGCGACTCCTCTCCACACTGCGGGGACGGTGACGACGGCGAGCAGCAATGCGACCCAGCGGAATCCTCTCAGCCGATCTTCCGAGAAGGCCCGGGGCGCCCAGACTCCTGCCGCCGCGAGCAACGCAAAAGCGACGAGGCCGTCCATGAGATAGACCGGCGCGGCCCCTACAGTCGCAAAGTTCTTGCCCAGCAGAAAAAGGGGGACCAGGCAGGCAGTCCACAGAAACCAGGCCGCGCCCCGGATGCAGGTTGCCAGAAGCACGGCCCCCGCGGCGCACACCGCGACAAAAGCGAACCAGAACAGCTGATCGGCGTCGCCCGGCGTCATTTCTGACACCCCCTTTCGTCAGGCCAGGAGCATCTTTATCACGCCGAGCACCGAACTTGGAGAGCCTGCCGCGTGAGTCACCACTGTTCAGGCATCGACATATCCTATGAATAACAAGAGACCAACGTGTCGCACTGGACTCTGCGACCCGGGCATGATGCTGTGAAAGCCCGGAAAATATCCAGGTAAATTTTTTCCTGATCCCCAGGTATCCCTCGGCTTTCATCGCTCCCCAGGTCACCGGCGGTCCCCTGGTTCCGATTCATTCCGTATGGAGGGAGGGGGCATGTTCCAGATCCGCCCGAGGAATCCGCGGCAGCGCTCGGCGCCGACCGTCCTCGCACTGAGGCACAGTGCGAGCCTCGGCGGCATGGGCAGGGCCGCCGAATTCTTCACCCCGGTGCTTCGGCGCGTGTGTGATGTCGTGGATGTCATCTCCCTTTCCGCGGAACGCGTGTCCGACCGCTTCGAGGTGCCCTGGGCCTCGAAGGCCGGCGCCACGGCCTCCGCCATGCGACGTTGCGCTTGGGCGCTGGTCTCGAAACGTCCGGACGCCGTCTATCTGCCGATCTCCCAGTGGGGTCTCCCCCTGCTGCGGGACGCCCTCGTCGTCACCCTCGCCAGGGCCAGCCGGTCCACTCCGGTGCTGCACCTCCACGGCGCCCAGTTGCCGGCGAAGCTCTCCGCCGCCCCACTCCTGCGGAAGGCACTGGGCGGAGCCCACTGGATCGTCCTGAGCCAGGACGTGGCCACAGCACTGCGGACCACTGGCTGCCGTACCAGGTCGGTGACGGTGATCCGGAACCCGGCACCGGAGGTGCACCTCGAAGCCGGGGCGCTTCCTCCGTGGAACCGCACGTCGTCAACGGCATCGGATGCCGCGCGTCCCCTGCGCGTCGCATGGCTCGGCACGATGTGCCGAGCCAAGGGATTCGACATCGTGTGCGATGCAGTGGACCGGATGAAGCGGTCGGGCGCCGCCGTGGACTTCTCCGTCGCCGGGATGCGCCGGGACGTGCCGCAGTCCCGGATGGGCTGTGTGGACCACGACCTCGGTGTGGTCCGGTCGGCGGACGTCCCCGCGTTCTGGTCCGCTGTCGACGTGTTCGTCCTCCCGGCCCGTTGGGCCGAGGGACTCCCTTTCGTCCTGCTCGAGGCGTTGCAGGCGGGCTGCGCCGTCGCGGCGACCCCGTCCCCCGGCTGCGCCGAACTCTTCCGTCACGGATGCGTGGACGACGTCGAACCCACGGTCGCCTCCGTCACCGGTTTCCTCGAGGCGTGCCGGACCGACCTCGACGGTGTCCGGGACCGCCAGCAGAAGGCGTGGCATCAACTGCGGCCGCTCTACGCGCACGATCGCGTCGAGGAGTCGTTCGCGCGGTTCTGGAACGCTGCGTTTCTCGGTCAAGGCTGACGACGCGTTGGAGGCACAGGTGTACACACCGCGCACGCCGGGGCTCCCCGACCAATCCACGACCAAGCGGACGACGGGTTTGTGCCGGCCAGTGACGGTGTGCGAACTGCCCGTCCAGCCGCTCACCCTTGAGGAGTCGGTGGCGGCGGCCGAGGCACTCATCGCGGACGGCGGCCCTCACCAGCACGTCGTGCTGAACGCCTCGAAGATCGTCCAGGCCCACGACGACCCGGAGCTGGCGCGGATCATCCGCTCGTGCTCGCTCGTCAACGCCGACGGGCAGTCCGTCGTGTGGGCGGGCCGCCTCCTCGGCAGCCCTCTGCCCGAACGGGTCGCGGGCATCGACTTCATGCTGGCGCTCTGGCGCAGCTCGGCACGCCGCGGATACCGCGTCTACCTACTGGGCGCCGCACCCCAGGTGGTCGAGGAAACCGCGCGCATCGCCGCAGCCCAGGGCGTCGAGATCGTCGGATACCGGGACGGCTACTGGGACGAGACCCAGGAGCCCCAAGTGGTTGCGGCCGTCCGCGAAGCCCGTCCGGACATCCTGTTCCTCGCCGTGCCGAGTCCGCGCAAGGAGTACTTTCTCGCGCGTCGGCAGAAGGACCTGGGCTGCGCGCTGATGGTCGGCGTCGGCGGATCCTTCGACGTGGTGGCGGGAGTGCGCAGCAGGGCGCCGCGGTGGATGCAGCGGGCCGGCCTCGAATGGTTCCACCGGCTGGTCCAGGAGCCGCGCCGCATGTTCCTGCGCTACGCGGTGGGCAATGCCCGGTTCGTCGCCCTCGTTGCCGCCTGCTGGGCGCGTCGGCTGGCCGGCCGCGGGGGTGGCGCGCAGGGCGGCTGAGCGTGCCGGGTACGCCGCTGTCCTCACCGTCCGACAGGGGCCCGTCACCTGTGAGCCGTCAGGTCCTGGTCCGCAGGCCGCCGGAGGGCCGATGCGGAACATGCTCCTCATCGGCCTTCCGGCGAGCGCTGTCTCACGCGCTGAGCCAGGTGCTTTTACTAGTCCTTGTGGTGCTCGTGCTTGGGGGGCTTGTGCTCGTGGTGGTGCTCGTCGGGCTTCGGCGAAGGCTTCGGCTGGTCAGGAAGCACGTGCACCGTACGCACGTTCGCGTCGCCGAGGTCGTTGTCTCCCCAGGAGGCGATGGCACCGGGATACATGTTGAGCTTGTCCGTGGTGATCCAGTTGTAGTCGCCCATGTAGAACGGTGGCGTGTTCTCATCCACCTTGGTCGGGAAGAACCGCGAGCTCACCGGCTTCCTCGTCCAGCTGCTTCCCCCGTCGGAGGACTGGGCGACCACGGCCTCGATTCTGAAGTTCCTCTCAACACCCTCGAAGGCACCCAGCCGGTCGTAGTAGAGACTCCAGAGCTTTCCGTGCGAGTCCACGTCCAAAGCCGGCTGGATCCGGTCGACTTCTTGTCCGACAGGGCCGTTGTCCACCCGGGTGGGGGCACTCCAAGTGGCGCCGCCGTCCGTCGACTTGGCCAACAGCGCACTGGCGAAGCAGTACTTCTGTTGGTGCTGGCAGTCGCTGTTGATGTCCAGCTGCTGCGCGAAACGACCGTCGTTCCAGGTGACGTACACCGCCTTGTTCGACGGATCGACCTTCAGGCCCTGGAGATCCACGAAGTTGCGGAACAGCCCCTGCATAGTCGTCCCGTTGCCGGTGGGCACCACTGAACTGACGACGCTGGTGGCGCCGAAGCTGGCGCCGTCATCGACCGATCGGCGGATACTGATGGACCGGGTCTGGTAGTCGGGGTCGAAGCGCTCCCAGGCGACGTAGACGTTGCCGCCCGAGCCCGCGTCCACCAGGGACCCGAACACGGAGATGCCGAAGCCGACGGCCTTGTCGATCACCTGTGGTGCTGTCCAGGTCGCCCCGCCGTCGGTCGACTTGACGTACTCGATCGCCGTGCAGAAGACGCCGCCACAGTTGACTCCGGAGTTGTCGAAGTCGGTGTACGTCACGTGGATGATGTCGTCGGAGGCGGACGAGGTCGGTCCCGGCTCGACGGCGATCCACGGCTTGTCGAAGAAGTGGCTGCCTCCGTCCGCGCTGGCCGCCATGACCGAGTGGAAGCTCTGACCGCCGTCCGTGGAACGGGACACCGAGACACCGGTCCTGAAGCCGCCGCTGGTCGGGAACTCTGCGGCCGTCGTCCCGAAGTAGAAGTTGCTGCTGCTCGAGCAGCCCAGCGTCGGGTCACCGATGATGTCCCGGCGGGTCACGCCGGGCGGGGGTGGATCGGCGACCAGGGCGCCCATGTCGGTGTACGACGGTTGTTTCTTGTCCGGGTCGGTGGTGCGGGACCATCCCACGATACTGATGCTGTGGCTTGGATTGGGGTTGACAAGCGATGAGATGAGACTTCCGGTGTCGACGTAGCCGGTGACCGCCGTCTTCCCGCACCAAGCCGTGCTCGGCTCGTTCTGCGTGTTGCCGCCGAACCGGGACAGGAAGTCCTCCGGGGCGTTCGGGTCGTTGGCGTAGCCCTGGGGCGCCGACCGTGGCGCCGCAGGCTGCCGCTGGGACGCCCGGCCCCGCAGCTTCTGCAGCATCTGCTGGTTGTCCGGCAGATTGAGCAGCATCTGGCCTGAGCTCGACAGGAACCGCTGCTGTTGGGCGGGGACGAACTGCTTCATCTTCGCAGCCAGCTCATGCAGTTGAGAGAGGGCGGCCTCGGGCTGCGACTGACCGATCGCCGGCGTCGCGGCCATTCCGACCACGGTGACGAACGAGGCCAGTAGTCCCGTGACTGCTGCACGACGTCTGCGTGGGCGCCTTTCGGGACCCGCAAGGAAATACAATGCGGTCACTCCTTTGCTGGGACTTCCTTATCGGTTTCACATCTCGGCGTCTTCGCAGAAGAAGTGAAATGCAATCACTCCCACAGGCGGCACCCGTTCAGCCGACCAGGGTTTGTCCTGGAGCGGTTTCTGGACCAACGGCCTGACATCGGTCTTGTATGAGGATCTGTCAGCTCTCCGACGGACCCATCCTGCTCGTTCAGATGGGGAGGTTTCTGCTCGCGGGCAGGCTGGCGGCCCGGCTGTCGCGCCGGGTGGCGCCGGGTTCCACACGCCAGACCTGGTTCTGCACGGCCTCGTGCAGGGGCAGGTTACGCAGTCTGCGAGCTGTCTCGACCAGCAGTACCACCCCGGCTCGGCCGAGAACAGCGCGGGAGAGCGGTCCTCTTTCCGCCGTCGATACGGTACGAAGATCACGACAACGCGACGCGCGCGGCAGCCGCCGGGCGACCCGGGCGTGTCCGCCATGGGCATGCCGCACGTCGGCGCGCATTTCGCCGGCGCTGCGACCGAGCCCCGGTGCCGTCGCGCACTCGTACGACTGGCAATGCGGCCCTGGTACGAGAGTCCCCTGAGCAACCACGGATGACCACGCGTCGCTCCCCTTAGGGGGCCCTTAGGGGATGTCACAGCTCGGCAGCAAACCCGGGCCCGGATGGCCTGGTCCGGCACGTCCCTCTCCTGGACCGGGTACGTTCGATGACGTGGCTGGATTCAGGATCGGACGCGGCGGCCGGGACAACCGCGCCCCGCAAGCGCGACCGCAACACCCCCCATACGGTCGGCAGGCGCCGCAGGGCGCGTCGTACGGCTACCCCGCTGCGCCGCCGCAGCAGCAGTACGGCGGTGCGCAGCCCTACGGCGGTCGGCCGCAGTGGCAGGCGCCGCAGGGCCACGGGGAGCCGGAGTACTTCGGCGACGACGCCCAGGGCCACCCGCACACCGGGGATCCGTACGCGGCCGACAACCCGGGCCACACCCAGGCGTTCTCCGTCGGCGACGACCCCTACAACGCGGGCGGGACATACCGCGCGGGCCAGGCCTCGGCACCGCCGGCCGGGCCGCGCCTGCACTGGAAGGAGCTGCTGCGGGGCATCGTGATGTCCCCGACCCGGACGTTCCTCCAGATGCGGGACTACACGATGTGGGGCCCGGCCCTGATCGTGACGTTCCTCTACGGCCTGCTCGCGGTCTTCGGCTTCGACGGCGCCCGCCAGGACGCGATCAACGCCACGCTCTCCAACGCGATCCCGATCGTCCTGACGACCGCGGTCGCCATCGTCCTGAGCTCGTTCGTCCTGGGCGTGGTCACCCACACCCTGGCCCGCCAGCTCGGCGGCGACGGCGCCTGGCAGCCCACGGTCGGCCTGTCCATGCTGATCATGTCCATCACGGACGCGCCGCGCCTGGTCGTCGCCATGTTCTTCGGTGGCGACGCGTCCTTCGTCCAGCTCCTGGGCTGGGCGACCTGGGTCGCGGCGGGCGCGCTGCTGACCCGAATGGTGTCCACGTCCCACGACCTGCCGTGGCCGAAGGCCCTGGGCGCGTCGGCGATCCAGCTGATCGCGATCCTGTCGATCATCAAGCTGGGGACGTTCTAGGTCAGGGGCTCGTCCCGGGCCCGGGGACGTCCGTGGCCTCGTCGCCGGCCGGTGACGTCCGCGCCTCGGCCCGGGGCCGGGTTCCGGTCGGAGCCGGCGGCGTGGAGGGCGGATCCGCGGCGTCGGCCCCGACCGTCATCACATGGCCGTGGGCGACCTCGCGCTTCTTCGGATTGACGGCGACGGCGGTGGCCTGGGCGGTGAAGAGACCCGTGGTTCCGGCGCCGCGAGCATGGGCGTGTACGTCGTGTGACCGTGGGCGACCTCCGCGACCTGCCGACGGTCGGGTGGGGTCCGGATCTCGACGGTGTCGCCGACCTCGGCTCCGGTGAGCTTGCCCCACACCCTGTGACAGGCCGGGCTGTACCGGATCGCCAGGTACATGGTGCCCGCCCATTCCTCCCGGAGCGTTTTCGCCCCCGACCCCGCATCGGGTGGTTCCCGGGCCGAGCCCGTCGCAGTCCAGGTCCGGGAGCCCGTCACCGAGTGCAACGGCCACCGCGGCCACGGATACGACGGAGTCGGCGGCACCCGGCGCGTCGCGGCCCGCGCCGCCGACCAACCCGGCAGACGGCTGCGCCGGCGGGAGATCGACCAGCGCGTCCGACGTGCTGGTCAAGCCGTCTGCGCGTGTCCGGGGCGGCCGCCTGTACATGATCGCCGAGTGGCGTACGACGACCGGTTCGAAGTCGGCGGACGTGTACCACTGGCTGAGGGACGTGACAGGCAGGACCACGGTCTACCCCGGTAACGACGAGCCCCACGGCAAGCAGTTCCCCGCCCGGCCCGCCTCGCCGACCCCGCAGTCACAGCAGCGAATGGGTGGAGGCGGTCGTCGGCACGGACCTCACGCACGGTGCGAAGTACGAGGTGTGCGTGACGGTGGCGGACCACGGAGCCGGCGCCCCGAACATCTGCAACGCGAACACGGCCGGCAAGCAGTACCAGGTGACGTACAAGTGACCCCGCACCGGCCGGCCGCGCCCTACGCGGGCCGCACCTGCCGCACGCGCTTCACGACGGGCTCTTCGACGCTCCACGGGAAGTTGATCCAGTCATCGGTCCGCTTCCACACGTACTCGCACTTCACCAGCGACTGGGACTTCTCGTAGATCACCGCGGAGCGGACCTCGGCCACGGTCTCCACACAGAAGTCGTGCACGAGTTTCAGCGTCTTGCCGGTGTCGGCCACGTCGTCGGCGATCAGCACCTTCTTGTCGGTGAAGTCGATCGCGTTGGGAACGGGAGCGAGCATCACGGGCATGTCGAGCGTGGTGCCCACACCGGTGTAGAACTCGACGTTGACCAGATGGATGTTCTTGCAGTCCAGGGCGTAGGCGAGCCCACCGGCCACGAACACCCCGCCGCGCGCGATGCTGAGCACGATGTCCGGCTCGTAGCCGTCGTCGGCGATGGTCTGGGCGAGTTCTCGGACGGCGCGTCCGAAGTCCTCGTAGGTCAGGTTCTCCCGTGCGTCGCTGGTCATGTCTCGCTCACACCTGCGTCCGGTGGAAGTTCAGGAAGGAACGGGAAGGCGTGGGACCACGCTGCCCCTGGTAGCGGGAACCGTACCGCTCGCTGCCGTAGGGGAACTCGGCCGGCGAGCTGAGCCGGAACATGCACAGCTGCCCGATCTTCATGCCCGGCCAGAGCTTGATCGGCAGGGTGGCGAGGTTGGACAGCTCGAGCGTGACGTGCCCGGAGAAGCCGGGGTCGATGAACCCGGCGGTGGAGTGGGTGACGAGGCCGAGCCGCCCCAGGGAACTCTTGCCCTCGAGCCGCGAGGCGAGATCGTCAGGCAGGGTGATGACCTCGTACGTCGAGGCCAGCACGAACTCGCCGGGATGCAGGATGAACGGCTCGTCGCCCTCGGGCTCGACGAGCCGCGTGAGGTCGACCTGCTCGATCGAGGGGTCGATGTGGGGGTACCTGTGGTTCTCGAACACCCGGAAGTAGCGGTCGAGCCGCACGTCGATGCTCGAGGGCTGCACCATGCTCGGATCGAACGGATCGATCACGACCCGCCCCTTGTCGATCTCGGTCCGGATGTCCTTGTCTGAGAGAAGCACGCCCTGAGAATACGCAAGGCACGCGGAGCCACCACAATCGCGACGACTCCACGCGCCCGAACCGCTGGCCGCTACGGCTTCTCCGCTCCTGCCGCCACGGCTTCTACCACTTCTGCCGCTACTGCTTCTGCAAGGTCACCGGCACCGCACTGCGGAGCCGGGCGCAGCGGGGACACCGGACGAGCCGGCCGGGGCCGAGGCGCTCGGCCTGCTGCATCGGGAACGAAGCGGTGCTGAACACGTGCCCCTCGGCACAACGGACGACGGTGCGCTCCATCAAGTCCTCTGAGTCCCTTCCCCAAGAACCTTCGTCTCACTGCCGTGACGGACGACGAAAGCCACATTACGGGATGAAAGGGACGGCCCTCCAGGCGGCACTCCGACCAGGCACAGCCCCTCCGCTCCCCCACCACCGTACGCCCCAACTCCGGTTCCCCGCACCCACATCCAAACCCCCGAAACGACACAGGACCCCAGGGCGTGAGCACCGGGGGCCCCGGATGAGGTAGAGTGAGCGAGCGTTCCGGAACCGGATCACCGGCCCGGATCTTACGCGGGTGTAGTTTAATGGTAGAACATCAGCTTCCCAAGCTGAGAGCGCGAGTTCGATTCTCGTCACCCGCTCTTGAGAGAAACCCCAGGTCAACGGCCTGGGGTTTGTTTTTGTCCGATCAGTCGGCTCCCCGCCGCTCCCTGAAACGGGCGGCGGCCGCGGCGAGATCCACGATCGGGCCGGGGTAGTCCAGGCCCGCCCGGGTGGCTGCGTCGAGGTGAGCGACGCGGTGGACCGCGGTGGCGTCGAGGTGGCGGAGTTCGGGCAGCCAGCGGCGCACGTACTCCCCGCGGGGGTCGTACCGGCGCGCCTGGACGAGTGGGTTGAGGAGCCGGTTCGGGCGGGTGTCCGTGCCGGTCCCGGCGACCCATTGCCAGTTGAGCTGGTTGTTGGCCACATCGCCGTCGACAAGGAGGTCCAGGAAGTGGCGGGCTCCCGCCCGCCAGTCCACGTACAGCGTCTTGGTGAGAAAGCTTGCCGCGAGCAGGCGGGCCCGGCCCGGCATCCAGCCCTCGTGGCGGAGCTGTCGCAGGGCGGCGTCGACGACGGGGTAGCCCGTGCGGCCGTCCTGCCAGGCTTCGAACTCCTTCGTGGCGCGGCGCCAGCGGTCGTGCCGGGGCCGGTAGTCGTGGTCGGCGGCGTCGGGGCGGGCCGCCAGGACCTGGTGGTGGAAGTCCCGCCAGGCGAGCTGGCGGACGAAGGCGTGCGCACCGGGACCGTCCTGGGCGCGGACCCGGTGCAGCAGTTCGGTGGGTGAGAGGCAGCCGAAGTGCAGGTAGGGGGAGAGCCGGGAGGTCGCGTCGGCGGCCAGGTCGTCGTGCCGTTCGTCGTATGCGGACAGCGGGCCCGCCAGCCATGACCGCAGCCTGCGGCGGGCCTCGGATTCCCCGCCGGCGGGCAGGCCCGGCGAAGCGGAGCCCGACACGATGGACTCTGCGCGAGGAAGGTCGGCCGAGCCCACGTCGGGTAGCCGTACGACGTCCGGTGCCGGCAGGACGCCGCGCACGGAGAAGCTCTCCCATCGGCGGAAGTAGGGGGTAAAGACGGCGAAGTGGCCCTTGCCCGCCGGTGTCAGCGCTCCCGGCGGTACGACCGTCAACGAGGCGTCGTGGGCTCGTAGTTCGCGTCGGTCGCCGGCCAGCTCCGCGCGCAGCCGGTCCTCGCGCCGTGCCGCGTAGCGGCTCACCCCGCCCGCGATGTGCACCACAGTTGCCCCGGTCTCCGCCGCCACCCGGCAGGTCTCCTCGACCACGTCGCCGAGGCGCACCACCAGCCGACCGCCCCGAGCCCGCAGGGCCCTGTCGAGATCAGCCAGGCTGTCGGCGAGGAACGCCGCGCGGTTGGGTCCGGCGAAGCCGGTGCGGCGGATGCCGGTGTCGACGACGAAGAGCGGGACCACGCGTTCGGCGTCCTTCAGAGCGGCCTGGAGGACCGGGTTGTCGTGCACCCGCAGGTCGGCGGTGAACAGGGCGACCGAGACGCGCACGGTTCTCGAGCCCCTCAGTGAGTACGGGCCGGCTCAGGGGCGGCCGATTCGGCCGCGGCGGCGATGTTGCGGGCCATGCCGCCGAAGACCGCGGCGTGGAAGGGTGCCACGCCCCACCAGTAGACGTGCCCAGCCAGGCCGTGCGGATGGAACAGGGCCCGCTGCCGGTACACCGTGCGCCCCTGTGCATCCCGGTCGACGGCCATCTCCAGCCAGGCCAGGCCCGGCAGCCGCATCTCCGCGCGCAACCGGAGCAGCCGGCCCGGCTCGATCTCCTCCACTCGCCAGAAGTCCAGGCTGTCGCCGACCCGCAGCCGGTTCGCGTCCCGGCGGCCCCGGCGCAGACCGACACCGCCAACCAGGGTGTCCAGCCGGCCCCGCAAGGACCAGGCCAGCGGCGAGGAGTACCAGCCGTTCTCGCCACCGATCGCCTCCACCAGCTGCCACAGCGCCTGCGGCGACGCCGCGACCGTACGCTCGCGGTGATCCGTGTAGAGGCTCCCGCCCGCCCAGTCGGGGTCGGTGGGCAGCGGGTCGCTGGGGGCGCGCGGAGTCGAGGCCGAGGACCACCTGGTGGCCACGTCCGCGTCCTGCACGCGCCTCAGAGCCAGCCGGATCGCCCGGTCGAGACCGACCGGTCCCTCCGGCGGGTCCGGCACGTAACGGACGATGTCCCGCTCGGCGCAGACCACCTCGTGCCTCAGCGACTCGACCAGCGGGCGGGCGAGAGCGCCCGGCACCGGGGTGACCAGACCGACCCAGAGGCTGGACAGCCGGGGGGTGAGCAGGGGAACGGGGAGGATGAGGCGTTTCGGCAGCGCGGCGACGACGGCGTACCGCCGCATCATCTCCTCGTACGTGACGATGTCCGGTCCACCGATGTCGAAGACGCGGTTCACGTCGTACGGCAGCCTCGCGCATCCCACGAGGAAGCGGAGCACGTCGCGGACGGCGATGGGCTGGATGCGGGTGCGCACCCAGCTCGGGGTCACCATCACGGGCAGCCGCTCGGTCAGATATCGCAGCATCTCGAACGAGGCCGAACCCGACCCGATGATCACGGCTGCCCGCAGTACGGCGGTCGGCACGCCCGAGGCCAGGAGGATGCGGCCCACTTCGGCGCGGGACCGCAGATGAGGTGACAGTGCGTGCTCGGGTACTCCGGAAGGGCTCAGACCGCCGAGGTAGACGATTCGGCGGATTCCTGCGGCACGCGCCTGCTCACCGAAGACCCTGGCCGCGCGCCGGTCGGTCTCCTCGAAGCCCCGACCGGTACCCAGGGCGTGCACCAGGTAGTACGCGACGTCCATGCCCTCCATGGCCGCGCGCACGGCCCTCTCGTCCGTTACGTCCCCACGCACGGTCTCCGCCCGCCCAGCCCACGGATGGTCCCGCAGCTTGCCGGGGGCGCGGGCCAGGCAGCGCACGGAATGCCCGGCGGCGAGCAGCTCCGGCACCAGCCTGCCGCCGATGTAACCGGTGGCGCCGGTGACCAGACAGCGCAGCGGCCGGTCGTCGTCGGTCATGCCGGTCGCACGCATGCCTGTCGCGTGCGCCTTGTCCGGCGTCGGCCGGCGGACCGAGGCGCAGGAAACGTCATGGCTCTCATGTCCTCCTGGGAGGTGCCTTCTGATGCGCCCTGTCGCTGTTCCCTGAACCCATGCTTGGGGCCGCGGACGAACACCGCAACCTCGCCGTCCCGGGCCGGAGGGTGGTCACGACGGGTTCGGCGCACACCTGGGTGCCAACCCGTCCCGGGGCGCCCCGGTGCCGGCCCCGCCGTCATGCACCGAGGTGGGTGGGGACGGCGAAGACGGGGGTACGGCAGGGACGTGCCCTATCCGTGCCCGTAAGTGCGGACAACCACGGTCAGCCATGGGCGCCCGACCCCCTGTACAACAATGCCGACACAACGAATCCGCGCAGGTCAGAGGCCGTTCCACCACCCAAGCGCCGTCGCTTCCCAAGCTGAGAGCGCGAGTTCGATTCTCGTCACCCGCTCCATGCGAAACCCCCAGGTCAGCGACCCGGGGGTTCTTCGTTGTCCGGGCAGGTGGGTGCGCTTCCGCGAGACGGTGTCGGGCGTGAGCTGCCCCCGCCTACGTCCAACTGCTGCAGCAGAGCGAGTTGGTGCAGTCGGCGCGTCCACGACCCATGTCTCGTGACCAGCCTCAGGAGGTGTTCAGGCGCGGCCACGCCGGAGGTGGCGGGAGGCGGCGAGACGGGAGGACGGCCTGTCGCCTCCTCGCGGTTGATGATCAGTCCGACGGCTGTGATCATCCCGACCATCGGCAAGTCGAGCCGAATCGAGTGGTCGCCGACAAGGAACATGCCCCAGTCCGCGTCGCTGTGCCAGAGCCGGGCGGTCTTCTCGCCCCGACGCTGAGCGAACACGAGTTCCTCTTTCGTAGGTGAACACTTCTATGCGTCCCTGGTGCGTGTTGTAGGTCCGCAGCGTCTCCGCGATCTCCTGGGGCGTGACATCCCCGGTCACGTAAGGCGGGTGCCCGATCACGACCGTCGCCGAGGCCCGGCGGGTGCCCACTCCGTGCTCAGCCAGGATGCTCGGGCGGTTCTCATCCAGCGCCCGGAGGTAGTTCTGCGCCGGGGAGACGGCGCGGTGGGCCGGGGCGCCCAGCATGAAGGTGGCCGGAGCGTCGTATGACCAGGTCCTTGATGTTGGCCGCGGAGCGTAAAGCCAGATCGAAACGTGGTCACGTGGGCACCCCAGGATCGGGCACTGACACCCATGCATGGCGAGAGGGGCAACCGACCGGAAGCGGTGTCTGCCGTTCGGGCCAGGCCGAGCACCCCGGCGAACACCTCACGCAGAGCCGTACACCGCTCCCCCTGGCCGATTCTGCCACTGCTGTGTCCGAGAACCGCCGGCGCCTGCGACCACGCTATACACCTGAGAAGATATAATGAGCACCATCGTTTATATCTTAGGTGGTGCACCATGAGTCGGACAGTGATCGACCTTGACGATCAGCTGTTGGCGGACGTGGCCAAGGCCCTCGGCACCAGCACCAAAAAGGAGACGGTGAACACCGCGCTGCGCGAGGTGCTGGAGAACCGGCGGCGGGCCCTGGCGCTCACCCGCCTGCGGGCGTCGGCGGAAGAGGGCGCCTTCGACCTCGGCCTCTTCGAGGACAAGGGGAACTACCGCCGGTGAACGCCGCGCAGTACCTGATCGACACCAGCGCGCTCGCCCGCATGCTGCGCGGGGACGCCGAGCAGTACGGATGGGACCAGGCGGCAGCCGCCGGGCTCATCGCCACCTGCCCCATCACCGAGCTGGAGTTCTTCTACAGCGCGCGTTCCGCTGCCGACCGCGCACAGGGCATCGAAGACATGCGCCTGCTCTTCGGCCGGGTGCCGGTCGACGACCGCGCCTATGACCGCGCCTGGCGGGTCCAGGAGGTCCTCACCCAGCGCGGACAGCACCGCAGCGCCGGAGCCGTCGACCTCGTGGTAGCCGCCACGGCCGAGTTGCAGGGTCTCACTCTGCTGCACCGCGACCGGGACTTCGAGTGCATCGCCGCCGTCACCGGCCAGCCGCTCCACTGGTACGGCCCCGAAGCCGGAAAATGAACCAGGGACAGGCGTCGGTCGCTCCGGAGAAGCCACGGCCTTCGGTCTTGTGGCATCGAACGGGCTCTTCGCGACGCGTGCCCATGGCGTGCCCGTAAGAGCGGACAACCGCGGTCAACAGCGGTGCGATCCCGCGCCCCTGGCGCTGCACCGGAGAACATACGCCCAAGTCAGAAGGCTACCCGGCTCCCCAAGCGCCGTCGCTTCCCAGGCTGAGAGCGCGAGTTCGATTCTCGTCACCCGCTCCATGTAGAAACCCCAGGTCAGTGACCTGGGGTTTGTTTATTGTCTGGACCGTTCCTCGAATCCCGAGACGTGTCTTGCGCGATCTGCGCCACATGGCGACGCTGCGTGCGTGAAGTCGCCTACGCAAAGCTGGGCGAGGTCGGCCGGATGGTCCCCTGCGGATCCGGTCCAGCAGGAGACGCGGAGGTGCCTACTCGGAGGCCGCCCGCCCGGTCGGCCACCAGCAATGCCCGCGTCACTCGTCACCGGGCCCGCATCTCCGCTTGTCCACGTGCCGGCAGACCGCACCTCATCGCGATCACCGTGGATCAGGCAGGTCAGCGCTGCAGGGTGAGGAGGCCCGGCCGCCAGGGCAGTTGGTCGTAGGGGCCGGTCGCGGTGGGGGACTTGCCCTGGTAGAGGAACTGCAGGTGGCAGGGGTCGATGGTCATGGTCTGGTCGGGGTTGTTGCGGACCAGGTCACCGTGGCTGATGTCGTTGGTCCAGGTGGCACCGCTGTTGGCCTTGCCCGCGAAGGGGTTGGACTCGCCGGCGGCCTGCGGGGTCCACGAGCCGCTCAGGCCGGAGGCCGTGAACGAGCGGAAGTAGCGCTGCTCATTGGCACCCCGAGCCTCGACGATCATGAGGTACTGGTTCTGGCCCTGGACCTTGTAGACCTGCGGCGCCTCGAACAGGTTTTTCGTCGTGTCGCTCATGACCGTCGTGTACGACGAGCCGAAGTTGCCCGGGAAGTTCCCGATCGGCATGCTCGCCCGATAGATCTTGCCGTTGTCGCCGGCGAAGAACAGGTACATGTTCTGGTCGTCACCGATCAGGGTCTGGTCGATCGGGGCGGAGCCGGGGATGCTGCCGGTGAACAGTGGCTGCGGCGCGGACCAGCCGTTGGGGTTGGTGGGGTCGCTCGACGTGCGGTAGACGAAGGGCGACGCACCCCACTGGGACGCCAGCACCCAGATGTGCTTGGGCGCGAAGTAGAACAGTGTGGGCGCCACCGCGGACTGACTCATCCCTGTTTGGCCGGCCGATGCCATGTCCGACCAGTTCGTGAAGGGACGGAACATCATCGAGCCGTATCCCGATCCCGACACGTTCGACGCGTAGACCAGGTGCTTGCCGTTGTACATAACGTCGGTGAAGTCCTTCACCGCGGCCCACCCGTTCGCCGGCTGCGCCAACGGACCGGTCGACGTCCACCGGTACGTCGACGGAAGAGCACACGTGCCGCCCGTCGGCGCGATCGACCTGAGGTTCCAGTGCTGGTTGGCGCCGCCGCCGTTGGAGTCCCAGATCCGGACGGGAGCGCCGTTGGCGGTCTGGCCGCCGGGGATCTCCAGCGCCCGGCCGCTGGCGACGTTGGTCAGTGTGTAGGAGCCGTCGCTGTTCCGGGCGGCCCGCCAGTGCTGGTTGGCGGCGCCGTTGGAGTCCCAGACCTGCACCCTCGTCGCGTTGCCCGTCCGGTTGCCCGGCTCGTCCAGTACCCGGCCGCTGGCGACGTTGGTCAGCGTGTAGGAACCGTCACTGTTCCGGGCGGCCCGCCACTGCTGGTTGGACGCGCCGCTTGCGTCCCACACCTGAAGCGGGGTGCCGTTGCCGTTCTGTCCCGCGGGCTCGTCGAGAACGCGTCCGGCGGCCACGTCGGAGAGCGTGTAGACGGTGCCGGAGGTGATGTCCCCGCCCGGCGTGCCGCCGCTGACGCCGCTGCTGCTGCTGCCCAGGGCGGTGAGCACCGCGCTGTAGGCGGGCTTCTTGTTGCCGGCCGCGTCGAACAGCAGCGGGTTCTCACCGGTGCGCCAGGAGTCGCTGTCGCGGATGCCCCACACCGTGATGCCGGTGCAGCGGGCGACGTTCATGCACGCCTGGACCGTGTTGGCGTACGCCGTCGGCGACGCCTGGGCGATGTCGAGTTCGGTGATCTGCACGTCCACGCCGAGCGCGGCGAACTTGGACAGAGTGGTCTGGTAGCCGGCCGGTGGGCCGCCTGCGCCGAAGTGGCTCTGGAAGCCGACGCAGTCGATCGGTACACCGCGGGACTTGAAGTCCTTGACCATCGCGTAGACGCCCTGCGTCTTGGCGTCGGTCCAGTTCTCGATGTTGTAGTCGTTGTAGCAGAGCTTGGCCGAGGGGTCGGCGGCCCGGGCGGTGCGGAAGGCCTCCTCGATGAAGCCGTTGCCCAGCACGTCCTGGAAGACCGAGCTGCGGTGCTGGCCGCTGCCGCCGTCGGCGAAGGCTTCGTTGACCACGTCCCAGGCGTAGATCCTGCCCTTGAAGTGGCCCATCTCGGTGGTGATGTGGTTCTTCATCACGCTGCGCAGCGTGTTCGGGTCGGTGATGGACTTCACCCAGCCGGGCAGCTGCGAGTGCCACACCAGGGTGTGGCCGCGCATCCGCTGTCCGTGCCCGGTGGCGTGGCCGACGATCTGGTCGGCCGGGCCGAAGTTGAAGGCGCCCCGGGAGGGTTCGGTGGTGTCCCACTTCATCTCGTTCTCCGGGGTGATCATGTTGAACTCCCGGTCGAGAATCGTGGAGTACGTCGAGTCGCCGAGCCTTCCGGCAGCCACGGCCGTGCCGAAATAGCGGCCGCTGCCGGCCGCCGCTTCGGCGGCCGCGGTCGGCGTGCGGGCCTTCGACGTGCGGGCCTTCGGCGTGTGTGCGGCTTGGGCGACCAGCGGCACGGCGGCACCCGCGGCGGCGAGAACCACGGCGGCGACGAGCACGCGGCGGGTTGCCGGACGGCGGCGATGAGAGCGGTTCTGATCTGACAACGGCATGTCCTTCTGGCGTAACGGGCCTTGATCCGGCCCCCGTTACCCACCAGTTGCCGCCACGCACACAAAGGTTGCCGCGGCAGGGAAGAATCATCACGGCCGCCGTCACCATCCCCACCCAGTTCCACGGCGACCTGCCGGCCACCGTGGCGGCCACCTACGCCGATCGGGACCAACGCCGACCCGGCCGACTGGACCCCGCACCAGCAGTTCCGGTACTCGTCCTCCCCGACTACACCGTCGGCACCACGGCTCTGACCTCTGCCTTCCTCGACAACCTCAAGGACGGGGCGCCGGTCATCCCGGCCTCCGCCTGCCACACTGCGGCGGCGTTCACCGGGTCGGGACGAACCCTCCCCGGACCGACGCGGAGCCGCCCGAACCCTGCGCGTCGACGCGGTAGCCGTCGCCCCCGGCACTGCGCACGCCGGTGGCGTGGTTGAACTGGGCGGCAAACTCATAGCTCCCGGCCGGCACGGTCAGGCCCGGTTTGAGGACCCAGCGGTAGACCAGCGTGCCGCCGGCCTCCTGGGCGGTGACGGTGAAGTCAGCACTCGGCAGGGTCTGCCAGGTGCCGGTGTTCTTCACCCCTCCGGTCTGCACGATCCGCATCTCGATCGCGAGCGAGGTGAGCGGCTGGGTCGTCTTGAGGACGAGGTTGCTCTGCGTCCAGTAGACGGTGCTGTGCGGGTCCACCGAGCCGGCCGACCACAGCGCCCCGTCCTGGCTCTCGCCGGCGGTCGGCGATGGACTGGTGGCCGGCGGGGTCGGGCGCGCACTGCCCGGGGTGGTGGCCGGGCCCGGCGCGACAGGGGTGGGGCGGGCCGATGTCGGTTGCGGGGAGCCGGCGGTCGGGGACGGGGTGGCAGGCGCGGTCACGGTGGCCGACGGCGACGATTTCGCGACGATGGCGGCGACGGCGAGGCCGCCGGTGGTCAGGATGCCGCCGGCGGCGAGCCCGGCGAGCGCGACCCTGGTCCCCGACCGCGCGAACGGCCGCGCGCGGTGACGGACGGCGGGGCCGGCCACGCCGCGTTGGACCCGGGCCAGCATCCTCGCACGGTCGGGCCGGTGGGTCTCGGCGGCCTCGCGCAGCCGACGGGCGATGTCCTCGTTCACCGGTTCCTCCTCCCTGCCACCAGGTCCCCGACCGCTCGTGCGCCCAGTATCCTTTCCAGCTCGGCCATTCCCTTCGAGGTCTGGCTCTTCACCGTACCGACCGAGATGCCCAGCGCCACCGCCGTGTCCTTCTCCGACAGGTCGAAGGCGTGCCGCAGCACCACGCAGGCGCGCTTGCGGAACGGCAGCCGGGCGAGCGCCGCGCGGACGTCCAGCACGTCCGCCATGTCCGGGCCCTCCACCTTCTGGGGGCTGCGGGACCAGAACAGCGTGATCCGGCGTCGCTCGCGCACCGCGCTGCGGATCCGTCCGCGCGCCAGGTTGGCCACCACACCGCGGGCGTAGGCGAGCGGGTGGTCGGCCTGCCGCAACCGGTCCCAGCGCTGCCACAGGGCGACCAGGGCATCGGCCGCGAGGTCGTCCGCCGCGTCGGTCTCGCCGGTCAGGAGGTATGCCAGACGGGCGAGTTCGGCATAGTGGCGTTCGAAGAATTCGTGGAACTCCGCGGACGCGTCGTCGAGGAGCATCCCTCCGTCGCCCTCTCCTGGCAATGATGTGCGCGTTGGTTGCGCGTTTAACAACAACGGGGGGCGCAGCCTAACAGCGCCCGGCCCGGGATCCGAACAGCGGTCGTGCACGGTTGCGGGCCGGTGAAGGCCGGCCGGCGAGCTGGTCAATGCCGGGCGAACTGGACGCCGGTCGGCTGCGCGACGTCCGGCCGCACGGCGATGCCGTCGACGGTCAGCCGCTCCCCGTAGATGTCGGTGATCCTGAGCGCCCCGCCGCAGCCGGTGCCATCGGCGGACAGGAAGTAGTTGTAGTCGGTACGGGGCAGCTGCCGCCAGCCGCCGGCGGTCCGCACCTCCAGCGCGGCCACCGGGTTTCGGTGGCCGATCACCTGGATCCCGCACCACCACTTGGTCGACCCGGTCTTGTACCGGATGGCGATCGTGCCCGGCAGGTCCGGGCTCAGCAGCGACCAGGTGATCGGGAGCCGGCCCACCGACAGGTCGGCAAGCTTGGCGAACGCCTGCCGGCTGAGGTCGAGTTGCCCCGGCGCGCAGGGCCACGGGCATTCGTTGACGATCCGTACCGTGATGGTGGCTCCGCCGGCCGCGCGGACCAGCACGTAGGCCCCGCACGCCTCGGCCGACTCATAATCGGTGACGTTCATCGCCGCGATCATCACGTCGTCGGACGGCCCGTACAGGCAGGAGCCGTTGCCGTCACCAGCGGCGTAGGCGGTGGCGACTCCCTGGTGGCCGACGCCCGGTTTGATCCGTCCGGCCAGGGCCGCCGCCCTGGAGCTCGCGGGCGCGGTACTGGTGGCCGAGGTCGTCAAAGTGGCCGAAACCGAAGGCGACGGCCTGGCCGAGGCCGAGGCCGGGATCGTCGGACTGGCCGAGGCCGTCGGCTGCGCCGTCGCACCCGCACCGCCGCCCGCCGCAGACCCGGCATCGGACGGGGCGGCCGCCCGCGCGCCTGTGGCGGACGCGTCGGCTGCCCGCCCGGCACCGGTTCCGCTCCCGGTGATGACGGTCAGCGCCAGGCATGCCAGCACACCGACGACCAGCAGCCCCGAGGGAATGCCCGTGACCAGTCCGCGCCTGCGCCACGGTTGCGGCGCGGCGTGCTTCGTTGCCCTCATGCCCGTCCATCCGGTAGTTCGACTCGGCCTTCCGGCTCCCGGTTGCCGCAGGGGGCGAGAAGGTTGCCGCCCTGACGCTGATTTCTCGGCGACCGGTGCACAGCACGAAAGGGATCCGAAGAACATCGGACACGGCGGCAACCTTTCCCTCCCGAGCGGCCACCTAGGCGTGCACCAACCGCGGCGAGCGCAGTCAGCTGCGCTGCGCCACCCGTATCCACGCACTCCGATCGGAAGCCACACGTGTCACCTGACGACCCGACAACCACCGAGCAGCCGATGCCTCGGGGCCGTACGCACCGCCGTAGCCGAACGCGCCGCCGCATCGTGGTGGGGGCGGTGGCGGCCCTGCTGGCCGGGGCCGGCGCGGGCGCCCTGGCGCTGAGCGCGGGCGCCGCGCCGACCGTCGCCGTCACCGTCGATGCAGGCGCCTCGCTGGGCACGGTGCCCAGTACCGGGGTCGGCCTCAACACCGCGGTCTACGACCCCAACATGAACGACACCACGGCGGCGTCGCTGATGAAGGCCGCCGGAATCCGGCAGTTGCGCTTCCCCGGCGGCTCGTACGCGGACGCCTACCACTGGAAGACCCACACCCTCGAAGGCGGCGCCTATGCCGTGCCCGGTACCGACTTCGACCACTTCATGGCCACCGCGAAGAGGGTCGGCGCCCAGCCGATCATCACCGCCAACTACGGGTCCGGCACCCCGCAGGAGGCCGCCGACTGGGTCAAGTACGCCAACGTCGACAAGGGCTACGGCGTGAAGTACTGGGAGATCGGCAACGAGATCCCCGGCAACGGGCACTACGGCAGCAAATGGGAGGTCGACAACCACGCCGACAAGAGCCCGACGGCGTACGCGAAGAACCTGCTCGCCTACGCGAAGGCGATGAAGGCCGTGGACCCGACGGTGAAGATCGGGGCGGTGCTCACCACCCCCGGCTACTGGCCGGACGGGGTGACGGCTCCCGGCGACAGAGCCGACTGGAACCACACCGTGCTCTCCATCGCGGGCAAGTCGATCGACTTCGTGATCATCCACTGGTACCCGGGCGGCACCGGAACGGCCGACCTGCTGAACACCCCCGCCAAGATCGCGGGTGCCACCTCCGCGGTGCGCTCGCTGATCAACACCTACGCGGGTACGCACGCCGCCTCGGTCGGGATCGCGGTCACCGAGACCGACAGCTCCATGTCTCCGGCCCAGACCAGCCAGGCCGCGGCCCTGTTCGCGTCGGACACGTACATGAACTGGCTGGAACACGGCGCCGCCGGCGTCGACTGGTGGGACCTGCACAACGGCATGGGCACAGCACCCACCACCGTCAACGGCGAGAGCGACTACCAGGACCAGGGCGTGCTCTCCAGCGGAAAGTGCGTCGGCGGGAAATGCGAACCGGCGCTTGAGACGCCCTTCCCCACCTACTGGGGCATCCGCTCGCTGACCGCACTGGCCCGGCCCGGCGACACCATGGTCAAGGCGTCCTCGGCCAACCCGTCGGTCGCCGTGCACGCGGTGCGGAGGGGCAACGGCGGCCTGAACGTCATGCTGATCAACAAGAGCCCGCAGAACGCGGCACAGGTGTCGCTCTCCTACACCGGATACACCCCGGCCCCAGGAATGGTCAGGACCGTCTCGTACACCAAGGGCGGCACCGCCCTGACCACGGCGACACGGGGAACGGCGGCCGCACAGACGCTGCCCCCCTACTCGATCACGACTCTCCAGCTGAAGCCCTCGTCCGCGACCACCCGCACCGACACCCCGTCCCCTGTGCCCACACCGACCGCCGCCGCACACATCGCCGCTGCCGCGGTGGCCTCCGCCTCAGGCACGATCGGCACCCGAGCGCAGGCCACGGCGGCCGGCGCACCCCTCAGCCGACCCGCCCAGAGCGACACGGCCGGCGGCCTGGCCTCCACCGGGATGAGCAACGCCGTCACCTACAGCGCCCTCGGTGGCGTGCTGGCCCTCGCCGCCGGCTCCGTGCCGGTGCTTCGTCAACGCCGCCGCAGGGCTTCGCACGGCAGGTGAACCCCCGCCGCGCCAGCGGCTGACGGCCCGGCAACACCGCCGCCCACCCACGGCGTGCTCCCCGGGCCGTCGGCCTCCGCGCCGGTGTCGACGGCACCGGGAAACTGCGCGCGGCGGTGACCCTCCTGCGCGACCATCTCTTCCTCGTCTCGGTTGGGTCGAGCCGGAGGAGAAAGGTCTTCGCACATGGTTCGGAGGCTCGCGTGACGTCTGTCGCCGTGATCGCCCGGCAGGTGCAGGAGCATGACGTAGCGGGTGGCACGCTCGACGAGGGTCGATGGCCGATCCGGGCGGTGGCTTGTGACGGGAGCCTCCCGTTGACGCACCTCCCGAATGCCCGGCCCGCGTCAATAATGACCTCGTGCACTCGCTAGCCAGGAAATCCATACTGCCCCTGACACTGGTCATCGTCGGGGCGGCCGCAGTGGTGGGCGACGTCACGGAGAAATCCCATACGACCGGGAGCGGGCGCAGCAGTTTCGGCAAGTCCGGCGAGCCGGGCCAGTCCCCGCAGGGCCAGGACCAGGACTTCCCCGCGACGGCGCCGGCTGAGGACGGCACCGCGTACACCCCCCGCAGAACCGAGGAGAACGCCCGGATCGGCGCGGTCTTCGAGAAGGACGACCAGGGCTCCCACTTCTGCACGGCGAGCGTGGTGCGAAGTCCGGGCCGGAACATGCTGATCACCGCGGCTCACTGCGCCTTCGACGCCGACTCCGGACAGCCGCTGAACGACCTGGTCTTCGCCCCCGGCTACCGCAACGGCGACGAACCCGCCGGCCTGTGGAAGGTCAGCAAGGTGGTCGTCGACGACCGCTGGGCCAAGTCGCAGGACGAAGACCTCGACGTCGCCTTCCTCATCCTCGACCAGAAGGACGGCAAGAACATCCAGGACCTCCTGGGCGGCAACACCCTCGGCATGAACCGCGGCTTCGACAACAAGGTGAAGATCACCGGCTATCCCGCCAGCCGCGACACCCCCGTCTCATGCCAGAACCGCACCACGAAGTTCAGCGACACCCAACTGCGCATCCAGTGCACCGGCCTGGAGGACGGGACCAGCGGCAGCCCCTGGATCGCCGGCTACGACCCCAAGAGCCACACCGACACGGTCATCGGCGTCCTGGGCGGCCACGAGGGTGGCGGAGACCAGGACGATGTCTCCTACGCCGCGTACTTCGACGACGACATCGCCAAGCTCTACCGCAAGGCCCAGGACGAGGACTGAGCAGACCCGTTCGCGGTGGAGCGCCCGTGCCGATGTTCGCCGGAGTGGCCCGGCTCGGAGACGACGGCGAACGAGCACATGCTCCGGCTCAGCCCTCCAGCCACTACCGCCACATCTCACCCGCACGAGGCACAGGGCTGCAGCCGTGCCGGATTCGGATCGGCTGGTCGCGTCACCGACATACGCGGTTGCACAAGCGTGAGTGTCGCATCCGCCGCGGGGCGGAAACGGAAGGGGGCGAGCCGCGTAGGCTCGCCCCCTGACCGCCGTCAGGTGGACGGGTTGACGACCACCTTGGCCGAGTTGTTCTTGCTGGTCGGGTCGAAGGCGAGGGACGTGCCGTGGTCGGGGCGGGCGACGACGCGGCCCGTCGCGTCGGGGACGACCCGGTCGATGCGCAGCTGGAACGGGAAGCTGACCTTCAGGTCCGGCTTGGCCCACGTCGGCAGGGTGCAGGCGTAGTGGCCGATGGTGGGGTCGTCGCCGGACGTCCAGGCGTTGCGGCAGGTGTCGGGCACGGACGTGGCGGTGGTGCCCTGCGGAAGGTAGAAGTCGATCACGGCGACCGGGTCGCCGGAGCTGACGTTGCCGACCCAGGCCGGGCCTTTGTTGACGAAGCGGAAGGCGGCGGTGACGGTGTCGCCGGCCGCGCCGCTCACCTCGGTGCCGCGCATGGCGAAGTCGGCCGTGTTGTCGGCGTCGATGCGCCAGGAGCGGCCGTTGTCCGAGCCGTCGAGGTCGGTGGCGTCGCCACGGGGCTGGACCTCGTAGTCGAACCGCTCGTACAGCGCGTGGTCGGTGACGCCGAGCCGCAGCGGCTGAGGCAGCTCCACGGTGGCGCCAGGTGCGACGTCGGTGTCGAAGAAGCAGGTCACGTACGTCATGGGCGTGGATTCGTGCCGTCACTTCCCGATCCCGGGCCGCGAGTTCGCTTCTCGTCACCCGCTCCAGGCGAAACCCCCAGGCCAGAAACCTGGGGGTTTCTTCGGTGGCTGCTTCATCGTCGCACCCGTACGCTCCACGCCGCTGGGTCCGGCCGACTCGGCGATGTCAGGCGCTATAGCGGCCTCGATCGAGCGATGTGCGGCGCTCCGCGTCCGGGCCGTGCGGGTGTGGCGTGCGGTGCGCGGTGCGCGGTGCACGCGGCGGCCCGGGCGCTCGGGTCGGGTGGTCGCTGTCAGACGTCCCCTGCGCGTCAGGCGGGCACCACGGGCGCGTCCCAGTCGATCCGGTACCGGTGCGTCCAACCGAACATCTTTTCCGGCGTCAGGAACGTCCGCGTCGCCAGCGGCATCAGCAAGGTCATGACCTTCGTCGCGACGGGCCCCATCGACTTCTGGCTGTTGGTCTTCGCGGCCTGGGCTGCGACTTTCTCCACCCTGCCCCGTCTCAGCCGCTCGTACGTCGCGAACGCCGTGCCCACGTCGGGGATGTCCCGCAGACACCGCGCCAACTGCACCGCGCTCTCCACCGCCAGGGACGCGCCCTGTCCGGAGCTGGAGGACGGCGCGTGGGCCGCGTCGCCGACGAGGACCATCCGGCCGCGGTACCACTTCGGCACCGAAGGCAGGATCTCCAGCGCTCCGAACGTGAGGAGTTCGCCGTCGCCGGTGCCCCGGAGCAGATCGCGGCCGGGCACGTCCTCGGCGTACTTCTCCCGCAGGATCCGCATCCATGCGGCCGGCTGCGTCGCACGGGCCTGCTCCGCGCTGAGCGGCTCGTCGTGCGGCAGGTTGCCGAACCAGGCGGTGCCTCCACCGGGCACCGGCCAGTAGCCGAGAAACGCGTGCTCGCCGAAGGCGAAGTACATGGTGTCCGGCCGCGCCTGTGGGACCTCCGCCTTCGAGTGCGCGCCGAAACCGAGCAGGCCGGTGTACCGGGGGCCGGGCGCTGCCGGGTCGATCAGCTGCCGGACCGTCGACCGGATACCGTCCGCCCCGACCAGCACGTCCGCGGTCACCCGGGTCCCGTCGGTGAACTCGGCGGTGATGCCCGCCGGAGTCTCCTCGACTCCGGCCAGGCGCTTGCCGTACACGGTCCGTACGCCCATCGCGGCGGCCCGCTCGCGTACCGCCCGGTACAGGTCGGCGCGCCACATCACCTGGCTGGGCGGTAGGCCCGCCAGCCCGCCGAACTCGCCCATCCGCCGGCCCCGTCCGTCGGTCATGACCATGCGCTGGATCGGCTGACCGACCAAGCCCAGGTCCACACCGACGACTTCCAGGGCGCTGAGCCCGTTGGGTGCGACCATCAGCATGCCGCCGAGGCCGTCCGCCGTGTTCTCGTAAGCCTCGTAGACGGTCGCCTCGATGCCCGCCCTGCGCAGTGCGAGGGCCGTCACCGGTCCGGCTATGCCGCCTCCGATGACGGCCGCCGTCTTGATCCCAGTCATGTGTCTACCCCTTTCCCGAGCCTGGTCGGATGTCCAGTGGCCGTGCGCGCGTGCCGGGTCGTCCGCGGTCGGGTGACCACCCGCCCGGTGGGCGAGGCACGCAGTGCCGGTGGTGGTCGTCGCCGTGGCCTCCGTCCGAACGTGGGCCCCGCTCACTCCCGTTGAGGGGATAGTTGCACTGAGACTAGTCTTAAGTCAACTAGTTTCGGTGCGGGTAGTATGCGGGCATGAGCACCCCGCCCCGCAGCTCCCCGCTGGCCGTGACCGTGCTGGCCCTGTTGCACTTCCAGCCGCTGCACCCGTACGGCATCCAGAGATTGATCAAGCAGTGGGGGAAGGACGAGGTCGTCAACGTCGGCCAGCGCGCGAGCCTCTACCGGACGATCGATCGGCTGCTCGCGGCGGGCCTGGTCACGGTCCGGGAAACCGGCCGCGACCAGCAGTACCCCGAGCGGACGGTGTACGAGCTGACCGACGCGGGGCGCTCGACCATGCGCGTCTGGCTGGGCGAGATGCTGGCCGCACCGAAGCAGGAGTTCCCCCAGTTCCCCGCCGCGCTGTCCTTCGTCCTCATGCTCGCCCCGCAGGAGGCCCTCGATGTACTGGAACAGCGCGCCGCGGCCCTCGCGCAGACCCTCGACGCGCACGACAAGTCCTTGGCGGAGCAGACGGAGGTCCATGGCCTGCCGCGGGTGACCATGCTCGAAGAGGAGTATCTGCGGGCGATGACCGCCGCAGAACTGGGCTGGGTCCGAGCCGTCACGGACGACCTGCGCAGTGGTCGGCTCAGCTGGACTCTCGAAGAGCTGATCGGTTTCGCCCAGAGCACGGGACAGCAGGCCCTGGCCGGACAAACGCCCTCGAAGTCGGACCAGGACCTGGAGTGAGCCGGGTGCCCTTCGGAGCGGACAACCACGGTCAGCAGCGGCCCGTCCGCCGCCGACCCACGTAAAGCCGAGCAGGCGCGACCCCTGGCGTACGGCTCCTCCTTCCGGGGCCCGGCGCACTCGTCGGCATCCCGTCCGCCGATGGCGGCAGGGATCGCGTGCAGACCGTCGTAGCAGGTCACAGCGCTGTGAGCAGAAACGCTCGGCGGTAATGATGCATCCCCGGAAGTCAATATCTGCAGTCGCCGCGTAAGAAATCAACGTGGCGCCCGATAAACATTTCTGCGACCACAGGCGGCGCAGAATTATTTACCACGCAGGGGCGATACCCACGTGCTACTGTCGCCATCAGTTGCAGGTGTGGTTGCCCAAAAGGTTTTTCCGACGGCCGGTCATACGGCGACACGGAATACGCACCGGGCATATTCCTGACACCGCCCTCCGAAGGAGAAACAAAATGGCTACCGGCACTGTGAAGTGGTTCAACGCGGAAAAGGGCTTCGGCTTCATCGAGCAGGACGGCGGCGGGGCCGACGTCTTCGCCCACTACTCCAACATCGCCACCCGCGGCTTCCGCGAGCTGCAGGAAGGCCAGAAGGTGTCGTTCGACATCGCACAGGGCCAGAAGGGTCCGACGGCCGAGAACATCGTTCCCGCCTGACGTACCGGCACGGCCGCATACTTCGCAGCCGGGGCCCGCGCCTTCGGGTGCGGGCCCCGGCTCGCTTCATTCCCAGGGTGATTCGACCCTGTCAATCTCGGCCCGTTGTCGCGATTCTCTGCGCCGCTGGTTCTGCTGCGGAAATTCCTTGACAGGTCCCGGACGTGCTCGCGCCGGAGCATGCGCGCCCGCCCCGGCGGCATCGGTGAGTACGGGCGGGTTGCGGGTGTACTCACCCTCTCGCACTGCAGGCGGGCCGTGACGCGGCTCGGCTTCGCCTGCCACGACCGCCCGGGGGCCGCGGCCGTGGGCCTGGACGCGCCCACTCCGCTCCGGACCGCATCGGCACCGCTCGGCGGCACCGGCCTCGTGGCCGTATGAGGACGGGCGGGAAACCGCCTTCAGGATCCCGGTGGGGGCCCTGCCGACGCGCGTCGGCAGGGCCCCCACCGCTGTGTCGCCGTCCGCTCGGAAACCGCCGGCGGGCCACGGAGCGAGACAGCGTCTCACCGGTCGTCACCGGTCGACGTAGCTGAGATCACCTACGGTCCAGGCGCTGACGTCCTTGATCGCGACGCGGTACATGCCGCCCGTCTCCGGGATGCCGAGGCTTCCCTGGAGGATCCGGGCGAGATGAAAGTGCAGATGCGTGGGCGCCTCGCCGCGACCGGGCCGGTTGCCTCGCAGGCCGCGGGTGAAGACGTCCGAGAACGGGCCGAGACGGTCCGAGTCCTTCAGGACCTCCGCCACCCGCTCCCTCCACACGGCCTCGGGAGCCAGCCGGCCGGTGATGACGGCGCCGCCGACGACCACGGTCAGCGACATCTGATTGCTTCGCTCGGACTCCACCGCGGCGGAGATGGCGACGAGCAGCTCATCAGGGTTCGACATGACAGCAGAGCTTATGCGGCCCACCCGTACCCGAACCCCCCGCGGGGCGGAAACGGTTGCGCGCGCGACACGAGGCGGGCCGCCGACCGGTGAATGCCGGTCGCGACAGGCGCGAGAGGGTTCTTCCTCCACCGGAAGAGTGAAATCTGCTCTTGCCGGAGCAGATTTTCGTTCTGGCGTGGATACGCTTCTTCTCGTAGAAACGGTCGAACGAGACCCGCCAGACACGAACCGGCGGGTGGCTGAATACGAAGTACGCAGGCCAGTGCGGCTTTCGAGCCTCGAAGCCACAACGTTCCCAGAACGGTGACGGGACCGAGAGCCGCACTGGGCGGCTCGCACGTCGAGGAGCCGCCGGCAGCGGTACCGGTTCATTCAATGGTTGGTGCCGAGAGGAACGGAGGAGCAGACGCCATCAGGATCGCCCGGCCCGAGCGGCACTCGGCCCGGGTACCGCAAGACCCCGGAATGGATGGTGGTCCCCGGTCACGCAGCTGCGATCCCCCGCTCCGCCCTGTCGGGCCGGGTAGCGGACACAGAAGGTCGGCACAGCAATAGGGCCGACAGATGGTGTTGAATTTCCTTCGGGGCCCTGGTGCCGTATGGCACCAGGGCCCCTCGACGCGTTGCACAGCGAGGTGACATGACATCGGACAACCCTCTGAACGGTCGTCTGAACGACGACGACTACCCCGCGTACACGATGGGCCGGGCAGCCGAGATGCTCGGCACCACCCCGGCCTTCCTCCGAGCCATCGGTGAGGCTCGTCTGATCACTCCGCTCCGCTCGGCGGGCGGACATCGCCGGTACTCCCGCTACCAGCTGCGGATCGCCGCGCGCGCCCGCGAGCTCGTCGACAAGGGGACCCCGATCGAGGCCGCGTGCCGCATCGTCATCCTCGAGGACCAGCTGGAGGAAGCGCAGCGCATCAACGCCGAGTACCGCCGTGCTGTCGGCGAATCGGCGGGCAGTTCCGTCTCCGGCTGAACACGCGGGCGGGGCCGCCCTTGTACGCCCTTCGCGTCCGTTCAGGGGAATGCCGCCGCGTCCTCACGGGCGCCGCAGCCATCCGGCCACCGGCGTGTCGGTCGCGGCGCGCCGCGAGAACTCACCCGTCCGGCCGGTGCGTCGATCGGCGACCACCTCTCCCGGCCGACCGGAGCGGACCGCCCGACACGCGGCCTGACCTGCCGCCGGGGCCAGATCGAGGATGCCCCGGGCTCTCTGTGCCACGGTCGGGAACACCGGCCGTCGTCGGCGGCCGGCTCACCTCACAAGGCGCTCGTCCCGGTTACGGGGGCGAGCGTCCTGTCGTTCGGCCGGACAGGAGAAGTCGAGTTGGAGCAACCGGAGGTCCGCACCGACCTCGACGTGGCGGGCACGTCGAGTACGACCACGTCAGTGATGAAGAAGCTGCCCGAAGTCACCCTGGCGTTCTGGGTCATGAAGATCGCCGCGACGACCTTGGGCGAGACGGCGGGCGACCTCTTCGCGCAGACCCTGAAGCTGGGCTACTTCATCACCACGGTCGCGCTGTTCCTGGTCTTCGTGGTGACGCTGGTGGTCCAGCTGCGGTCCAGTCACTACAACCCGTTCTTCTACTGGACCGTGATCCTGTCGACCAGTATGGCCGGCACCACGATGTCCGACTTCATGAACCGTGACGCCAGCGCCAAGTACCTGCCGCACGGTGCCACTTCGCTCGGGTGGGGGCCGCAGGGCCTCGGCATCGGCTACCCCGCCGGAGCGGCGATCCTCGTCTCGATCCTCCTGGCGATCTTCCTCGTCTGGAAGCTGAGCGGCATGACGTTCCAGATCCGCGACATCGTCACCTTCAAGGGCGAGGCCCTGTTCTGGTCGGCGATCCTCGTGTCGAACACCCTCGGCACCTCGATGGGCGACTTCCTGTCCGACAGTTCCGGCCTCGGCTACGCCGGCGGCGCGCTACTCGTGACCGGGGCGCTCGCCGTGCTCGTGGCACTGATGAAGGTGCCCGCGGTGCCGAACGTGCTGCTGTTCTGGATCGCCTTCGTCCTCACCCGTCCGCTCGGCGCCACTGCGGGCGACTTCCTCACCAAGCCGGTCGCCAAGGGGGGCCTGGACCTGGGTACGGCCGGCTCGTCGGCCGTCCTGCTCGCCATCCTGTTCGTTCTGATGGCCTACTCCCAGGTGCAGGAGCGCCGGACCGCTGCCCGGCCGGGAAAAGACCCGGTCACCCGACAGGCAGGCTGACCGTGAACCTGGCCCCGGGCGTGTGACCGGGGTCGTCGGACGCAGGGGACCGTATGGCGAGAATGGCCATGGCTCGGCGCCGATGCCGGCGGCTGACGTCGGACGATGCGGATCTTGCATCTCTCGGACACCCACTTGGATCGGTCCGGCGGACCCGACGCGGACGGGGCCGATGGCACTGCGGCGCTCTGCCGCCTGCTCGGCGAACCGGGCCATCTGGACGACCTCGACGCGGTGGTGGTCACCGGCGACGTCGCGGACGACGGCTCCCACGAGGCGTACACGCGGGCGCGTGAACTCCTGTCCCGCTACGCCGACCGACGAGGGGCGAGCGTCTTCGACGCGACCGGCAACCATGACGACCGCACCGCATTCGCCGACGTGCTCGGCAGCGGTCACGTTCAGCCCGAGGCGGTGTACGAAGGAGCCGCGGGTGAGCGGGCGGGGGCAACCACCGTCGACGGGTGGCGACTGATCACGCTGGACACGCTCGTCCCGGGCAAGGGCTACGGTCGACTCGACCACGGCCAACTCGACTGGCTCCGCGCACTACTCGTCACTCCGGCGCCACGGGGCACCGTCCTGGCCTTCCACCACGCACCGGTTGCCCTGGACGTCGACGTTCAGCGGGCGCTCGGCCTGCAGAACAGCGCGGAGCTGGCCGAAACGATCCGCGGGACCGACGTCCAGCTCATCCTGTGCGGGCACTTCCACCTGCAGATACTGGCCCGCCTTGAACAAGCGACCGTCTGGGTCACGCCCGGCGTCGTCAGCCGTATCGACCTGACCGCCCGCCCCGGCACCGAGCGCGCCGTCCACGGTCCGTCAGCCTCCCTCGTCCACCTGGGAGCGCCCCACGGGCCACTCATCCATACGCTCCACGCACGAGACCCGCGCATGGGCGAGACGGTCTACGAGGCCGACGAGGAGGAGATGCGCGAGGTCATCGAAAGGCTCGGCCCTGCTCCTGCGGCCCTGAACTGAGTGCTCTCGACCTCACCGGCGCGCCAGACGCGCTCGCTCGGCGCTGTCCTGTCGGCCATGCGAGCGCTGTCGAACGCCGGGTCGCGCGGCACCCGGTCGGCAAGAGGCACCCGCCAGGAAGGCCAGGCCAGGCGCGGCGGGCGGAATGCGGCCGTCCGCCGTGACCGGCGCGGCGCGGGCCAGGGCCCCGGCGGCAGGTCACGGCCAGAGCCGTCGGGCCGGACGCGGGG
>NZ_JBIATP010000009.1:208312-244042 GCF_042891915.1 Streptomyces sp. NPDC001848 | reverse complement strand
GGCGAAGCACCGTGAGGCGCAGGGCGAAGCACCGTAGACACGGGCGAAGCACCGTAGACACGGGCGAAGCACCGTGAGGCGCAGGGCGAAGCACCGTAGACACGGGCGAAGCACCGTGAGGCGCAGGGCGAAGCACCGTAGACACGGGCGAAGCACCGTAGACACGGGCGAAGCACCGTGAGGCGCAGGGCGAAGCACCGTGAGGCGCAGGGCGAAGCACCGTGAGGCGCAGGGCGAAGCACCGTGAGGCGCAGGGCGAAGCACCGTGCGTACGGTCGCGACGAAGCCGGTGTTGTTCGACGGGCGTTCCCCCGTCCGGACACGGCAGTGCCGCGCGTCGGATCGCCGCCCCGCGCTGCTCCCCGAGAGCCGAGCCCGCCCGCTCAGTCCGGGTGAGGTCGGGCCAGGCCGTGGTCGTAGGCGAAGATCACCGCCTGGATGCGGTCGCGCGCACCGATCTTGGACAGGACCCGGCCGACATGCGTCTTCACCGTGGACTCCGACAGGACGAAATGCGTGGCGATCTCGCCGTTGGTCCAGCCCTTGCCGATGGCGACGAGGATCTCGCGTTCGCGGTCGGTGAGGGAACTCAGGCGCGGATCCTCGGCGGAGCCGGCGCCGCCGGCCGGTACGAGACGGGCGAATTCGTGCAACAGGCGGCGGGTGAGCGCAGGCGCGATCACCGCGTCCCCGACGGCTACGGCGCGGATGCCGGCGAGGAGTTCCTCGGGGCGGGCGTCCTTGAGGAGGAAGCCACTGGCTCCGGCGCGCAGGGCCGCGTGGACGTACTCGTCCAGGTCGAACGTGGTGAGGACCAGGACGCGGGAGCGGTGGCCGGCGGCGACGATACGGCGCGTGGCCTCGATGCCGTCCATGCCTGGCATGCGTACGTCCATGAGGACCACGTCCGGGCGGAGTTCGGCGGCCTTGCGCACGGCTTCGGCTCCGTGCGCCGCCTCCCCGACCACCTCCGTCTCGGGCACGGAGTCCAGAAGCAGGCGAAAGCCGTACCGCTGAAGGGGTTGGTCGTCCACGACGAGCACGGTGGTCACCGGGCACCCTCCTGGGGAGCGAGGTCGAGCACTGCCCGCACCGTCCATCCCGGGCCCGCGGGACCCGCGCTGACGTGTCCGCCGTAGAGAGCTGCTCGTTCGCGCATGCCCACCAGGCCGTGTCCTTCCTTGTTCGCCGTGCCGGGCCGGTCGGCCGGTGTGGGTGGGCCGGAGTCCTGGACGGTGATGGTCAGCCGAGCGTCCTCCACGACGATCGCCAGGTTCGCACGGGCACCCGCGCCGACGTGTTTGAGGGTGTTCGTCAGGGCCTCCTGCACGATGCGGTAGACCGTCAGCTGCACCCCGCTGTCCAGGGCGTCGACATCACCGGCCGTACGGTAGACGACCTCCACGCCGGCGGCGCGTACCCCCTCGCACAGCGCGTCGATGTCCGCGAGACCGGGCTGCGGGCTCAGCTCGGGCTCGCCCCGCGGGCCGTCCGCCTCGCGCAGCACGCCGAGCACCCGGCGCAGTTCGCTCAGGGCCTGACGGCCGCTGTCGCCGATGAGGTGCAGGGCTTCCCTGCCCCGTTCCGGAGCGACGGCCGTGGCGTAGGCACCCGCGTCGGCGAGCGTGATGATGACCGACAGGTTGTGGCCGACGATGTCGTGCATCTCGCGCGCCACCCGCGCCCGCTCGGCCGCGACGGCGAGCCTGCCCCGCTGGTCGCGTTCGATCTCCAGCCGGGCCGCGCGGTCCCGCAGCCCGGCCAGCTGGGCCCGCCGGATCCGGATCATCAGGCCGAGCGCGAGGGCCGCGGTCGCCGTGCTGAGCAGGAAGAAGAGCGCGTCCCCGACCGACACCGCCGCCGCGACCCGAGCCGCGACCAGGCCCAGCGCACCCGCCGTGACCGCACAGGCCCACGGCAGCTGCCGTAGCCGCCCGTGCAGGGCCAGGCTGTACAGGGCGACGAAGAGGGCGACGTCCGCACGGAGTGCGGCGCCGAGGGACCACTGGACGACGAACACGGCTGTGACGGCGCCGAAGGCCACCGCGGGCGCCCGCCGCCGCCACAGCAGCGGCAGCACCAGTCCGGCCTGCAGGGCCAGCATGCCGGCCGTGGGCAGCCGGGTGAACGCGAGGCGGAAGCGGCGTGGGCCGTCGCCGTCCCCATGGACCCCGTGCAGCAGGTCCGGCAGGCAGAACATCAGGAAGACCAGCACCACCACCGCGGTGTCCAGCACCCACGGACGGTCCCGATCGGCGTGCCGGAGCCGCTGGCCGACCCGGCCGAGCCGGGCGACCAGCGGCCCCATCCCGCTGAGCTCATCGGTGGACACGGAACTCACCCGTCCATGATGCGGGCGCCCGCCGCTCAGACGTCGCTGCGCAGCAGCCGGTACGCCGCCCCGGCCAGCGCCAGTGCCGTCCAGCCGAGGAAGACCAGGAGCCCGGCGGAGGGCGACAAGGTGGTGGAGTCATGGGTCAGCGCGAAGATCGACTCCCCCGCGTGGCTCGGCAGGTAGGGGTCGATGTCGCCCTGCCAGGAGGTAGGCAGCAGGGAGACCAGTCCGGGCACCAGCATGAGGGCGGCGACCAGGACCGAGATGCCACCGGCCACCGACCGCAGCAGCATGCCCAGAGCGGCGCCGATCACGCCGACCAGGCCCAGGTAGAGCCCGGCACCCAGCAGGCTGCGCACCACGCCGGCATGGCCGAGGCCCATGGCAGCGGGCGTACCGGACACGATCTGACTGCCGACGAGGAAGGCGACGAACGCGCCGACGGTGGCGACCACCAGCGCGACCACCCCGTACACCGCCGCCTTGGACCACAGAACCGGCAGCCGACGCGGCACCGCGGCCAGCGTCGAGCGGATCATGCCGGTGGAGTACTCGCCCGCCGTGACCAGCACACCGAGCACGCCGAGGGCGAGCTGGGCGAAGTTCGTGCCGAAGAGGGACAGGCTCACCGCCGTCGCGGAGGCGAAGTCGCGGTCCATGTGCCGGCCGGAGTCCAGATTGGACTTGTAGTGGCTCGCGGCGATGACACCGAAGGCCACGAGGAAGAGCAGGCCCAGGCCGAGGGTGATCCAGGTGGAGCGCAGGGACCAGAGCTTGGCCCACTCCGAGGCCAGCACACGCCGCCCGGTCACCCGGTAGACGGGGCGGGCCGGAGCCGCCGTGGTGGACTCGGGGGTCTCGGATGTTGCCGTGAGGGTGCTCATGCTGCGCTCCGGGAGGTCTCGGTGCCGGTCGTGGAGCCGTGGTACTCCACGGCGTCCCTGGTCAGTTCCATGAACGCCTCCTCCAGCGACACCGCCTTCGTGGTCAGCTCGAACAGCGGGATCCCGTGCTCAGCCGCCTTCAGCCCTATCTCACGGGCGGACATCCCGGTCACCTGCAGTTCCTCCGTGCCGACCCGGCCGGTGATCTCCACACCCGGCCCGGCCAGCACGTCCCGCAGCCGCGCGGGGTCGTTCGTCGCGACCTTCACGGTGTCGCCGCCCGCCTCGCGGACCAGGTCCTGCACGGTCGTGTCGGCCAGCAGCCGGCCACGACCGACGATGATCAGGTGATCCGCCACCAGCGACACCTCGCTCATCAGGTGCGAGGAGACGAACACCGTGCGCCCCTCGTCGGCGAGGGAGGTGAGCAGGTTCCGGATCCAGAGCACGCCCTCGGGGTCCAGCCCGTTGACGGGCTCGTCCAGCATGACGGTCTGCGGATCGCCGAGCAGGGCCGCCGCGATGCCGAGCCGCTGCCCCATGCCGAGCGAGAAGGCGCCGGCCCGCTTCTTGGCGACGCTGCCGAGACCGGCCAGTTCGACGACCTCGTCGACCCGGCGGCGCGGAATGCCGTGGGTCAGCGCGAGCGCACGGAGGTGGTTGTACGCCGAGCGGCCCGGGTGGATCGACTTCGCCTCCAGCAGCGCCCCGACCTCCTGCAGCGGCGCCTGGTGACGGGCGTAGCGGTGACCGTTCACCGTGACGGAGCCGCTCGTCGGCGCGTCCAGTCCGACGATCAGGCGCATCGTCGTGGACTTGCCCGCTCCGTTGGGGCCGAGGAATCCGGTCACCGTACCCGGCTTCACGGTGAAGTCGAGACCGTCGACCGCCGTCTTCTCCCCGTACCTCTTGGTGAGCTGCTGAACCTCGATCATTCGCGTTCCCTCTTTCGGACTCCGGCGTTCCGGCACGGCCGGCGCCTCCTCCCTCACGCTAGGCCCGCGATCTACGAATCCGGTGGTACCAGGGGACTGAACACCGCAGCGCAGGTGGTACCGGGGTACTACGGCCCCCGGCGGCCTCGCTGGTCGGGACTGGTCTGGACGGGGCGGGACGGGGCGAGGTACGGACGAGGCTGCGGCGGAGTGCGCGCCTGCCATCCGACGCGTCGGAGGAGCCACCCGGTCGGGCCGCTGGTCGTCGGCGTGGTGATGGCAGCGCCGACGGACTCCAGCACGGCTCGGGCATGGTCGAGATCGTCGACGACCACGGGGGCGGAAGGATGGCCGTACTTCGCGCGTTCGTCGGCACAGTCACCGGCGGCGGTGGCACCGCTGTCCATACCGCCACCGACCCGACCGTCATCGACCCCGATCCGGCTCATCACGAGCCTGGGCATGACAAGCCGGGCCACCACGAGGCCGAGGGCAAGAAGAGGTAACCCACGCTCAGGGAGCCCGGAAGCCCCCTGTCTGCGGTTTCACTCCAAGGAGGGGGCATCCGGGTGAGCCGAGGCCGGCTCTGGCCCGGCAGCTGATTGATCGGGCCGTCCGGCGACAGGGCCCTGGATGTCCGGTTCCCGCGGCTGCCCGAAGAGGTCATCGCCCGGTGCCTCGCCACCACGGTTCCGCCGTCGTGACGTGCTCCGACGGTCGGTTTTCGCCGCACCCGGCCCGTGAAACCCCAGGTCAGTGGTGTGACGCAGGTGTTCCCGTGCGGATCTGTGCCGACGGCCACAGCGAACGGGACACACGGAGGCGCATACTGAGCCATGACAAAGCCTGCTGCGCCGAAGCGCCATTTGCCCACCAGCCCCTTCAAGGCCCCCGTCACACCGGCTCCCAAGCACTTCGCCATGGGCGACCAGGTCACACATGACGTGTACGGCCTCGGTCGGGTGATCGGCATCGAGGACGGAGTCGCGGCGCTCGTGGATTTCGGCTCGGCGAAAATGCGGATCCTGAGCCCGTACGCCAAGATGACCAAGCTGTAGGACCGCTGTGCCCGGTCACGGCACACCAGGCCCCTTCAGGGGCCTGTAGCGAAAGAGAGCCCTCTCATCGATCTGACGCCGCTGTTCTCCGCCCTGGACGGGCAACCCCGCTGCTCCACCGCAGCATCGCCGCCTCCGACGACAAACCCCTTCCAGGCCCCTGACTTCGGGCAGGACGAGACCTTGCCGCTCGAGAGCGCACACGAACCCGCCTCGGTCCTGCGCGCGGTGGGACCCGAGTCAGCTGGGCTCCACGAATGACGGTTGCTACGGCAACTGGCCACGGGCCGTCTCCGATCCTGCGGTGAGGAGTACGGCCCGCCGTCATTCGGACACGTCCGCCGGCCATATGAAGCTCGCGCGAAGCCGGTCCTCCACGGACTGCGCACCGCGGATCGCGCGGGTGCCCACAACTCCACAGTGGCGCCTGCGGTGGGCACAGCCGCCCACCGAGGCCTGAACGCCTCGCACGCCGACTGGGCGTCGGCAGCGAGTCGGCCGAGGTGTGACGGATGAGACTTCCCGGACGCTGGGGGAGTCGGAGTGAACGTCGACGGCGACAGCGTACGGCGGACAGGCACCAGGGCCGGTACACCGAACGAATCGAACCGGTCGGGCAGGAGCGGAAGCGGACATGGGTGAACGGCTGAGCGGCGACGGAGTTCCGGGCCGTCGACCTGTGCAGCCTGGCGGCGCCCCGTCCGGCCCTCGGGACGTCCATGACACCGCCGTACTGGAAAGGGTCCTGACCGCCGCCGTCCGCGCAGGTGATCTCGACCCCCAGGCGGAACAGCGGGCCGTGGCCGCCTTCCGGGCCGTCCGCGCCGCGGGCGCGCACCGGGCACGGACCCGGCGCCGGGACGACTGGCGGCCACCGGCGGAGGGGCGTGTCGGACGCCGGGTGAGGATGACGTTGGGCGTGGCGTTCGCCACGCTCACCCTGGGTGGTGTCGCGGTCGCGGCCATCGGTTCCGCCGGCTCCTCCACCGACGGTGCCGGCGGGGGCCGGGGCACCACGCACCCGTCGGCACTCGCCCCGGACCGGCCGGGCGGTGCGGCCTCCTCGGCCCCGTCGGTCTCCTCCGGCGGTCCCCTGCCGACGGACGGACCGGACCCCGCTCAGGACACCGAAGCGCACTGCCGTGCCTACGAGCGGGTCCGGGGTCGTGGCAAGGCGCTCGACGCGAAGGTCTGGCAGCAGCTCGTCGTGGCCGCCGGCGGCAGAGCCGAGGTCGCCGCGTACTGTTCCGGGCAGCTGGCGCGGGCGACGGCCACGCCGGGCAGGGCGGCCGCCACGGGCAGATCCGGCGAAGGTGCCGCGGATGCCGGAAACGGCACGGCGGGGAGCACCGGCACGTCCGGCAACGGCACATCCGGCGAAGGTGCCGCGGACGCCGGGAACGGCACGGCGGGGAGCACCGGCACCTCCGGCAACGGCACGACCGGCAACCACTCCGGCGGCACGGACGACGCGGCCGGGAACGGTCAGGCAAGCGGCGGTCAGGCAAGCGGCGGCAAAGCGAGCGGCGGTCAGGGCAGCGGGAAGCACAAGTAGCCCCCGGCGGTCGGAGAAACCCCAGGCCGTGGCCTGGGGTTGGTGGTCCGGGGAAGGCCGGGGCCTACGCGACGGCCGCGCCGGGCGCCTCACCCGCGTTCGCCGGGTGCACCGTAAGCAGGCCGGCGAGGCCGACACGGGTGAGGAACTCGCGGCGGATGCGGTCGGCGACGTTCGAGACCTCTTCCGAGCCGTCGTCGGCGGGGTCGATGTGGACCCGGTACGGCCGCCGCCCGGCGGGGAGCACGACGATGCGGGCGATCTCGTCGCAGACCAGTGAGGCGTCCGCGTCCTCGGGTGCCAGGGCGGCCAGCTTCCGGGCGACCTGTTCGGTCAACCCCGGCCCGAACCACCGCACCCCGGCTCGACTTCCGACGGCTTTGCCGTTTCTTTACAACCGGCTCCTGCGCTGCCTCGTCTCTCCGCTCGATCCGTGACTCAGCCGCCGCGTACCGGGCGGACCGACGAAAGAGAGCGATTCGATGCGCCGAACTGTCCTCAGCGCCATGACACTTGCGTGCACCGCCGTGCTGGCGGGCACCGTGCCCGCGTTCGCCCACGGGGCGTCCCCCACACCGGCCGTTCCCACCGCCACCGCCTCCCCGTCCACCGGCCCCGCACCGACCGCCGCACCGACCGCCGCGAGCGCGGTTCCGAGTGCCGCGCCGACGCCCGCGCCGACGAAGGACCGCAGCCAGGTCTCCGTCGTCCCCAAGGGCGCGCCCGACACCGGTGTGACGGCGGGGACCTCCCGGTCCGTGTCGCCCGGGCTGATCGGCGGAGGCGCCGGCCTGGTGCTCGTCGGGGGCGGCGCGGCGGTCCATGTCGTGCGCCGCCGGCGGGCGACCGGGGCATGACCCCGCTCTCCAGGCGCGCCTTCGCCACAGCGGCGATGGCCGCGCTGCTCATGGGCTGCGGCGGCCACGAGGCCGGCCAGACCCCGGCCGCCCGTACCGGAGGTGCGCCACCGCCCGCGTCGACGTCCGCCGAGGCGGCGCCCGCGCCGGAGCGTTCGGCCCCCGTCCGGCTGCAGATCCCGGCCATCGGGGTCGACACTCCCGTCATGCGACTGGGGCTGGCGGCGGACGGCAGTGTGCAGGTACCCCCGGTGACCGCACACGACCGGGCGGGCTGGTACTGGCACTCGCCGACACCGGGCCAGGTCGGGCCGTCGGTCATCCTCGGCCATGTCACGGTCGGCCGCTACGGGGACGGGGTCTTCCGCCACCTCGCGGCCCTGCACCGGGGCGACCGCATCGTGGCGCGCCTGGAGAACGGAACCGCGGCGGTGTTCGCGGTCAGCGCCGTACGGACGGTCGCCAAGGCCGACTTCCCGACGGGCGAGGTCTACGGGAACGTGAACCGGCCGGAGCTGCGGCTGATCACCTGCGGTGGTGCCCGTACCGGCCACGGATACCTCGCCAACGTGATCGTCTTCGCCGCGCTGACCACCGCCACCCCCACGACCATGGAGAGCGTTGAAACGGTCCCGTGAGACGGCGGCGTCCGAGCTGTTCGCCGCCGTCTACCCGCGCCTCGCCGGCTGGTGCCGCCGTCTCGTCGACGACGACGAGACGGCCCACGAGGTCGCCTCGGAGGCGTTCACCCGGCTCTGGGCCCGCTGGACGTCCGTGGAGGAGCCCCGCGGCTTCCTCTACGTCACCGCGGCCAACCTCGTCCGGGACCACTGGCGCAAGCTGGAGCGCGAGCGCAGAGCCGTGCGCCGCGCCGGCACGGAGGCCGCCGTCCGCTCCCACCCCGAACAGGCCGACCCCTCGGTACGCCTGCTCGTGCAGTCGCTGCCGGAGCGACTGCGCGTCCCGATCCTGCTGCACTACTACGCTGACATGCCGATCCGGGAGGTGTCCGTGCTGACCGGACGCAAGGAAGGGACCGTCAAGGCCGACCTGCACGCGGCCCGGGAACTGCTCCGCGTCCACCTGAGGAGAAGCCTTGACCACACGCTCTGACGACGGCCCGGAGTTCGAACCCGACGACCCCCTCGCGGTGATCCTGCGGCCCCCCGCGGACCACCTCGGCCCGCCTCCCGGCCGCTTCCGCGCGATCCGCCGCGCCGCGGCGCGCCGCCGGCTGCTCCGCGCGGCGGCCGGGGCCGGGTTCGCCGCCGCCGTCGCCGTCCTCGTCGCCCTGCCGCTCCACCTGGCGACGCCCACGGCACCCGCGCGCCCGTCGGTCCCCCTCGCCCCGCCGCCTCCGAGCGGTCGCCCGATGCCCGCCGGCCCGTCGGCGTCGCCCTCCCTGTCGGCGTCGCCCGGGAACGGCACCTCGCGCCCCACCACGGCTCCCCGAACCGGCGGTTCCGGCACCCCGGGCGGGCCGCCGGCCGCCACCCGGGAGCCGTCGGCGACACCGACCGCCCCACGACCCGAGCCGTCCGCGACACCGACCGCGCCACCGGCCTGAAGGGGCGCACGAGGGGCGGTGTCACGTCCGGGGCGCGCTCGCACGTTCAGGTGATCACCGTTGATCGTCCTGTGGGGGTGCACCGGTACGCCCTATTCAGGACGTATGGATGAATCCTGCACCGCTGACAGCCACCCCACGGACCGTCATGAGTCCATCCTCAGGCGGCAGTTCACCACCGTGGTCGCCACGGCGGCGACCGTGACGGCCCTCGCGCCGGCCACGGCGGGTACGGCCGCCGCGACCCCCGTCCTGCCACGGCAGGCCCCCGCCCCGACGAGATCCACCGCCGACCCGTCCGTCTGTCTCGCGGTCGCCCGCGCGCTGCTGGTCGTCGACGACGACGACCGTCCGCTCGTGCCGGGCTACCGGCAGATCCTCGACTCCGGTCTGCCGCGCCCGAGGACCGGCGGAGCCAAGAAGATCCTGGTGGTCGGCGCGGGACCGGCCGGTCTGGTGGCGGCCTGGCTGCTGAAGCGGGCCGGGCACCAGGTGACGGTGCTGGAGGCCAACGGCAACCGCGTCGGCGGCCGGATCAAGACCTTCCGCACCGGCGGCCACGAGGGGGCGGCGCAGCCGTTCACCGATCCACGGCAGTACGCGGAGGCCGGCGCCATGCGCATCCCCGGCAGCCACCCCCTGGTGATGAGCCTGATCGACCGACTCGGCGTGAAACGGCGCCGGTTCCACCTCGTGGACGTCGACGGCGCGGGCAAGCCCGTCAACCACGCCTGGATCCACGTCAACGGCGTCCGTATGCGCCGCTCCGACTACGCGAAGGCGCCCCGGAGGATCAACCAGTCGTTCGGGGTGCCGAGGAAGTACTGGGACACGCCCTCCTCCGCGATCCTGCGCGCCGTCCTCGACCCGGTGCGCGACGAGTTCAGCACGGCCGGACCGGACGGCAGGCGCGTCGACAAGCCGATGCCCGAACGGGTGCGGGGCTGGGCGCGGGTGATCCAGCGGTACGGCGACTGGTCCATGTACCGGTTCCTGACCGAGCAGGCGGGCTTCGACGAGCGCACCATCGATCTCGTCGGCACGCTGGAGAACCTGACCTCGCGGCTGCCGCTGTCGTTCCTGCACAGCTTCGTCAGCCAGTCGCTGATCAGCCCGGACACCGAGTTCTGGGAGCTGGTCGGCGGCACCGCGACGCTCCCGGACGCGCTGCTGCGCGAGGTGCACGACGTCGTACGGCTGGACCGGCGCGCCACCCACATCGAGTACTGGGCCCCCGACCGGCACGGCAGTGACGACACCTCCCACGTCCGCGCCGCCGGCCCGCACGTATGGATCGACACGGTCTCCGAGGGGCGGGACGGCACGGTCGTGCGGGAGCAGTTCACCGGCGACCTCGCGATCGTCACCGTGCCGTTCTCCGGGCTGCGGCAGGTGCAGATCAGCCCGCTGATGTCGTACGGCAAACGCCGTGCCGTCACCGAGCTGCACTACGACAGCGCGACCAAGGTGCTGCTCGAGTTCAGCCGCCGCTGGTGGGAGTTCACCGAGGCCGACTGGAAGCGGGAACTGGAGGCGGTGCGGCCCGGGTTGTACGAGGACTACCGCAAGGGCAGGGCACCGGCCGACGGGAGCCTTCTCGGCGCGCACCCCTCGGTGCCGTCCGGACACATCAGCGCCGCGCAGCGCGCCCACCACGCCGCCAACCGCTGGGCGACCCGGGACCAGCCCGAGGCGGCACACGTGATCGGCGGCGGCTCGCTGTCCGACAACTCCAACCGCTTCATGTTCCACCCCTCCCACCCGGTCCCGGGCAGCGAGGGAGGTGTCCTCCTCGCCTCCTACAGCTGGGCCGACGACGCCTCCCGCTGGGACTCGCTGGACGAGGAGGCCCGCTATCCGCACGCCCTCAGGGGCCTGCAGCAGGTCTACGGGCAGCGCGTGGAGGTGTTCTACACCGGCGCCGGCCGCACCCAGAGCTGGCTGCGCGACCCCTACGCGTACGGAGAGGCGTCCGTCCTGCTCCCCGGCCAGCACACGGAACTCCTCGCGGCCATCCGCGCCCCCGAGGGCCCGTTGCACTTCGCCGGTGACCACACCTCGGTCAAGCCGTCCTGGATCGAGGGCGCCGTCGAGTCGGGCATCCGGGCCGCGCTGGAGGTCCACCTGGCCTAGGAGCGTGGTGCGAACGTCCCGCAGGGATGGGCGACACCGCAGGTCACCCGGTATTCAGCCGGGTGCGGGCGCAACCGTCGGGTGTCACCGTCACCGCCCCCTGACCCGCAGGGCACAGGGGGCCCCCTTGCAAGGCCGCCAGAGAATCCTTTCACGAGCCCCACACAGCCTGCACACGGTCTTTCGATAGCCCGGTTAGCGTGGCAGTCCGTTCGATTCCAGGTGCGAACGCGGCCCGGCGGGGCGGCGGCAAGCCACTACAGGAAGACCGCAATGGACTACTGCTCCTCGTGTCGTCGGCATCTCAACGGTGCCCTGGTGTGCCCGGGTTGCGGTGCCTACGCCCCCGACATCGCCCCGGTCACCGCCGACGGCCACACCCTCCCGGGCCCGGCCACGACGGCGCCGTCGGCCACGGCGGCGACGGCGGCCACGACGGCATGGGAGTTCGCGGCCCCGGACATCGACGAGGTCCCGTCGGCCGCCGCGCCCGCCGACCTCACGGACCCGGCACGCCGACCGGAAGGGCGTGCCGCGCGGCGACGTCGGCTGGCGCGCTGGAAGAAGACCCAGCGCAAGGCGCTGGTGGCGACCGCCGTCGCTCTCGTCGGAGGCGGCCTGACCGTGGCCTCGATGGACCGGCACACCGCCGACCGGGCCCAGGCGGCCCCGGCTCCGGAGGCGTCGGCCCTCGGCGGTGCGAAGGAACCGACGTCGCAGTACAGCCGCCCGACGTCACCCCGCTCCGACACCCCGCGCGCCGGCGCTCCCCGAGCCTCGCGCACCCCCGGCGCGCAGTCCTCCGTGGCCGCTCTCCCCCACGTGTCCGTGCCGGTCACGGCCCACGCCACACCGTCGGCCGCTCAGCCGGACGGGGCCGCCTCCTCCCGTACGACGCACACGACGGGCACGACAGGGGCGGCGGGCACCGGTACGACAGGCACGAGTCACACGACGGGCACCTCGCACTCCCAGTCGGGGACCGACGCCTCGGGTTCCTCGGGCTCCTCGTCGTCCACCGGATCGTCCTCGCAAGGGACGTCCGCCCCGACCACCGGCACCGGCGGTGGCACGGCCCCGGGCACCTCGCAGGGCACCCCGTCCTCGACGGCCACCTCACCGTCGCAGGTCTGCCTGCTCGTCGTCTGCCTCGGCTGACCACCCGCGACCCCACCGCAGCCACTCGCCGCCCTCCGCACTCCCGCGGGTGGGCGGCTTTCGGCGTGTGGTCCGAGGGCTTCCCCGGCCGCTGTGGTCGCCGATGCCGGCCGGTCAGGAGTGCCGGACGCGCGAGGATCGTGCGGCCGGATCGTCACCCGACGGTCATCGAATGGCGAAGACCGTGATCGAACAGTGCGTCCGTGCCAGTAGGCTGTGATCCGCTGCGGCACGCCACCCTCACCGCCCTGGCGGAACCCTGTCCGTCGGCGGTCGAGTCGTCGCACGGCATTCGTCTCACGGCATGAGGATGAAACGACAGGTGCTGATCGCGGGCCGGTACCAGCTGGACACCACCCTCGGACGTGGCGCGATGGGAGAGGTCTGGCGGGCGTACGACCAGATGCTCGGCCGTCCCGTCGCCGTCAAGGTGCTGCTCGACCGGAACGCCGACCCCACCGCCGACTCCCGTTTCCGTCTGGAGGCCCAGACCGCGGGCCGGCTCCACCACCCGCACGTGGTCGGGGTGCTCGACTTCGGGGAGCACGACGGACGGCTGTTCCTGGTGATGGAGCTGGTGGAGGGCGACAGCCTCGCCCGGGTGCTGGCAGAGGACGGGCCGCTGCCCGCCGAGCGGGTCGCGGCCATCGCCGCCCAGGCGGCGGCCGGGCTCGCCGTGGCCCACGAACAGGGCATCGTGCACCGCGACATCAAGCCCGGCAACCTGCTCCTCGACGCCGTCGGCACCCTGAAGATCGGCGACTTCGGTATCGCCCGCTTCATGGACGACCCGTCGGGCGCGCTCACGGCGACCGGGCAGATCGTCGGTACGAGCCTGTACATCGCGCCCGAGCGTGCCCTCGGCAAGCCCGCGGGACCGGCCAGCGACGTCTACTCGCTCGGCTGCGTGCTCTACCAACTCCTCACCGGACAGCCGCCGTTCCGCGCCGACACCCCGATCGCGATCCTCCACCAGCACCTGGACGCGACTCCCGTGCCCCCGCGCGAGCTGGGTGCCACCCTGCCGCCCGCGTTCGAGAACTACCTGCTCGGCCTGCTCGCCAAGCGGCCCGAGGACCGGCCCACGGCACGGCAGGCCGCCGAGTGGTTCGCCACGGGTGCCTGGCGGGGCCGGCCGGAACCGCTCCCGGCCGCGGCCCCCGTCCAGGCGCCGACCTCCGTCCAGGCGCCGACCTCCGTCCAGGCGCCGCCCCCGGCCCGGGCCCGGGCCGCGGTGCCAAAGTCACCGGTGCCGCCCCGGACGGAGGGCCCGGCGACGACGTACAAGCTCCCGTCCGCGCTCCCCGGCCACCGCGCGGCCCGCCAGCGGTCCTCGTCGGGGAACCGGCGCGCGCGGCCGTCGCTGCGCACGTTCGTCGCCGGGCGGCCGCGCGCGGTGGGGCTGCTCGCCGCGGCGCTGCTGTTCCTCACGGCGATGTACGTGGGCATGTCGGTGTTCAGCCCGGACAGCAGCTCGGCGGAGACACCGCAGGAGACGGGGCAGTCCAGCCCGGCCGCTCCGCTGCCGTGACGCGATCGTCCAACTGACCTGTCCTCCCGACCAGTTGATGACGAAGGCTTGACCCGACGAAAAGAAACGGCGGTGGAGCCGAACTGTAGGTTCACCCGCATGCCCCCACAGCCCCCACAGCCCCCGCGCCTGCCCGTCCTGCCGTACCGCAAGCCCACCCGCGGCCGCGACTACTGGATCCTCGACGACGTGCTGCCGAACGTGGACGAGGTCCGGGCGCGCTGTCTCGCCAAGGACGACTGGGTCAAGGGGTACCCGTACACGCAGGAGAGCTGGCCGGGGATGCGCACCATGCCGGGCCTCGAACCGGCCGAACTCGCCCGCGTCGAGCGGCTGGTGCGCAAGGAGACCGGCGCGCAGAAGCTCTGGCAGGAGACCGCCCCCGGCGGCGGCACCCTCAACCACAACTGCGTCCAGGTCGTCGGCAAGGACGAGGGCGAACCGCGCCCGCACACCGACTCGCGCGCCCTGTGCCGGTACGCCGCCGTGCTCTACCTCAGCCCGAACATCCCCAAGGACTGCGGCACGAGCTTCTACCGGCAGAGCCTGCCGGGCGGCGTGCTCGGCGGCAACATGGTGCAGGCGCCGCACACCAACCTGGTCGAGGCGCTGGGCACGCGGTACGTCTCACCGGACGCGTTCACCGAGGACGTCCGCGTGCCGCAGCGCTACAACCGGTTGCTGCTGTACAAGGCCAACATCATGCACAGCGCCACCGGTTACTGGGGCAGCGACCTGGAGGACAAGCGCATGACGGCCGTCTTCTTCTGGATGGCCTGACCGGCCCGCCTCAGGCCTGACCGGTCCGCCTCAGCCGAGGCCGAGGCTGGACAGGGCCGTCGTCCAGTCGGTGGCGATGGCGTTGCGGGCGTCGTCGAGGCTGACCTCGCCGTTGCACACGTCCTTCTTGAGCGTGTTCTCCACGGTGTCCTTGTCGGCGGCCACCTCGCCCGAGCCCGTGTCGTAACGGGGTTCCGGCCACAGGTTCTCGGGGCTCGTGGGGTTGCCGCCGAGCTCCAGCGGGATGAGGTGGTCCTCCTCGTAGTCCGCGGTGCTGGTGTCGCTGTAGCCGTACTCGACGATCTGCTGCTTCTTCAGCGCGGTGGTGTACGAGCTGGGCGGCCGCACGGTCGCGGTCCAGCCGGGGACACAGATGGTGGAGTCGATGGTGTCCTGGGTGACGTCCGGGTTGACGGCACCGGGCTGGCAGCTGGGGTCGGGGAGGGGGAGGTAGCCCTGGCTGCACGACTGCGCGTGCGCGCTGCCGGCGGTGACGGTCAGGCCCGCGGCGGCGAGGGCCAGGGTGGACAGGGTCGTCACCAGGGGGCGCGGTATTCGGGACATGGGGAGTCTCCCGGTGGGGGATGCCCGGCACAATTCCGGGCGGTCGTGAGCATGACAGCACCGGCGCTTCTATGCGGGTAGACCCCTTTGCGGGACCGGGAGAAGCTTGGTTGAAGGTTTGTCCGTCCGAAGGCCCCGGGTTGTGAAGTCATGGGCAGGGCTTGGGCGTTGGTTCACCCAGGTGTACGGCGGCCCGGCGGGACGGCGCCGACGGACGGCGTCAGCGGGACGGCGTCAGCGGCAGGTCGTCCGTGTAGGCGTTCACCGGCTTGTCCACCCGCTCGACGGTCCGGGCGTCCAGCGCGGCCGGGGCCGACCGCGTGCCCAGGGTGCCGCCGGGGTGCCAGGTTCCCGTCACGGCCACCCAGGTGTCGGCGGGCAGCGCCGGGGAACCGTGGATCCGTACCTTCACGGACTGCGCGTCCGCGGCGCAGCAGGTGAAGATGATCCGGGTCAGGTACCAGCCCCCGCCCCGCCCGTCCGGCGTGACGAAACCGGTCAACCGGACGCTGCGGCCCTTGATGGCCTGCGTACGGTCCTGCTGCACACGGCTGGTGAACTCCGAGAGCGTCATCGGGAGCGGCGAGGCCGCGGGCAGCGGATCGAAGTGCCGCTGCTGCGCGACGGCCCTGGCGGGCTCACGGGAGGCGGTGTACGAGCCGAGGGCGGGCGGGGCGTAGAAGAGCAGGCTGAGCGCGGGCAGGAACAGCAGCCAGGCGACGCGGGGGGCGGTGGAGTGGTCGTGGCCGTGGCCGGTGCCGCCGTGCCCCCCGTGCTCCTCGTGACCGCCCTGGTCGTCGCGCCTGCCCGGCCTGAGGTCGAGGGCCGCGCTCGCCAGCCCGAGCAGGAGCAGCAGCACCCCCGAGGCGATCAGGAACGGACGCAGCCCCGGCTTCACGTACCGCAGGCACAGGTCGGTGAAGAGCGAGGCGTGCAGCAGACCGAGGCCGCCGAGGACGAGCAGGACCGCCTGGAAGGGCCGTTTCACAGCAGGGCCCCTCCGATCAGCGCACTGCACAGCACCGCGACGACGGTGGTGGCGGTGGAGAAGCGGACCGCGAACGCCCGGCCGAAGGTGCCCGCCTGAAGGGCGATCAGCTTCAGGTCGACCATCGGCCCCACCACCATGAACGCCAGCCGCGCCACGGGCGAGAAGCCGGCGAGCGAGGCGGCCACGAACGCGTCGGCCTCGGAACACACCGCGAGCACGACGGCGAGCCCCGCCAGGAACAGCACCGACAGCCAGGTCGAGCCGGAGAACACGTCGAGCACGGAGCGCGGGACCGCCACGTTGAAGGTGGCCGCCGCCATGGCCCCGACGACCAGGAAGCCGCCCGCGTGCAGGAAGTCATGCTGGAAGCCGAGCCGGAACTCCCGCCAGCGACTGTGCCCCGGCCGGTGCCCGGTGTGGCGCACGGTCGGCCGCAGCCACTCCTCCCTGCCGAGCCAGAGCCAGAGCCAGCCCATCACGGCGGCGGTGGCGAGCGAGGCGAGCAGCCGGGCCAGGACCATCAGGGGGCTGCCGGGGAAGGCGACGGCGGTGGCGGTCAGCACGACCGGGTTGACGGCCGGAGCCGACAGCAGGAACGCGAACGCGGCGGCCGGGGTGACGCCCCGTCGGATCAGGCTGTTCGCGACCGGCACCGACGCGCACTCACAGCCGGGCAGCACCACCCCGGCGACCCCGGCGACCGGAACGGCGAGCGCGGGACGGCGGGGCAGCACCCGGCTGAACACCCGCGCCGGGACGAACGCGTTGATGGCACCGGACAGGGCCGTGCCGAGCAGCAGGAAGGGCAGCGCCTGCACGGTGATGGCCAGACAGACGGTGCGCCACGCCTGCATCGCGGGCTCGTCCATCCACCGGCCGAGCAGGAGCAGCGCCGGACCGGCGAGGACGGCCACCACCAGCAGCAGCGGCCAGAACGCGGGCCAGCCGCGGGCGGGGACGCGCTCGGGCGCCGCGGGGGCCGCCACGGCCGCCTCCGCCTCCTCGGCCAGTTCTTCTGTCTTCTGCATGCCGGCTCCGACTGTCGGATGTTCGGATCGAACATAGCGGGCGTCCGGCCACCCTCATCGGCACCGCCACGCCTCCAGTCCGGTGAGGCGGATCGTCCGGCCCGCGGTGCGACGACCGCGCCGGGCCGCGGACCACACCGTGTCGACCGACCACACCACGCCGACCACACCATGTCGATCGGACCGTGCCGACCGACCACGCCTGCCGATCGACCGTGTGACCACCCCCACATCACGGGGCGCCGATTTTGCCTGTGGAAAAGGTTTCCACCTCCCGTCGCACCCGTACCCCTGGGCGTTGGAACAACCAGGAGGTGCCATGCGCATTTCGCGGACCGCGGCGGGAACCCTCTTCGTGACGGGCGCCCTCGCCCTGACGCTCACGGCGCTCGTCTATCCGTCGATGCTGGGAGTGCAGACGGTCTCCAGCGCCCCCTCACGCGTGATCGCGAACACCTCGGCGGGACCCCTGACCGAGGCGGACCGCGACTTCGTCGTCAAGGTACGGGCGGCGGGCCTGTGGGAGTTCCCGTCCGGTGAGCTGGCCCTGAAGAAGGGCACGACGCCGGCCGTGCGCACCGCCGGGGCGCATCTGGTCAACGGACACGCCAACCTCGACGCCGTCGACCGGAAGGTGGCCGCGGAGCTGGGCATCACGCTGCCGAACCAACCGAGCCCCCAGCAGCAGGGATTCGTGACGACGCTGACGAACGACACGGGCAAGAAGTTCGACCAGGACCTGGCGAACATCCTGCGGCTGACGCACGGCCAGATCTTCCCCGCCATCGCCAACATCCGCGCCACCACGAAGAACACGCTGGTCCGCCAGCTGGCCGACGTGGCCAACGACACCGTCCTCGACCACATCACGGTCATGGAGCAGACGGGGCTGGTGGACTTCGACTCGCTGGTGTTCCAGGAGACGACCCCGCCGAAGCTCCCGAAGTCCAGCCTGACGCCGCCGGCCCCGCAGCCCGGCGAGCCGACGGTGGTGCTCTCCCCGCCGCCGGGCTTCACCCCGCCGCCGTCGACGACACCGGGTGCGGCGGCGAATCCTGGTGCGGCACCGACAACGGGCTGACGGCCTCCGCCAGGGCCCGGACAGGCCCCGAGTAGCGAAAAAACAGGCCCGGCGCTCTCCGGGGGACGAGAGCGCCGGGCCCGTCGGGGATGGTCAGCGGACGCCCGGAGGCGTCAGGCGCGGCCGCGGGACGTACGGCGCCGGGTGGCAGACCGCGATACCCGCTCCCGCCGCGACGAGGACCGCCGCGCCCGCGGCGATCGGCTGGCTCACTGGTCACATGCGCCGCAACGCGAGCACATATTCGATCACGGGGACTGTACTGTCAACCTCGTTGAAACCGCGACGACTTCAGAACTCGATCACATCTCGGCCATATCAGGAATGACACATTCCACCAAGGCGACCACAGTCGCGGAAACGGCGCCCCACCGGGTCCTACTCCGCCGTCTGTTCCACCGGCCGCGGCTCCGGCCGGGCCAGCCCCGCCGTCCACTTCTCCTCGATCCGTCCGACCTTCCACACCACCAGCGCGAGCGCCCACGTGGCGAAGAAGAGGCCGACGATCACGAAGCCGAGGGTGTTGAGGTCGACGCCGGCGATCCAGTCCCAGAAGGCCCCGTGCAGGTCGAGCTTCTCGGCGAGCAGGCCGAGCAGTTCCGTGGTGCCGATGATCAGGGCGACAGCCACGGACAGGCCCGTGATGGTGAGGTTGTAGTAGACCTTGCGGACCGGTTTGGAGAACGCCCACCCGTAGGCGAAGTTCATGAACGACCCGTCGATCGTGTCGAGCAGCGACATGCCGGCCGCGAACAGGACGGGCAGGCACAGGATCGCGTACCAGGGCAGCCCGGAGGCCGCACCCGAGCCGGCGAGGACGAGCAGGGCGATCTCCGTCGCCGTGTCGAAGCCGAGGCCGAAGAGCAGGCCCAGCGGGTACATCTGCCACGGCTTGGTGATCGACTTCATCACGCGGCCGAGGATGCGGTTCATGAAGCCGCGGTTGTTCAGCTGCTCCTCCAGCGCCGCCTCGTCGAAGTCGCCCGACCGCATCTGCCGGAACACCCTCCAGATGCCGGCCAGGATGACGAGGTTGATGACGGCGATGACGTAGAGGAACGTGCCGGAGACCGTCGTGCCGATGAGGCCGGTGACGTTGTGCAGTTCGGAGTTGTCGTCGCGGACCGGTCCGGCCAGCGTCCTGATGCCGAGGGAGAGCAGCAGCGCCAGGCCGAAGACCACGCTGGAGTGGCCGAGCGAGAACCAGAACCCGACCGACAGCGGCCGCTGCCCCTCGCCCATCAGCTTGCGGGTGGTGTTGTCGATCGCGGCGATGTGGTCCGCGTCGAACGCGTGCCGCATGCCGAGGGTGTACGCGGTGACGCCGATGCCGATGCCGAACGACTTCTCGCCGATGGTGTAGTGCTCGGGCGCGACGATCCCGACGAGCGTGAACCACCCGATGACATGCAGCGCGAGCACGAACGCCGCCATGCCGCCGAGCCGGCCCCACTCCTGTCGTGTGATGGACAGGGGTGTCCGGCGCGAGGACGGGGGCATGGCAGGGGCCTTTCTTTCTCGGGTACCGCAGCACATACTTTCATGCAGGAGAGTCCTAGTTGCAAGAAAGTCGCAGTAAAGGCTGGAAGGCAGCGCGGCCGCCTGTGGTGGTGTCCGGCGGTGTCTCCCGGCGGTTCGTGTCGAGCCCCTTGGGGCCGACACGAACCGCCCACGACACCCGTCCCCCGGAACATCCCCCCGCCTCGACACCCGTCCCCCGGAACATCCCCCCAACCGTCCACACCCGTCCCCGCAGCCGGCACCTCGAACGGTCCCCCACCACTGGCCGGCCGCCCGCCGCGCCCCGAAGCTGGACCCATGGACGCCCCGCCCCGTGACGGCCTGCCGCCCTTCGAGGACCGGACCGACCTCGAGAACGCCGACCGCGGTTTCGTCGCCGCCCTGGAACCCGCGGTGGTGACCGGCCCGGACGGGCGGGTGGTGTGGGACGGGGACGCGTACCGGTTCCTGGACGGGGACTGCCCGGGTACCGCGCACCCGAGCCTGTGGCGGCAGTCGCAACTGTGCGCGCGGCAGGGCCTGTACGAGGTCTGCGAGGGCGTCTACCAGGTGCGCGGCCTGGACCTGGCCAACATGACCCTGGTCGAGGGCCGGGACGGCGTCATCGTCGTCGACCCGCTCATCTCCGCCGAGTGCGCGGCGGCCGCCCTCGGCCTGTACCGGCGGCACCGCGGGCAGCGGCCCGTGACCGCGCTGATCTACACCCACTCCCACGTCGACCACTTCGGGGGCGCCCGCGGCGTGCTGCCGCGCGAGGCGGAGGCGGGCGTACCGGTGCTCGCGCCGGCCGGGTTCCTTCAGCACGCGGTCAGCGAGAACGTGTACGCGGGGCCCGCGATGTCCCGCCGCGCCGCCTTCGTGTACGGCGAACGACTGCCGAGGGCGCCCCACGGGCACATCGGCGCGGGCCTCGGCCTCACGCTGTCCACCGGTACCGTCACCCTCGTCCCGCCGACCGTCGACATCACCCGCACCGGGCAGACGGAGACCGTCGACGGCGTGCGCATCCTGTTCCAGCTGACCCCGGGCACCGAGGCGCCGGCCGAGATGAACTTCCTCTTCACCGAACAGCGCGCCCTGTGCCTGGCCGAGAACGTCACACACACCCTGCACAACATCCTGACCCTGCGCGGCGCCCTCGTCCGGGACGCCCGCGTCTGGTCCCGCTACCTCGACGAGGCCATCGACTTCTTCGGCGACGGCTACGACGTGGCCTTCGCCTCCCACCACTGGCCGACCTGGGGGCGCGAGAGCGTGGTACGCCTGCTGGCCGAGCAGCGCGACCTGTACGCGTACCTGCACGACCAGACCCTGCGGCTGCTCAACAGCGGACTGACCGGCCCGGAGATCGCGGAGGAACTGCGGCTGCCACCGGTGCTGGAGCGCGCCTGGCACGCGCGCGGCTATTACGGGTCCCTCAGCCACAACGTCAAGGCCGTCTACCAGCGCTACCTGGGCTGGTACGACGGCAACCCCGCCCACCTGTGGGAGCATCCACCGGTCGCCCTCGCGCAGCGGTACGTGGAGGTCGCGGGCGGCCCCGAGGCGACGCTCGCGGCGGCCCGGCGGTACGTGGAGGCCGGTGACCTGCGCTTCGCCGCGACCCTCCTCAACCACCTGGTTTTCGCCGAACCGGGCGACGAGGAGGCGAAGCGGACGCTGGCGGGTGTGTACGAACGCCTCGGGCACGGCGCCGAGAACGGGCCTTGGCGGAACATCTACCTGACGGGCGCCCTGGAGCTGCGCGAGGGGGCGAGCGCCCCCGCCGTCACCTCGGACACCCCCGAGCTGACCTCGGAACTGACCGTGAGCATGCTCCTGGACGCCCTCGCGGTACGCATCGACGGGCCGCGAGCGGCACAGGAGCCACGCCTGGTCATCGACCTGGTGGTGATCGACGAGGAGCGCCGCCACCGGATCAACCTGGAGCACGGCGCGCTCACCTACCGCAGCATGCCGCTGCACCGCACCCCGAGGCCGCACGCGGGCCTGACGCTCACCCTGACCCGTCCCGAACTGCTCGGCCTGCTCGCGGGCCACGGCCTCGCCGGCATCGAGACGGAGGGGGACCGGGGCCTGCTCAAACGGCTCTTCTCCTACGTCGCCCGGCCGGACCGGGGCTTCGCGATCGTCACCCCGTAGGTCCTGCCGTCACAGCGGCGGCTGGGCGGGGGCCGGGCCGAGCGTCGTCGTGCCGGGCGCGGTGCGGTGGCCGAGGCCGGTGCGGTAGGCGTCCAGGGCGGCCTCCACCCGGCCGGTGCGGCGCAGCAGATCGCCGAGCAGCCGGCACAGGTCCGCGAGGTCACCCGCGGCGCCCGCCCGTTCCAGCAGGCTCAGGGCTCGTACATAGTGCTCCTCGGCGGCCTCCGTGTCGCGCGCGTCCTCCGCGATGATGCCGAGGAGACGGTGCGCGGCGGCGGAGTGCACCGCACCGCGCTCGGGGCCTATGTGACCGAGGACGTCGTGCAGCAGCCGAGCGGCCTCGGCTGATCTGCCGCGCCGGTGCAACACGTCCGCCAGCTCCACCGCGACCTGGCTGCTGTAGAGGGCGGCCCGTTTCTCCGACAGCATCGCGAGGGCTTCGCGCAACTCGCTCTCGGCACGCTCCAGTTCGCCGTTCTGCGCGTACAGATAGCCGCGCATCCAGTGGCAGTTGGCCAGCTCCGTGCGGATCTGAAGCTGCCGGTACAGCTCGGCTGCCTTGGCCAGGTTGGCGTCCGCCTCGGCCAGGCGCCCCTCGGCGAGCAGGGTGCGCGCGACGGAGCGGTGCATACGGGCCACCAGAGCCGGGTCCTGGACCTGGGGCGCGAGGGCGAGCGCGAACTCGGCCGCCTGGGCCGCCCTGGCGTGCGCCCCCATGTCCATGTACGGGCCGATGGCACTGGCGTAGAGCAGCAGCAGGGCGTCCGGATCGTGCAGCCCGGAGCGGTTCAGCTCGTCGAGGGTGGTCTCCAGCAGGTAGCAGGCGTAGCGGAGTTCACCGGCGAGGTAGTGGGAGACGGCACGGCCGCGCAGTGCCGGGACGCGGCTCGGCAGCGGTGCGTCGTGCAGGCACTTCTCGGCCCGCTCGAAGTACTGCCGCCCCGCCACCAGGTCGCCCACCTCCAGTGCGCACTCGCCGAGCCCCAGCAGCGCGGCGGCCCGCTCGGCGGTGAGTCCGTGCTCCTCGGCCTCCGCCAGCAGCGTGGCGTACTGCTCGGCGGCCACCTCGGCCTCACCGGTGGCCAGGGTGCGCTGGGCGTCGGTGAGCCTGAGCCGCAGCCCGGTGGCGAGGTGGGCCGGACGGCCGGTGGCCAGCTCGTCGAACGCCACCCCGAGCCGCTCGGCGAGATGCCTGAGCGCCTCGTCGGAGGGGCGGACCCGGCCGGCCTCCAGGGTGGAGATGTACGCGGGGGTGTAGGCCGGCTCGGCCAACTGCCGCTGGGTCAGTCCGCGTTCCCGCCGCAGCCGCTGCACCCTGCGCCCGATGGTCTCCGGGTCGTCCCGCTTCGCCATGCGGTTCATCATGCCAGTAAGCCGACTTGTCACTGAGCGCAGTTCTGACTCTTCGTCAACCCAATATCCGCATACACCGGTTGCCCTGGCCCTCTTCCACGGTGCCCGTCGCAGCCCCTAGCTTGGAAGATGCGTTAAACGCGCTTAATCCGCCGCTGTCATTGCGAGGTCGGTCGCCGTGCCCCCACGCCCTTCCGTGCACCACGGACGCGTATCCGCGCGTCACGTCAGAGGGTTCGGCGCGGCCGTCGTCGCCGTGGCCGCCCTGGTCACCGCGGCCAACGCGGGCCCGGCACGGGGCGCCGAGCCCGGGCGGACGCCCCCCGCCCAGGCGGCTCCCGATGGGCGCACCGCCCCCGCTCCCGCCGACGGTTTCCCGGGCCTACGCTGACCCCGTGACCTCCCCCGCCGCGCGCACCGCGCTGGACCTCACCGCCGACGTCCCGCTCGCCGACCTGGAGGACTGCTACCGGGACCTGCACCGCCATCCCGAGCTGTCCCGGCGCGAGCACCGGACCGCCGGAAAGCTCGCCGAGCGGCTGCGCGCGGCGGGGTACCGGACCACCGAGGGCATCGGCGGCACCGGGGTCGTCGGCGTGCTGCGCAACGGCGACGGGCCGACCGTCCTGCTGCGCGCCGACATGGACGCACTGCCGGTCACCGAGGAGACGGGACTGCCGTACGCCTCCGAGGTCCCCGGGGTGATGCACGCCTGCGGGCACGATCTGCACGTCACCTGGCTCGCCGGGGCGGCCCGCGCGCTGGCCGCCGGGCGGGAGACCTGGTCCGGGACGCTGGTCGTGGTGGGCCAGCCCGCCGAGGAGACCGGCGAGGGCGCACGGGCGATGGTCGCGGACGGGCTGTACGAGCGCTTCCCACGTCCCGACGTGCTGCTCGCCCAGCACGCGGCCCCCGGCCCGGCCGGGCTCTACGCGCACTCCCCGGGCCTGATCCTGTCCGCCTCCACCGACGTGGACATCGTGGTGCACGGCCTGGGCGGCCACGGTTCGCGCCCCGAGGCGACCGTCGACCCCGTGGTCACGGCCGCCTACCTGGTGACCCGGCTGCAGACCGTCGTCAGCCGCGAGATCGCCCCGCGCGAGTCCGCCGTCCTCACGGTGGGCCGGATCGAGGCGGGCACCCGGCCCAACGTCATCCCCTCCCGGGCGCACATCGCGCTGAACCTGCGCACCCGGTCCGCCGGTGTCCGGGACCGCATGATCGCCGCGATCCGGCGCATCGCGGCGGGCGAGTGCCTGGCCGCGGGCTGCCCGCGCGAGCCGGAGGTGACCGTGGGCGCGGACTTCCCCGTGACGGTCAACGACCCCGCCACGGACCACCGCGTGACGGCGGTGCACAGCGAGGTGTTCGGCCCCGAGCGGGTCTTCGACCCGGGCGCGGCGATGGGCAGCGAGGACTTCCCGCACCTGGCGCCGGACGGGGTGCCGTACGCGTACTGGTTCGTCACCACCACTCCCGCCGACGTCTGGGAGGCCGCCCCCGGCGTGGACCTCATGGAGAAGTTCGCGGCGGTCCCCAGCAACCACAGCCCCCACTTCGCACCCGACCTGTCCACGCTCGTCCCCGGGGTACGGACGCTCGTGTCGGGGGCGCTGGCCCACCTGCCGGTGGCGTGACCCGGTCGGCCGCCTGCCCGGCTAGCCCGGCACGCCCTGCGACTGCCTGAGTTCCTCCAGGTGCTGACGTACGTGTCTGAGTGCTCCCTCGCGGCGCCCCGGCACCCGTTCGCGCAACTCCGCCAGAGCCGCCCCGAGTTCGCGGGCGCGGGTCGCGTCGCTCATGCGGCCCCACTGGTGGTGGGCGCGGTCGACGGCCGCCTCCACCGCCGGGTCCTCGGGGGACTGGCCGGCCGCGAGGCGGGCGGTGGCGACCGTCAGCCAGGTCTCACAGCTGCGGCCGGCGTCGCCCGCGAGCATGGCGAGGTCGGCGCGGACCTCCATCCAGTGCAGCGCCTCCTGCGAGCCGGGCCCGTGCTGCCGCAGCGCCGCCTGCTCCCACTGCGCGGCGAGCGCGGCGGCCTCCGCGTGCCGGCCGTCCTGGACGGCGGCGGTCAGGGCGGCGTGGGGGTCGGGGGGCGCGACTGAGGGAAGGGGCGGTGCCGGGATCGGCTGAAGGCTTCTTCGCGGGGGAAGCTGCTGCGGCAACTGGTGTGGGGCGAGCAGGATGTCCCCCCGCGTCCCGTCCTCCGCGTACGCCCGGGTCACCGCCTCGTGGTGGAGTGTGTGCGGGTCCGGGCGGTGGCCGCTGCGGAGTATGGTCGCGAGGGCCTTCATGTACGCGGGAGTCGCCAGTGTGCGGCGCGGGGGAGGTGGGGCGACGCGGCCGTAGAGAGTGACGGCGGGGCCGCAGTCCGGCGCGATGCCGCGCAGGTGCTGCCAGGTCTCCGGATCCGTGTGCAGATCGGCGAACACGGTCGTCGCACCGGGCGGGCGCAGCCTCAGCTCCTCGCGGAACCAGTGCCAGGGGAAGCCGGTGTAGCGGACGGTGGCCGGGGTGGTGCGGGCCAGCGCCAGGTGCGGCAGCTGCTGGCGGCGGTCCAGGTGGAGCTGCCCGGTGAGGAACACCGTCAGCGGGACGGGGGCGGCCGCGGCGGCCCGCAGCCGGGTGAGGACGGCCTGCGGCTCCAGCGGGTCGGCGAGTTCCACCACGTTCGCCGTGTCCGTGCCGGACAGCACCGGCGGGGCGACGGCCGCGAGCACCGGAAGCACGGAGGCCGCGTCCACCAGGCGTCCCTTGCCCGCCGGCGAGGCCGCGAGCAGCAGCACGGTTCCGGGCATCGTTCCCTCCCCCATCGATCAGGTACGTCAGCACCGTAACCGCTGCGCCTGCAAAGGGGCGACGGAGTCCGGCGAACGCTCAGTGGCCGGCGGGTGGGCGGGGCCGTACCGCGAAGATCGTCGTGTCGTCGACCAGACGGCCACGGCAGTGGCGCAGGGTTCCTTCGCGCACCAGGGGGGCCAGGCGGGCGGGGTCCGCCGAGCGCGAGTCCTCGGCGACCGCACGGGTCACCTTCTCCCGCAGCGGGAAGAACTCCCCGGACCCGTCCCGCGCCTCGCACACCCCGTCCGTGACCAGCAGCAGTGTCTCGCCCGGCGCGAGCGGTACGCGCCGTACGGGCGGCGGTCCGTCGGCCAGTGCGCCGTAGCCCAGCGGCAGTCCCCCGCCGGGCGGCAGGGACCGCACGCCCTCGGGGCCACCACCAGCGGCGGCTCGTGCCCGAAGTTGACCACCTCCACACAGCCGGGTTCGGCGGGCGGGAAGCCGAGCAGGACGGCGGTCCAGTTGCGTCTGTCTCGTCGGATCGCCAGTTCCGTCTGTTTCGTAGGTCCGCCGGTCCGCCGGTTCGTCGCTCTCGCGGTGCGGTTCGTCAGTACGCCACCGACATGCGGGCGCGTACATGGGCGCCCTGTTCCAGTTCGTCGAGGAACGCCGCCGCGTAGTCCTCCGCGCTGATCCGGCTGCGGCCCTCCGCGTCGGTCAGCAGCCGGTCGCCGCCCACCCGGAAGCGGCCCGTGCGCTCGCCCGGGCCGATTTCGGCGGCGGGGGAGACGTACGTCCAGTCCAGGTCGTCCACCGTGCGGTAGAAGTCGAGGACCGCGCCGTGCGCCAGCGCCTCCGCCTTGACCGCCTCCGGAAAGCCGGCTTGGTCGTACAGCGCCTCACCGGGCGCGACCTCCAGACTGCCCGCCCCGCCGACCACCACCAGCCGCCGCACCCCCGCGTCCCGGGTCCCCCGCACGATCGCCCGATTGAGTGCGAGGAAAGGCCCCTCCGGGTCCGTACCGTCCCGGGGCGGTGCGCACGCGCTCGCCACCGCGTCCGCCCCCGCCGTCAGCTCCGCGACCTTCGCCGGATCCCCCGCGTCCGCCGCCGTCGCGGTCACCCCCGGCACCGGCGACCGGCCGGAGCGGCTGACGGCAGTCACCCGGTGTCCGCGCCGCGTGGCCTCCGCGGCGATCCGGGTGCCCACCATCCCTGTCGCTCCGAAGAGGACGATCCTCATGAGCCCCAGCGAAACACGCTCCGAAGGGCCTCGCATCCCGACTTGCCCGCCACCCCCGCCAGGGTGTGCCCTGGTGTGCAGGGCGAGGAGAGAGGAGTGCTCCCATGGCTCACGCGGCACCCGCATCGGGGACCCCGCACCCACCCGCCACCACCTCCCGCGCTTTCGTCCCGGCCCACCGGCCGCCGGACCTCTTCGACCGGCGCGTGCACCGCCTCGGACGCCTTGCCGTGCCGCTCGCCATCGGGCTCGTCTACGGCTACTGGGCCGCGGCCAACCGGCGCCAGGGCGGCCCCATCACCGGCTGGAACCTCGTGTTCGGCTTCGCCTGCGCGATCGTCTTCACGGTGCTGTGCTCCGCTCTGTTCGTCGTGACACCGCGCCTGCGGCGCGAGGCGCGTGCGGTGGTATGGGGAGCGTTCACGGGCATCACGCTCGGCTTCCTCTACATCCAGACGAACGTGAGCGTGCTGCACGCGGCGGGCCTGGCGCTCCTGGTCGCACTGGCCGTGTTCCTGTTCGACTTCTACCGCTACTACACGCACGAGGACGGTGGGGGCCGCCGGACGGCCTGACCCCGCCCGCGGACGGGCACGGCCCCGGCGCCGGGCCCGCACCGACCCGGTCCGGCCGCAACCGCGCCCGTCCGCCGTCACCCGCTCCGCCCCCTTGTCCACCCGTTTGCAGGCGATCCGCTCGCGCACCGTCCACGCCAGGCGCTTCGCTGGTGGCGTGTCCCGACGTGTTCGCAGCGTCCTGTCCGTCGTGCTGGTGGGCCTCGCGTGTCTGCTCGCCCCACTCGGCGTGCTCGCCGCGTGGGCGAAGTACGGCATCGAGGACGCCGCCCGCTACGCCGCCAGCACCGCCCCGCTCGCCTCCGACGCCGAGGTCCGCGACGCGATCGCCGGTGCCGTCACCGACGGCATCATGCGCGACGTGCACGTGAGCCCGCCCCTGCGGGGCTCCGTGCACGCCTTCGTCCACGACGCGGTGCGCTCGTTCACGGGCACGGCGGCCTTCCGCGCCGCCTGGGACACCGCGAACCTCAGCGCGCACGACGCCGTCATGCGCGCCCTGCACGACGACGAGCGCGGCGACGGGCCCGTCACCCTCGACCTCGCCCCCGTCACCGAGCGCATGAAGCGGCAGCTCGCCGACGAGCACGTGCCGTTCGCGGGCCGCATCCCCGTCACGCACACCCGGATCACGCTGCTGCAGTCGCAGGACCTGACGAAGCTCCGAAAGGGGTTCCACGTGCTCGAAGTCGCGGGCTTCTGGCTTCCCGTCGCCGCCGTGGCCTTCGCCGTGACCGGCATCCTGCTGGCCGTCTGCCGCCGCCGGGCGGTGCTGGCGACCGGCCTCGGCACCGCGCTGGGCGCGGCCCTGCTCGGGGCCGCGATCGCGGTGGGGCGCCGCATGACGCTGGCGGACCTGCCGCCGGACGTCTCGCACCCGGCGGCCGGCGCGGTCTACGACGCGCTCACCGAGACCCTGCGCCTGGTCACGTGGCTGCTGCTCGGACTCGGGCTCCTGGTGGCACTGGCCGCCTGGCTCACGGGCCGGTACCTACGGCGCCGCCGGGCGTCCGAGGAGCCCGCGCCGGTACCCGCGGAGCGACCGTCGCAGGTCCAGGCCTGACGCGGTCCGCCACGGCATACTCCGGGCCGCGCCCGCGTGGTCCGCACTCACCCGTTCGGACCGGTTCTCCCTGCGGTACACCCTCCTCCAGGTGAACCTGCGGGGGAAGGCCCCGTCCCGAGGAGGCGACCCGCATGGTCCAGCACACCGCATCCACCACGCACGCCAGACAGACGGCGTGGGCCACCGGCGGCATGGCGTTCGCCGGGGTCCTGATGATGGTCGGCGGCATCATCGGCGTGCTGAACGGCATCGCCGGCATCGCCACGAACAACGTCTACGTCCGCGTCGGCAACTACGTGTACCAGTTCAGCCTCGCCACCTGGGGCTGGATCCACCTGATCGTCGGCGCGCTGGTGGCGATCACGGGATGGGGAGTGCTGCAGGGCCTGGAGTGGGCCCGCTGGGTGGGCGTGGGCCTGGCGGCCCTCTACATGATCCTGTACTTCATGTTCCTGCCGTACGCCCCGATCTGGTCGATCACCGCCATCGCGATCGGCGGCTTCGTGATCTGGTCCCTGGTGACCGTACCGCGCACGGAACGGGTCCCGTAGCTCTCGTCGGCACCGCGACCCGACCACACCGCACCGCAACCATCCCCCACAACCACCCGTCTTCAGGGAGGATTCGGGCATCCGGTCCACCAGGGGGAGGCGGCGGCGCGTGGAGACGACGATCGTGGAGGGCGGCCGACGGGCCGAGGTGCGGCGTCGGCCCGGGGCGCGGACCGCCGGGGCCTGGTGCGCCGGCGTGCTGCTGGCCGGAGTGAGCGTCGTCGTCGGGTGCCGGGCCGCCGGAACCGACGGCGTCACCCCCGTTCCCCAACTGCTCGCCTTCCTGCCCTGGCTGCTCGTCCCCGCCGCCCTCGCCCTCCTCCTCGCCCTGTTCGCCCGCCGGCGCACCGGCATGGTGTGGGGTGCCCTCGCGCTCATCGCCCTCGCATGGTTCTCCGGGCCGTACGGCGGCGACGCGGAACCCACCGGCGCCCCGCTCGCCCGCCTCCGCGTCCTGACCTCGAACGTCGAGTTCGGTCGCGGCGCCCCCTCGCTCATCCCGGCCATCCGACGCGCCCGTCCCGACATCGTGTTCGCCGAGGAGTGCGAGCACCGCTGCTCCGCCCTCCTGGAGCGCGCCTTCGGCGGTCCGCACGGCACCTATCCCTACCGCCGCGCCGTCGACGGCGCCGGCTCCGACGGCTCGGTCCTCCTCAGCCGGTTCCCGCTCACGCCCGCACCCGGCGTGCCCGGAACCATGGGCATGCCCGGCGCCGTCGCGGAGGTCGCCGGTCACCCCGTACGCCTCCAGCTCGCCCACCCCATGCCGCCGCTGCCCGGCCAGGTCGCGCTCTGGCGCCGCGAACTCGGAGAGCTCCGCGCCTACGCGGCGGCCGGCCACGGCGCCCCCACCGTCCTCGCCGGCGACTTCAACGCCACCGAGGACCACGCCGCCTTCCGCCGCATCCGGAACACCGGCCTGCGCGACAGCGCCCGCCTCGCCGGCCACCCCCGTACGCCCTCCTGGCCCGCCCGCACCGCTCCGCCGTTCGGCGCCCAGATCGACCATGTGCTGGTCTCCCCGGACTTCTCCGTCGGCTCGGCCCGCTTCCTGCACATCGCCGACACCGACCACCGCGCCCTGGTCGTCGACCTCACCCTGCACCGGTCCGATCGGCACACATGACACTGAACAACCCACACCAAACAGCCCAAAGGGTCACCCGTACGCATTAGCGATAATGAGGGCATGTCCCGCGAGTTGCCCATCGGCCTCACCCCTCCTGACTGGCTGGTCAGGAACCTCCAACCGCAGCAGGCCCCCGTCAACCGGCCCGCCGTCGTCCGCGCCGCGATCGCGATGTCCCTGCCCCTGGCGATCGGGCTGGCCCTCGGGAAACCCGCCTACGGCGCCATCGCCTCCATGGGTGCCCTGTCCGGTGTCATCGGCGACACCGCGGACGCGTACCGCATGCGCATCCTCAACATCGCGATCCCCCAACTCTTCGGCGCCCTGGGCGTCACCGTCGGCTCCCTCGTGTTCGGGGAGGGCTGGCTCGCGGTCGCCACCATGACCTCGGTCGCACTGCTGTCCGGACTGATCTCCTCGATCGGCGCGGTCGCCTCCGTCTCCGGACTGCTGCTGCTCCTCAACTGTGTCATCGGCGCCGGACTTCCGCTGCCCCACCCCTGGTGGCTGCCCCCGCTGCTGCTCTCCGGCGGCGGCCTGCTCGTACTCGCCCTCGCCCTGCTCACCTGGCCGTTGCGCTCGGGCGTACCCGAACGGGCCGCCGTCGCGGCCACCTACCGCACGGTCGCGGATCTGCTCGCCGCCTGCGGGACGGACACGTACGACGCCGCCCGGTACGCCGTCACCCAATCCCTCAACCAGTCCTACGACCTCATCCTCGGCCGACGCGCCCGCCACCACGGCCGCAGCCCCGAACTGGTCCGGCTGATCGCCGAGTTGAACGCGATCACCCCGGTCGTGGAGGCCGCACCGGCCGCCCACCACTACGCCAGACCGCTGCCCGAGCAGGTGCCCGCCGCCGTACGGCTCCTCGCGGACGCCATCGCCGCCGGCCGCCGCGACCCGCTGGACCTCGGCCTGCCGGTGCCCATCGGCGAGCCGGACCGCGCCGTCGACCACGCGCTGCGGCGCGCCGCCGAGGTCGTCACGGCCCACAACCTCGACCCCCGCACCATCGTCGACGGCCTGGGCCGCCCCGCCTCCCTGCGCGTCCGTGTCCTGCGCACGGCTCGCAACGTCCTTCTCTCCGGCACCTCCTGGCGTTACGGCCTGCGCCTCGCCCTGTGCATCGGCATCGCCCAGGCCCTGGTGTCCCTGGTCCCGGTCCCGCGTTCCTACTGGATCGCCCTGACCATCACCTTCGTACTGAAACCCGACTTCGGATCGGTCTTCTCCCGGGCCCTGCTCCGCGCCCTCGGCACGGTGGCGGGCCTGCTGGTGGCGGCCGTCGTCCTCGCCGTGGTGCCGCGCGGCTGGTGGGACGTGCCGACCCTCATGGTCCTCGCCCCGCTCATCCCCACGCTGACACCCCGCGGCTACGGCTACCAGACGGCCGCGATCACCCCGGTGATCCTGCTCCTGTCCGACCTTCTGAACCACCTGGGGACGGCCCTCCTGGTCCCCCGCCTGGTCGACTCCCTCATCGGCTGCGCGATCGCCCTCGTGGTCGGCTACCTGCTGTGGCCGGAGAGCTGGCAGACACGCGTCGGCGACCGGCTCGCGACCGCGGTCGCCGACACGGCGGCGTACGTCGAGAAGGCGTTCGGGGACACCGCGGACCCGGCCTCCCGCGCGCGGATGCGGCGGCGCCTGTACCGGGACCTGTCCACCGTCCGTACGGAGTTCCAGCGGGCCCTGACCGAGCCGCCGCCGACCGGCCGCCGGGCCGCCGCCTGGTGGCCGCTGGTGGTCGCGGTGGAACGGATCGTGGACACGACGACGGCCGCCCGGGTGCAGGTCAAGCAGGGTGCGCAGCCGCCGTCGCCCGCGGAGATCGCCCAGATCACCCTGCAACTGCGGGAGTTGTCGGAGGGCCTGCGGGAGACGGAGGTGCTGGTCCCGGTCCGCACCGACCTCACCGGCCCGGCGGAGAGCATCCTGGAGCCGCTGCGGCAGGAGGTGGCGGCGGCACGGGCGATCGCGTCCCCGCACTGAGAGAGGACCACGACCGCCCATGCCCGCACTGCCTGCCGTACGGCCTCAGACGCCGATGTTCCGTCCGTCCGCGCGCCACACCGCGACGACGGCGGGACGGACGATCTTCCCGGGGCCGTCGGGCCAGGTGCCGGCCGGCTTCTCCACGGTCGCGCCGTCGACCTCGCCCGGGTGCTGCACGGCCACGACCACGCGCCGGTCCTGCACGATCGGCCCGCAGGTCTCGGCACCGGTGGGCACGGTCAGGAACTGCTTCAGCTCGCCGCGCCGGTCACCGCTCGTCGCCACGCCGAACAGACCGTCGTGGGAGCCGAGCTGGTTGCCGTCGGTGGCGATCCACAGGTTGCCGTGCGGGTCGAAGGCCACGTTGTCCGGGCAGGAGATGGGGCTGACCCGTTCCTTGGGGAACCCGGCGAAGTAGGTGGACGGGTCGGCGGGGTCACCGGCGACGAGGAAGAGCGACCAGGCGAACGTGGTGCTGTCGGGCCGGTTGCGACGCTCGGTGAGCTCCAGGATGTGCCCGTGCTTGTTGGCAGTGCGCGGGTTGGCCTCGTCGGCGGCCGCGTGTCCGGCCTTGCCCCGGTTGGAGTTGTTGGTGAGGACGACGTACACCTTGCCGGTGTGCGGGGAGGGCTGGATGTCCTCGGGGCGGTCCATCTTGGTGGCGCCGACCTTGTCGCCCGCCAGCCGGGTGAAGACGAACACCTCTTCGGCGGTCATGCCCTCGACGTGGGAGACGGCCCCGTGGGCGGTGGCGGTGGCGAGCGGGATCCAGGTACCGGACCCGTCGAACTCCCCGTCGCCGGGCAGCTTCCCGCTCCCGTCGATCTCGGAGGCGGGCGAATCACCGGTGAGCCTGGCGACGTACAGCGTGCCCTCGTCGAGCAGGGACAGGTTGTGCTCCCGCACCGCGCGGGAGTTCCCGTGGCGCATCCGCTTGCTGCCGACGAACTTGTAGAAGTAGTCGAACCGCTCGTCGTCGCCGGAGTAGACGACGGGCCGCCCGTCCTCGGTGAGCCGCACGGTGGCGGCCTCGTGCTTGAAGCGGCCGAGGGCGGTGTGCTTGCGGGGCGTGGAGGTGGGGTCGTAGGGGTCGAACTCGACGACGTACCCGAAACGGTGGACCTCGTTGGGCTCCTGCGCGATGTCGAACCGCTCGTCGAACCGCTCCCACTTCCGCTCCGTGGCCCCGGCCCCGATGCCGTACCGCTTGTCGGTGGCCCGGCTGCCGTTGGCGAAGTACTGGTTGAAGTTCTCCTCGCCGTGGAGGGTGGTGCCCCACGGGGTGGTGCCGCCGGAGCAGTTGTTGAGGGTGCCGAGGACCTTGCGGCCGGAGGGGTCGGCGGAGGTCTGCAGGAGCTCCGACCCCGCCGCCGGCCCGGTGAGCCGGAACTCGGTGGTGGCGGTGACACGGCGGTTGAGGGAGTGACGGGGCACGGCGGTGAGGCGCCCGGTGCGCGCGTCCTCCTCGACGACGACGGCGGAGAGCCCGTGGGCGGCCCACGCGACCTCGACCTGCTCCCGGGTGGGGTGTTCCGGGTCGTACCCCCGGAACATGATCACTTCATCGGTGTACTCGTGGTTGGCGACGAGGAGTTGACGGCCACGCTCGCCCGGGAGCGGGAGGAGGGCGAGGAAGTCGTTGTTGTACCCGAACTGCCCGGCCTGGGCCGCGGCGGTCTGGTGCTCGGGGTCGAAGGCGGGGGCGCCGCGCAGGATGGGGTCGCCCCAGCGGATGACGACGTTCTGGCGGTAGCCGTCGGGGACGGTGACGGCGTCGGCGGTGTTGGGCGCGACGGGAGTGAAGCGAAGGCCGCGGGCGGCGTCGGTGCGGGCCGCGGCGGCGGCTTCGGCCCGCGGGGCGGTGGCCGCGAGCGTGGCCGTACCGGTGGCGGCGGCCACGGTGACGACGGCGGCGGCGCGGAGGGCGGAACGGCGGCTGAGGGCGCCGGTGATGACGTCGCCGACGTACGCGTTGGAGCTGGTGTTGGGCACCTCGTGGAAACAGGCGTCACCGCACCGGAAGCGGCAGGTCAGGGCGGACCGCCCGCCGGGATGCGAACCGGACGGCGTGCCGATCAGCGGCAGCAGCTTGCGCACTTTACTCTCCCTGTACGAACCCTTGGTGTGGACGTGACGCTAGGGGGATCGGGTGTGCGGGAGCAATGCAGAGCGATGAACGATCGGTGAACCGGATGGAACCGTACGGGGGTTGGGCGGCACGTGGCGTGGCGTGCCGCGCGAGCCGAGCCGTCTCGCCCCCGAGGATGTGTAACGGCGGAATCGCGGTATTGACAGGCGGCGGTTCCGATGTTCGGACGGTACCCGGGATCGCCGCCTTCGGCCGCTAACCTTACGTGTCCGTCCTGGCCAGGGATTGACGGGCATCAACTCACGCGAAGGGTTGCGCACATGGGCATTCTCACTCTCCTGCGGAACGCGTTCGGCCGCTCACGCAAGGGTCGCTCCGCCGAGGAGGAGCCCACGCGGGAGCCACAGGTTCCGGCCCAGCCGACGGAGCCGGAGCCGAGGGCGACGGCCGCGGAGCCCGCGGTGCCGGCGCAGTCGTCGGGCCGTACGGACGAGCACGAACTGGTGGCGGCGGCGTTCGACAACGTGACGGTACCGAGGCAGCCGACCCACAGGGACGAACTGCCGGCCACGCAGCTCCAGAGGCCGGAGGCGGTCACGGAGCCGACGGCCGAGACACTCGCCGAGCCGGACCTTGTGGCCGAGCCACAGGTGGAGGCGGAGCCCACGCCCGAGGCGGCGGCGGAATCCGAGCCCGCGACGGCGCCCGAGACGAAGCCCGCCTCGCAGGTCACTGCGCAGCCGGAGGAGGAGCCCACCGCCGAACCGGAGGCAGAGGCCGAGACGGAGCCCACCGCCGAGGTGACGGCGGAACCCCAGCCGGAGG
>NZ_JBIATP010000009.1:0-208213 GCF_042891915.1 Streptomyces sp. NPDC001848 | reverse complement strand
GCTGAGACGGCGCCCGAGCCGGAGGCGGAGGTGCAGCCCGCGCCCCAGCCGAAGGCCGAAGCGAAGCCCGAACCGGAGGCAGAGACCGAGACGGAGGCAGAGACCGAGACGGAGGCAACCGCCGAGGCGGCGGCGGAACCCCAGCCGGAGGCTGAGACGGCGCCCGAGCCGGAGGCGGAGGTGCAGCCCGCGCCCCAGCCGAAGGCCGAAGCGAAGCCCGAACCGGAGGCAGAGACCGAGACGGAGCCCACCACCGAGCCCGAAGCCCAGCCGGCCTCGGAGCCCGAGCCGGAGCCCGCCGCCGAGGCTAAGTCGGAGACCACAGCCGAGGCCGAGCCGACCCCGGAACCCGAGCCGGAGCCCGCCGCAGAGGTCATGGCGGAGCCGGAGACCGTGGCCGAAGCCGCACCCGAGGCCGACCCGACCCCCGAGCCGGAGCCGCAGGCCGCCGCGGAGGCCACGGCGGAGCCGGTCGCCGACGAGACACCCGCGCCCGCCCCGGCAGACGACCCGGCAGCCGCCGACGGCGAGGAAGCCCCGCAGGAGTCACCCGCACCCGGCAACGCAACCCGCACGGGTGGTGCGGGTGGGAACACCCCCGCCGAAGGCGAAGCCGAGGCGGCCCCGCAGGCCGAGCCGGAGGCCCCCGCCGAGGCGGCCCCGCAGGCCGAGCCGGAGGCGAACCCGCCGGTCCCGGCCACCCTCCGCACCGCCTACACCGCCGCCGCCACCGCCCTTGAGAAGCACAAGCTCACCGGCACCCGCGCCAAGGTCTACCTCGTCCTCGACCGCTCCGCCTCCATGCGCCCGTACTACAAGGACGGCTCCGCCCAGGCCCTCGGCGAGCAGGCACTCGCCCTCGCCGCCCACCTGGACCCCGAGGCCACGGTCCCGGTCGTCTTCTTCTCCACCGAGCTGGACGGCACCGGGGAGCTCACCCTCACCGAGCACGAGAACAAGATCGACGAGCTGCACGCCTCCCTCGGCCGCATGGGCCGCACCAGCTACCACGCGGCAGTGGAAGCGGTGATCGCCCACCACGACAAGTCCCCGGACCCGGCCCTCCCCGCCCTGGTGATCTTCCAGACGGACGGCGCCCCGGACGCGAAGACCCCCGCCACCCAGTCCCTCACCAACGCCGCGAAGAGCCACCCCCACCTCTTCTTCTCCTTCGTCGCCTTCGGCGACCCGGAGAACAAGGCCTTCGACTACCTCCGCAAGCTCAAGACGGACAACACGTCCAGCTTCCCCGCCGGCGAGACCCCACTCGAACTCACCGACCAGGAGCTCTACGAGGGCGTACTGCAGGCCTGGCGCCCGTAACCCCGGCACCGCACCACCCCCCGGGTGGCGGGCGGAACCCACGCCCGCCACCCCTCCCCGCCCCCGTCCGCCCCCCGAAACGCGTGTGAGTCGATCTTCACGGGGCCAGTAGGATTTCGGGCATGGCGGCCACTGGATCCGAGAAGCAGGGTGAGAAGGCGTACTACGTCTCCACCCCCATCTACTACGTCAACGACGCTCCTCACCTGGGCCACGCCTACACGACCGTCGCAGGCGACGTGCTCACGCGCTGGCACCGTCAGCGCGGCGAGAAGGTGTGGTACCTCACCGGCACGGACGAGCACGGTCAGAAGATCATGCGCACGGCCGACGCCAACGGGGTCACCCCCCAGGAGTGGGCCGACAAGCTCGTCACCGAGGCCTGGAAGCCCCTCTGGGAGCACCTGGAGATCGCGAACGACGACTTCATCCGCACCACGCAGAAGCGGCACACCGACCGCGTGCAGGAGTTCGTCCAGGACCTGTACGACAAGGGCGAGATCTACAAGGGCGGCTACGAGGGCCCGTACTGCGTCGGCTGCGAGGAGTACAAGCTCCCCGGAGAGCTGCTCGACGGCGAGGGCGAGTACGCGGGCCAGAAGCTCTGCCCGATCCACAAGAAGCCGGTGGAGATCCTCAGCGAGGAGAACTACTTCTTCAAGCTGAGCGAGTACGGCGAGAAGCTCCTCGCCCACTACGAGGCGAACCCGGACTTCATCCAGCCCGAGTCCGCGCGCAACGAGGTCGTGAACTTCGTCCGCCAGGGCCTGCAGGACCTCTCCATCTCCCGCTCGACCTTCGACTGGGGCATCCCGATCCCCTGGGACCCGAAGCACGTGATCTACGTGTGGGTCGACGCGCTGCTCAACTACGCCACGGCGGTCGGTTACAACGAGAACCCGGAGAAGTTCGAGTCGACCTTCCCGGCCGACGTCCACCTGGTGGGCAAGGACATCCTCCGCTTCCACGCGATCATCTGGCCGGCCATGCTGATGGCGAACGGCCTGCCCCTCCCCGGGAAGATCGCCGCGAACGGCTGGCTGATGGTCGGCGGCGAGAAGATGTCGAAGTCGAACCTGACCGGCATCAAGCCGCAGGACCTGACCTCGCACTTCGGCGTGGACGCCTACCGCTGGTACTTCCTGCGCGCGATCGCCTTCGGCCAGGACGGCTCCTTCTCCTGGGAGGACTTCTCCGCCCGCTACACCAGCGAGCTGGCGAACGACTACGGCAACCTGGCCTCCCGGGTCGCCGCGATGGTCGGCAAGTACTTCGGCGGCACGCTGCCGGAGGCCACGGCGGAAGGCGAGGCGGAGAAGGCGGTCAAGAACGGCCTCGCCAGGGCCGTCGCGGAGGCAGACCGGAAGATCGGCGACGAGCTGGACTTCCAGGGCGGCATCCTGGCCATCTTCGACTTCGTCAAGCAGGTCAACGGCTACATCACGGAACAGGAACCGTGGAAGGTCGCCAAGGACACCAGCGACGAGGGCCAGGCCCGCCTCGCCACGATCCTCTACACGGCCGCCGAGTCCCTCCGCGCGGTAGCCGTCCTCCTCAACCCGGTCATGCCGGACACCTCCCAGAAGCTCTGGGACTCCCTCGGCGCCGAGGCGTCCCTGGGCGCGCTCGCGAACCAGCGGGTACAGGAGGCCGCCGCCTGGGGCAAGCTCCCGGCGGGCTCCACGGTCACCAAGGGCGCGGTCCTCTTCCCCCGCCTGGAGGAGAAGCCGACCGCGTAACCTGCGACCCGTACGGCAACACGCCCCGTTCCCGGTTCTCACCGGGAACGGGGCGCGCTGGGGACCACCACGGGGCCCGGAAAGGCGACCGAACGCCTCCCACGCCCCGTCCGTTTCTCCGAGAGCACCCGGCACCGGTCGTCGTGGCCAGTTCCGTCGACAGGTTCTTCGCGGACTTCTCCAGGCCCGCCGCGAGCGTCGGTACCCAGTTGACCGTTGTCTTCAGCTTCTTGGAGTGCGCGGCGTTGTACGCGGCCACGAGGTCGGTCGCCGTGCCGTTGACGAGGTTGCCGCCGCCCGCCACCGAGCCCGTGCCGCCGCCGCTGATCAGCTTGGCCACCTTCTGGCCGGGGAAGACCCCCTTCCACACGTTGTGGTGGATGGAGACGCGCAGCTTGCCGACGCTGTCGGCAAGCTGTGAGGGACCTCAGTGAGTTCCTCGTTCGTCGCGGGACAACTCCGCGGCGTCCGACGCGTGGACCGCCCGCTGCGCCCAGACTTCGAGCTGCCGCAGATCGCTACAGCCCCGCACCCGCCCACACGAAAGCGGCCCGGAACCGACCGTCGGTTCCGAGCCACCCTCGCCGTGCCTCCTACTTCGCCTGCGGCTTGCGCACCGCGATGTGCAGTTCCCTCAGCCGTGCCTCGTCCAGCTCCGTCGGCGCGCCCATCATCAGGTCCTGCGCGTTGCCGTTGAGCGGGAACGCGATCGTCTCGCGGATGTTCGGCTCGTCGGCCAGCAGCATCACGATGCGGTCGATGCCCGGGGCGATGCCGCCGTGCGGCGGGGCGCCGAAGCGGAACGCGCGCAGCATGCCGGCGAACTCGCGCTCCACCGTCTCCTCGTCGTAGCCCGCGATACCGAAGGCCTTGAGCATGATGTCCGGCTCGTGGTTCCGGATCGCGCCCGAGGACAGCTCCACGCCGTTGCAGACGATGTCGTACTGCCAGGCCAGGATGTCCAGCGGGTCCTGCGTCTCCAGGGCCTCCATGCCGCCCTGGGGCATCGAGAAGGGGTTGTGGGAGAAGTCGATCTTCCCCGTGTCCTCGTCCTTCTCGAACATCGGGAAGTCGACGATCCAGCAGAAGCGGAAGACGCCCTCCTCGAAGTGGCCGGCCCGCTTGGCCGCCTCCACCCGGACCGCGCCCATGATCTTGGAGACCTCGTCGAACTCCCCGGCGCCGAAGAACACCGCGTGGCCGGGGGCCAGGGACAGGCGCTTGGTCAGCTCCGCGACGTTCTCCTCGGTCAGGAACTTCGCGATCGGGCCGGACAGCGAGCCGTCCTCGCCGACCCGCACCCACGCCAGGCCCTTGGCACCCTGCTCCACCGCGTACTCGCCGAGCTGGTCGAAGAACTTGCGGGGCTGCGAGGCCGTGTCCGGCACCGGCAGGGCGCGCACGTGCTTGCCCGCGAACGCCTTGAACTCCGAGCCCTCGAAAATGTCCGTGATGTCCACCAGCTCCAGCTGGGCGCGCAGGTCCGGCTTGTCCGAGCCGTACTTCAGCATCGCCTCGCGGAACGGGATCCGGGGGAAGGGAGAGGTGACGTGCCGGCCGCCGCCGAACTCCTCGAAGATCTCCGTCATCAGCTTCTCGATCGGCTGGAAGACGTCCTCCTGCTCGACGAAGGACATCTCCACGTCGAGCTGGTAGAACTCGCCCGGCGAACGGTCCGCGCGCGCGTCCTCGTCACGGAAGCAGGGCGCGATCTGGAAGTAGCGGTCGAAGCCGGAGATCATCAGCAGCTGCTTGAACTGCTGCGGGGCCTGGGGCAGGGCGTAGAACTTGCCCGGGTTCAGCCGGGAGGGGACCACGAAGTCGCGGGCGCCCTCGGGGGAGGTCGCCGTCAGGATCGGGGTCGCCATCTCGTTGAAGCCCATCGCCGCCATCTTCTGGCGGATCGCCGAGATCACGGCCGTCCGCAGCATGATGTTGCGGTGCATGCGCTCGCGGCGCAGGTCCAGGAAGCGGTACTCCAGGCGCCGCTCCTCGTTCACCCCGTCCTCGGTGTTGATCGTGAAGGGGAGCGGGGCGGCCGCGCCCAGCACCTCCACCTCGCCGACCTCGATCTCGATCTCACCGGTCGGCAGGTCCGGGTTCACGTTCTCCGCACCGCGGGAGACGACCTTGCCGTCGACGCGGACGACCGTCTCCTTGGAGAGCTTGTCCAGGGCCTCGTACGACGCCGTGCCCGGGCGGGCGACGAGCTGCGTGATGCCGTAGTGGTCGCGCAGATCGATGAAGAGGATGCCGCCCAGGTCGCGCCGATTGTGCAGCCAGCCGCTCAGCCGGACGTCCTTGCCGACGTCAGAGGCGCGGAGCTCGCCGCAGGTGTGGGACCTGTACCGGTGCATCGTCGTTCATCCAGTCTTCGCAGGATCGGGGTCTCACCGGGGTCGCTCGCCCCGGAGCCTCCGGGCGGGCACGGCCCGGACCCATCAAGCGTACCGGCCACCCCAAGATCGCCTCGCCCCGATTCTTCCGGGGCGCCCAGATGCCCCGAACCCTTTCAAGATCGGTCTTTCCTCACTTTCGGTGGCACCGCCCGATCCCCTGTTCTTACAGTGGGGCAATGCGCACTGGTGAGCCCCTGCCCGCCGTGGGGGACGTCCTGGCTGCCGTGGCGACCGGCATGTGGCGCTACGACGCCGCCGCGGGGCTCGTCACCCTGGATGCCGAGGCCGCGCGGCTCGTCGGGCTGCCCGCGGAGCCGACCACGCTCACCGAGGCCCAGATCCGTGCCCGGTTCCACCCGGTCGACTGGAACGAGGTCGATGGGGTGATCCAGCTCGCCCTCGCCGAGGGCACCATCGCCGAGGTCCGGATGCGGATCATGGACGAGAACAACCGCGTCGTCCGTATCGTCCGCAGCCGCTCCAAACCGTGGCTCGATGCGGGCACCGGCGAGTACAAGCTGGTCGGCACCCTCCAGGAGGTCACCGAGCCCGTCCCCGGAGCCACCGGCCGCGCTCCCGTCATCGGCGACTGGCGCCGCTCCCGCGAGGCGTTCCTGCTGGACGCCGGGCGCGCGCTGGCCGAGGCACGGTCCACCGAGGAGGTGCTGCGGGTGGCGGCCGGGCTGTCGATGCCCGGGTTCTCGCCGGACGGACTCGCCGTCTTCGGAGTGGAGGCCGACCGGCTCACCGTCATCGGCCACCACGGGCACAAGCCGGGTGCCGAGAGCCTCTTCACCCAGATGTCGCTGGAGACGGACTACCCGGCCGCGGAGGTCGTCCGCACCGGCCGCGCCGTGTACATGTCCTCCCCCGAGGAGTACAAGTCCCGCTACCCGGCCTCCTGGCCGCTGGCCGCGCAGTTCGGCCGCCAGTCCTGGGCGTTCCTGCCGCTCACCGTCGCGGGACGCACGATGGGCGCCTGGATGGCGGCGTTCAAGCACCCGGTCGCCTTCACCCCCGACGAGCGCTCGGTGCTCACCACGGTCGCCCGTATGCTCGCCCAGGCCCTCACCCGGGCGGGCGCCGCCGAGACGGAGCGGGAGCTGACGGACGGGCTGCAGCGCTCGATGATGCCCAGCCTGGGCCCGCAGATACCCGGCATGACGGTGGCCGCCCGCTACATACCGACCGGCGGCGGGCTCCAGGTGGGCGGCGACTGGTACGACATGATCCAGCTGCCTGGGGGCACCCCCTCCGGGGGCGGCCGGTTCGCGCTGACCATCGGCGATGTCCAGGGCCACGACGTGCGCGCCGCGGGCCTCATGGGCCAGCTGCGCATAGCCCTGCGCGCGTACGCCGCCGAAGGCCACCGCCCGGACGCGGTCCTCTCCCGCGCCTCCCGCTTCCTGCACGGCATGACCTACGGCGAGGACGGCGCCGACCTGCGCTTCGCGACCTGCCTCTATGTGGAGGTGGACCCGGCGACCGGGACGCTGGAAATCGCCCGGGCCGGCCACCCGGACCCCGCGATCCGCACCACCGACCGCACCGTGCTGATGCGGCCGACCTCGGGCGGACTGCCGCTCGGCATCGACCCGGACGCGGACTACCCGACCACCCGGCTGGTCCTGGAACCCGGCGAGACCATGCTGCTCTGCACGGACGGCCTGATCGAGACCGGCGGGCACGACCTGGAGACCGGCTGGCGGCGGATCCGGCGCATCCTCGAGGAGCACGAAGGTGACATGGAGGAGCTGGCCGACGCGCTGGTCCAAGCCGTGCACGGGCCCTCCTCGCACTACGCCACCGGGCCGCTGACCGACCGGCGCGAGGACGACATCGCCGTGGTGCTGCTGTGCCGTGCGGGCGAGACCGGCATCTGCGGCGGCACGGTCGCTCCGGTACGGCCGGTGGTACGGCGCACCGCGCTGACGATCGCCCAGGCCGAGCCCGAGCGGATCGCGGGCGCCCGGCAGCAGCTGCGCGAACTTCTGCACGACTGGTCGTCCGCGGAGCAGGTCGACTCGGCGGTGCTGCTGGCCTCCGAGATGCTGACCAACGTCCTGGTGCACACCGACGGGGACGCACTGCTGGTCGCGGAGGTCTCCGGCGACGGCGACGGCCCGGGCGGCCGGGGAGGGCGCCGGGTCCGGGTGGAGGTCACGGACGCCAGCGACGACCTCCCGCACCGGCGCCACCCCGGCGAGCTGGCCTCCTCGGGACGCGGCCTGGTCCTCATGGAGCTCCTCGCGGACGCCTGGGGCGTCGACCCGCGGGGCGAGGGCAAGAGCATCTGGTTCGAGCTGGAGGAGGAGCCGGTGAAGGAGGACGGGGAGGGATAGACCTCCGGCGTACGGCGCGTGCGGGGCCTTACGGGCACTGCCGGGCTTACGGGGTACTGCCGGGCTTACGGGGCATTACCGGCCTTACGGGGCACTGCCTGCCTTACGGGGCCGCACAGCGGCGGCCGGGTCCCACACGTCCCGCTGCCGGCGCTATGAGTCCTGTGGGGCCTCGGGGCCGCGCCCGTACCGCATCCGCAGCTCGTGCGCGACGCCGGACGCCGCCGCCGTCAGCGGTACGGCCAGCAGCATCCCCAGGATTCCGGCCACGGACGCCCCCGCGGTGATCGCCAGCAGCACCGCCGCGGGATGCATCTGCACGGTCCGGCTCTGCACCATCGGCTGCAGCACATGCCCCTCCAGCAGCTGCACCGCGACGACCACGCCGAGCGTCCACAGTGCGATCACGACCCCGCGGTCCGCGAGGGCGACCAGGATCGCGACCGCGCCGGAGAGGAAGGCGCCGAGGTAGGGCAGGTACGCCCCGACGAAGACGAGCGCGCCGAGCCCGATGGCCCCGGGGACGCGCAGCACCAGCAGCCCCACGGTGATGCAGAAGGCGTCGATGAGCGCGATGAAGGTGGTCCCCCGCATGAACCCCTCGACGGCCTGGAAGGCGCGCCGCGCCATGGCCTCGACGGTGTCCGCGGTGCCGCGCGGGGCCAGCGAGCGCAGCAGGTCCGCGGCCCGGTGGGAGTCGCGCAGGAAGAAGAAGACGAGCAGCAGGGCCAGAACGCCCATGGCGATGGTCTCGCTGACGACGCTGACCCCGCTGATCACGTTGCGGGCGGCGGTCCCGCCGAACTTGGCGAGCAGTTCCCTGGAGTGGGAGGCCAGGTCGTCGAGCGAGGTCCCGACCGCCCCGAAGCGCCGCGCGAGCGACTTCCCGGCCCGTTCGAGGGAGGTGATGATCTGGTCGCCGGTGTCGACGAGCGCGGCGGCGACGACGTACACCGCCCCGCCGACCACGGCCAGGACGGCGACGCACGTGATCCCGGCCGCGAGCGACCGGTGCACGCCCATCCGCACCAGCCACCGGTGCAGCGGCCCGAGCAGCGCGCTCCCGAGCAGCGCGAGGAGCACCGGCACGACGGCCGTACGGAACTGGCCGCACAGCCGGATCACGATCCAGACGACCCCGGCGGCCAGCAGGATCACCGCACACCACGCGGCGAGCCGGCGGACGGGGTCGGGGAGCAGCTGCACCCTTCCAGGCGATCACGCGCAGGGCGGGATGTCCTGTGTGGACAGGCCGCCCGAGTGACGCGGCGTCAGCTGGCGTGGTGTCAGGAACCCTGCGGGCAGCGCAAAGCCTCGGCATCCCTGAAGGCCGGGGCGCCGGGGGGGATCGGTGGTCAGGCGCCGGTCCTGCCGGAGGCGGCGCGGGCCAAGCCGTCGGGCCACGCCTGGTGGCCGTTGGGCATCGGGTTCGGGGTCTGCTCGGCAACACGCGGCCCGCACCTGGTGAACGAGCACATCCCACCAGCCGACCCAGGCAGCGAGCGCGGGCGAGCCCGGTCCCTTCCGGACCGGGCTCGCCCGCATGTCGTCCCGGCGAGCTCTACAGCCCGCCCTCGGACATCCCGTGCACGGCCGGGATCGTGCCCAGCCGCCCCTTCTGGAAGTCCTCGAACGCCTGCTGAAGCTCTTCCCGGGTGTTCATGACGAACGGGCCGTAGTGCGCCATCGGCTCGCGGATGGGCTGCCCGCCGAGGAGGACCACCTCCAGGTCCGGCGTGTGCGAGTCCTGCTTCTCGTCCGCGCGGACGGTCAGGGAGGAGCCGGCGCCGAAGACGGCGGTCTGGCCCAGGTGGATCGGGCGCCGCTCGGCGCCCACCGCCCCGCGCCCGGCCAGCACGTACGCGAGGCCGTTGAAGTCCTCGCGCCAGGGGAGGGTGATCTCCGCGCCCGGGGCGAGCGTCGCGTGGATCATCGTGATCGGCGTGTGCGTGATGCCGGGACCGGCGTGGCCGTCCAGCTCACCGGCGATGACCCGCAGCAGCGCGCCGCCGTCGGGGGAGGTGAGCAGCTGGACCTGGCCACCGCGGATGTCCTGGTACCTCGGGGCCATCATCTTGTCCTTGGCCGGGAGGTTCACCCACAGCTGGAGCCCGTGGAAGAGACCACCGGACATGACGAGCTGCTCCGGCGGGGCCTCGATGTGCAGCAGGCCCGCACCGGCGGTCATCCACTGGGTGTCGCCGTTGGTGATGGTGCCGCCACCGCCGTGCGAGTCCTGGTGGTCGAAGACGCCGTCGATGATGTAGGTGACGGTCTCGAAGCCACGGTGGGGGTGCCAGGGGGTGCCCTTGGGCTCACCGGGCGCGTACTCCACCTCGCCCATCTGGTCCATCATGATGAACGGGTCGAGGTGGCGGTAGTGGATCCCGGCGAAGGCGCGACGGACCGGGAAGCCCTCGCCCTCGAAGCCGCTGGGCGCGGTCGTGACACCGAGCACGGGACGGGCCACCGCGTCGGCGGGGGCGACCACACGGGGAAGGGTCAGCGGGTTCTCGACGGTCACTGCGGGCATGTCGGTACCTCCTTGTGGTCCGAGTTTAGTTGACCGTTGAACTTTCTGCCACCCCGAAACGCAGAAAGCCCGGAGGGCATTCCCTCCGGGCTCGGGGTGCGCCCCGCCAGGGGCGCGAGGCCGGTCAGGACGGCATCCGGCCGTCCGCACAACAGGGGCGTCTAGCCGTACATCCGGCGCATGGCGAACTCGACCATCTGCTCCACGGCCTTCGCGTCGAACACCATGCGATGCTCGCCCTCCATGTCCAGGACGAAGCCGTAGCCGGTCGGCAGCAGGTCGATCACCTCCGCCCCGGTGATCACGAAGTACTTCGACTCCTTGCCCGCGTACCGCCGCAGCTCCTTGAGCGAGGTGAACATCGGGATCACCGGCTGCTGGGTGTTGTGCAGCGCGAGGAACCCGGGGTTGTCGCCGCGCGGGCAGTACACCTTGGACGTGGCGAAGATCTGCTGGAAGTCCTCCGCCGACATCGACCCCGTGGTGAACGCACGGACCGCGTCCGCGAGCGACGGCGGCGACGGCTCGGGGTACAGCGGTGGCTGCTGGCCGTATCCGCCGGGCATCTGCCCACCCGGCATCTGCTGCCCGGGCATCTGCTGCTGCGGCGGGGCGTACTGCTGCTGAGCGCCCGCGTTCTGGTAGCCGTACATGCCCCAAAGAGTAGTGGGCCACATATGGGCCATGAGGGGTTGATTCTTATTACCGACGGGTAGCATCATCGGAGCTACTTGTTGGTAGATGAACCAGTTGCGAGGAGACAGTGCCTCGCCGATCCCTCTACGGAGCCGTCGCCATGGGGCACTACAAGTCGAATCTCCGCGACATCGAGTTCAACCTCTTCGAGGTGCTCGGGCGCGACAAGGTGTACGGGACGGGCCCGTTCGCGGAGATGGACGTCGAGACCGCGAAGAGCATCCTCGAGGAGATCACGCGTCTCGCGGAGAACGAGCTGGCGGAGTCCTTCGCGGACGCGGACCGCAACCCGCCCGTCTTCGACCCCGAGACCAACACCGCACCCGTCCCCGAGTCCTTCAAGAAGTCCTTCAAGGCCTTCATGGACTCCGAGTACTGGCGGCTCGGCCTGCCGGAGGAGATCGGCGGCACCACCGCCCCGCGCTCCCTGATCTGGGCCTACGCCGAGATGCTGCTCGGCTCCAACCCGGCCGTGTGGATGTACTCCTCCGGCCCCGCGTTCGCCGGCATCCTCTTCGAGGAGGGCAACGAGGTACAGAAGCACATAGCCCAGATCGCCGTCGAGAAGCAGTGGGGCTCCACCATGGTCCTCACCGAGCCCGACGCCGGCTCGGACGTGGGCGCCGGCCGCACCAAGGCGATCCAGCAGGAGGACGGCTCCTGGCACATCGAGGGCGTGAAGCGCTTCATCACCTCCGGTGAGCACGACATGACGGAGAACATCCTCCACTACGTGCTCGCCCGCCCGGAGGGCGCCGGGCCCGGCACCAAGGGTCTGTCCCTCTTCCTGGTCCCGAAGTACCTCTTCGACTTCGAGACCGGCGAGCTCGGCGAGCGCAACGGCGTCTACGCCACCAACGTCGAGCACAAGATGGGCCTGAAGGCCTCCAACACCTGCGAGATGACCTTCGGCGAGAAGCACCCCGCCAAGGGCTGGCTGATCGGCGACAAGCACGACGGCATCCGGCAGATGTTCCGGATCATCGAGTTCGCCCGCATGATGGTCGGCACGAAGGCGATCTCGACGCTGTCCACCGGCTACCTGAACGCGCTGGAGTACGCCAAGGAGCGCGTCCAGGGTCCGGACCTGGCGAACTTCATGGACAAGACCGCGCCCAAGGTCACCATCACCCACCACCCGGACGTGCGCCGCTCGCTGATGACGCAGAAGGCGTACGCGGAGGGCATGCGTGCCCTGGTGATGTACACCGCGGCGGTCCAGGACGCCATCCAGATCAAGGAGGCAGCCGGCGAGGACGCCTCCACCGAGCACGCCCTCAACGACCTGCTCCTGCCGATCGTCAAGGGCTACGGCTCCGAGAAGGGCTACGAGCAGCTCGCCCAGTCGCTGCAGACCTTCGGCGGCTCCGGCTTCCTGCAGGAGTACCCGATCGAGCAGTACATCCGCGACGCCAAGATCGACACCCTGTACGAGGGCACCACCGCGATCCAGGGCCAGGACTTCTTCTTCCGGAAGATCGTCCGCAACCAGGGCGCCGCGCTGAACTCCCTCGCCGAGGAGATCAAGAAGTTCCTGGCGGTGGGCGAGGGCGGCGAGGAGCTGGCCGCGGCCCGCGACCACCTCGCCAAGGCGGCCGTGGAGCTGGAGGCCATCGTCGGCCTGATGCTGACCGACCTGGCGGCCACCGAGCAGGACGTCAAGAACATCTACAAGGTCGGGCTCAACACGACCCGCCTGCTGATGGCCTCCGGTGACGTCGTCGTCGGCTACCTGCTGCTGAAGGGCGCCGCGGTCGCCGCCGAGAAGCTGCCGAGCGCGTCGAACAAGGACAAGGCGTTCTACCAGGGCAAGATCGCGGCGGCGAAGTTCTTCGCGGCCAACGTCCTGCCCGGTGTGACCCTGGCCCGCAAGGTCGCCGAGGGCGTGGACCTGGACCTCATGGAGCTGGACGAGGCCGCGTTCTAGGACCGCCTGCACATACCCCTTACGAGGGCCCGTTCCCCATCATCGGGAGCGGGCCCTCCTCCGTCGTTAAGGTGAACCCATGAGCACAAGTGCGCGCTTCGACCGCGGCCACACCGACGACCTCATGTCCTTCCTGGCGGCGAGCCCGTCGCCGTACCACGCGGTGGCGAACGTCGCCGAACGGCTGGAGAAGGCCGGCTTCCGGCAGGTCGCGGAGACGGACGCGTGGGACGGCACATCCGGCGGCCGGTACGTGCTGCGCGGCGGCGCGATCATCGCCTGGTACGTCCCCGAGGGCGCCGACCCGCACACGCCGTTCCGCATCATGGGCGCGCACACCGACTCGCCGAACCTGCGGGTGAAGCCGCGGCCGGACAGCGGCGCGCACGGCTGGCGGCAGGTCGCGGTGGAGATCTACGGCGGCCCCCTGCTCAACTCCTGGCTCGACCGCGACCTGGGGCTGGCCGGCCGGCTGTCCCTGCGTGACGGCTCGACGCGCCTGGTGAACGTCGACAGACCGCTGCTGCGGGTGCCGCAGCTGGCCATCCACCTGGACCGGTCGGTCTCCAGCGAGGGCCTGAAGCTCGACAAGCAGCGCCACCTCCAGCCCGTGTGGGGCCTGGGCGACGATGTGCGCGACGGCGACCTGATCGGGTTCCTGGAGGAGGAACTGGGGCTCGCCGCCGGCGAGGTGACCGGCTGGGACCTGATGACCCACTCGGTGGAGCCGCCGGCCTACCTGGGCCGCGACAAGGAGCTGCTGGCCGGCCCGCGCATGGACAATCTGCTGTCCGTGCACGCGGCCACCGCGGCCCTTGCGGCCGTCGCCGGTTCCGGCACCGCCCTGTCGTACATCCCGGTGCTCGCCGCCTTCGACCACGAGGAGAACGGCTCCCAGTCGGACACCGGCGCCGACGGCCCGCTGCTCGGCTCGGTCCTGGAACGCTCGGTGTTCGCCCGGGGCGGCTCCTACGAGGACCGGGCACGGGCCTTCGCCGGCACGGTCTGCCTGTCCTCCGACACCGGGCACGCCGTCCACCCCAACTACGCGGAGCGGCACGACCCGACGCACCACCCGCGCGTGAACGGTGGGCCGATCCTCAAGGTGAACGTCAACAACCGCTATGCCACGGACGGTTCGGGACGCGCACTGTTCGCCGCGGCCTGCGAGAAGGCGGACGTGCCCTTCCAGTCCTTCGTCTCGAACAACGCGATGCCCTGCGGCACCACCATCGGCCCCATCACGGCGGCGCGTCACGGCATCAAGACGGTGGACATCGGCGCGGCGATCCTGTCGATGCACAGCGCCCGCGAACTGTGCGGCGCGCAGGACCCGTACCTCCTGGCGAACGCGCTGGTGGCGTTCCTGGAGGGCTGACGCCCCCGCCCCCGCCCCCGCCCGCCGACCGTCCCGGCCTCCCCGCGTCCTGCCGTCGCCGATCGTCCGGCATGCCTGGCGCCGATCCCCCCGGCATGTCCAGCCGCCGATCCCCCGGCATGTCCACGGATGTCCCGGGTACCCGGGTTCGGGGCCGGAAGGACCGGCCCCACAGGGAGGGCAGGACTCATGGGCCTGGGTGGATGCATCATCCTGATCGCCGTGGGGGCCATCCTCGCGTTTGCGACCGACTGGCACATGCAAGGCGTCAACATCCACTTGGTCGGCGTCATACTCATGATCGTCGGGCTGATAGGAGTGACCACCTTCACCGGCATCTACCGCCGCAGGCGGGTGGTCGTGCCGCCCCCGACGACCGTCGTCGAGGAGAACCGGCACCACCGCGGCGACGGCTACACCGACGGATACGGCGTGTAAGGCCAAACGCCTGTAAGGGACGATGCGGTGACCTCGGGACGGCAACAGACATCTTTGGATATTCCGTTACCGGAGTCATCTTGTCGTTTTGTGTGAAAACGTGAAGACAGTGCAGTCATGAGCGTCCGGGGGGTGGAAGTGCCGGGCGCACCACAGCACCACAACGGGGGGCTCCTGCCGTGCACGACCCGGCGGCAACGGGCGGCAGACCGCATCTGACGGTCCTGATCCCCGCCCACAACGAGCAGGAACGTATCGCCGCCGCCATCGACGGCCTGTGGCGTCAGACCCGCCGCCCGGATCTGATCGTGGTGGACCGCGAGCGGCCTGGTCTTCGTGGTCGAGAAGGCCGAGAAGACCGTCTCCGTACGCCGCGCGGGGACCCTGGCCGTGGTCGTGGCCGCGCGCGCTGATGACCCCGGAGATGTTCTTCCAGCACGCCGTCTTCCCGGGCGCGCCCGCCCGCGCCCGGGGACACTCCAGGCACCCCGCCTACCGGCTGTCGTCCATCCCCGCCAGGACCAGCGGCAGCCGATCAGTGCCGCCCTCGGTGAGGCGGACCGGGACGCCCCAGTCCTGCTGGTGGACATGGCACGCCGGATACTCGTTGGCCGGGTCGTCGTCGCAGGACGCCGCCATCGCCGAGACATGCAGGACACCCTCGGATATCGCCGGGTTCAGCTCCAGCTCGCGTGCCAGGTCCGTGTCGGCGCCCCCACCCTTCAGCAGCAGCTCCGGCGGGGTCGAGGAGACCAGCAGGCGGGTCGACGGCCCGTAGCGGGTGTCCAGCTTCTGCCCGGCCGGCGCCTGGAAGATCACGTCCAGCCGGAGCCTTCCGGGCGTCACCTCGGTCGCCGCGCGCTGCGTGCGGTGGGCGACCGCGTCGACCCGCACCGCCTCCTCCGGCAGCCGCAGCCGGGTCAGCCGGTGCCGGGCCGACTCCACGACCACGATGTCCTCACCGACGAGCACCGCGTCCGACGGCTCCCGCAGATCCGTCGCCAGCGTGCTCACCTGACCCGTCGCCGGGTCGTAGCGGCGCAGCGCGTGGTTGTAGGTGTCGCTGACCGCCACCGAGCCGTCCGGCAGCGCGGTCACCCCCAGCGGGTGCTGGAACAGCGCCTGCTCCGCCGCGCCGTCCCGGTGCCCGAAGTCGAACAGGCCCGTGCCGACCGCGGTGTGCACATGCCCGTCGAGGTCCACCCAGCGCAGCGCGGAGGTCTCGGAGTCGGCGAGCCACAGCCGGTCGGCGGTCGCGGCGAGACCTGAGGGCTGCGCGAACCAGGCCTCGGCACCCGGGCCGTCCACCAGCCCCTCGTTCGTGGTGCCGGCCGCCACCGCGACCGCGGCCGTGGCGGGGTCGTACGTCCACAGCTGGTGCACGCCCGCCATGGCGATCCACACCCGGCCGCCGAAGACCGCCACGTCCCACGGCGAGGAGAGATCCACCTCCCGGGCAGGACCCGACGTCGGCGAACCCTGCCACCACTGCCTGCCGGTACCCGCGAGGGTGCTGACCTCGCCGGTCGCCAGGTCCAGCCGGCGCAGTGCGTGGTTCACGGTGTCCGCGACGACCACCGCCCCCTCGTCGAGCAGCGCCAGGCCCTGCGGCTCGCTGAAGCTCGCCGCCTGAGCCGGGCCGTCCGCGAAGCCCCGTACTCCGGAACCGATGCGCCGCACCACCGTCTCGCCGTCCGCCGCCAGCTCCACCAGCTGGTGCCGGGTGGTGTCGCTGACCAGCAGGTTCCCGGACGGCAGCAACAGCGCCTTGCCGGGAAAGCGGAGGGTCGTGGGCTCGGGCTCCGGAGCGACGTAGGGGGCGTCCCCACGGCGCAGCGTGCCCTTGGCTGCGTGTTCCTCCTCCAGCTCCTCGACGAGCCGCTCTATCGCATGGGCGTGGCCCTCACCCGCGTGCTGGGCGACCACGTACCCCTCCGGGTCGATGACCACCAGCGTGGGCCAGGCCCGGACGGCGTACTGCTTCCAGGTGGCGAGCTCGGGGTCGTCGAGGACCGGATGCTCCACCCCGTAGCGTTCCACCGCGTCCACGACCGCCTGGTGCTCCGCCTCGTGGACGAACTTCGGGGAGTGCACACCGATGATCACCACGGTGTCGCGGTGCTTCTCCTCCAACTCGCGCAGCTCGTCCAGGACATGCAGGCAGTTGATGCAGCAGAACGTCCAGAAGTCGAGGATGACGATACGTCCTCGCAGGTCGGCGAGGGTGTACTGCTCTCCGCCCGTGTTCAGCCAGCCGCCCTTGCCGATGAGCTCGGGGGCACGGACACGGACGCGACGCGAAATGGAGTCGTTCATGGGTCAAGGGTGCCATCCGTGCCGGTCGTGTCGCGGGGCCTGTGGACAACTCGGTGACTGTGCGTACAAGCTCTCCTACGGGATGCGCACATGGCGTGACGGAGAGATGCTCGTCTCACACAGGGGGGTCAGTGCAAGGGAGCAGTTCCATGCCTCGAGACATCGACGACCAGATGCGCCGCCCGAACCGGGACCGCGAGCGCGGCGAGACGAGCGGCGAGGAGATCCGCGACCGGGACCGCCGTGACCCCGACATGAGCGGCTCCGACCTTTCGGACCCGGACCTGGGCAGGTCCGGCACGCGCCGTGAGCGCGAGGAGCGGCGCTCGTCCTGGGACGAGGACGAGCTCGACGAGCAGGACAGGCGGGAGGGTTACCGGTAGACCGGTAGACCGGTAGACCGGTCGTCCTTCCGCGGTGCCCTCGCGGTCCGTCCACGAGTCCCCCGCCGTGCGCGCGGGGGACTCTCCCGCGTCCGGGTCCGGCTGCGGCGTGAGACCGGGCTCAGTCCGTCGGCCTACCGGCGGCGTTTCGGGCCGGTCCCGGGGGAAGCCCTGAGCGTATGAGACTTTTTGTGCGCGACCGGCTCCTCGGCATCGGTGAGGACTACTGGATCGAGGACCAGCACGGCACCAAGGTGTTCCTGGTCGACGGCAAGGCGATGCGGTTGAGGGACACCTTCGAGCTGAAGGACCCACAGGGGCGCGTCCTGATCGACATCCACCAGAAGATGTTCGCCCTGCGCGACACGATGATCATCGAGCGAGAGGGCGAGCGGCTGGCCACGATCAAGCGCAAGCGGCTGTCCCTGCTGCGCAACCACTACCGCGTCTCGCTGGCGGACGGCACGGAGCTCGACGTCAGCGGCAAGATCCTCGACCGTGAGTTCGCCGTCGAGTACGACGGCGAGCTGCTCGCGCAGATCTCCCGGCGCTGGCTGCACGTCCGTGAGACGTACGGCGTCGACATCGTGCGCGAGGACGCGGACCCGGCACTGCTGATCGCGGTGGCCGTGTGCGTGATCCACCTGGCGGACAAGGAGCGGGAGGAGGACTGAGCGGGTCCCGAGGGCACGGTGAGCTCGAGGGTCCGTCCGCGTCGTCTACTTCGTCACCGCGAACGAGCGCAGGATCGCCGCCGTCAGCTCCGGGTCGCCCTCCGCCTTGATGCGGTCGGCCACGGCGTCCGCGCTCACCCGGCCGCAGGCCAGGCGGACGTACGTCTCCCAGTCGAGGGTGAGTGTCACCGCAGGGCCCAGCGAGGGTGTGCCGTCGATCGTGCCGCGGCCCTCCGCGTCCACCCGGACGGTGCGCAGGAACTCCACGGGGCCGTGCACGTCGATGACGACCGCCGAGCCGGGCGGCGCGCCCGCGTCCTTGGCGACCACCTCCGGCAGCGCGGCCAGCAGCTCGTCCCGGGTGATGTGGGCGCCCGGGGAGTCCAGGTTCCCCGGGCGGCCGAGCGCCGTGCGGAGGTCCTGTTCGTGCACCCAGATGTCGAACGCGCGGTACCGCATGGCCTCTTCGAGGGTGAGCTCGGTACCGAGCGGGCCGCGGACCTTCGTGCCCGGGTCCCGCGACTCGTTCCGCAGCTGGCGGTTGCGGCGGATGATCGTGTACTCCAGCTCGGCCGTCATCTCCGGCGCCGTGTGGTGGCGGCGGACGTCGACCTGCATCTCCATGTAGCGCTGGTGGTCGTTGGTGACGTGGAACAGGTCGCGCGGGAGCGTGTGGATCGGACGCGGGTCGCCGAGCATCTCGCAGTCCATGCCGATGACGTGGGAGACCACGTCGCGCACCGACCAGCCGGGGCAGGGTGTCCGCCGGTTCCACTCGCCCTCCACGAGCGGCTGCACCAGCTCGGATATCGCTTCGACGGAGTGGGTCCAGGCATCGGCGTAGGGCTGGAGAGTGGGATGCAGACTCACGGAACGGGACCCCTCGGGCGGTCGGTACACGGTCGTTGGTCGACGGCTCTGTCGGTGGTTGTACTGCGGGAGGCGGCTGTCAGCGGGTGTCTTGGGACGTTAAGTTACGCTGCTGCGAGGCACCCCGGCAGTGCTTTGGTGTGACGATCGTAGGCCCGTTGAGAAGGCTCGATTACCAGGACGGTGGTACTGTGCGCGCCTCCCTGATCCAGATGCGGGTGGACGAGGACGAATCGGTCGATTCGCGTCGGCGGCGAGCCGCCTCGCTGGTACGCGATCAAGCCGGAGTCGATCTCGTGGTGCTGCCCGAGCTGTGGACCACCGGGGCGTTCGCCTACGAGCGGTTCGGCGACGAGGCCGAGCCCCTGGAGGGGCCGACCCATGAGGCGATGGCGAAGGCGGCGGCCGACGCGGGCGTGTGGCTGCACGCCGGCTCGGTCCCCGAGCGCGCCGCCGACGGCGCGCTCTACAACACGTCTCTCATCTTCTCCCCCTCCGGTGAACTGGCCGCGGCCTACCGCAAGATCCACCGCTTCGGCTTCGACAAGGGCGAGGCCGTGCTGATGGGTGCGGGGACCGCGCCGGTGACGGTGCGGCTGCCGGAGACGACCGTCGGTGTGGCCACCTGTTACGACCTCCGCTTCCCCGAGCTGTTCCGCACGCTCGTGGACGCGGGGGCCGAGACGCTGGTGATCCCGGCGGGCTGGCCGGAGCGCCGCCGGTCCCACTGGACGCTGCTGGCCCAGGCGCGGGCGGTCGAGAACCAGGCGTACGTCCTTGCGTGTGGAACGGCCGGGACACATGCGGGAGTTCCACAGGCGGGTCACTCGATCGTGGTGGACCCATGGGGGGAAGTCCTCGCCGAGGCGGGGGCGGGGGAGGAGATCCTCAGGGTGGAGTTGGACCCGGCGCGGGTCGCCACGACGAGGGAGCAGTTCCCGGCGCTGAAGGACAGGGTGCTGGGCCTGGAGCCCCCACGCCGCCGTCCGTAGGCGGTGTCCTACGCCGGCACGTGCACCGTCTCCACCCGACTGGCCACCAACCGCTCCCGCTCCCTGCGCGCCGCCCGCTTCCGCAGCCGCAGTATCTGGCTGAGCCCCAACGCCTGGAGCACGAACACGGCGCAGAACGCCACGGTGTAGTCGTCCCCCGTCGCGTCCAGCAGCACCCCGACCGCGAGCAGCGTGGTCATGGAGGCGACGAAACCGCCCATGTTGGTGATCCCGGACGCCGTGCCCTGACGCTCCGGCGGGTTCGCGGGCCGCGCGAAGTCGAAGCCGATCATCGAGGCCGGACCGCACGCCCCGAGCACCGTGCACAGCAGGACCAGCAGCCACATGGGGGCGTGCACGGTCGGGTAGGCGAGCGTGGCCGCCCACACCGCCGCCGTCGCCCCGACCGTGCCGAGGGCCAGCGGCAGCCGCGCCGCGTGGTGCCGGGCCACGATCTGCCCGTACACCAGTCCGACCAGCATGTTCGACAGCACGACGAGCGTGAGGAGTTCACCGGCCGTCGCCCGGGACAGGCCCTGCGCCTGCACCAGGAAGGGCAGGCCCCACAGCAGCAGGAACACCATCGCCGGGAACTGGGTCGTGAAGTGCACCCACATGCCGAGCCGCGTCCCGGGCTCCTTCCACGACGCCACGATCTGCCGCCGCACGTACGCCGACCCGTGGTGCGGGAACGGCTCCGGCTCGTACCCCTCCGGGTGGTCCTTCAGGAAGAGCAGCAGCAGGACGAGGACGACCGCACCGGCGAGCGCGCTGCCGCCGAACGCCGCCGTCCAGCCCACCCCGTGCAGCAGGCGGGCGAGCACGAGGGTGGAGACCAGGTTGCCCGCCATGCCGACCAGACCGGCGAGCTGCGCGACCAGTGGACCGCGGCGGGCCGGGAACCAGCGTGTGCCGAGCCGCAGCACGCTGATGAACGTCATCGCGTCGCCGCAGCCCAGCAGCGCACGCGAGGCGAGGGCCGTGCCGTACGACGGTGAGAACGCGAACCCCAGCTGGCCCGCCGTGAACAGGACGACCCCGAGGGTCAGCACCTTCTTGGTGCCGAGCCGGTCCACCAGCAGGCCGACGGGTATCTGCATGCCCGCGTACACGAGCAGCTGGAGGATGGAGAAGGCGGACAGGGCGGAGGCGTTCACATGGAAGCGGTCCGCCGCGTCCAGGCCGGCCACGCCCAGCGACGTACGGAAGATGACGGCGACGAAGTAGACCGAGACGCCGATGGCCCACACGGCCACGGCACGCCGGCCGCCCGGCGGGTCACCGGGCAGCGACACGGAACGCGAACTCACCGGCGACCTCATCGCACCTCACCCCGCGCCAGGTGGGAGAACCAGCTGACGTGCCGGTGCACGATGGCCACAGCGGCGTCGGCGTCGCCGGACCGCAGTGCCTGAAGGATCTCCTCGTGCTCGGTGAGGGTCTTGGCGATGCGGTCGGGGTGCGAGTGCATGACGGCGACGCCCATGCGCAGCTGCCGGTCGCGGAGTTGGTCGTACAGGCGGGAGAGGATCTCGTTGCCGCCGCTGCGCACGATCTCGGCGTGGAAGGTGCGGTCGGTGAGCGCCGCACCGGCCAGGTCACCGGAGGCGGCCTGCTCCTTCTGACGGGCGAGCAGTTGCTCGAGCCGCTCGATCAGCCCGGGCGGGGCGGGGACGGCCTTGCGGGCCGCGTGTTCCTCGACGAGCTGGCGCGTCTCGACCACGTCCGCGATCTCCTGGGCGGAGACGGCGAGGACGAGGGCGCCCTTCTTCGGGTAGAGCTTGATCAGCCCTTCGACCTCCAGCCGCAGCAGCGCCTCCCGCACCGGTGTGCGCGAGACCCCGACCTCCTCGGCCAGCTCACCCTCGGTCAGCAGCGTCCCGCCCTCGTAACGGCGCTCCAGGACACCTTGTTTGACGTGCGTGTACACGCGGTCGGCGGCGGGGGGTTGTTTGAGGGGCATCTTCTCGGGGACTTCGGCGACGGACGGAGCTGCAGGCATGGGCACATCATAGATACAACACGTACGCATGCCGATCGGCGTCCAACATACGGACGGGCACATCCGTCCCGGAATTCACCCGGGCAACCGCACATCCTTTTGGGCCACTTACTAGTCTGACGGGGAGCGGCCCTCGTCACCCGGCCGCACTCCAGGGGCATTTGGATGCATTCAGAGGCATCAGAGACGCAATCGGAGCGTTCAACTTTGATTACCGGCATTAAGGGCACGCGAGTTCGCAGGGCAGTCGCGGCAGTGGTCACCACCGGAGCCGTGCTCACCACCGGAGCCCTCACCGCGGTGCCCGCTCAGGCCGTCACCACGCCCTCGATCGTGGCCGCGGGCGGCTACGCGATGAACAACGCGAACGGCGCGACGCTGTACACGAAGGCCGCGGACACCAGGCGTTCCACCGGCTCCACCACCAAGATCATGACCGCGAAGGTGGTGCTCGCACAGCCGAACCTCAACCTCGACGCCAAGGTGACGATCCAGAAGGCGTACAGCGACTACGTGGTCGCCAACAACGCCTCCCAGGCGCACCTGATCGTGGGCGACAAGGTCACCGTCCGTCAGCTGCTGTACGGGCTGATGCTGCCCTCCGGCTGTGACGCGGCCTACGCGCTCGCCGACAAGTTCGGTTCCGGCACGACGCGTGCCGCGCGCGTGAAGTCGTTCATCGGCAAGATGAACAGCGCCGCCACGGGCCTCGGCCTGAAGAACACGCACTTCGATTCGTTCGACGGCATCGGCAACGGCAACAACTACTCGACGCCGCGCGATCTGACGAAGATCGCGAGCAGCGCGATGAAGAACTCCACGTTCCGCACGATCGTGAAGACCAAGTCGTACACGGCGAAGACCATCACCAAGTCCGGCACCGTCCGCACCATGGCGCCGTGGACCAACACCAACACGCTGCTCAGCAGCTACAGCGGCGCGATCGGCGTGAAGACCGGCTCCGGCCCCGAGGCCAAGTACTGCCTCGTCTTCGCCGCCACCCGCAACGGCAAGACGGTCATCGGCACGGTCCTCGCCTCGTCGTCGATCAACCAGCGTGCCACCGACGCCACGAAGCTGCTCAACTACGGCTTCGCCAAGCTCGGCTGACGCCCGCCACATGCCAAGGGGGCCTGCCGCTGCTGGTCAGCGGCAGGCCCCCTTGCCATAGGCATTCCGGCCCGGCTACGCCCAGGTGATCAACCGCTTCGGCTGTTCCAGGATCGCCGCGACGTCCGCGAGGACCTTGGAGCCGAGCTCCCCGTCGACCAGGCGGTGGTCGAAGCTCAGGGCCAGGGTCGTGACCTGGCGGGGCCTGACCTTGCCCTTGTGGACCCACGGCTGGAGCTTGATCGCGCCGACCGCGAGGATCGCCGACTCGCCCGGGTTCAGGATCGGCGTGCCGGTGTCGACACCGAAGACGCCCACGTTCGTGATCGTGATCGTGCCGCCCTGCATCGCCGCAGGGCTCGTCCTGCCCTCCCGGGCCGTGGCCACCAGCTCACCCAGCGCCTCCGCCAGCTGCGGCAGGGTCTTGTCGTGCGCGTCCTTGATGTTCGGCACGATCAGACCGCGCGGGGTGGCCGCGGCGATGCCCAGGTTCACGTAGTGCTTGCGGACGATCTCCTGGTTGGCCTCGTCCCAGGACGCGTTGATGTCCGGGTTCCGCTTGACCGCGACCAGCAGGGCCTTGGCGATCAGCAGCAGGGGGTTGACCCGCAGGCCCTCGAAGTCCCTGTCCTGCTTGAGCTCCTCGACCAGCTTCATCGTGCGGGTGACGTCGACGGTCACGAACTCCGTGACGTGCGGCGCGGTGAACGCCGAGCCGACCATCGCCTGAGCGGTGGCCTTGCGGACGCCCTTGACCGGGATACGAGTCTCCCGTCCGCTGTCGTACGTCACCACCTGCGTCGGCGCCACGACAGGGGCGGGTGCCACGGGCGTCACGGGGGCCGCCGGGGCCTCGGGGGCCGGTGCGGCGGCCACCGCCGCCTGCACGTCCTCGCGTGTGATGATCCCGTCCGGCCCCGACGGACGTACCGTCGCCAGGTCGACGCCCAGGTCCTTCGCCAGCTTGCGCACCGGCGGCTTCGCCAGCGGACGGACCTGCTTGCCGTGCCCGTTCAGATCGCCCGGGACCACGGATACGGTCTCCTCGGCCGCCGCCGTGGGCGCCTTGCGGGGGCGGCGCCGGGTGGAGGACTCGGCGACGCCGTACCCGACGAGGACCGGCTTGCGGCCCTCCTTCTGGGTCTCCTTCGCCTCGGACTGCTCCTGAGCCGCCGTCTCGACGGGCGCCTGCGCCTCCCCGGCGGGGGCGCCCCCGGTGACGTCCACGGCGATGATCGGGGTACCGACGTCCACCGTGGTGCCCTCGGGGAAGTGCAGCTCGCGGACCACCCCGTCGTACGGGATCGGCAGCTCCACGGCCGCCTTCGCCGTCTCCACCTCGCACACGACCTGCCCGTCGGTGACCGTGTCACCCGGCTGGACGTACCACTTGAGGATCTCGGCCTCGGTGAGCCCCTCGCCCACGTCGGGCATCTTGAACTCGCGCACGGACGCGTCAGTCATCGTCGTCACGACCCTCTCCTCAGTACGCCAGGGCGCGGTCGACGGCGTCCAGCACCCGGTCCAGGCCCGGCAGGTACTCCTCCTCCAGCCGTGCCGGCGGATACGGCGCGTGGTAGCCGCCGACCCGCAGCACGGGCGCCTCCAGGTGGTAGAAGCACCGCTCCGTGATCCGGGCGGCGATCTCCGCGCCCGAACCGAAGAACACCGGCGCCTCGTGCACCACCACCAGACGGCGGGTCCTCTCCACCGACGCCTGGATGGAGTCGAAGTCGAGCGGGGAGACCGACCGCAGGTCCAGCACCTCCAGCGACCTGCCCTCTTCCTGGGCGGCCGCCGCGGCCTCCTGGCACACCTTCACCATCGGCCCGTACGCGGCCAGGGTCAGATCCGTGCCCTCCCGCACCACACGCGCCTTGTGCAGCGGGCCCGGAATCGCCTCCGTGTTGACCTCGGACTTGTCCCAGTAGCGCCGCTTCGGCTCGAAGAAGATCACCGGATCGTCGCTCTGGATCGCCTGCTGCATCATCCAGTACGCGTCCGAGGCGTCGGACGGAGAGACGACCTTCAGGCCCGCCACGTGCGCGAACAGCGCCTCGGGGGACTCGCTGTGGTGTTCCACCGCGCCGATGCCGCCGCCGTAGGGGATGCGGATGACGACCGGGAGCTTGACCTTGCCCAGCGAGCGGGCGTGCATCTTCGCCAGCTGGGTGACGATCTGGTCGTAGGCGGGGAAGACGAACCCGTCGAACTGGATCTCCACCACCGGGCGGTACCCGCGCAGGGCCAGACCGATCGCGGTGCCCACGATGCCCGACTCCGCGAGCGGGGTGTCGATCACCCGCTCCTCGCCGAAGTCCTTCTGCAGGCCGTCCGTCACCCGGAAGACACCGCCGAGCTTGCCGACGTCCTCGCCCATCACCAGGACCTTGGGGTCCGACTCCAGGGCCTTGCGCAGCGACTCGTTGATCGCCTTGGCGATCGCCATCTTCTCGGCCATGTCACCGTCCCCCTTCAGCGTCGGTGTCCGCGAACGACGCCTGGTAGGCGGCGAACTGGGCCCGCTCCTCGTCGACGAGCGCATGCCCGTCCGCGTACACGTTCTCGAAGATGGCGAAGTGGTCCGGGTCCGGCATGGCACGGACCGCTTCACGCACCCGCCTTCCCAACGCCTCGCTCTCCGCCTCGAGTTCCGCGAAGAATCCCTCGTCCGCGTGGTTTGAGGCCTCGAGGTAGGCGCGCAGGCGGGCAATCGGGTCCTTCGCCTCCCAGGCGGCCCGCTCGTCGTCGAGGCGGTAGCGGGTCGGGTCGTCGGAGGTGGTGTGGGCGCCCATGCGGTAGGTGAACGCCTCCACGAGGGTCGGGCCCTCGCCGTTGCGCGCCCGCTCCAGCGCCCACTTGGTCACCGCGAGGCAGGCCAGCACGTCGTTGCCGTCGACCCGCACCCCGGGGAAGCCGAAGCCCTGCGCACGCTGGTACAGCGGCACCCGGGTCTGCTTCTCGGTGGGTTCTGAGATCGCCCACTGGTTGTTCTGGCAGAAGAACACCACCGGGGCGTTGTAGACCGCCGCGAACGTGAATGACTCCGCCACGTCGCCCTGGCTGGAGGCGCCGTCACCGAAGTACGCGATCACGGCCGAGTCGGCGCCGTCCTTGGCCACGCCCATGGCGTAGCCGGTGGCGTGCAGGGTCTGCGAGCCGATGACGATCGTGTAGAGGTGGAAGTTGTTGCTGTTCGGGTCCCAGCCGCCGTTGTTCACACCGCGGAACATGCCGAGCAGGTTGGTCGGGTCCACGCCGCGGCACCAGGCGACGCCGTGTTCACGGTAGGTCGGGAAGACGTAGTCGTCGTCGCGCAGGGCCCGGCCGGAGCCGATCTGGGCGGCCTCCTGGCCGAGCAGCGAGGCCCACAGGCCCAGCTCGCCCTGGCGCTGCAGGGAGGTGGCCTCGGCGTCGAAGCGGCGGGTCAGCACCATGTCCCGGTACAGCCCGCGCAGCTGCTCTGGGGTGACGTCCGCGACGTACCGGTCGTACTCGGGGCTTGCGACCCGCGTGCCCTCGGGCGTCAGCAACTGGACGAGGTCGGGGTCGGCGCCCTTCTTGGACGTGTTGCTGGTGGTGCGCTTGGTGCCGGTGGTGCCGGCCTTGCTTCCGGCGCTGCGTCGCGGCTTGCGCGCGGCAGTGCTCTCCACGGTCACGTGTGCTCCTCCGTCGGTCCGGCCCCCGGGTTCGCCGGGTGCCTGGGTTCCCCTCGGCCCGTTCGGGCCGGTGGGAGCGGCTCCGCCTGCACCGCACGGACGCACGGGGTGGGTGCGGCTCGTGACGAACAGACGCGGAAGGTGCCCCGGCGAGCACCCTGCAAGGGGCACGTTACCCAGCGCGCCACATTTCTGTGAAACCCCTCCTGACCTGGGATTTTGCTTGGATTTCCAAGTAAATCGAGTCAGTCGGGAACAGTTGCTGGTCACAGCCTTGCAGGGGGCCGGAACAACGGCACGTTATCCCGCCCGCCCGGAGCACGGGAAGACATCATCCGGAGTGACGCGGGTGTCGGCTCCCGGGGAGGACGGTTCCGCGAGCCGACCGTGGAGGGCACGACCGCGGAACGTGACGGTGGCACGTGATCCTGATCGTGAAGCATCGACCGCGTGGCCCGACCGGGGACACCGACCGTGGGACCCGTCCTGGGACACCGACCGTGGAACCCGTCCTCGGACGCGCTCGAAACACGCCTCGTGAAGCATCGACCGTGGGGCCCGACCGGGGACACCGACCGTGGGACCCGTCCTGGGACACCGACCGTGGAACCCGTCCTGGGACGCGCTCGAAACACGCCTCGTGAAGCATCGACCGCGGGGCCCGACCGGGGACACCGACCGTGGAACCCGTCCTGGGACGCGCTCGAAACACGCCTGGAAAAGGCCACGCGCGCGTGGAGCCCGTCTCCGGGCCACGCGCGCGTGGAGGGCTGGAAGGTGCTCGACCGCGGAGCGTCAGGGCACCTGCGGCGGGCCCGAGCCGTTGCCGCCCCCGTCCGTCCCCGCCGGAGGCGTGGAGCCGCCGCCCCCGCCCCCGCCCGCGCCGCCCGAGGGGGTCGTGTCGGACGGCTCACCCTGCGAGGGAGTCGACGGGGTCGGCTGTTCGCTCGACTCGGACGGCGTCGCGGAGGGCTCCGCCGGCGGCTGGCTGTAGCTCTGCGAGGGCCGGTGCGAGGGCGTCCAGTCCGAACCGCCGCTCGTGTTCGAGTTGTCGTCCGAGGACGTGGCGGTCTGCTCGTCCGTGGGCGACTGGCTGGGCTGCTGCTGCTCGTGCGACTTGGTGACGGACGGCGACGTCGTCGGACCCGACCCGCCGCCGTTTCCCGTGTTCTTCTGCATCGCCAGCGCGACACCCGCCGCGATCGCGATGACCGCGAGCACCGCGAGGACCCACAGCTTGCCGCGCCCGCTGCCCTTGTTGCCGTGCCCCTCGAACCCGCCGTCGTCGCCGGAGCCGTACCCCGAGGGCAGGATCGGCTGCGGGATCTGCGCGGTGCCCGACTCACCCGGGTGCGGCAGCACCGCCGTGCCGGCGAGGCCCGCCGCCGGGGTGTGCCGGCCGTCGTGCATCTCCACCGGGCCGGTGTTCCAGGTGCCGGTGTGGCCGCCCTGGTCGTAGAGCATCTGCAGCGCGTACTGGACCATCCCGCGCATCTCCTCGGCCGTCTGGAACCGGTCGTCCGGCTCCTTGGCGAGGGAGCGCATCACGAGCCCGTCCAGCTCCGGCGGCGACGCCCCCTCCGGGACCTGGGACGGTGGCACCGGGATGTCCTGAACGTGCTGGTAGACCACGGACAGCGGCGTCTCGCCGATGAACGGGGGCCGCAACGCCAGCAGTTCGTACAGCAGGCAGCCCGTCGCGTACAGGTCGGAGCGGTGGTCCACGGCCTTGCCGAGGGCCTGCTCCGGGGACAGGTACTGCGGGGTGCCCATCACCATGCCGGTCTGCGTCATCGTCGTGGACGCCCCGTGCAGGGCGCGCGCGATGCCGAAGTCCATCACCTTCACGGCGCCGTTGTTGGTGATGATGACGTTGGCCGGCTTGATGTCGCGGTGCACGATGCCGTGCTGGTGCGAGTAGGCGAGCGCCTCCAGGACGCCCGAGACGATGATCAGGGCCTGCTCGGGGCCCGGCGCCTCGGCGTTGAGCAGCAGGTCGCGGATCGTACGGCCCTCGACCAGCTCCATCACGATGTACGGCACCGACTGGCCGCCCACGACGTCCTCGCCGGAGTCGTACACGGCGACGATCGCGTGGTGGTTCAGTCCGGCCACCGACTGGGCCTCGCGGGTGAAACGCGCCTTGGAGACCGGGTCCTCGGCGAGGTCGGAACGGAGCAGCTTGACCGCGACCGTCCGGCCGAGGCGCACGTCCTCGGCCGCGAACACCTCAGCCATGCCGCCCCGGCCGAGCCTGCGGGTCAGCCTGTACCGGCCGTCCCCGACAAGTCCGCCGTTGCCCCAGTTCTCCGGCGCGTCTGACATGCCGCCGCCAGTCGCCTCGGGGTCGGACGGGCCCTGGGCGCGCTGCGTCTGTGCCATCGGTCCTCGCCGTCGTTTCTGCCCGCGGTCTGCGCGGTGGTTGTTACGGTCTCCGACGGGCCACGCTACAGGCTCCGCGCAAGGCGCCGGTCCGAGATGGATTCGAGATGGACCGGTCATCAAACCGTGAAGCCGGTTCCACCTGCAAATTCCGCGTGCCGGCCGTACGCCCCCTGTAACGCTTCCGCGACGCTTCTTTCGCGTACGGTCACGGAACGGGCACCGAGCTTGACGTGTCCTTGCCCTGGGGCAGACTTGGCCGGGAATGGACCAGTCGATCACGGAACAGTCGCTGTCGATCGACGACAACACGAATATCGATCACGGACCGCGGGCACCAGCAGCCGCTGCCGCCGCGCCGATGGGGGACGCAGAACATGAGCCAGGACGGCGCACACGGCCGGTATGCGGGGCGCGCGCTCGCCGGCGGGCGCTACCAGCTGCGCGACTTGCTCGGCGAGGGTGGCATGGCCTCGGTGCATCTGGCGTACGACTCCGTCCTCGACCGGCAGGTCGCGATCAAGACACTTCACACCGAGCTGGGGCGCGAACAGGCCTTCCGGGAGCGTTTCCGCCGCGAGGCGCAGGCCGTGGCGAAACTCACGCACACGAACATCGTCTCGGTCTTCGACACGGGCGAGGACGAGCTGGGCGGGACGACGACCCCGTACATCGTCATGGAGTACGTCGAGGGCAAGCCGCTCGGGTCGGTCCTCGACGCGGACATCCGGCAGTACGGCGCGATGCCGGCCGACAAGGCGCTGAAGATCACCTCGGATGTGCTGGCGGCCCTGGAGATCAGCCACGAGATGGGCCTGGTCCACCGGGACATCAAGCCGGGCAACGTGATGATGACGAAGCGCAACGTCGTCAAGGTCATGGACTTCGGCATCGCCCGTGCCATGCAGTCCGGCGTCACCTCGATGACCCAGACGGGCATGGTGGTCGGCACCCCCCAGTACCTGTCCCCGGAGCAGGCCCTCGGGCGGGGCGTGGACGCACGGTCCGACCTGTACTCGGTCGGGATCATGCTGTTCCAGCTGGTCACCGGGCGGCTGCCGTTCGAGGCGGATTCACCGCTCGCGATCGCGTACGCGCATGTGCAGGAGGAGCCGGTGGCTCCGTCCTCGATCAACCGTTCACTGCCGCCCGCGGTGGACGCGCTGGTCGCCCGCGCGCTGAAGAAGAACCCGAACGAACGCTTCCCGAGTGCCGAGGCGATGCGGGACGAGTGCCTGCGGGTCGCCGCGTCGCTCACGGCCGCCGCGCCGAGCATCGTGCCGGGCACACAGACGCCGAGCGGCGCCGGTGTCAGCTCCGCGGTCTTCCCGCCGGCCGGCCGGCCGGCGCCGGGCCCCGTGGGGGCCGTGCAGATGCCGTACCAGCCCGGCCCGTACGGCGCCCAGGCCCCGTCGCCTCCCTACGGCTACCCGCAGCAGGCCGGCTACCAGACGCCCCCGCAGGCCGCCGGATACGCGCTGCAGCAGTCCGCCGCCACCCCGCCGCCCTCGCCCTACCGCCTCAGCCCCCAGACGCCCGCCACGGGCGGCAAGGGCAGCCCGGCCGTGGTCATCGGCTCGGTCGTGGTCGTCCTGGTCGTGATCGTCGGCCTCCTCACGTCACTGCTGCTGCACAGCAACGGCAGCGGCGGGGAAGAGACGGGCGGGGGCGACGGCAGCACGAGCGCACCCGCGCCCGTGGTCGCGGGCCACCGGGGCCCGGACACGACGAAGACGATCCGGGCGACGAGGTGCACGGAGCCAGAGACGTCGTACGTCGACCCGGACAAGATCCGGGTGCCCGACTTCTCCTTCAAGAACCTCACGTCGGTCAAGGAGTGCTTCCGGGCAGCGGGCTGGAAGTACAGGATCACGCACGAGGACGAGAACACCTACGGCCAGGACACGGTCATGGACCAGTCCCCGGCGGCCGGTACGGACGCCAACCCGAAGAGGATGCCCGTGATCGTGCTCACGGTGTCGACGGGCAACCCGGCCTGAGCCGCTTCTGACACGACGGCAGGGGCCCGGCACCCTCACGGTCCCGGGCCCCTCACTTGGCGTGCGTCACAGGTACGGGCCACCCGACCGGCCACCGGTGCGGCGGTCCTCCTCGCCGTCGGGGGAGCCCACACCCGGCGGGAGGGCGCGGCGCATCTGTTCCAGCTGGGCGCGTGCCGCCATCTGCTGGGCGAACAGGGTGGTCTGGATCCCGTGGAAGAGGCCCTCCAGCCAGCCCACCAACTGGGCCTGCGCGATGCGCAGCTCCGCGTCGCTCGGGATCGCCTCGTCCGTGAAGGGCAGGGAGAGCCGCTCGAGCTCCTCGACGAGTTCGGGGGCGAGACCGTCCTCCAGCTCCTTCACCGAGCTGGAGTGGATCTCCTTCAGGCGCTGCCTGCTCGCCTCGTCCAAAGGAGCGGCGCGCACCTCCTCCAGCAGCTGCTTGATCATGCTGCCGATGCGCATGACCTTCGCGGGCTGCTCCACCTGTTCGGTCACCGGGACCTCGCGGGAGTCGTCGTCTCCGGCGCCGCCGAGAGCCATCCCGTCCTGACCCACGATCAGGATCTTCTGGGCGTTCTCCGACGACCGTTCGTTCCTCGGCATCTCCATGCCGCCATTCTCTCGCACCGACACACCTCATCAGCCAGGTGCCCGGTACGGGGAGTGATCCACCCCACAGTGGAAAGTTCCGCCCTCGGTGTGCGGCGTCAGTGGGGGGCGGTGCCGGGCAGTGCGGCAGGGCGGGGTGCCGGGGAAGTGAGGCGGGGCGGGGGTGCCGGGGAAGTGAGGCGGGGCGGGGGTGCCCAGGAAGTGAGGCGGGGCGGGGGTGCCCAGGAAGTGAGGCAGGGCGGGGGTGCCGGGGAAGTGAGGCGGGGCGGGGGGTCGGGGCAGTGCGGCGGGCCACGACGAACGGCGTACGGCCGAGATGCCGGGCGCCGGGGTCCGTGTGACGCTGGTGCCGTTGATCTTGCCGCCCGAGCACGGGAGGGGGTCACTCGCGTGACTCCATGGCGTCGTCCACCGTCCACGTTCCGCACGCTCCGCGTGGCCGTCCTGCCACCGGTGCTCACCACGACGGCCGTCTGTGCTCTGTACGGCATATCCGCCTGCGCCCTCGCGTCCGCGGAGGGGTCCCGGCCGGTGTACGGCATACGGGCCGCCACGCACAGCACGGGGGCCGTGCGCCAGGCCAGGTCCGACGTCCCCTTCCCCAGCAGGTACGTCACCCGAATCGCGTATCCGGCCCCCGAATCCATAGCCCGGCCCACGGCCGCCACGCAGACGCCCCCGGCTTCACCGACGCACGGCTCCGCCCCGCAACGCACCCCTTCGGGTCCGCCGACCCACGCCTCCGCCCTCGAACGCACCCCTTCCACTCCGCCGACCCACGCCTCCGCACCCTCGGCTCAGCGGACGCAGACCTCTGCCGCCGGGCGCACAGCCACCGCCGTCCCCGTCAGGTCCGTCCCGCCGGCGGAGGCCCCCGCCCGGAAGGCCCCGGCGTCCGGGACAGCGGCCGACGGCCCTGCCGCTCCGCCGCACACGGCATCCGCGATACCGACGCGCGGGTTCCCGGCCGCGCACTCCGCGTTCACCCCACTCACCGGCACGGCGCCGCCGGGCCCCGAGATGCCCCAGGGCCATGACCGGTCCCATCACCACGACAGGCCGCAGGGCCACGACAGGCCGCACCGTCACGACCAGCCGCAAGGCTCCCAGGATCATCAGAGCCAGGACGCCGCGGAATCCCCCGCCCCCGGGCGCCCCGTCGACGATCCGCCCTCCACCGATCCCTCGCCCGACTCCTCCCGGGCGGGTAGTTGGGCGGGCGAGGGGAGGGAGCGGCCCGGGCGGCCGGATGTCGAACCGCCGGACGAGGATGACGGGCCGGCCTACACGGACCAGGACCCGCCGTCACCGCCGGAGCGGATACCGGACCCGGCAGACCGCGAGACCGCCGCTCCGGCCACCGGCATCGAGCCGTCCCGAGACGCTGCCGACCCCGTGGAGGCCTCTCCCAGCCCGTCGCACGGCGCCGCCGGCTCCGCCCGGGAGACCTCCGCCTCACAGCCCACGGCCGACGTCCTTCCCCTCGGCAGCGGCCTGGTCCTCGTGGGCCTCGGCCTGGCGCTCACCCTCCTCGCCCTGCGCCTGCGTCGCGGCTGACCCCCGAGGCCACCGTCATCCCCACGCGACCGATGCCCTCGGTATCACCGTCATCCCCACACGCCCATGCCTACGGCGCCAACAGCAGCACCTTCCCGATGTGCCCGCTCCCCTCGAGTACCCGGTGGGCCTCTGCCGCGTCGCTCATCGGAACCTCACGGTCGACGATCGGGCGCACGTCCCCGGAGCCGATCAGCGGCCACACGTGCTCGCGAACCGCCGCGACGATCGCCGCCTTCTCCCCGAGCGGCCGCGCCCGCAGAGAGGTCGCGGTGATCGCTGCCTGCTTGCGCAGCAGCGTGTTGATGTTCAGCTCGCCCTTCACCCCGCCCTGCAGACCGATGATCGCGAGACGCCCGTTCACCGCGAGCGCCTGGACGTTGCGGTCCAGGTACTTCGCGCCCATGTTGTCGAGGATGACGTCGGCACCCGCCCCGGCCGTGGCCTGCCGGACCTCCTCGACGAAGTCCTGTTCGCGATAGTTGATCAGCACGTCCGCGCCCAGTTCGGCGCAGTAGTCCAGCTTCGTCTTGGTTCCGGCCGTGACCGCGACCCTCGCGCCCACCGCCTTGGCCAGCTGGATCGCCATCGTGCCGATGCCGCTGGAGCCGCCGTGCACGAGCAGCGTCTCGCCCGGGCGCAGATGGGCCACCATGAACACGTTCGACCAGACCGTGCAGGTCACCTCGGGCAGCGCGGCCGCCTTCCGCAGATCGAGCCCCTCGGGCACGGGCAGCAGCTGGCCGGCCGGCACCGCGACCTTCTCGGCGTATCCGCCGCCCGCGAGCAGCGCGCAGACCTCGTCGCCGACGGCCCACCCGGAGACCCCGGGGCCGAGCGCGGCGATCCGCCCGGAGCACTCGAGCCCCGGGTACGGGGACGCCCCGGGCGGCGGGTCGTAGAAGCCCTGCCGCTGCATGACATCGGCACGATTGACGGCGCCGGCCACCACGTCGACCAGCACTTCGCCTTCGGCGGGTACCGGATCGGGGACCTCGGTCCACACCAGCGCCTCGGGTCCACCGGGTTCAGGAATCGTGATCGCGTACATGAGGGGGACGCTACTCCTCGTGGAAACGTCCCGCTCGGCTCCCGTGCGGGGCGCCCGACGGCATCCCGACCCGTGATGTTTCACGTGAAACACTCCCCGTCCTGGATCAGCCCGCCGAGCGCACCCCGACCGACCTCACCCCGCCAACACCCACGGCAGGTCGAGGAGTTCCACTTCCTGGCCTGGACCGGCGCCACCGGGCGGCACGACCGCGAGGGCGTCTGCGGCGGCGATGCCGCGCAGCATGGCGGGGCCGTGGTAGTGCAGCGGTACGGCCTGGTCGGCGCGTACGACGACGGGGATGAGCCGGGTGTCGTACGGGTGACCGTGCACGGAGTCCTTCAGGGGCAGCGTGTACGGTTCCGGCGCCATGCGGCCGGCGAGGATGCGCAGCAGCGGCTCGGCGAGCGTGAGCAGGCCGGAGACGGCCGCGAGGGGGTTGCCGGGCAGACCGACGAGGTGCCGGCCGTCCCGGATGTGTGCGAGGAGCATGGGGTGGCCCGGGCGGACCTGCACGCCGTCGACGAGGAGTTCGGCACCGACGCGTCGCAGGGTGGGGTGGACGTGGTCGACGGGGCCCGCGGCGGTGCCGCCCGTGGTGACGATCAGGTCCGCCGTCGAGGACGTCACGGCCGCGTACAGGGCGTCGGCGTCGTCGCCCAGCCTGCGGACGGCCGTCACATCGGCGCCGAGCGCGCGCAGCCACGGCGGCAGCATCGGCCCGAGCGCGTCCCGGATCAGTCCGTCCCTGGGCAGGCCCTCGGTGAGCAACTCGTCGCCCAGCACCAGGACTTCTGCGCGCGGCCGGGGCAGCACGCGCAGGGTGTCGTACCCGGCGGCGGCCGCCAGTCCGAGGACGGCCGGGGTGACGTGCGTGCCTGGGGGGAGCAGGTGCTCGCCTGTGTGGCACTCCTGGCCGCGCGGCCGGATGTCCTGACCCTGCGGGAGTTCTCGGGTGGCGTGCAGCCGTCCCTTGTCGTCGGTGTGGCCGTGTTCGGTGCGCAGGACGGCGGTGGTGTCCGGCGGGATGCGGGCGCCGGTGGCGATCCGCACGGCCTCGCCGTCACCGAGGGGTGCCGGCTCCGCTTGGCCGGCGAGGACTCCGTGCTCCCGCACGTCCCAGGGGCCGGGGCCGGCGACCGCCCAGCCGTCCATGGCGGAGGTGTCGAAGGGGGGCAGGTCGGTGAGAGCGGTGAGGGGCGCGGCGAGAACCAGGCCGAGGGCTGCGGCGAGGGGAACGTCGAGGGCTGGGCGGCGCGGAGCGGAGCGGGCGGCACGCTCGGCCGCGGCGCGGGCCTCGGGCCACGGGGTGGCGCGGTGACCGGAGGGGGGTGCGGCGGAGGCGTCGGTGCCCGCTGGGCGGTCCTGGCTGCCGGGGTGCCGGGGTGGGCGGGGGCCGGGCCCGGGAGTGCGCGCCTCGGGGTCGGGAGTGGGCGGTCCGGACCCGGGAGTGCCTTGATCCGGGTCCCGGACGAGGGCGAGGGCCTCTTCGAGGTCCCGGTCGTGCTGGTCCTGCGGTGGACGGGCGGGGCGGGCCGGCGGACGGCTCGGCTCCCCGCTCTCGTTGGCCACGGCCAGCGCCTCCTCCATGTCGCGTTCCTCGGTGTCCAGGTGCCCCTCGATGCTCCGCCCGGTCATCCGGCGCCCGGCCTGTCCTCGGCGGCGTCCTCCTCCGCCCAGCGCAGGGCCAGCGCCGCGGCCTTGCGGGCGGCTTCGGCGACCGCCTCGGGGCCGCCTTTCGCCTGCGCGGCGGCGTAGCCGACGAGGAACGTCGTCAGCGGGGCCGCGGGGCGGGCGACGCCGTGCGCGGCGTCGCGGGCGAGGTCGAGGAGGACGCCGGTGTCGACGTCGAGATCGATGCCCAGTTCGTCCTTGACTGCGGAAATCCATTCATCCAACACGTGCCCATGCTCCCTGATGCGTGATCGGGCGGCGGCGATGTCGCCCCAGGTGTCGCAGTCGAAGGACGCGACGGGGTCGGAGATACGGGTGAGGTCCAGCCCGGCGACCAGGCGCCGCAGCGGAAGGCCGGTGAGACCGGCGTGCGCGGTGGTGAGCCGTGCCAGTTCGCGGCGCAGGGCCGCCGTGCGGTAGGCGGCGACCAGGGGCTGGTCGCGCCCCTCGGGGTCGGTCAGCACCGCCCCTTCCGCGTCGCTCGCGCGAAGGGCATCCAGCAGTCGCCGTACCGTCCGCTCCGTGAGGAACGGCAGGTCGGCGGAGAGTACGACGGCATCCGCGGCCGTGGTCCGGCTGAGGCCCGCTTCGAGCGCGGCGACCGGTCCGGCGCCGGGTGGCTCCTCACGGGCCCAGACCACGGGGCGCGTGGTGGGCCGGGGAGCGGCGACGACCACGGTGGTGTCCGCGTCGGCGCACGCCGCCAGCACCCGGTCGAGCAGCGCCCGCCCGCCGACGCGCACCCCGGGCTTGTCGGCGCCCCCGAGCCGCCGGGCGGCACCGCCCGCGAGCACGACGGCGTCGTAGCCGTCACGGCGGGGGGCGCCCGGGGGTTGGTACGCGGTCATGCCCCCGAGTATGGGCGCCGCGTGGATCAATGCCACCCTCGGGTACCTCCGCGGTCCGCGAGGTATCGCCGGCAGGGGCGCCGGGCGCCGCCCGTTTCCTGGGGCCGCGCCCGGGTTCGGCCGTCGACTCAGAGGGTGCGCAGCAGCACGGCGGGCTGTTCCACGCAGTCCGCCACGTACCGCAGGAAGCCGCCTGCCGTGCCGCCGTCGCACACCCGGTGGTCGAAGGTGAGCGAGAGCTGGACGACCTGCCGCACCGCGAGCTCGCCCTCGTGCACCCAGGGCTTGGGGATGATGCGGCCGACGCCGAGCATGGCCGCCTCGGGGTGGTTGATGATCGGTGTCGAGCCGTCGACGCCGAACACCCCGTAGTTGTTCAGCGTGAACGTCCCTCCGGTGAGGTCCGCCGGGGTGAGGGTTCCGGCGCGCGCGGCCTCGGTGAGCCGCGCGAACTCCGCGGTCAGCGACTCGGCGTCCCGCACGTGCGCGTCCCGCACGACGGGGACGACGAGCCCCCGCTCGGTCTGTGCGGCGAACCCGAGGTGCACCTGATCGAGCCGGACGATCTCCCGGGCCTCCGTGTCGACGGTGGCGTTGAGCTCCGGGAACCGGGCGAGCGCTGCCGTGCAGATGCGGGCCAGAAGCGCGAGCAGGGAGATCTTCGGGGCGCCGGTCGCATTCATCGCCGCCCGCGCGCGCATCAGCTCGGTCGCGTCGGCGTCCACCCAGCAGGTCGCGTCGGGGATCTCGCGCCGGCTGCGGGAGAGCTTGTCGGCCACGGCACCGCGCACCCCCTTGAGGGGGATACGGGTACCGGCGCGAGGCTCGGGGCGCCCGGTGAGAGCCGTCTCGGCTGCCGGAGCGGTCACCGTGGTCCTCGGCGCCTCCTCGCGGGCCTGGGTGGCCCTCAGGGCGCGCTCCACGTCCGCCCGCAGGATCAGCCCGTCGGGTCCGGACCCCGTGAGCCGCCGCAGGTCCACGCCGTGCTGTCGGGCGAGCCTGCGGACCAGCGGGGAGATGACCGGGACGGGGCCGTCGGGGCGGTCCGGGGCGGCGGGGCGCCGGATGCGCGGTGCAGAGGCGGACACGCGGGACCGGGCGGCGGTCACGGGGGACTCGGCGGCCGGCTCAGCCGTCCGACGGTCTTCGGACGGTTCGCGGTCCGTGGACCGTACGCCGGGCTGCGGCGGCCGAACCCTGCGGCGGCGCGCCGCAGCCGCCGACGTGCCGTATCCGACCAGTACGTTCCCGGACGACTCCGGCGCGGGCTCCGCCGGGGCGCCGACGGCGACCGTCAACAGTGGTGCGCCGACCGGCAGTTCCGTACCCTCCTCGCCGTAGCGGGCCGTGACCACACCGCCGTAGGGGCAGGGCACCTCGACCATCGCCTTGGCCGTCTCCACCTCGACGACCGGCTGGTCGACCGCGACGACGTCCCCGACCTGCACCAGCCAGCGGACGATCTCCGCCTCGGTCAGTCCCTCCCCGAGGTCCGGCAGCCTGAACTCCAGCACCTGGGCCATCAGCTCTCCGCCTCCCACTGCAGGCGCGCGACGGCGTCCAGGATCCGGTCGACGCCCGGCAGGTGGTGCCGCTCCAGCATCGGCGGCGGGTAGGGGATGTCGAACCCGGCCACCCGCAGCACCGGCGCCTCCAGGTGGTGGAAGCAGCGCTCCGTCACGCGCGCGGCGATCTCCCCGCCCGGGCCGCCGAACCCGCTCGACTCGTGCACCACCACCGCCCGGCCCGTGCGGCGCACGGACGCGGTCACCGTCTCGTCGTCGAAGGGGACCAGGGACCGCAGGTCCACCACTTCGAGGTCCCAGCCCTCGGAGTGCGCCGCCTCGGCCGCCTCCAGGCACACCGGCAACGACGGACCGTACGTGATCAGCGTGGCGCTCCGGCCCGGGCGCCGCACCACCGCACGGCCTATGGGCTCGACGGCCTCCGGCTCCTCCGGGTTCCAGGTGGCCTTCGACCAGTACAGCCGCTTGGGCTCCAGGAAGACGACCGGGTCGTCCGAGGCGATCGCCGCCCGCAGCAACCCGTAGGCATCGGAGACGGTCGCGGGTGTGACGACATGGAGGCCCGGGGTCGCCATGTAGTACGCCTCGGAGGAGTCGCTGTGGTGCTCCACACCGCCGATGCCTCCCCCGTAGGGGATGCGGATGGTGATCGGCAGCGGCATCGCGCCCCGCGTGCGGTTGCGCATCCGCGCGACATGGCTGACCAGTTGCTCCAACGCGGGGTACGCGAACGCGTCGAACTGCATCTCGACGACCGGCCTGAGGCCGTACATCGCCATGCCGACGGCCGTGCCGAGGATGCCCGCCTCGGCGAGCGGCGTGTCCGTGCAGCGGTCGTCGCCGAACTCCTTGGCGAGCCCGTCGGTGACGCGGAAGACACCGCCGAGTGTGCCCACGTCCTCCCCCATGACGTGCACGGACTCATCGGCCGCCATGGCGTCGCGGAGCGCGCGCGTCAGGGCCTGGGCCATGGTGGCCGGCTTGAGGGCCACGGTCGTCATCGCCCGGCTCCTTCCGGCCCCGCGGCCTCCGCGTCCAGCTCAGCCCGCAACTGGGCTTCCTGCTCCATCAGTTGGGAGGTGGGCTCGGCGTACACGTGCGCGAAGAGGTCCCTCGGGTCCAGGGCCGGGTCCTGGTTCATGCGCGTGCGCAGGTCGGCGGCCATGGCCTCGGCGTCCTCGCGCGCGGCCCGCTTCCCGTCCTCGTCGAGCAGTCCGCGGTCCGTCAACTCCCGCTCCAGCAGCGCGATCGGGTCGTGGTCGCGCCAGGCCTCGACCTCGGCGTCGGCCCGGTAGCGGGTCGCGTCATCGGCGTTCGTGTGCGCGTCGAGGCGGTACGTCACCGCCTCGACGAGCGTCGGGCCGCCGCCCGCGCGTGCGTGTGCCACGGCGTCGGCCAGCACCTCGTGCACCGCGGCGGCGTCGTTGCCGTCGACCAGGCGGCCGGGCATGCCGTAGCCGACGGCCTTGTGGGCGAGGGAGGGCGCCGCGGTCTGTTTGGCGAGCGGGACGGAGATCGCGAAGCCGTTGTTCTGGACGAGGAAGACGACCGGCGCCTGCCAGACCGCGGCGAAGTTCATGGCCTCGTGGAAGTCGCCCTCGCTGGTGCCCCCGTCGCCCACCAGCGCGAGCGCGACCACGTCGTCGCCCTTCAGGCGCGCGGCATGGGCGAGGCCGACGGCGTGCGGCAGTTGGGTGGCGAGCGGGGTGCACAGGGGGGCCACACGGTGCTCGTACGGGTCGTAGCCGGTGTGCCAGTCGCCGCGCAGCAGGGTCAGGGCCTGTACGGGGTCGACGCCGCGGGCGACGACGGCCAGCGTGTCGCGGTAGCTGGGGAAGAGCCAGTCGCGTTCCTCGAGGACGAGCGCCGCGGCGACCTGGCAGGCCTCCTGCCCGGTGCTGGAGGGGTAGACGGCCAGGCGGCCCTGTTTGGTCAGTGCCGTCGCCTGCGCGTTGTACCGGCGTCCGCGCACCAGCCCGGCGTACAGCCGGCGCAGCAGCTCCGGGTCGGCCTTGGCGGCGGCCTCGGTGCCGAGGACGCGGTACGGCCGCGCGTCGGGCAGCAGCGGTGCGGGATCGGTACGGGGCTGCCAGGCGGGCGGCGGGGTCGGCCGGTAGGCGCCCCGCTGCTCCATGACCGTCATGACGGCACCTCCTCGTGGGAGCGGCTTCAGGCGCGCCACGGTGGTGATGCGCCTCACCTACCGATTGTTCGGTCGACAGCACATTTTGGCTACAGGCCCCTCCAGGCTGTGGACAAACGGTTCGCCACACCCTGAGATGGACGCAGTACGTCCATGGTAGAGAGGCGGGGGTACATGGCATCTGAACAAATGGCCGAGCCCGCGGAGCACAGCCCGGTTCCGCCGCCCCCGCGTCCCCTCGACGCCGTCGACCGGGACATCCTGCAGTTGCTCCAGGCGGACGGCCGTGCCTCCATACGGGCGGTCGCCGAGCGCGTCCACGTCTCGCGGGCCAACGCCTACGCGCGGATCAACCGGCTCATCGAGGACGGGGTCATCCGCGGCTTCGGGGCGCGCGTGAACCACGAACGCGCCGGTCAGGGCACATCGGCGTACATCACCCTGAAAATCGTCCAGAACTCCTGGCGCACCGTCCACGAACAGCTGCGCAGACTTCCCGGGGCCGCCCACATCGCCCTGGTGGGCGGCGACTTCGACGTCCTGCTGCTGGTGCACACTCCGGACAACCGCGCGCTGCGCGAGCTGGTCCTCACCCGGCTCCAGGCGATCCCCGAAGTGCTCAGCACCCGCACACTGCTGGTGTTCGAGGAGGAGGACGTGGAGCCGGAGAGCTAGGACCTGATGCTCGGAGCCGTCAAAGGCCCGATCACGACTCCTTGCGGAGCCCGCCGAAGACCAGCCGCACGACCGCGTCGGCCACCTCCCGCTCGCCCATGCCGCGTCCGTCGGGCCGGTACCACTCCACGATCGAGTTGATCATCCCGAAGACGAGCCGCGTGGCGAGCCGCACCTCCACGTCGCCGCGCACGTCCCCGTCGGCGGCCGCCGCCTTGAGCAGCTCGGCGACCCGATGGTCGAACTCGCGGCGCCGCTCCAGCGCCCACCGCTCGGTGCCGGTGTTGCCGCGCACCCGCAGCAGCAGCGTCACATACGGCAGTTCGGCGGTGAGCACCTCGACCATGCGCCTGACGACGTACTCCAGCCGCTCCACCGGGCGCCCCTCGCGCGCGTGCTCCTCGTCGAGGATGCCGAACAACCCGTCCAGCGCCCGGCTGACGGCGCGGCGCAGCAGCTCCTCCTTGCCGGCGACGTGGTGGTAGATCGACGACTTGGAGATGCCCGCCGCCTTGGACAGGTGCTCCATGGAGGTTCCGTCGTAGCCGCGCTCGTTGAAGACCTGCACCGCGACGGAGAGCAGGCTCTCCGGGGTGTACGTGTCGCGCTTGGCGGTGGTCATGAGGTGCCCTCCCGCTTTTCGGAGGCGTACGCGTGGCGGTAGAGCGCGAGGGACGGGGCGTACCGTCCCGAGGGGTCGCGCAGGTGCAGGTCGTCCAGGACGTCGTAGGCCCAGCCGCGGCCGAGCCTGCGGCTCCACTCGAAGGGCCCGAGCGGGTAGTTGACGCCGAGGCGCATCGCGGTGTCGATGTCCTCCTCGGTGGCCACCCCCTTGGCGACGGCGTCGTGCGCGAGGTCGACGATGCGGGCCACCGTGCGGGCGACGATCATGCCGGGCACGTCCCCGATGACGCTGACGTCCTTGCCGAGCGCCTGGAAGAGCCCGGTGGCCTCGGCCAGGGTCTGCGCGGAGGTGTCCTGGGAGGCGGACAGGGCGATGCGGGTCGCCGTGCGGTAGTCGAGCGCCAGGTCGAAGTAGACGACGTCGCGGAACTCGACGGAGGTCTGCCCGTCGGCGAGGACGAGCTGGCCGCCGCTCGGCAGCACCAGGCGGGTGCCGTTGTCCTCGTCCTCCTCACGCACCCCGATGCCCGCCTCGCGGATCAGCGCGAGCAGTTCGGAGGCGGGGCCGAGGTCGCCCTCGGCGACCACGTACGAGGGTGCCTGCGCCTTTTCCGCGGTGTGCGGCTCGGGCCGCTCGGCGCCGTCCGTGTAGTCGTACCAGCCGCGTCCGCTCTTGCGGCCGAGCCGGCCCGACTCGACCAGCCGCCGCTGCGCGAGCGAGGGCGTGAAGCGCACGTCCTGGAAGAAGGACTCCCACACGGAGCGGGTGACGGACTCGTTGACGTCCTGCCCGATCAGGTCGGTGAGCTCGAAGGCGCCCATCCGGAAGCCGCCCGACTCGCGCAGCACGGCGTCGATGGTGGCCGGGTCGGCGGCCTGCGCCTCGTACACCGCGAACGCCTCGGCGTAGAAGGGCCGCGCGATGCGGTTGACGATGAAGCCGGGGGTGTCCGCGCAGGCGACCGGGGTCTTGCCCCAGGCTCGGGCCGTCTCGTACGCGCGCGTGGCGGACGTGACGTCGGTGGCGAACCCGGAGACGACCTCGACCAGCGGCATCAGCGGCGCGGGGTTGAAGAAGTGCAGTCCGACGAAGCGGCCCGGGGCCCTGAGGGCACCGCCGATCGCGGTCACGGAAAGGGAGGAGGTGTTGGTGGCGAGCAGGCAGTCGTCCCCGACGATGTCCTCCAGCTCACGAAACAGCTGCTGTTTCACATCGAGGCGCTCCAGGACCGCCTCCACGACGAGTGCGCAGTCCGCGAGAGCGTCCAGGCTCTCGGCGGGCAGCAGGCGGGCGCGGGCCGCGTCCCGCTCGGCGCCGGTGAGCCGGTCCTTCTCGACGAGCCGGTCGAGGCGCGCGCCGATCGCCGCGGCCGCCTCGTGGGCGCGGCCGGGGACGGCGTCATACAGCCGCACCGGATGGCCCGCGACCAGCGCGACCTGGGCTATGCCCTGGCCCATGGTGCCGGTGCCCACGACGGCCACGGGGCTGCTGAGGTCGAGTGCTGTCATGTGCGCGATCCTCCCGCACGGGGTTGTCCACAGGTGCGGCGGACCCCCTTGTCCACAGATACGGCGGACACCCTTGTCCCGACCGATCGTTCGGTTACTCTAACCCTGTCCGGCTGTTCCTGCCCAGGTCACGAGCTCAAGGAAGAGCTCTCAAGACGAGGAGTTGGTCCCGCATGGCCGCCGAACTCACCGCGCACCAGCTGATCGCCCAGCACCGGCCCACCCTCGACCAGGCGCTGGAAGCGATCCGCACGCGCGCGTACTGGTCCCCCCACCCCGAACACCCCAAGGCCTACGGGGAGAACGGCAGCCTGGACGCGGCGGCGGGCAAGGCCGCCTTCGAGGCGCTCCTCGGCTCCCGCCTCGACCTCGGCCAGCCCGGCACGGACGACTTCACGGGCGGCGAGGTCTCCCCGTACGGCATCGAGCTGGGGATCACCTATCCGCACGCCGACATCGACGTACTGCTGCCCGCCATGCGCGCGGGCCAGAAGGCCTGGCGCGACGCGGGCGCGGAGATGCGCGCCATGGTGTGTCTGGAGATCCTCAAGCGCATCAGCGACCGGACGCACGAGTTCGCGCACGCGGTCATGCACACCAGTGGCCAGGCGTTCATGATGGCGTTCCAGGCGGGCGGCCCGCACGCACAGGACCGCGGCCTGGAGGCGGTGGCGTACGCGTACGCGGAGCAGGCCCGCACACCGGACACCGCCGAGTGGACCAAGCCCCAGGGCAAGCGCGACCCGCTGGCGCTCACCAAGACCTTCAAGGCCGTCCCGCGCGGCATCGCCCTGGTCATCGGCTGCAACACCTTCCCGACGTGGAACGGCTACCCGGGCCTGTTCGCCTCCCTCGCCACCGGCAACGGGGTGCTGGTCAAGCCGCACCCGCGCGCGGTGCTGCCGCTCGCGCTCACGGTGCGGGTGGCCCGCCAGGTGCTCGCGGAGGCCGGCTTCGACCCGAACCTGGTGGCGCTGGCCGCCGAGCGGCCCGGGGAAGGTATCGCCAAGACGCTGGCCGTCCGCCCGGAGATCCGGATCATCGACTACACGGGCTCGACGGCATTCGGCGAGTGGCTGGAGGCCAACGCCCGCCAGGCCCAGGTCTACACGGAGAAGGCCGGCGTCAACACGGTGATCGTGGAGTCGACCGACAACTACAAGGGGATGCTGTCCAACCTGGCGTTCTCCCTGTCGCTGTACAGCGGCCAGATGTGCACCACCCCGCAGAACCTGCTGATCCCGCGGGACGGCATCACCACCGACGACGGCCCGAAGACGTACGACGAGGTGGTCGCCGACCTGGCGAAGGCCGTGGACGGCCTGCTGGGCGATGACGCGCGGGCGAACGCGCTGCTCGGCGCGATCGTGAACCCGGACGTCAAGGCCCGCCTGGAGGCGGCGGCCGGGCTCGGCGAGGTCGCCCTGGCCTCCCGGGAGATCTCCAACCCGGAGTTCCCTCAGGCGGTCGTCCGCACACCGGTCATCGTCAAGCTCGACGGCGCCAAGCCGGACGCGGAGGCCGCCTACATGAGCGAGTGCTTCGGACCGGTCGCCTTCGCCGTCGCGGTGGACTCGGCGAGGGACGCGGTGGGGCTGCTGCGGCGCACGATCAGGGACAAGGGCGCGATGACCGTGGGCGCATACACCACCTCCGAGGAGTTCGAGCAGGCCGTCGTGGAGGTCTGCCTGGAGGAGTCCGCCCAGCTCTCGCTCAACCTGACCGGCGGGGTGTACGTCAACCAGACGGCAGCCTTCTCCGACTTCCACGGCTCGGGCGGCAACCCGGCGGCCAACGCGGCTCTGTGCGACGGGGCGTTCGTGGCGAACCGCTTCCGGGTGGTGGAGGTGCGCCGGGAGGCGTAGCGGCGGCTCAGGCGGGTGCGCCTCCGGTCGCGCTCCAGTGGTACAGCGTCATGGCCACGCTGGTCGCGAGGTTGTAGCTGGAGACCTGGGGGCGCATCGGCAGGGACACCAGGTGGTCGGCGCGGTCGCGCAACTCGGCCGAGAGCCCGGTGCGCTCGGAGCCGAACGCGAGCACGGCGTCGTCGGGGAGTTTCAGCCCGCGGATGTCGTCGCCCTCCGGGTCCAGGGCGAAGACCGGGCCGGGCGGCAGTTCGGCCGCGGTCAGCCGCTCCACGGCGGTCGCGAAGTGCAGTCCGGCCCCGCCGCGGACCACCGTGGGATGCCAGGGGTCGAGCGTGCCCGTCGTGACCACCCCGGTCGCGCCGAAGCCCGCCGCGAGCCGGATCACGGCGCCCGCGTTGCCCAGGTTGCGCGGGTTGTCGAGGACGACGACGGGGGCGGTGCGGGGCGTGCGCCGGAGCGTCTCGAGGTTGGCCTCGCGCGAAGGGCGCACGGCGAGGGCGGCGACCCCGGTGGGGTGTGGGCGCGAGACCAGGGACTGGTAGGCGGCCTCGGGGACCTCCGTCAGCAGTGCGTCCAAGGTGTCCCGTACATCGGGAGCGAGGTCGTCGGCCAGGGCGAGGGCCGCACCCCGGTCGATGGTGACGGCGACCGGCACCCGCGCCTGGAAGCGGACCGCGTGCTTGAGCGCGTGGAAACCGTCGAGCAGCACACAGCAGTCGGCGAGCCTGCGCCAGGTGGTCAGCGGGTCGGCGGCGCCGCCGCGGGACGGGTCGGTCATGTTGTGCAGCCTACGTGCGGCTCACGTCGGCAAGCCTGCCTGTGCGGGCTCGGTCGGCTCCTGCGTGGGCGGCCGGTGCGAGCGCGGGCGAGGCAGCGCCCGGGCGACATGGCCCGTGGCCAGGCGTCCACGCGCACGTGACGCCCACCCGCCCAGTCGGCGCAGGAAGGACGTCGGCAGGAACACGGAGTCCGCGGCGATCATCGCGAGGGAGAAGAACGGCAGCCCCAGGACCACGGCGATCACCGCGTGCTCGGTGATCATGAACGCCAGCAGGACGTTCTTCACGCGCCGGTTCAGAAGGGTGAACGGGAACGCGACCTGCGCGGCGACCGTCCCGTACGTCACCAGCAGCACCACCGTGCCGTGCGAGGTCAGCAGGTCGGACAGGGCGGGCCAGGGCGAGAAGGACTCGAGGTGCAGCGGATAGTAGACGGCGGTGCCGTCCTGCCAGCGCGAGCCCTGGATCTTGTACCAGCCGGCGGTCGAGTAGATCAGACACGCCTCGGCCATGATCACGAGCAGAGCGGCGTTGTGCACGAGGTTGGCGACGATGTCCAGCAGGACGCGGGGCTCGCCGTCCGGGGCGCGCCGTCCGACGTACCACCAAAGGCCCTGTACGGCCCACAGCCCCCAGTACACGGCAAGCCAGCCGGCGCCGAGCCGGCCCGCGCCCGTCGCCAGGGCCAGCGCGAGGCCGAGCACCCCCCACAGCACGGGCCCCGCCCGGTCTGGCCGGGGCCGCTCCCCACGCGCGCGGGCCGCACGGGCGCGCCGTTCGCGCCGCTCGTCCAGCGACCACACCTGCCCGCAGCGGGTGAAGACCAGGTAGATCGCCATCAGATGAATGACGTTGTCACCGCCGTCGCCCATGAACACGCTGCGGTTCTCCAGCGACAGCACGCCCACCATGAACAGCACGGACACCGCGCGGGTGCGCCAGCCGACCAGGAACAGGGCGCTGGACAGCACCGCGAGGGCGTACACGGCCTCGAACCAGACCCGGCTGCCGGACCACATGAGAATCGTGAAGGCGTGGTTGTCCGCGATGAGCTGCCGGGCCAGGTCCCAGCTCCACGGACCGTCGGGTCCGTACATCTCCTGACGGTGGGGGAACTCCCGCAGGAGGAACAGCAGCCAGGTGGCGGCGAAGCCGATGCGCACGACCGCGGTCTGGTACGGGCCGAGGGCGGCGTCGGTGACTCGGGCGATGCCGCGCGAGACGGACAGGGCGACACGGTTCATCAGGCGCTCGCCCCCGTCCGCTCAGCGTCCGGAAGCGGCCACCAGGGCAGCTGTCGGTATACGGGTGCGCCGGACACCTGTTCGTCGCTCCACTTGGGCGGCGGCACGTCGCTGATGCGGGAGCGGACCTGGACGCTTTCGAGGGTCTCGCCGCGGCCTGCCGCGTGCTCCCGGTCGAGGCGCACCACGACCACGCGGCGCAGATAGTCCTCGGACAGGGCACCGCGCAGACCCGCGGGGCGGTTCTGGCCGTCGTGCGAGGCGGCGTAGAAGTCCCAGGCGCGACGCAGTTCGTTCTGCTGGGTGTGGCTCGGCAGCAGATTGCCGTGGATGGCGGCACCGTCGAGCGCGGACAGGTCGTACCAGCCGGTCGTCCGCTCCCCGCCGTTCCCGGTGCGGACCTGGGCGCGGACCTGGACGTCGATGTTCTGCTGCAGCGGGTTGGGTGCGAACAGTTTCCAGTTCTGTTCGAACTCCGGGTAGATCCAGTCGTCGATCACCTTGCCGTGCTTCTTCGTGAGCGTGTTCGGGGGCGCGACGTGCAGGAACACCATGCCGAGATGCACACAGGCAGCGACGGCGACGACCGCGAGCGCGAGCGCGGCGGCGACCTGGTAGCGGAGCGAGAGGGCGGCTATGCCGGTGCGGGGCGCGCGGGCCGCAGTGGATTCGGAAGCGGATTCCGGGGAGGCGGACTTCGGCGAGGGGGATTCCGGGGAGGCGGACTTCGGCCAGGCGGATTCCGACGAGGTTGATTCCGGCCGGGTTGATTCCGGCGAGGCGGCGGTCTCTGCGGAAGGGGCACCCCCCGCGTCCCTCTGTTCCCCCTGCTCCCCCGGCTCCCCGGCGATGTCCGTCCTGACGCCCTCGGGCAGGGCGGACACCGGGTCGGCGCAGTCGCCCGGCCGATCCGGCCGGGCGTCGGGCCCCTTGTCGTACGCGTCCATCCCGCCCCGTCTCCCGAGCTTTCCTGCCGTGCCGCCGTCCCTTGCCGCAGGCCGGGCCACCGCCTGCCGTGTCCGCGGCGGACCGCGCGGCTCGGGCTCACCCGTTCGCAGCACGCTCGGCATGCGCACCCGGAACGGTACTCAGCCCCGCCCGCCCCGCACAGCCCGATGGGCACAGCGGCCGGACCGGCGCCGCGGGTTGTCCACAGCGGTTGACACCCTACGGCGCTCCGCCTCACCATTGAATCGACCGGACCGAACGATCGGTCGGGAGACGGCGAGTGGTCAGGGGGACCGCATGGCGACAGCAGCAGCGCACCGGACGGCCCGCGCGGACGGCACAGAGACGGACGCGACGGCGTACGAGGCCGTGTTCGACGCAGCCGTCGCCGGCGACGAGCGCATCGAGCCACGCGACTGGATGCCGGACGCCTACCGCGCCACCCTCGTCCGGCAGATCGCCCAGCACGCGCACTCCGAGATCATCGGCATGCAGCCGGAGGCCAACTGGATCACGCGCGCTCCCTCACTGCGCCGCAAGGCGATCCTGATGGCCAAGGTGCAGGACGAGGCGGGCCACGGACTGTATCTGTACGGCGCGGCGGAAACGCTCGGCACCAGCCGCGACGAACTGCTCGACAAGCTGCACACGGGCCGCCAGAAGTATTCATCGATCTTCAACTACCCGACGCTGACCTGGGCGGACGTCGGCGCGATCGGCTGGCTGGTGGACGGCGCAGCGATCACCAACCAGGTGCCCCTGTGCCGCTGCTCCTACGGGCCGTACGCCCGAGCGATGGTCCGCATCTGCAAGGAGGAGTCCTTCCACCAGCGCCAGGGCTACGAGCTGCTGCTGACCCTCAGCCGAGGCACACCCGAACAGCACGCGATGGCGCAGGACGCGGTGAACCGCTGGTGGTGGCCGTCCCTGATGATGTTCGGCCCGCCCGACGACGAGTCGGCGCACTCCGCGCAGTCGATGGCGTGGAGGATCAAGCGGCACTCGAACGACGAGCTGCGCCAGCGCTTCGTGGACATCTGCGTCCCTCAGGCCGAGGCCCTCGGCCTCACCCTCCCCGACCCGGACCTGCGGTGGAACGAGGAGCGGGGGCACCACGACTTCGGCCCCATCGACTGGACGGAGTTCTGGGAGGTCCTCAAGGGCAACGGCCCCTGCAACGAGCAGCGGCTGGCCCAGCGCAGGCAGGCCCACGAGGAAGGGGCCTGGGTACGGGAGGCAGCCGCGGCGTACGCGGCGAAGCACAACGGCGGGACGGGAGCGCAGCACGCATGACGAACACCGACTGGCCCCTGTGGGAGGTCTTCGTCCGCTCACGCCGCGGGCTCTCGCACACCCACGCCGGCAGCCTGCACGCCCCGGACGCCGAGCTCGCCCTGCGCAACGCGCGCGACCTGTACACCCGGCGCGGCGAGGGCGTCTCGATCTGGGTGGTGCCCTCCGCCGCGATCACCGCGTCCTCGCCGGACGAGAAGGACCCGTTCTTCGAACCGGCCGCCGACAAGCCGTACCGGCACCCGACGTTCTACGAGATCCCGGAAGGGGTGAAGCACCTGTGACCGTCACCGTGCACACCGCGGCCGCCCTGGCCCTCGGCGACGACGCCCTGGTGCTCTCGCACCGCCTGGGGGAGTGGGCGGGCCACGCACCGGTACTGGAGGAGGAGGTCGCCCTCGCCAACATCGCCCTCGACCTGCTGGGCCAGGCCCGGGTGCTGCTGTCCATGGTGGGCGACGAGGACGAGCTGGCGTACCTGCGGGAGGAGCGCGCCTTCCGCAACCTGCAGCTGGTGGAGCAGCCCAACGGCGACTTCGCGCACACCATCGCCCGCCAGCTGTACTTCTCGACCTACCAGCGACTGCTGTACACCGAACTCGCCTCCGGGACCGGCCAGTTCGCCGGACTCGCGGCCAAGGCGGTCAAGGAGGTCGCCTACCACCAGGACCACGCCGAGCAGTGGACGCTGCGGCTCGGCGACGGCACGGACGTCAGCCATCAGCGGATGCGCCACGCGTGCGAGGCGCTGTGGCGGTACACGGGAGAGATGTTCCAGCCGGTGGAGGGGGTGGACGTCGACTGGACCGGCATGGAACAGGCCTGGCTGGACTCGGTCGGCGACGTCCTTCGCCGGGCCACCCTCGAAGTCCCTCAGGGACCGTGTTCCGGGGCGTGGACGGCGGGCGCGGGACGCCAGGGCCTGCACACCGAACCGTTCGGACGGATGCTCGCCGAGATGCAGCACCTGCACCGCAGCCACCCGGGGGCGTCATGGTGACGGCCACGGCCCTCGAAGAGGAACTGCGCCGGCTCGCCGGCTCCGTCCCCGACCCCGAGCTGCCCGTGCTCACCCTGGAGGAGCTGGGCGTTCTACGGTCCGTCCATGTACGCGGCACGGACGCGGTGGAGGTCGAACTCACCCCGACGTACACGGGATGCCCCGCGCTCGAAGCCATGTCCGTGGACATAGAGCGGGTGCTGCGCGAGCACGGCGTGCGGGAGGTCGTCGTACGCACGGTCCTCACCCCCGCCTGGTCCACGGACGACATCTCCGAGGAGGGCCGCCGAAAGCTGAGGGAGTTCGGGATAGCGCCCCCGCGCGTCCGCGGACGGCACCCGTCGGGTCCGGTGCCCGTCGAGCTGGGCCCGACCCGCACCGTCACCGGCTCCGCCGAGCCGGACACCCCCGTACGCTGCCCGTTCTGCGGATCCGCCGAGACCGAGCTGCTCAGCCGTTTCTCGTCCACCGCGTGCAAGGCACTGCGCCGCTGCCTCGCCTGCCGTGAGCCGTTCGACCACTTCAAGGAGTTGTGATGGCCCGGTTCCACCTGCTCCCGGTGGCCTCGGTGGAGCGGCTCACCGACGACTCCGTGGCCCTGACCTTCACCGTGCCGCCCGCACTGCGCGAGGAGTACCGGCACACGCCCGGCCAGCACCTCGCGCTGCGCCGCACCGTCGACGGCAGGGAGATACGGCGCACGTACTCGATCTGCTCCCCCGCTCCGGCACCGGACGAACAGGGCCCGCGCACGCTGCGGGTCGGGGTGCGGCTGGTCGAGGGCGGGGCCTTCTCCACCTACGCCCTCAAGGAGATCGCCGCCGGGGACGAACTGGAGGTGATGACACCGGCGGGACGGTTCACGCTGGAGCCGGCACCCGGGCTGTACGCGGCGGTGGTGGGCGGCAGCGGCATCACCCCCGTGCTGTCGATCGTGACGACGCTCCTGAAGCGGGAACCCGGTGCGCGCTTCTGCCTCATACGCAGCGACCGCACGACGGCCTCGACGATGTTCCTGGAGGAGGTCGCCGACCTCAAGGACCGCTACCCCGAGCGGTTCCAGCTGGTCACGGTGCTCTCCCGGGAGGAACAGCAGGCGGGGCTGCCGTCCGGCCGGCTCGACCGGGAGCGGCTCGACCAGCTGTTGCCGGCGCTGCTGCCGGTCGAGGAGGTCGCCGGCTGGTTCCTGTGCGGTCCGTTCGGGCTGGTGCAGTCGGCGGAGCGAGCACTGCGCGGACTGGGAGTGCCCCGGACGCGGATCCACGAGGAGATCTTCCACGTGGACGACGTGACCGTGACCACACCGGCCACCGTGGCTCCCGCGCACAGCAGGGTGACCGCGCGGCTCGACGGACGCGGCGGCACCTGGCCGGTCCACGACGGCGAGTCGCTGCTGGAGACGGTGCTGCGCAACCGGCCCGACGCGCCCTACGCCTGCAAGGGCGGGGTGTGCGGGACCTGCCGGGCCTTCCTGGTCTCGGGCGAGGTACGGATGGACCGCAACTTCGCGCTCGAGCCGGAGGAGACGGAAGCCGGATATGTGCTCGCGTGCCAGTCGCATCCGGTCACGGAGACGGTGGAACTGGACTTCGACCGATGAGCGTCCCCTGCCGAACCGCTCGCTGAGCATTCCCGGGGAGGACCTGACCGCCAACCGTTCCCCTCTTCTAGAACCTGTCCTATCCTGACGGACCGTCAGGTCAGCGGAACCGCCAGGAGGACAGGCCGTGGACTTCACCTTCAGCGAGGAGCAGCAGGCGGCGGCCGAGGCGGCGAGGGCCGTGTTCGCCGGAGTCGCACCGGACGCAGTACCCAGCCCAGCGCTGACCGCCGGCGCCGTCGCCGACGACTTCGACCGGGCACTGTGGGCGCGGCTCGCCGACGCGGACCTGCTCAGCCTGCTCCTGGACGAGGAGTACGGCGGCGCCGGTCTCGACCCGATCGCCCTCTGCCTGGTGCTGCGCGAGTCGACCAAGGTGCTCGCACGGGTGCCACTGCTGGAGAACACCATCGCGGCGGTCGCCGTACAAACCTACGGCAGCACCGAGTTGAAGGAGGAACTGCTGCCAGGAACCGGGGGCGGAGAGACGGTCCTCACCATCGCCGCACACGGCCGGACCGGGCACGACCCGGCCGAACTCGCGGTGGTGGCACGGCAAGACGGCGGCAACTGGGTCCTGGACGGGACACAGACGGCGGTGCCGTGGGCGTACAACGCCGACGCCGTCCTCGTACCGGCCCACACCGACGATTCCAGCCACGCCGTCCTCGCCCTGGTGCCGCGCACGCACAAAGGTGTCGTTCTGGCCGAACAGCTCTCGACGACGGGGGAGCGGCTCGCCGAGCTGCGGCTGGAGTCGGCACGGATCGCCGGGCGGTACCTGCTCGACGTCGAGGGTGCCTGGGAGCGGCTGCGCCTGCTGCTCACCACCGGCACGTGCGCGCTCGCGCTCGGCCTCGCCGAGGCTGCGCTGAGGATGACCAGCGAGTACACCGGCAAACGGGAACAGTTCGGCCACCCCATCGCCACGTTCCAGGCGGTCGCCATGCAGGCCGCCGACCGGTACATGGACCTGCGCGCCATGGAGGCCACACTCTGGCAGGCCGCATGGCGGATCACATCCGGCACGGCGGGAGCGCTGCCGACGGCCGGGGACGTCGCGGTGGCGAAGATCTGGGCCTCGCAGGGCGTACGGCGGGTGGTGCAGACCGCGCAGCATCTGCACGGCGGCTTCGGCGCCGACACCGACTACCCCCTGCACCGCTACCACGCCTGGGCAAAGCACCTGGAGCTGTCACTCGGCCCGGCGGCCGCGCACGAGGAAGCACTCGGCGACCTGCTGGCGACGCACCCACTGGGCTGAGCCGAACGCCCCGCTCGAAAAGCGTCCGGCCGGACCAGACAGAGGCACGACATGTCCGGCTCAACCAGAACACGACGCCTCCGGTCCGCACCACAGCACGACCCCCTGGGCCGGACTAGAGCACGACGCCGGGCTCACCCTCGGCGTCCACTACCGGGCGGCCCTCAGCGGCCCATACCTGCATGCCGCCGTCGACGTTCACCGCGTCGATGCCCTGTTGGACCAGATACATCGCCACCTGAGCCGAACGACCCCCCGAGCGGCAGATCACATGGACCCGGCCGTCCTGCGGCGCCGCCTCCGTGAACTCTCCGTAGCGTGCGACGAACTCACTGAGGGGGATGTGCAGCGCCCCCTCGGCATGACCCGCCTGCCACTCGTCGTCCTCGCGGACGTCCAGCAGGAAGTCACCGTCCTTGAGGTCCGCGACCCCGACCGTGGGCACACCAGCTCCGAAATGCATACCCCGACGCTACCCGACGCCGAAGCGGACGTGCCTGCCACCACGGACGTCCACGGGCGGCTCAGCCGCGCAGCACCTCCAGCTCGGCCTCCTTCTGCGCTACCTGAGCCAGCAGCTGCTCCGCGATCTCCTCGAGGAGGCCGTCGGGGTCATCGGGGGCGAGCCGAAGCATCGAGCCGATCGCACCCTCCTCCAGCTCCCGGGCCATCAGCGTGAGCAGTTCCTTGCGCTGGGAGAGCCACTCCAGACGGGCGTACAGCTCCTCACTGCGGCTCGGCCGGCGCTCCTCGGGGACGGGGCCCGCGGCCCACTCCTCCGACAGCTCCCGCAGCAGGGCCTCGTCGCCACGGGCGTAGGCGACGTTGACCCGGGCGATGAACTCGTCCCGCCGCTTGCGCTCGTCCTCGTCCTGGGCGAGGTCGGGATGCGCCTTGCGGGCCAGCTCGCGGTACAGCTTGCGGGCCTCCTCGCTGGGGCGCACACGCTGCGGAGGCCGCACGGGCTGGTCCGTCAGCATGGCCTGCGCCTCGGGGTACAGTCCCTCCGAGTCCATCCAGCCGTGGAACAGCTCCTCCACACCGGGCATCGGCAGGACCCGGGCACGTGCCTCGTGGGCGCGGCGTATGTCCTCCGGATCCCGGGTGCGGGCGGCCCGCGCCTCCGCGATCTCCGCGTCCAGCTCCTCCAGGCGCGCGTACATGGGGCCGAGCCTCTGGTGGTGCAACCGGGAGAAGTTCTCCACCTCCACGCGGAAGGTCTCCACGGCGATCTCGTACTCGATCAACGCCTGCTCGGCGGCCCGCACGGCCCGCTCCAGCCGCTCCTCGGGCCGCGCCCCGGCGCCCCCGGCCCCGGCACCCGCCCCCTCACCGGAGCCGCCGCCCTCGGCGACCGGCTCCTCGGCAGCGGACAGGGGCTCGCTCTGCTCGGCATCCGGCGTCGTCACCGCACCAGCGTAAGACACGGTCGGGGGAGCTCTGCCTTGGTGCGGTGAGGTTGGGATGCGCGGCAGACCGACACCTCTGGGGGCCTCCCCCTCCCCCTCCCTCCCCGCCCCCTCAAACCCCAGCCTCCTCCGCGATCCGCCCGCTCCGCACCGCCGCCACCAGCTCCGCGTGGTCCGCCTCCGTGCGGTCCGCGTACTGCACGGCGAACGCGGCCATCGCCTCGTCCAGTTCCTCGTTCTTGCCGCAGTAGCCCGCTATCAGGCGCGGGTCGGCGCTGTGGCTGTGGGCGCGGGCCAGCAGCGCCCCGGTCATGCGGGCGTAGTCGTCTATCTGGTCGGCGGCCAGGGCCGCCGGGTCGACGCTGCCCTTGCGGTTGCGGAACTGCCGTACCTGGTAAGGGCGTTGGTCGACCGTCGTCCAGCCCAGCAGGATGTCGCTGACGACCTGCATGCGCTTCTGCCCCTGGACGACCCGGCGTCCCTCGTGCTCCACCTCCGTCACCGGATGGCCGGCCGTGGCCAGGTGGGGCAACAGGGCCGACGGGCGGGCCTCCTTGACCTGGAGGATCAGCGGTTCGCCCCGGTGGTCGAGGAGCAGCACCACATAGGAGCGGGTGCCCACGCTGCCCGTGCCGACGAGGCGGAACGCCACGTCGTGCACCGCGTACCGGGCGAGGAGCGGGTGCCGGTCCTCGGGCAGCGTCGTCAGATACTCCTCGAGCGACGCCGCGACCGACTCGGCCTCCGCGTCCGGTATGCGGCGCAGCACCGGTGGTGCGTCCACGAAGCGCCGGCCGCCGCCCTCGACCTGCTCCGTCGCCTTCGCCGCGAACCGGCCGCTCGTGTTGGCCCGCGCCTTCTCGGAGACCCGTTCCAGCGTGCCGAGCAGGTCGTGGGCGTCCGTGTGGGAGACCAGTTCCTCGTCCGTGATCGCGTTCCAGGCGTCGAGGACCGGGAGTCTGGCCAGCAGGCGCATCGTGCGCCGATAGGCGCCGACCGCGTCCTGCGCCGCCTGACGGCACCGGTCCTCGTCGGCCCCCGCCTCGCGGCCGGCGAGCACGAGGGAGGCGGCGAGCCGCTTGAGGTCCCACTCCCAGGGCCCGAGCACCGTCTCGTCGAAGTCGTTCAGGTCGATGATCAGGCCGCCGCGGGCGTCCCCGTACAGGCCGAAGTTCGCCGCGTGGGCGTCGCCGCAGATCTGGGCACGGATGCCGGTCATCGGGGTGCGTGCGAGGTCATGGGCCATGAGGCCCGCCGAGCCGCGCAGGAACGCGAACGGTGTGGCCGCCATCCGGCCGACGCGTATCGGCGTGAGCTCGGGGAGGCGGCCGCGGTTGGACTCCTTCACGGCGGTGACCGCGTCCGGGCGGTCGACGTCCAGCACCAGTTCGGCGTGGGCGCGGCGGCGCACCCGTGTACGCAGTGCCTTGCCCTCCTCCTTCGGTGAGCCCTCGACCGGCCATCGTGCGAAGCCCCGCACGGCCGAAATCCTGGCCGCCTGCCTCGGCTCCGCCGCCCCCGTCCCGGTCTCGACCTCGGTCACATCGATCGCCTCCCCCGCTGTCCATGCAGCTGTGTGAACATCGACTGCGGAGACCGTACAGGTCGGCTGCTGAGGTGTGTCAGAGGTTGTGGACAACTGCGCGGCTGTGGAAAACCTCCGGCGCCGGCGTCCGTCCGCTGCCCGGTGGCACCCCCCTTGGGGCCGCCCTAGAGTGAAAACCCGCCCGTGACCTGGGAAGGGGGTGTGGCCCGTGACCCAGTCCTCTCCGGAGCCCGTTCCCCAGTCGGTGCTGTCCCCGTTGACGGAGGCCGCGATCTTCCTGGTGGTGGCCGTCGACCCGGGAGGCGAACCGGTCGTCCGCGGGTTGCTGTCCGACCTGAACGGGCTGCAGCGGGCCGTCGGCTTCCGTGCCTCGCCCAGCGGGAAGCTCAGCTGCGTCACGGGCGTCGGATCCGACGTGTGGGACCGTCTGTTCTCCGGGCCGCGTCCGGCGCAGCTGCATCCCTTCCGTGAGCTGGCCGGGCCCGTGCACCGCGCGGTGTCGACGCCGGGTGATCTGCTCTTCCACATCAGGGCCGCCCGCGTGGACCTGTGCTTCGCGCTGGCCGGCGAAATCATGGAGCGTCTGCGTGGTGCCGTGACGGTGTGCGACGAGGTGCATGGGTTCAAGTACTTCGACGTGCGGGACCTGCTCGGCTTCGTCGACGGGACGGAGAACCCGGTGGGCCCGGCGGCGAGCGAGGCCGTGCTGGTCGGCGACGAGGACCCCTGCTTCGCCGGCGGAAGCTATGTGATGGTGCAGAAGTACCTCCACGATCTGCGGGCCTGGAACGCCCTTGCGGTGGAGGCACAGGAAAGGGTGATCGGGCGTCGGAAGCTGTCCGATGTCGAACTCGACGACGAGGTCAAACCGGCCGACTCGCATGTCGCCCTGACGACGATCGTCGACCGTGACGGCAGAAAGCACGAGATCCTGCGCGACAACATGCCCTTCGGCAGCGTCGGCAAGGGCGAGTTCGGGACCTACTTCATCGGGTACGCCCGCACCCCGACGGTGTTGGAGACCATGTTGGAGCGCATGTTCCTGGGCGCACCACCGGCGGCCCACGACCGGATCCTGGACTTCTCCACACCGGTCACCGGATCGCTGTTCCACGTGCCCACCGGCGACTTCCTGGACAACCTGCCCGACCCGCCCGGGGCGACGGACACGAGGGGCCCCGGCGCGGGCGCGCCGTGAGGTACCTCACGCGCCCGAACGCCCCCGCCCGGCGTGCCGCCACTGACGCCGCTGCTGCCGACCAGGGCGGCGAGCTCGCCGAGCTGGTGTGGTGGGCTCGACGGTCCAGCCGGCCGGCAGCCTCAGTGCCTCGGCGGACGGTGATCCGGGCTCCGCGGTGTAGATGCCGAGCACCTGATTCCGGGCGCCGGTGACGGCCGGGGCCTCGTAGCCGAGATGCAGGTCGCCCACCAGGGGGTGGTGGAAGTGCTTGGCCCCGTGGAGTGCTTGGCCCCATGGGTGCGGCGCTGCACGTCGTGTGTGGCCCACCAGCGGCAGAAGTCCTCGTCCTCCGTCGTCGGCCTGGCGACGATGACCTTGGCGGCCACCGCCGGTGCAGTTCCCTCCGCGGGACCGGCGAGTCCTTCCCGCGTACGGGAAGCCGACCGTGGTGCTCGTGCACGGCGCATTCGCCGACGCGTCCAGTTGGAACGGCGTGACCAAGCGCCTTCAGCGCGACGGCTATCCGGTGCTCGCTCGCTCCCGCGGACCCGCTGCGCGGCCTGAACAGCGACTCCGCCTACCTGGCCGCCCTCCTGAAGACCATCAGCGGTCCAGTGGTTCTGGTCGGCCACTCCTACGCCGGCGCCGTGATCAGCCAGGCCGCGGCCGAGGACCCGAACGTCAAGGCACTCGTCTGCATCGCCGCCTTCATCCCAACCAAGGGAGAAAGCGCGGGTGAGCTCACCGGCACGTTCCCCGGGAGCGCCCTCGCATCCGCTCTGATCAAGGTTCCCTTCCCCCTCGACAACGGGGGCACCGGAACCGACCTGTACATCAAGCCCGACAAGTTCCGTGCCCAGTTCGCGGCGGACGTGCCACGGGCGCAAACCGATCTCATGGCTGTCACCCAACGGCCTGTGGCCGCCTCCACACTGGATGACAAGGCGACCGAGGAGGCCTGGAAGACGATCCCCTCGTGGGATGTCATCACCACCCAGGACAAGGCCATCCCGCCCGCCGCCCAGCGCTTCATGGCCAAGCGCGCCGGAGCACACAGCGTCGAGGTCGACGCTTCACATGCCGTCAGCGTGTACCGGCCCGAGGCCGTCAGCAAGCTGGTGAACAGGGGGCAACCGCGACCGTACGCCGATACGCCGCCTCGCGTGTCCTGCGGATGCGAACACGGATGCGAACAGGTCGCTGCTCCCTCACCGAGGGACAGTCACAGGCGTCCGAACCCGTCGGAGCGGGCCCGGGGGGACGGGTGCAAGGTCGTGATCGGCTCGGTGATCACGACCTGATCAAGTTCCGCACGTCCGCCATCGGGCCCTGGCTCTCGCAGGCGAACGACCACGGCGCCGGCACCCCAGCACACCAAAGACAGGCCCCGACACGTGAGATAGCTCACGCGCCGGGGCTCCGCCGTATGTCCTGACCAAGTTGTGCGATGTCTCACAACCGCCAACACAACGAGAAACGGGCCCCTGCCGTGACTTCCGTCACCGGCAGAGACCCGTTTCGTCGGTATCTCTCTGTGCGCGAGGGGGGAGTTGAACCCCCACGCCCTTGCGGGCACTGGAACCTGAATCCAGCGCGTCTGCCTATTCCGCCACCCGCGCATTGGGTGTGTCCTCCGGCTCCGGCCCTCTCGGCCCGGCGCCTTCCGACACCCAGAACACTAGCACGCTGGAGAGGGTGGGTTCACATCCCTTTCCCCCGGGGCCACCGGCCCCGCCTCGTGAACCCCCTTCCGACCAGCGACTACCCCGAGCCTCGCCCCCGGACCCATCCCCACGCCCCCACCCACCATCCGCCACCCACCACCGTGCACCCCGACACGCGCCACCCACGCCCACAGCCCAGCCCCAAAGCCCGGCCCCCCGTACGGCACCTCCGCCCTTCTCCAGCCATGGCGCCCCACACCCTCCGATCGCCGAGCCCCCCGCCGCCCCTACCGCCCCTCCGCCCCGAAAACGTCTCAAGGTGAGTCTGTTCACGTATCAACCTCGTACCGGTCCAGCCCCTCTCCCCAGGAGACTGACGGGGTCCACAGCCGGGTGCGGGACACTGGTCTGCGGCCGCCTCTACGATCCATGCCGGGAGTACCACCGCGGAGCGCTCCGAGGAGTACGTCAAGGAGTACGCCCGGGAGGTGTTCGAAGGGGCCGTCCGGAGGGAAATCCGGAGGCGTCGACACCCGTCGACAGGGCCGATGGGGGGAACCAGCCGATTTTCCGGCGCGTGGATACGATCAGTAAGCAGTACCAGGTAAGCAGTACACAGGACGGCAACGACGGAGGAGGTGCCCCATGGGAGTCCTGAAGAAGTTCGAGCAACGGCTCGAAGGTCTGGTCAACGGCACCTTCGCCAAGGTCTTCAAGTCCGAGGTCCAGCCTGTGGAGATCGCCGGCGCGCTCCAGCGTGAGTGCGACAACAACGCGACCATCTGGAACCGCGACCGTACGGTCGTCCCCAACGACTTCATCGTGGAGCTGAGCGCGCCGGACTACGAGCGCCTCAGCCCCTACTCCGGCCAGCTCGGCGACGAGCTCGCCGGCATGGTGCGCGACTACGCCAAGCAGCAGCGCTACACCTTCATGGGCCCCATCAAGGTCCACCTGGAGAAGGCCGACGACCTCGACACCGGCCTGTACCGGGTGCGCAGCCGTACGCTCGCCTCCTCCACCGACCAGCAGGCCCCCGCGCAGGGCGGCTCCTCCTCGCGCCCCGGCGGTTACGGCTACCCGCCCTCCGCCGCGCCCGCGGGCGCTCCGCCCATGCCGTCCGCGCCGCCGCCCGGCGCGCGCCCCGGCGGATACGGCTACCCGCAGCCCGCCGGCCAGCGTCCCGGTGGCGCCCCGGCGTCCGGCGGGCGGACCCGCTACTGGATCGAGATCAACGGCACCCGCCATCAGATCTCCCGCCCGACGCTGGTACTGGGGCGCAGCACCGACGCCGACGTGCGGATCGACGACCCCGGCGTCTCCCGCCGGCACTGTGAGATCCGGACCGGAACGCCCTCGACGATCCAGGATCTCGGCTCCACCAACGGCATCGTGGTGGACGGGCAGCACACCACCCGCGCTACGCTCCGCGACGGCTCGCGGATCGTCGTGGGCAGCACCACCGTTATCTATAGGCAAGCCGAAGGGTGAAGCGGGGGCAATGTCAGAGCTGACCCTCACGGTCATGCGGCTGGGTTTCCTGGCCGTACTGTGGCTGTTCGTGATCGTGGCCGTGCAGGTCATCCGGAGCGACCTGTTCGGCACACGGGTCACCCAGCGCAGCGCGCGCCGGGACGCCGGACGGCCGCAGCCCACCGCCCGCCAGGCCGCGCCGCCGCCGCAGCGCCAGCAGCCGGGTGCCGGCCGCCAGCGCCGCGGGGCCCCCACCAAGCTGGTCGTCTCCGAGGGCTCGCTGACCGGGACCACGGTCGCGCTCCAGGGCCAGACCATCACGCTCGGCCGCGCCCATGACAGCACCATCGTGCTGGACGACGACTACGCCTCCAGCCGGCACGCCAGGATCTACCCCGACCGCGACGGCCAGTGGATCGTCGAGGACCTCGGGTCCACCAACGGCACGTACCTCGACCGGACCCGGCTGACGTCCCCCACACCGATTCCGCTGGGCGCGCCGATCCGCATCGGCAAGACCGTCATCGAGCTGCGGAAGTAGTACGAAAATGAGCGAGCGGAGCGAGCACGCAGCGGCGGCCCCCACCCAGGGCCCCGGCGCGCTCCCGACCGGAGGGTGGGCACCGTGCGGATGTACCCGGAGCCGACGGGCGAGGTGCGCATGAGTCTGTCACTGCGCTTCGCCGCCGGATCGCACAAAGGCATGATCCGCGAGGGCAACGAGGACTCCGGTTACGCCGGTCCGCGCCTGCTCGCGATCGCCGACGGGATGGGCGGCCAGGCCGCCGGCGAGGTCGCCTCCTCCGAGGTGATCTCCACCATCGTCGCGCTCGACGACGACATCCCCGGCTCCGACATCCTCACCTCGCTCGGCACCGCGGTGCAGCGCGCCAACGACCAGCTGCGCGCCATGGTCGAGGAGGACCCCCAGCTCGAGGGCATGGGGACCACGCTCACCGCGCTGCTGTGGACCGGTCAGCGACTCGGTCTCGTCCACGTCGGCGACTCCCGGGCATACCTGCTGCGGGACGGCGTCCTCACACAGATCACCCAGGACCACACCTGGGTGCAGCGGCTCGTCGACGAGGGCCGCATCACCGAGGAGGAGGCCACCACCCACCCGCAGCGGTCCCTGCTGATGCGGGCGCTGGGCAGCGGCGACCACGTCGAGCCCGACCTGTCCATCCGCGAGGTGCGCGCCGGCGACCGGTACCTGATCTGTTCCGACGGGCTGTCCGGGGTGGTCTCCCACCAGACGCTGGAGGAGACCCTCGCCAGCTACCACGGTCCCGAGGAGACGGTGCAGGCGCTGATCGAGCTGGCGCTGCGCGGCGGCGGCCCCGACAACATCACCGTCATCGTGGCCGACGTGCTGGACCTGGACACCGGGGACACCCTCGCCGGGCACCTGTCGGACACCCCGGTCGTGGTGGGCGCGGTCGCCGAGAACCAGCACCACCTGCACGACAACGGCATCATGCAGACCCCCGCGGGCCGCGCCGCCGGCCTCGGGCGCCACAGGTCCGGGCAGGGCGGCGGGGGCGAGTTCGGCCCGCCCGGCAGCGGCGACACCACCGGGTACATCCCGGCGGGCAGCTTCGGCGACTACACCGACGAGGACTTCGTCAAGCCGAAGAAGGGCCGCAGGTGGCTGAAGAGATCCCTCTACACGGCCCTCGCGCTCGCCGTCGTCGGCGGCGGCTGCTACGGCGCCTACCGGTGGACGCAGACGCAGTACTACGTCGGCGCCAACGGCGAGCACGTCGCGCTGTACCGCGGCATCAGCCAGGACCTGGCCTGGGTGTCGCTGTCCAAGGTGGAGCAGGACCACCCGGAGATCGAACTCAAGTACCTGCCGCCCTACCAGCAGAAGCAGGTCAAGGCGACCATCGCCGAGGGCGGTCTCCAGGCGGCCCGGTCGAAGATCTCCGAGCTGGCCGTGCAGGCGTCGGCGTGCCGGAAGGAAGCCGAACGCAGCACCACGGAGTCCAAGAACCCCACCAAGCCCGGCAGCACCAAGGGAACCGCGAGCAACTCCCCGACGTCCAAGGCCACGCCGACACCGAACCCCTCGGCGTCGGCGTCCAAGAACCAGACCGCACCCACTCCCACACCCGGCCCCAGCCTCTCGGAGGAAGAGCAGAAGGTCGTCTCACTGTGCGGTAAGCAGTAAGCAGCCGTGAGGGGCCCTGTCACACCATGAGCAGCAGTACGAACACGTCGACGCACCACACGTCCACGATCGGCGCGATCGGCACACCGAGCCGCCGCAACACCGAGGTGGCGCTGCTGGTGTTCGCCGTCGTCATCCCGGTGTTCGCCTACGCCAACGTGGGCCTCGCCATCAACAACAAGGTGCCGCCCGGCCTGCTGAGCTACGGCGTCGGCCTCGGTCTGCTGGCCGGCGTCGGCCATCTCGTCGTACGGAAGTTCGCCCCGTACGCGGACCCGTTGCTGCTGCCGTTGGCGACCCTGCTCAACGGCCTCGGCCTGGTGGTCATCTGGCGGCTCGACCAGTCCAAGCTGCTGCAGTCCATCAAGCAGGCCGGCAACGCGGCGCCCCGCCAGCTGATGTACACGGCGCTGGGGATCGCACTGTTCGTCGCCGTGCTGATCTTCCTCAAGGACCACCGCGTCCTGCAGCGCTACACCTACATCTCCATGGTCACCGCGCTGGTCCTGCTGCTCCTGCCGCTCGTCCCCGGCCTGGGCGCCAACATCTACGGCGCGAAGATCTGGATCCACGTCGGCAGCTTCTCCATCCAGCCCGGTGAGTTCGCGAAGATCGTCCTGGCGATCTTCTTCGCCGGCTACCTGATGGTGAAGCGCGACGCGCTCGCCCTGGCAAGCCGCCGCTTCATGGGCCTGTACCTGCCGCGCGGCCGCGACCTCGGACCGATCCTCGTCGTCTGGGCGATCTCGATCCTCATCCTGGTCTTCGAGACCGACCTCGGTACGTCGCTGCTGTTCTTCGGAATGTTCGTCGTCATGCTGTACGTCGCCACCGAGCGGACCAGCTGGATCGTCTTCGGTCTGCTGATGTCCGCGGCCGGCGCCGTCGGCGTGGCGAGCATCGAGCCGCACGTGAAGTCGCGTGTCCAGGCCTGGCTCGACCCGATGAAGGAGTACACGCTCAGCCGCCAGGGCGTCATCGGCCACTCCGAGCAGCTGCAGCAGGCTCTGTGGGCGTTCGGCTCCGGCGGCACCCTCGGCACCGGCCTCGGCCAGGGCCACTCCGACCTGATCCGGTTCGCCGCCAACTCCGACTTCATCCTCGCCACCTTCGGCGAGGAACTGGGCCTGGCCGGCATCATGGCGCTCCTGCTGATCTACGGCCTGATCGTGGAGCGCGGCGTGCGCACCGCCCTCGCCGCCCGCGACCCGTTCGGCAAGCTGCTCGCCGTCGGCCTGTCCGGCGCGTTCGCGCTGCAGGTGTTCGTGGTCGCCGGCGGTGTGATGGGGCTCATCCCGCTGACCGGTATGACCATGCCCTTCCTGGCCTACGGAGGTTCCTCCGTCATCGCCAACTGGGCCCTGATCGGCATCCTGCTGCGCATCAGCGACACCGCGCGCCGCCCGGCCCCCACCCCCGCTCCGAACCCCGACGCCGAGATGACCCAGGTGGTCCGACCGTGAACAAGCCCCTGCGCCGGATCGCGATCTTCTGCGGGCTCCTCGTCCTCGCACTGCTCGTCCGCGACAACTGGCTCCAGTACCTCCAGGCCGACAGCCTGCGTACCGACCCCAACAACCGCCGTGTGCTGATCGCCCGGTACTCCACGCCGCGCGGCGACATCATCGTCGACGGCAACCCCATCACCGGGTCCAAGGAAACGCCCACCAACAGCCTCAACGACTTCAAGTACAAGCGCACCTACAAGGACGGCGCCATGTGGGCGCCGGTCACCGGCTACGCCTCCCAGGCCTTCGGTGCCACGCAGCTGGAGTCCATCGAGGACGGCATCCTCACCGGCACCGACGACCGGCTGTTCTTCCGCAACACCCTCAACATGTTGACGGGCAAGCAGCAGCAGGGCGGCAACGTCGTCACCACGCTCAACGCGGCCGCGCAGAAGGCCGCCTACGACGGCCTGAAGAAGGTCGGCGGCAAGGGCGCGGCCGTGGCGCTCGACCCGCAGACCGGCGCGATCCTGGCGCTGGCCTCCTACCCGTCGTACGACCCGTCGACGTTCGCGGGCAACTCGCTGTCCACGGACTCCAATGCCTGGCAGCAGCTGCAGAAGAAGAACGACCCCAGCGACCCGATGCTCAACCGGGCGCTGCGCGAGACCTACCCGCCGGGCTCCACCTTCAAGGTGGTCACCGCGGCGGCGGCCCTGGAGAACGGGCTGTACACGAGCGCGGACGACCCGACCAAGTCCCCGCTGCCCTACACCCTCCCCGACACGAGGACGGAGCTGAAGAACGAGGGGAACATCCCCTGCGAGAACGCGACCATGCGGGCCGCGCTGCAGTACTCCTGCAACACCGTCTTCGGCAAGATCGGCGCCGACCTCGGCCGGGACAAGATGCTCGAGGAGGCGAAGAAGTTCGGCTTCGACTCCGAGCAGTACACGCCGGTGCGCTCGGTCGCCTCCACCTTCCCGGAGAAGATGGACCGGCCGCAGACCGCGCTCAGCTCCATCGGCCAGTTCGAGACCGCCGCGACGCCGCTGCAGATGGCCATGGTCGCCTCCGCCGTCGCCAACGACGGCAAGCTGATGAAGCCGTACATGGTGGACAAGCTGCAGGCGCCCAGCCTGGACGTGATCACCCAGACCCAGCCGCAGGAACTGAGCCAGCCGCTGACGTCGAAGAACGCCCAGATCCTGCAGTCGATGATGGAGACCGTGGTCGAGAAGGGCACCGGAACCAACGCGCAGATCCCGAACGTGACCGTGGGCGGCAAGACCGGTACCGCCCAGCACGGCCTGAACAACAGCGAGAAGCCGTACGCCTGGTTCATCTCGTTCGCCAAGCTCAAGGACGGCAGCTCACCCGTCGCCGTTGCCGTGGTGGTCGAGGACGACAAGGCCAACCGTGACGACATCTCCGGTGGCGGCCTCGCCGCCCCCATCGCGAAGGACGTCATGGAGGCGGTCATCAACAGCAAGAAGTGACCCCGGTCACGTCGCCTTCACATCGGTGCACGTTGCGATACCGGTCCTGTATCGGGTGGCGGATGTGGCCAGGTCACACAGAGCGAGCCGGGTACCGTATGCCCGGACAGCACACCGCCGGACCACACGTGGGTGTGGTCGGGACCGACGGAGAGGGCTGGTAGGAAGCTATGGAAGAGCCGCGTCGCCTCGGCGGCCGGTACGAGCTGGGCCAGGTGCTCGGCCGTGGTGGCATGGCCGAGGTCTACCTCGCGCACGACACCCGCCTCGGCCGCACCGTGGCGGTGAAGACGCTGCGCGCCGACCTGGCGCGCGACCCTTCCTTCCAGGCCCGGTTCCGCCGGGAGGCCCAGTCGGCCGCCTCGCTCAACCATCCCGCGATCGTCGCGGTGTACGACACGGGCGAGGACTACATCGACGGGGTCTCGATCCCGTACATCGTCATGGAGTACGTCGACGGCTCCACACTCCGTGAGCTTCTTCACAGCGGCCGCAAGCTGCTGCCGGAGCGCGCCATGGAGATGACCATCGGCATCCTCCAGGGCCTGGAGTACGCCCACCGCAACGGCATCGTCCACCGCGACATCAAGCCCGCGAACGTCATGCTGACGCGCAACGGCCAGGTCAAGGTGATGGACTTCGGCATCGCCCGCGCCATGGGCGACGCCGGCATGACGATGACGCAGACCGCGGCGGTCATCGGCACCGCCCAGTACCTCTCACCGGAGCAGGCGAAGGGCGAGCAGGTCGACTCGCGTTCGGACCTGTACTCGACGGGCTGCCTGCTCTACGAGCTGCTGACGGTCCGCCCGCCCTTCGTCGGGGACTCCCCGGTCGCGGTCGCCTACCAGCACGTCCGCGAGGAGCCCCAGCCGCCGAGCGTCTTCGACCCCGAGATCACGCCCGAGATGGACGCGATCGTCCTGAAGGCACTGGTCAAGGACCCCGACTACCGTTACCAGAGCGCCGACGAGATGCGCGCCGACATCGAGGCGTGCCTCGACGGTCAGCCGGTCGCGGCGACGGCGGCGATGGGCTCGGTCGGCTACGGCGGCTACCCCGACGACCAGCCGACGACGGCCCTGCGCCCGGACCACGGTGCCGGCGCGACGACGATGATGCCGCCGATGAACCCGGACGAGGGGGGCTACGGCTACGACGACCGCCCGGACCGCCGCCGACAGCCCAAGAAGTCCAACACCTCCACGATCCTTCTGGTCGTCGCCGGCATCCTGGTCCTGGTCGGTGCGATCCTCATCGGCAAGTGGATCTTCAGCAACCACGGCGGAGTCGGCAACGACACGGTGCCGACTCCGAACTTCGTCGGCCAGTCCCAGAAGGACGCGCAGACACTCGCCGACAACTCGGACCTGAAGCTGTCCATCTCGAACAAGCCGTGCGAGGACCAGAAGAAGGGCAACGTCTGCTCCCAGGACCCGAGCCCGAACACCGAGGTCAAGAAGGGCTTCACGGTCAAGCTGGTCGTGTCGACCGGGGCGCCGAAGGTGGCGGTGCCGGATGTGCGGGGACTGCAGTTCGACAAGGCGAAGTCCCAGCTCGAGGACAAGGGATTCGTGGTCGAGCAGAAGACGGTGGAGTCCGACCAGACTCCGGGCGTCGTCACCGACCAGAGCCCTGCGGGCGGCACCGATCAGGAGAAGGGCACGAAGATAACCCTCACGGTTGCCGCGGCCCCGCAGACCGTGACCGTGCCGGACGTGCGGAACCAGACCTGTGACGACGCCAAGAAGCAACTGCAGGCGAGCAACCTGACGCCGGGCGACTGCATCGACACCGACACCACCGACCCGAACCAGGTCGGCAAGGTCATACAGACCAACCCGGGGGTGCTGACCCAGGCAAAGGCGGGCACGAAGGTCGACATCCAGATAGGCAAGCTGGCCAACCAGCAGAAGCCGGTCCCGAACGTCTTCGGCCAGAAGCTGAGCGACGCGGTGAAGATCCTGCAGCAGAACGGCTTCACCCGCATCCAGGTCAACGGCGCGCGAGACGGCAACGCCCGGGTCACCGCCCAGGACCCACAGCCCAACACCCCGGCCGACCCGAACAGCCAGACGATCACCCTGACCACGGTGCCGGCCGGAGGCAACAACGGCGGCTTCTTCAGCGGACTGACCGGCGGCTGAGCCCGACCGGCCCGCACCGGCCACCACGACGACCGAGCCCCGGCACCTGCAGGTGCCGGGGCTCTCGCGTGGAACCTCTCTTCGCAACATCCTCTCTTGAGAGGACCTCGGTCAGCCCTTCAGCTCCTTCGGCGGAGTCCGTTCACTGTCCACCTTGTCCACCCGCACCAGTTCGCCCCACACGATGTACCGGTACTCCGACGTGTAAACAGGCGTGCACGTCGTCAGGGTGATGTAGTGGCCCGGCTTCTTGACGCCCGCCTCCTTCGGGACCGCCGACAGCACCTTCACGTTGTACTTCGACGTCTCGGGCAGGATCGCGAACACCTTGTAGACGTACCAGTCGTCCTTCGTCTCGAAGACGATCGGGTCGCCCTTCTTCAGCTTGTCGATGTTGTGGAACTTCGCCCCGTGCCCGTCCCGGTGCGCGGCCAGCGCGAAGTTGCCCGCCTTGCCCGTCATCGGCAGCGTCGCCTTCACCGGGTCCGTGTAGTAGCCGGCCACACCATCGTTCAGGACGTCCGTCGACGTGCCCTTCTCGACCAGCACCTCGCCGTTCTTCATCGCCGGCACGTGCAGGAACCCGATGCCGTCCTTCGTGTCCAGGGCGCCCGGACCACTGTGCTTCTCGGCCGCCCAGTGGTCGCGCACCTTGTCGCCCCGCTGGTCGGCCTTGCGGTCCGCTATCACGTTCGTCCACCACAGGGAGTAGACGACGAACAGACCCAGCACCAGGCCCGCCGTGATCAGCAGTTCGCCGAAGACGCTCACGGCCAGCGCGATCCGGCCACGCCCACCGCGCCGAGCCGACGGGGAGGCGGCGGTCCGCTCGTCCTGGTCGGTGGTCACTCCCACTGCATCTGCCCTGTCTGTTCTACGTGGAGGTGCGTCCACGTGCCCTGCGCCTACGAAATGAGCGCGTCCGGCTTGCCCTTGCTGCGCGGCCGTTCCTCGACCATCTTGCCCCACACGATCAGCCGGTACTTGCTGGTGAACTCCGGCGTGCACGTGGTCAGCGTGATGTAGCGGCCCGGCGCGGTGAAGCCCGAGCCCTTCGGGATCGGGTCCAGGACACTGGTGTTCGCCGGAGACGTCACCGGCAGCATCGACGTCATCTTGTAGACGTAGTACTCGTCCTGCGTCTCCACCACGATCGCGTCACCCGGCTGAAGACGGTTGATGTACCGGAACGGCTCGCCATGCGTGTTCCGGTGCCCCGCGAGCCCGAAGTTTCCGGTCTTGTCGCTGGGCATCGCCGTCTTCAGGCTGCCCTCCCCGTAGTGCCCGACCATGCCCTTGTCGAGCACCTGCGTCTTGCTGGTGCCCTCCGCGATCGGCGCCACCACGTCCAGCTTCGGGATGTGCAGGATCGCGAAGCCCTGCCCCGGCGCGAACACCCCTGGCTCCCGCTTGCCGCTCGCCCAGTCCTGCTGGAGGTGCTGCGCGGCGCTGCCCGCCTCCTGGTGCGCCCGCACGTTCGACCACCACAGCTGGTACGTCACGAACAGCAGCATCACCACACCCGTGGTGATGAACAGCTCGCCCACGACCCGGCTCACCACGACCGCCGCACCCGGCTTCTGCGCCCGCGCCGCCCGCCGCGCCTCCACCCGGGAGCGCGGCGCTTCCGGAGCTCCCTCAGCGGGCTTCTCGGCCGTCGGCGGGCCTCCACCGTGCCGCCCGTGCCTCCGGGCCGCCTTGCGCCGCGCGGCACGGCCACCGGGCGCCGGTGCGGCCTCGGCCGCGCGCTCCGCAACCCGCCGCGTCCGCGACACGTCCACGGCGCGCAGCGCGACGGTCTCCTCATCCACCGGCAGGGGCTGCTCGTACGCCGGCGCCGGCCGCGCCTCCTCGTACGACGGCAGCACCGCCGTCGCGTCGTACCCCTGCTGGGACTCGTACGTCTGCTGCGGCACCTGCTGCCCGTACTCCCCGGCGCCCTGCCACTGAGGGCCCGGATCCTGCCCCTGCCACACGCCGAAGTCCCCGTACGGCTGCTGCCCGTACGAGGACCCTTGCTCCGCGGCGCCCCCATAGCTGGCGCCGGTCTCGCGCTCGGGGCGCAGCGCGGTCACGCCGTGGCCCTGCCCACCACCGGGGCGAGCCCCGCCGACCTCGCCACGGCCCCCTCGTCACCGCACTCCACCAGCCAGTTGGCCAGCATGCGGTGCCCGTGCTCGGTCAGCACCGACTCGGGGTGGAACTGCACACCCTCCACCGGCAGCTCCCGGTGCCTGAGGCCCATGATGATGCCGTCGTGGGTACGCGCCGTGACCTCCAGCTCGGCCGGGACGGTGGCCGGTTCGGCGGCCAGGGAGTGGTAGCGGGTCGCCGTGAAGGGGGACGGCAGTCCCGCGAAGACGCCCTTGCCCTCGTGCTCCACCAGCGAGGTCTTGCCATGCAACAGCTCCGGCGCCCGGTCGACGACACCGCCGTACGCCACCTGCATCGACTGCATGCCCAGGCAGACCCCGAAGACCGGGACACCGGTCGCGGCGCAGTGGCGGACCATGTCGACGCAGACGCCCGCCTCCTCGGGGGTGCCCGGTCCGGGGGACAGCAGGACGCCGTCGAAACCGTCCTGAGCGTGCGCCGTCGACACCTCGTCGTTGCGCAGCACCTCGCACTCGGCGCCCAGCTGGTACAGGTACTGCACCAGGTTGAAGACGAAGCTGTCGTAGTTGTCCACGACGAGAATGCGCGCACTCACTGGTTGTCCACCGTCACATCGTTGAAGGGCAGCAGCGGTTCGGCCCACGGGAAGACGTACTGGAACAGGACGTACACCACGGCCAGGACCAGCACGACGGAAATCAGTGCCTTGACCCACACGCTCCCCGGCAGATGCCGCCAGATCCAGCCGTACATGCCGTCCCTTCCGTCTCACCACGGCACCAGACTCACGCCGTACGCCACCAGACTACTGGCGCAGAGCCGCCGGTTTCCCTGCCTCCACAGGCTGTGTGGAATCCAGGTGCGCCCAGACGATCAGCCGGTGACTGTGCCCCCACTCGGGATCGCACGTCGTCAGCGTCAGAAAGCGACCCGGACGCGTGTACCCCGACGTACGGGGCACAGGGTCGATCACTTCAACGTCGGAAGGCACCGTTTTGTAAGGGCCTTTGTCGATCCGATACGTGAACCAGGTGGCCCCGTCGGTGAGAACCACCGCGTCACCGGGCCGCAGCCTGGGGAAGTCCTTGAACGGATCGCCGTACGTACGCCGGTGGCCGGCGACCGCGAAATTGCCCACCTGGCCCAGCTGAGCAGTGCCCGTGTAGTGGCCCAGGCCCTTCTTCAGCGTGCCCACGGCGGTGTCCTCGAGCACGGGCTTGTTCCACGTGAAACCGAACCGCGGGATGTACATGACGGCGAACGGCCGGCCCGCGACGTACGGGCCCGGGCCGCCGGGGATCGCGGCGCTCGTCGGCGCGGCGGTCGTGCGCACCGTCTGCTTCGCCCACTGTCTCTGCAACTGGCCGACCTGGTCGTCCATCGCGCCGTCCGCCTGCACCCCGGTCCAGAACAGCACGTAGACCACGAACAGCACGATGAGCGCACCCACGGTGACGCACAGTTCGCTGACGGTCCTGACGATCACGCGCACCGGCACGGATCCCCCCAGCGGCAGCGGGCCTCTACTGCACGGGCTTGGCGTAGTGCAGGTCCACTGTGCCCGAGTAGCCGGGAAGAGTCACCGTCCCGTCCTCGGTGACTTTCCAGCCGAGGCCGTAGACGTTGACATACACCATGTAGTTCTGGATCGCGGGCGAGGCGGCGAGCGCCTTCTGCAGCTTGTCCGGGTTCCCCACCGCGGTGATCTTGTAGGGGGGCGAGTAGACGCGGCCCTGGAGGATCAGGGTGTTGCCGACGCAGCGCACGGCACTGGTCGAGATCAGACGCTGGTCCATGACCCTGATGCCCTGGGCGCCGCCCTGCCACAGCGCGTTCACCACGGCCTGGAGGTCCTGCTGGTGGATCACCAGGTAGTCGGGCTGCGGCTCCGGGTAGCCGGGCAGCTTGGCGGTGGCGTTCGGCGGAGCGTCGTTGAGGGTGACCGTGACCCCCTTGCCGGTGAGCTTCTGGGTGCCGGCACTCTTCTCCAGCGCCGCGAGCCGGTCCTGCTCGGCCTTGCTCGTGGTGCCGCCGGTGCGCTTGGCCAGGGCCTCCACGGCGGCCCGCAGCGCGGCGTCGGACTCGTCGAGCCGGGCGTTCTTGTGGCTGCGCTCGTGGATGAGGTCGGAGAGCTTCAGCAGCGAGGTGTCCGTGCGGATGTTGGTGCCCTTGGCCGTGTTGAAGCTCGTCATGAACAGAAGACCGGCGAGAGCGAAGACGCCCACGGTGAGCACCCGTACGGGCCGGAATCGGCGCGTACGGACGGACGGGGACCCCACATCCGGGGGACCGGAACCCGTCACGGGGGAGTCGGCCGTATCGCTCACGTACCCTTATCTCCTTCGGCGCCACGGAAGCACTACGCTAACGGACGCCCGGGGGAGCGCTCATGTCCCCTTGTACGCTGCCCCGGAACCAGCCCCAGTTCCCTGCGCGGCGACGCAGCGCATCGACAGGAGAGACCCTCGTGCCGAAGTCACGTATCCGCAAGAAGGCCGACTACACGCCACCGCCGTCCAAGCAGGCCCAGGCCATCCGGCTGGAGAACCGCGGCTGGGTCGCACCGGTCATGCTGGCCCTGTTCCTCATCGGGCTGGCCTGGATCGTCGTCTTCTACGTGACCGACGGATCGCTGCCGATCCACGCGCTGCGCAACTGGAACATCGTGGTGGGCTTCGGGTTCATCGCGGGCGGGTTCGGCGTCTCCACGCAGTGGAAGTAGGGTCCTCACGCCAGTGGAAGTAAGGGCGTCACGTCCGTCCACGACCGGCTCTGCCCACAGGTACACACCGAGTTATCCACAGCCCTGTCCACAAACCTTGCTGGTCAGTGGAAAAAGAACGACGATCTGTGGATAACCCGTCGGGCATTGACGCCGGTATGACGGAATCACCGGCCTCCGCAAACCTGTTCGCCCCCTGTCTCACCTGGGAAAACTCCGGTCGGTGACAGGGGGCACATACGTTCCCGGCGGCATGCACAAGATCCCTGATCGACTGTGGACAACGCTGGGTACAACCCCGGGCTACGGCCTGTGCGCATCTGCCACTCAGGTGAGCTGAGCCGTTCTCAGCAGTGTCATGACGGCCACGGCGGCCAGCACCAGCGCGCACACCCCGTACTGCACCAGGGCGCGCCGCCGGCGCGGGGCGTGGACCATGGCGTAGCCGCTGATCACGCCGGCGACCAGGCCCCCGATATGGGCCTGCCAGGAGATGTTCATCCCCGGGTTGAAGGTGAAGATCAGGTTGATCACCAGCAGGGCGATGATCGGCCGCAGGTCGTAGTTGAGGCGGCGCATCAGGACGGCGGTGGCGCCGAAGAGGCCGAAGATGGCGCCGGAGGCACCGAGCGTGGCCGTGGTCGGGGAGGCCAGCAGATAGGCCAGGGCGCTGCCCGACAGCCCGGAGACGAAGTAGACCGTGAGGTAGCGGAGGCGGCCGAGGGCTGCCTCCAGAGGTCCGCCGAGCCACCAGAGGCTGAGCATGTTGAAGGCGATGTGCCAGATCTCCTGGTGGGTGAACATCGAGGTCACAAGGCGATACCACTCGCCGCCCGCGACGCCTTCGGTGGGTGTGAGGGGCTTGGACGGCCAGGCGCCGAGGAGGACCAGGTCGTTCAGCAGTGACGGGCGTACGTGCACCGCGATGAACACCGCGACGTTGATCGCGATGAGGATCTTGGTGAGGAGGCGCGGGTCGGCGGTGACGCTGCCGCCGGCGATGGTGCGCGGCCGGGAGGCGGCCGCGGCGTGGCCCGTGCCGGAACCGGTGCGGATGCACTCGGGGCACTGGAATCCCACCGAGGCGTTGACCATGCACTCCGGGCAGATGGGGCGTTCGCAGCGGGTGCAGCGGATGCCGGTCTCGCGGTCCGGGTGCCGGTAGCAGACCGGCAGCTGCCGGGCCTCGGACGGCCCCTGGTTCTGCGGGCCGCGCGGGCTGCCTGGCGCCTGGTCCATGGGGTCCCTCACTTCTCCGTACGACGGGGGTGCCCCGCCCCTCCTTCTACGGATGGGCGGGGCGCATTTGTTCCCTCGTGCGGGGTGCCCTGTGGGGTCAGCCCTCGCGGGTCTCGACGACGACCGACTCGATGACGGCGTCGTTGACCGGGCGGTCGGTGCGCGGGTTGGTCTGGGTGGTGGCGATGGAGTCCACGACCTTCTGGCTGGCCGCGTCCGTGACCTCGCCGAAGATCGTGTGCTTGCGGTTCAGCCAGGCCGTCGGGGCGACCGTGATGAAGAACTGCGAGCCGTTGGTGCCCGGGCCGGCGTTGGCCATGGCCAGAAGGTAGGGCTTGTCGAAGCGGAGGTCCGGGTGGAACTCGTCCTCGAACTGGTAGCCGGGACCGCCGGTGCCGTTGCCCAGGGGGTCACCGCCCTGGATCATGAAGCCGCTGATCACCCGGTGGAAGACCGTGCCGTCGTAGAGCTTCTTGGTGGACTTCTCGCCGGTGGCGGGGTGGGTCCACTCACGCTCGCCCTTGGCGAGTTCGACGAAGTTCTTGACCGTCTTGGGGGCGTGGTCCGGGAAGAGCCGGACATGGATGTCGCCGTGGTTGGTCTTCAGGGTGGCGTAGAGCTGCTCAGCCACGATCTGCCTTCCGTTGTCCTTTGTGACTCCCCGATCCTCGCACGCTACGGCCTCAGCGTCGTCCCGCGACCACGTCCGGGCGAACACGGTTCGCCGGTTTCTGGGATGCGGCCGGGACGGGGTGCCCGGAGGACGGGCGGCTCGTGGGGCCGGCGGCGACTGCGGGCGTGTGGAAAACCGGTCGAGTCGCCCTGTCTCGGGGGCGCGGCGGGACGATCCGTGGCATTGTCGGGGACAAGCTCCTGTTACTTCGTATTCATCCGCTCTTGCACGTGATCGGCCGATGCGCGTGATCGTCTCTCGTCGTCCGCCCGGGTGCGGACCGGGGTGGCCTGCTGGGGGCCGCATGACCCGGATGCCCTTTCTCGCATGCCCGGGTGTTGTTCGGCAGGCATGATCCGTAAAAGGCTGGAAAGTCGAATTACCGTACGCCACCGAGGAGGAGGAACCCCGTGACCCGCATCGACAGCGTGCGCGCCGCGACCGGTTCGGCGAAGGACAGCGTGCTGCATGCCGCGGAAGTGGTGGCGCCCTACGCCGACACGGCCAAGGACAAGGCAGCGCACTACGCACATGAGGCGCGTGTGCGACTCGCGCCCAAGGTGTCGCAGGCCGCCGAGCAGGCCCGCGTCCAGTACGACGCCCATCTCGCCCCGCGGCTGGAGCAGGCCCGCGCGCATGTGCCGCCGGCGGTGGACCAGGCGGCGGCCCGCACGCGCAAGGCGGCCCGGCAGGCGGCCGAGTACTCCCGTCCGAGGATCGAGCAGGCGGTCGCCGCCGCCGGTCCGGTGCGGGAGGAGGCGGCGGCCCGCGGTGCGGCGGCGCTGGCCGCGCTGCGCGGTCAGATCTCGCCGCGGCAGATCGAGAAACTGGTGCGCCGGCAGCGGCGGCGGGCCAGGGCCGGCCGTCTGGTGAAGGGGCTGGCCCTGCTGGGAGTCGCCGCGGGCGGCGTCTTCGCCGCCTGGAAGTGGTGGGACAAGCAGGCGAACCCCGACTGGCTGGTCGAGCCGCCTGCCGCGACCGAGGTCCCGCAGAGCGAGCGGCTGTCGTCGGTGGACGGCAGCGGTCCGAGCGCACTGGACCCGGAGGTGGAGGCGAAGCAGGCCGAGGAGGACTCCACGGACGGCGACGACCGCCGCTGAGTCCGCCGGGTCGGCTGTGGGGCCGCCATCACGCCGTGGGGCAGGGGAAGGTGAGGGTTCCCCTGCCCCACGGCGTTGTTTCACGTGGAACGACGGGCGGGCGTCGCGGGCGACGGCGGGGGCGGAGGCCGGGGGCGACCAGCGGGGCCGGGACGACGGACGGAGGCCGGAACGACGGGCGGGCGCCGGGGCGACGGCGGGGGCGGAGGCCGGGGGCGACCAGCGGGGCCGGGACGACGGACGGAGGCCGGAACGACGGGCGGGCGCCGGGGCGACGGCAGGCCCCGGGCGACCGGCGAGCCGGTTGGCGAACGACGAGCCGGTGGGCGAACGACGGGGCCGAGACGACGGGCGGGCGCCAGGAAGACGGCGGGCGTTCGCCTCTTCCCTCCGTGATGACGTTTGCAACGCTTCTGGTGTGCACGTTCCGTGGAGACTTCGCTCACTCTGAGCACACTCACGGTTACGCCTGTCGGGACCTGCCAGGTCGTAGAGGGACCGCCGGCTCGGTCCGGCGGAGCGCCGCAGGCCGCCAGGTCCTCGGGTGGAGAGGTCGAGAGGCCCGTCCTCCACCGATCGTTCGCCCTATGGATTGCAACTACTGCAAATTTCGTGTGTGACCGGATTCACGGCACACGAAAAAACCGGCCGATCGCCGCGAGGCGGCGTCCGACCGGTTTCGAGTGTGGAGCCTAGGGGAGTCGAACCCCTGACATCTGCCATGCAAAGACAGCGCTCTACCAACTGAGCTAAGGCCCCGAGAAGAGGCGTCCGGCCGGTGGAACACGGACCGCCGGGCGCTGCGGACCAGCGTACCGGGTCCTGGCCGGTATCTCACAAAAAGATGGGGGGTCCCCGTGGACGACCACTCTCCGTAAGATGCTCGTCGTGGTTCGCTACAGCGAACCGCGGTTTTTGGGGAAGCGATGGGGAGACGCAATGGACGCCGCACAGCAGGAAGCCACCGCAAGAGCGCGGGAGCTGCAGCGGAACTGGTACGGGGAGCCGTTGGGGGCGCTCTTCCGTAGGCTCATCGAGGACCTCGGGCTCAACCAGGCCCGTCTCGCGGGGGTTCTCGGACTGTCCGCTCCGATGCTGTCGCAGCTGATGAGCGGTCAGCGCGCCAAGATCGGCAACCCGGCGGTGGTCCAGCGGGTGCAGCTGCTGCAGGAGCTGGCGGCGCAGGTGGCGGACGGCAGTGTCAGTGCGGCCGAGGCGACCGAGCGCATGGAGGAGATCAAGAAGTCCCAGGGGGGCTCGGTGCTGAGCAACACCACACAGACGACGAGCAGTTCGGGCGCGCCGACGGTCAAGCGGGTGGTCCGCGAGATCCAGTCGCTGCTGCGCTCGGTGGCGGCGGCCGGGGACATCATCGAGGCGGCGGACACCCTCGCCCCGACCCACCCGGAACTGGCAGAGTTCCTCCGGGTGTACGGCGCCGGCCGCACCTCCGACGCGGTCGCCCACTACCAGTCCCACCAGAGCTGAGCCGACGCCTTTGCCGCCGGGGACTCTCGCGCCGGGGGGTGCGCGGGGGTCCTCGTCGCCGTTCGGGAGGGGGAGCGACGTACGACCATGGGTGAGGTCTTCGCCGGGCGGTACGAGTTGGCCGACCCCATTGGGCGCGGGGGAGTCGGTGCGGTCTGGCGCGCCTGGGACCACCGACGGCGCCGTTACGTGGCCGCGAAGGTGCTGCAGCAGAGGGACGCCCACTCTTTGCTCCGGTTCGTCCGCGAGCAGGCGCTGCGTATCGACCACCCCCATGTGCTGGCGCCCGCGAGCTGGGCGGCGGACGACGACAAAGTGCTGTTCACCATGGACCTGGTGGCCGGTGGCTCGCTGGTCCACCTCGTCGGGGACTACGGGCCGCTGCCGCCCCTGTTCGTCTGCACCCTGCTGGACCAGTTGCTGTCCGGGCTCGCGGCGGTGCACGCGGAGGGGGTGGTGCACCGGGACATCAAGCCCGCCAACATCCTTCTGGAGGCCACCGGGACGGCCCGGCCCCGGCTGCGGCTGTCGGATTTCGGCATCGCCATGCGGCTGGGTGAGCCGCGGCTGACGGAGACCGACTACGTGGTGGGCACGCCCGGTTATCTGGCGCCGGAGCAACTGCTGGGTGCGGAGCCGGACTTCCCTGCGGACCTGTTCGCGGTGGGCCTGGTCGCCCTGTATCTGCTGCAGGGTGCCAAGCCTGACGCCAGGGCGCTGGTCGAGTACTTCGCGGCCAACGGGACGCCGGGGGCGCCGCAGGGCGTACCGGGGCCGCTCTGGGAGGTCGTCGCGTCCCTGGTGCAGCCGGATCCGGCCGCGCGGTTCCGTACGGCGACCGGGGCGCGCAAGGCGCTTGCCGCGGCCGTGGAGCTGCTGCCGGAGCCGGGGCCGGACGAGGAGCAGGTGGAGATCTTCGACCAACTCGGGCCGCTTCCGGCCGGGTTCGGACCCGAGGGACCGGTGCGTGCGGGGGCGAATGCCGCGACCGTCCGGGGGCCGGGGGGCGGGGTGTCGACGGGCGGGGTGTCGATGGGCGGGGTGTCGGTGGGCGGGGTGTCGGCGTCGTGGCCGACGACCGGTTCGATACCACCGCGGCCGACCACCGCACCCCCGACGACCGGTGCGGGTAGAACCGGTGCCGGGGCCGGAGTTTCGGGGATCGCGACGCCCGGGCCGCCTCCTCCTGCCGTACGACCGATGGCCGCCCCCGTCGTCGTACCGCCCAGACCCACGGTGGATCCCACGCCGTCGCCACGTCCTGCCACGTCGACCACCCCGGAGCCGACGTCCGGCCCCGCGCCGACCGCCGGGCCCACTCCGACGTCCGGCCCCGCGCCGACGACAGGGCCCACTCCGGCGTCCGGCCCCGCGCCGACGGCCGATCAGGTGCCGCCTCCGGGACCGTGCGCCATGTCGGACACCGGGAGTTTCCATCTGCCGCCGCCGCTGCCGCGCGAGGCGGTCCCCGTGGTGCCGCGCCCGCCCGCCCGGCCGCCGTCACCACCCGCGGTGGCCGTGGCCCCAGGCCCTGCCCCGGACCACGACCCCACCCTCGTACCCGCCGCCACGGCGCCCGCAGCGACCCCGGCCGTCGCCGGCCGGCACCCCCTCCAGGCCCACGCCGTACTCTCCCCGCACGCCCCCACGCAGCCGCAGCGGGCCGCTCCGGACGACGGGCCGGCGTCCACCCGGCGCCCCGGCCCGCCGGCGAAGGTCGCCGTGCCGGTCCTGCTCGTCGCGCTGCTGTGCTACGCCGTCGGGTTCTGGGCGCTGATGCGGATCTGAGCGGCGGTCACCCTGCCCATCGGCTCCGCGCCCGCCGCCGGGCGGCCACCGTCCACACCACGAGCGCCAGGACCAGGGCGGTCCCGGTGCCGATCCCGCCCACCGCGACCAGCGTCATCGTGCGCGAGTCCCCGTCCTGGCCGGCCGCTGCCGTTCCTTCTCCCCTGCCGCCTCCGGGCGTCCCCACCGCGGCTTCCTGCCGGTCGGCCGCCGTCACCCGGAACGCATCGCGTGGCGCGGACCACCCCGCGTACGCCGGAGGTGCCATCGCCGTCCCGCTCACCCGCACGCGCAGCGTCAGCCCGAAGGGACCGTTCCCGAAGCGCTGCGCCACGGGTGCGGCGAGGTGCACGGCGAGGTAGTACCAGCCCGCGAACCGCATTCCGCTCGTGCGGTCGCCGGCGGCATGGCGGTTGGCGTAGGCGACGGGCGGCAACGGGGTGAGGGCAGCGGAGGCCTGTGCGCCGTTGTACCCGGTGGTGGCGTCGTCGACGTGGGCGCGGACGGGGTTGTACAGCGCCATCGCCAGGGCGGTGCCGACGTAGCCGCCGCCGGGCGAGCCGCCAGGGGAAACGTCGGGGGAACTGCCCATCTCCGCGGTGGCGGAGAGCTGCCGGCCCCAGTCGACGGGCACCTTGTAGAAGAGGGTCTGCCCCGGCCTGATCGCGTCCTGCCAGACGCCCTGGCCGAGGGCGGTCGCCGTGGCGAAGCCGGCCCCGCCCGCGCGCCGGGTCGGATCACCCAGCAGGGGGTCGGGGGTCGCGGAGTTCCAGGCGCCCGGCGGGGTGGTGGTCGCGGCGTCCGGCCGCCGCAGGGCGGGTTCGGAGACGTAGTCCAGCTCCAGGTCCCAGGCGCCGGTCGCGGAGCCGGACAGGTCGCGCCGTTCCACGACCGCGTAGTACACACCGGCGCCCTTGCATCCGTAACTGCCGGGCCCGGTCTCGCGGGCGGCCCACGCGGCGACGGGGTGCGGGCTCTGGGTGGGGCCGAAGTGTGCGGTATCGGAGGAGCAGATGGTGCCGTCGGCGTCCTGGACGGAGATCCGGAGACCGTCGGCGGCGGAGACCTGGGCGCCGGCCCCGGGCACAGCGGTCGCGGAGACGTAGGCGCTGGTGGTGGCGTCGAGATCCAGGCGGTAGTAGAGCTTGCCGGCCGCGGGCAGGGTGCTGCGGTACGTGCGTCCGGCGTCAAGGCGTGCGGCGCCGGTGGTGCCGGGGGCGCCCTGGACCGTTACGGCATCCGGCGCGAAGGCGTACGGAGTGGGCGTACCGTCGGCGGCCCGGGCGGCCGCGGCGGCTGAGGCATCTGCGGCGGCTTCGGCAGCTGGCGCGGGGAGCGCGAGGGTGACGGCGAGCGTGGCCGTCGTGCACAGGGCCAGCACCGCGTGCGCCTGCGTAGGCCCGCGCCCCCGCACTCCGCGCCGCGCTTGAGTGCGCCGCCACCCCATCCCGTGCCCCCTCTGGCCATATGCCGCCCCGGACCGGACCGTCGCCCATCCTGCCCCGACGGTCACAGAAATACCCACGCATCACACAGAGCGGCCGAAATGCTCACCCCGCAACACAAAACCCCGACCGCGTCGGCGGTCGGGGTCTGCTCTGAACTGTCGTCTGTCGGAACTCACGAACCCGTGGGCACGGAGTCAGTCGCCTCCGTCCACAGATCCTGCTCGGCGCGATCCGCCTGGATCTGGCGGTACACGAGGAGCCCGCCGATGGCGGCCAGTGCGACCAGGAGAAGCTTCTTCACCGCGCGACCTCGTCTTTCCTTGACGTAGGGGACCTCTGGCGCCCGACTATACACACCGATCGATATCGATCGGTGACCTGAGCCGATGCTCAACTCCGGCCCGGCGCAGCGCAGTACGACCGGGGTTCACCGCTGACGATCCGCGGGTGACCGGACCTCACGGTGTGTGATCTTCACGGCCTCCACCACCGCTTTCCGTCCTTTTCGGCCCCGTGCGACCCCGTGCGCCCATCCGGGTGGTGTTCATCCGAAGATCGACGCGGCACGGGCGTCGGTCCACCACTTCACAGCCCCCATACACATCATGAGGAAAGTACGCAAATCGCCCAACCCGAAAGTGAGGGGTCATGGCCCGGAACAAGGTCATGAAGCTGTGGACCGCCGTCGTCTCCGCCTTCCTGGCACTGTGCGCCGCCCTGGGATTCGCCACCACGACCGCCGCCACGGCCGCCGCCGCGCCGGTACCACAGCCGCAGTCGGCGCGCACCTCCGGCACGCAGGTGACGCTGCCGGTACCGGCGGCGTACGGGCACTGGGCCCGCGGACAGTCCCTGCCCCCCACGATGAAACAACGCATCAGGGCCGAGGCCCACGGCTCCTCCCCCTCCTGCCGCCACCGCCCGTCCATGGCCACCGCAGCGACCACACCCCTCGCCCACCGCGCCCTCCACCCCCACGAGGCACCACGCCCCTTCCACGAGGAGACCGAGCGACTGCGCAGCTGACGGATCCGCGGGCACCCCCAGACACAGCCGGGACGCCCCACAGCCGGGACACCCCACAGACACCAGCCGGGACCCCCCGGACACCCAGCGGGACACCGCAGGACCAGCCGGGACACACACGGGCCCCAACACCGCAGGACCAGCCGGGACACACACGGGCCCCCTCCGGGACCCCGCAGGACTCACACAGCACAAGGCGACTTGCGTACACGCCGACGGCAGACGGCCCGGCACCTGCTCCCAGGTGCCGGGCCGTCTGCCGTGCACTCGTCTTGCGGCTTCGGTGCCTTCGGGTTCCGGCTTCGGTGCCTTCGGGCTGACCCAGCCCTGCCCGTCCCGAGTCGTCAGGACCTCGTGCGGAGTCCTAGGCTGGGCTGGAGGGCCCCCGACGGATCGGTGAGAGCACCAGTGTCGAAGGCGTACGAGCTGATCGCGGACGACCAGCTGATCGACAGGCAGCACGGACGCGGCACCCTCGTACGGCGTCCGCGGACGCCCGTGGTGCGTGACAACAGGCGGCACCAGTGGGAGAAGAACCGTGCCCGGCAGCCGCTGGCCACGCGGGCGCGGACCGGGGCCACGGAGCACGACACCGGGCTCGCATCCCGGCAGCTCGTGTTCGACGCGAAATACCGCGAGACGAGGGCGCCCAAGGACCTCGCGGACGCATTCGGCGTCCCGGAAGGCACGGTCCTGCTGCAGCGCACCTACCGGACGCGCTGCGCGGCCGAGACCGCCCCGTTCAGCCTGGTGACCTCCTACCTCGTACGTGACCTGGTCGCGGGGAATCCCGACCTGCTGGACGCCTCCAACGAGCCCTGGCCCGGCGGCACGCACCACCAGCTCCACACGGTAGGCATCGAGGTGGACCGCATCGAGGAGCGTTTCACCGCCCGTGCGCCGACGCCCGCGGAGGCGCAGGAGCTGCAGCTGCCGGCCGGCACGCCGGTGATCCTGCTCCACAAGACCTCGTACGACACCGACGACCGCGTCGTGGACATCACCGATGTCACACTGCCCGGCGACCGCACGGAGCTGGTCTTCGTCACTCCCCTGGAAAGGTGGTGAGCGCTGCCGTGAGCCGGCGCGTCATCGTCGTCACCGCTGTCCACGCCCCGTCGGCCCGGTTCCTGCCGGAGGCGTACAAGTCCCTGCGCGAACAGTGGCTTCCGGAGGGCTGGGAGTGGCACTGGGTGATCCAGGAGGACGGGGAGACGGACGACGTCCGCCCGTACGTCCCGGACGACGAGCGCGTGACCTTCCGTCAGGGCCGGCCCGGCGGACCCGGAGTCGCCCGTACGATCGCCCTGGCGCACACCGACGGCGCGTACGTGAAGGTGCTGGACGCCGACGACCAGCTCACACCGGGCACCCTGGCCCGCGACCTGGCCGCGCTCGAGGCGGACCCCACCCTCGGCTGGGCCACGTCCCGTGCGCTGGACCTCCTGCCCGACGGCTCGACGACCGGTTTCCCCGGCGATCCGGCGGACGGGCCGGTCGAACGCGGCGCGGTCCTCGACTTCTGGAAGGCGAACGACTTCCGCGCCCAGGTCCACCCGGCGACGCTCTGTGTCCGGCGCGATCTCCTGATGGCGCTGGGCGGCTGGATGGCACTGCCGGCGTCCGAGGACACCGGCCTGCTGCTCGCGCTGAACGCCGTGAGCCGGGGGTGGTTCTCCCGGGAGGTGGGGCTGCTGTACCGGAAGTGGCAGGGGCAGGCCACCGGCCAGGCCTCGCATGTCGATCCCGCCGAGCGTGAGCGGCGTGTTGCGGTCGTGGAGGCGCGGGCCAGGGCGTTGGCGTCCTGCGGCTGGCGGTACCCGAGCGCCGTGAGCACCGCCTGACCGCGGGCCCGGTCTGCCGGGCCGACCCGTGCTCCATGCCGCGTGCGCCGCACCGGCCCGTGCTCCACGCCGCGTGCGCCGCGCCGGCCCGTGCGCCGGGCCGCGTCGCGTCAGGGCAGGGTCGCCGCGTCCACCCGGGAGAAGACCAGGTCGCTCTCTTCGACCACCGGGCCCCGCAGGCGCACCGCCACGCCGGGCGTCCCGCTCAGCGCTCGCGGGTAGCTCTCGGCCCGGTAGTCGTTGGGCAGCCGGTAGGCGTGGAAGCCGGCAGCGGCCATGGTGCTCATCAGGTCATCGGCACGGTCGCCGAGTCGCGCCATGCGCTCGGGAGTCACCTCCACGGTGATCTCCGCGTCCGGCCGGAGCTTGTCCAGCACGGGCGCCAGTCCGCGGATGACACCGCCCTCCGCACCCTCGACATCTATCTTGATCACACGGGCGTTCGCCAGCTCGTGCGGAGCGAGCAGCTCCGGCAGCGGCAGGGCGTCGATGTCGAAGGTGGACTCGGCCGGCCCGTCGTACGGGACGATGCTGTTCGCGCCCATGTTGCGCGAGCTGGCGAGCACGAAGGTCAGTGTGGTGGGGACGTCGGCGACGGCGGCGTTCACGGCCCGGACGTTCCGGCACCCGTTCAGCCGGGCCTGCTGCAGCAAGCGCTGGTGGAACGCCGGGGAGGCCTCGATGGCGACGACCTGTCCCTGGTCGCCGACGAGGTGTGAGGCCAGCACGCTGAAGACACCGATGTTGGCCCCGACGTCGATGAAGCCGTCGCCCGGCTTCAGCCGGCGCTGGATCCAGTGGGTCATGTGCGGCTCCCACACCCCGAAGAGGTACAGGTACCGCTGGATCAGATCCTGGGTGTCGACCGCGAACCGCGCACCGAAGCGGGTCTCGACGACCCGTCGGCGCGGGTGGTCCCGCAGGTGCGGGTTGAGGAAGCGGGCGGAAAGAAGCGCCTTGCCGAGCGAGCCCGGAGCGTCCCGTACGTACCGGCGGCCCAGGGTGACCAGGGCCTCCGCGACGGTACTGCTGGCACTGCTCATCCGGTCCGCCTCTCTTTCCTCGTCCGCGTCGAGGCAACCGTAGCGTTCCGCGCGCGTGCGACGACGGTCCCGGGGGGGGCGGGCCGAGGAGGCCTGGGGCGTCCGGGCCGCTGCGCCCGGCGTCACGCGCCCGGCATCGCCCGGCATCGCCCGGCAGCGCGCGCCGGCCGAGAACCGTCAGACGGACGCCCCTTCTTCGCCGGACGCGGCGAGCCAGTGGGCGACGCGGCGCACCGTGGGCTCGTCGAGCCGCTCGACAAGTTCCTGGAGGGCCGCGGTGTCCTCCCGTGTGAGGTCGTACAGACCCGCCTTGCTCAGGCCGGCCATCAGGACCTGGTGGCGGCGGTCGGCCATGCGTTCGGCAAGCCTGCTCGGCTCGTTCGGGGGCTCGGAAGGCCCCGGGAGCGAGGCCGTGGCGGCCTTGCCCTGCGGTGCGTCGAACACCTGCCAGGCGCCGTCCTTCGGGCCCCACAGCGCGACCGTCACGTCGTCCCCGCGCGCCCGTACGGTCTGGGTCATCTCACCGAGCGCGTACAGCACGGCAGAGCGGTGGGGCGACTCCGCCGCCACCCGCCAGGAGCCCGTGGACGGCTGGTGGTACATCGCGACCCACCGTGGGGTGCCCGGCGGCCGAGGACTCTGGGGACGTGTCTGCACTGCACCCACCCTTTCGGAAACGGCACGGCAGAGCAGACCATAACTGACGATCCGTCAGCTATCCAGGGGTGTGCGACGGCGCTGGCGGGCGGCGGGTGACCCTCGGGTGGGAGCGGGTCCGGTCCGCCTTCTCCGCGCCCCACCGTTCGGCACCGGTCCCTCCCCTCGTGGAGACCGGTGCCGAACCGGGTGGTGGCGTCGAGCCGAGCCGTACCCGCGCGGTCGGGGAAAGGCTGGGCGCATCGGGGACGATGCGGTCTCGCACGTCGTCTCGCCGAGCGCCGACCCGGTGGCCTGTCCGGGCACCGCGCGGCCGGTTCGTTCCCGCGTCGCGATCCTGCCATTTGATGCCTCCGGCGAGGAGATTCCGTTGCCGTCCGGGGGACTTAACCGCAGGTCAGCCGTATAAGGTGAGTTTTCCGGTCCGGACGTCAGGTGCGGGGGAAGTAAGGGGTGGGGACCTTGAGTTCCGACTCAGGAGCACGCACGGCCTTCGCGGAACGTCTCGCCCTGCTGTACAAGGAGGCCGGAAACCCTCCCCTCAAACGGGTGGCCGAGGCGGTCGTCCGGCTCCAGCGGGTCGACGAGCGGGGGCGCCCCGTGCGGGTGTCCGCGCAGCGGATCAGCGACTGGCGGCGGGCCAGGAACGTGCCCGCCCAGTTCACCGCCCTCGCGGCGGTGCTGCACGTGCTGATCCCCGAAGCGCGGCGCGCGCGGCCCGCGCCGGTGTCCCCCGGGCTGTACGACCTGGCCCAGTGGCAGCTTCTGTGGGAGCGCGCGGTCGCCGACCCGGTCGGCGACCGCCCCCCGGCGTCCGATGAGGAATCGGAAGAGGAGGAGCGTTCGCCCGCCGACGCCCCGGCCGTCCCCGCCGGCGTCTGCCCGTACCGGGGGCTGGCTCCCTACCGCCAGGAGGACGCCCGGTGGTTCTTCGGCCGCGAGCGGTGCACGGCCGCCCTCGTCGACCAGCTCGGGGCGGCCGAGCGGACCGGCGGCCTGGTCATGCTCGTGGGCGCCTCGGGAGCGGGGAAGTCGTCCCTGCTGAACGCCGGCCTGGTGCCCGCGCTGCGCGGCGGCCAGGAACGGGCCGTGGTGCAGCTCGTTCCGGGCGGCGACCCCCTCGCTGAGCTGACCCACCGGATCCCCGACCTCGCCCCCGTCCTGTCCGCCGCGAGGGAAGCGGAGGCGTACGAGCCCGGCACCGCGCGCTTCGAGCAGGCGGTGCGGGAGGCCGTCGCGGCCTGGGTGCGGCGCGAGACGTCCTGCGCCGCCCGCCCGGTCGTCATCGTGGACCAGTTCGAGGAGACGTTCACTCTCTGCTCCGACGAGGCGGATCGGCGCATGTTCGTCCGGCTCCTGCACGCGGCGTGCTCGCCCGCCGCTCCCGGTGACCTCGGCCCGGTGCTCGTGGTTCTCGGCATACGCGCCGACTTCTACGAGCAGTGCCTCGGGTACCCGGAACTGGCCGACGCGCTGCAGCACCGGCACATGGTGCTCGGACCGCTGACCACCGCGGAGCTGCGGGAAGCGGTGTCCGGCCCGGCCAAGGCCGTGGGGCTCGAACTCGAACCGGGGCTCGCGGAGCTCATCGTGCGGGAGGTGAGCGTCGACGGCCCGCGCGGGGCGCACGACGCGGGCGTGCTGCCCCTGCTGTCGCACGCCCTGCTCGCCACCTGGCAACGGCGGAAGGCGGGCCGGCTGACGCTGGCCGGCTACCGCGCGTCGGGCGGCATCCAGGGGGCCGTGGCGGCGACCGCCGAGCGGGCCTGGTCGGGGCTCGACCCGGCGGCCCGCACGGCCGCGCGCCTGCTCCTGCTCAGGCTGGTGCGGCTGGGCGAGGACACCCAGGCCACCCGCAGGCGGGGGACCCGACGGCAACTGGCGGAGGAGTCGACGGACCCCGACAAGACGGAGGAATCGCTCGAAGCGCTCGTCCGCGCCCGGCTGGTGACGCTCGACGCGGAGACGGTGGAGATCACCCATGAAGCGCTGCTCCACGCCTGGCCACGGCTGCGCGACTGGATCGACGACGACAGGAACGGCAACCTGCTGCGCCAGCGGCTGGAGGAGGACGGCCGGGCCTGGGAGGACTCGCACCGCGACGCCGCGCTGCTGTACCGGGGCTCCCGTCTGGAACAGGCCCACAGCTGGGCGCAATCCGCCGGTGACACCTTCCTGACCCGCAGTGCGGTGGAGTTCCTGGCCGCCTCGGTCAGGCTGCGCAAGCGCACCGTCCGGCTCCGCAGGGGTGCGGTGGCGGCTCTGCTCGCCCTCGCCCTGCTGGCGGTCGGTTCCTCGGTGATCGCGTGGCAGCAGCGGGACGACGCGGTGTTCGAGCAGGTGGTCGCCGAGGCGGGTCGCGTGCAGTACACGGATCCGTCGCTGTCCGCCCAGATCGACCTGGTCGCCCACCGCCTGCGACCGGACGACGCGGGCACCAACAGCCGGCTGATCTCCATCGTGAACGCGCCGCTGGCCACGCCGCTGCTCGGCCACACCGGCGCCGTCTACCTCACCTCGTTCAGCCCGGACGGGCGGACCCTCGCCACCGCCAGCTACGACCGGACCGTCCGGCTGTGGAACGTCACGGACCCGACGCACCCCCGCCCCCTGGGCAAGCCCCTCACCGGCCACACCAGCTGGGTGAGCAGTGCGGTCTTCAGCCCGGACGGGCACACGCTCGCCACCGCCGGGGACGACGGCACCGTACGGCTGTGGGACGTGGCCGATCCGCGGCATCCACGCTCCCTCGGCACCCCCGTGACCGGCCACGACGGCACGATCTTCCTGGTCGCCTTCAGCCCGGACGGGCGGACCCTGGCCACCGCCGACGAGGATCACACCGTACGGCTGTGGAACGTCACCGACCCCCGACACCCGGTCTCGCTCACCACGCTGACCGGCCACACCAATTCCGTACGGTGCGTCGCGTTCAGCCCCGACGGGAAGACGCTGGCGTCCGGCGGCGACGACGCCACGGTGCGGCTGTGGAACGTCGCCGACCCACGCAGCCCGCACTCCCTGGGTGAGCCCCTGAGGGGACACACCCACACCGTGCACTCCGTGGCCTTCAGCCCGGACGGCCGCACCCTCGCCAGCGGCAGCTCTGACGACACCGTCCGGCTGTGGAACGTCACCGACCCCCGACACCCGAGCTCCCTCGGCGAACCGCTGATCGGCCACACCGGCCCGGTGTGGTCCGTCGCCTTCAGCCCGGACGGGTCCCTGCTCGCCGCGGGCAGCGCGGACAGCACGGCGAGCCTGTGGAACGTCAGCAACCCGGCCTATCCCTCGCAGGTCGGCGAGCCCCTCGCGGGCAGCAGCGGCGAGATGTACGCCGTCGGCTTCCGCCCCGACGGGCACACCCTCGCCACCGGCAGCGGCGACAGCAAGGTCCGGCTGTGGTCGATACCGGGGTCGGACATGATCGGCCGGATCGGGGCGTTCAGCCCGGACGGGAAGGTCCTCGCGACGGCCGCCGGCGACAGCCGGATCAGGCTGTGGAAGGTGACGGACCCGGTGCGGCCCCTATCGCTGGGCGAGCCCTTCACCACCGGGGAGCGGGACCTGCGGTCGATGGTGTTCTCGCCCGACGGCCGCACCCTCGTCATCCTGACGGGAACCCGCAACACCGTCCAGCTGTGGAACGTCGCCGATCCCGCCCACCCCGTCGCCTACGGCCCGCCCGTGCCGCTCCTGACCCGGTATGCGGGCGCCGACGCGCTGGCACTCAGTCCTGACGGGCACACACTGGCCGTCGATCACGACGACCGGACCATACAGCTGCTGGACATCACCGACCCGGCCCACCCCCACCGCCTGGGCGCGCCCCTCACCGGCCACACCGGCTACGTCAACGCCCTCGCCTACAGCCCGGACGGCCGCACCCTCGCCAGCGGCAGCGCCGACGGCACCGTGCGGCTGTGGAACGTCACCGACCCCCGACACCCGAGGTCCCTCGGCGCGCCGCTCACCGGGCATCTGGGCCCCGTCAACACGCTGGCCTACAGCCCGGACGGCCGCACCCTCGCCAGCGGCAGCGACGACGACACGGTCCGGCTGTGGAACGTCACCGACCCGCTCCACGCCACCCGGCTGGGCGCCGCCCTCACCGGCCACACGGAGGCGGTCGTGTCGCTCACCCTGAGCCCGGACGGCCACACACTGGCCAGCGGCGGCAACGACAACACCGTACGGCTGTGGAACGTCACCGACCCGGCCAAGGCATCGCCCATCGGCCAGTCGATGAGCCCCAACGCCAAGACCGGCAACTTCCTCACCTTCAGCCCCGGCAGCCACCTGCTCGGGGTGTCGAGCGGCGCGGACACCGTCCGGCTGTGGAACCTGGACGTCGACGAGGCCATCCGCCGCATCTGCGGGAGCACACGGGGGGTGCTGACACCGCAGAAGTGGCACGAGTACCTGCCCCGCCTCTCCTACGACCCTCCATGCGGTCGGCAGTGATCCGGATCACAACACCTGCCCGGGGTCGAGCAGTCGGCCCCCGCCACGCAAGTGACCTTGTTACCCTTGGCCATAGCCCGATCGCCGGTGCATCCCCCGTCGCCGGCGGTCGGGCCCTTCCATGCCCCGACGCCGCTCGTGCGGACCGGAGGCGCCGCCCTCGAAAGGATGAGCGGGCCGAGGCGATCAGCGATGCCGGCCGCAGGAGCGGCGCCCGCGGCGGTACCTCTTCCCTGTCACTCGTCTGCACCGTCGGGGGCGACGGCGAGCAGCCGTCCGCCGAGGCTGGGACCTGAGACAGGTCCGGCGTGCCCCTGTTCAGGGCCGAACCGGCAGATGGGAGGCGCCTCGGATGTCACACCACACTTCGCCGGTGCCGGGGGCCGCCTGGGTGGCCAGGTGGGCGGGGGCTCTGCTGTGCCTCGCGGTGGCCGGCATCCATGTCGTGGATCAGGGCGGCATCACGGTGACGAGGGACCCGTACTACATCGGCGTCGCCTACCACGTCCTGGAGATCGCGGCCGTGGTCGCCGCCGCGCTGCTCCTCATCGGCTTCGTCCGGCCGGGATGGCTGCTGGCAGCCGCTGTCGCCCTCGGCCCCCTGGTGGGCTACATCCTGTCCAGGGGTCCGGGACTGCCCGACTACGGCGACGACATCGGCAACTGGACCGAACCGCTGGGGCTGCTCAGCCTGGCCGTCGAAGGAGCCCTGCTCCTGCTGTCGGTACCGCTCTTCGCACGGAGCCGGCGCCCCCGACCGCGGGTGTCGGAAGACCCCCGGTCCTAGGGGGACCGGGGGTCTTCTCGCTGGTTGGGCCAACAGTATGTGAACGTGTGGCCTCGTACCACCGCCGCTACGGAAGAGAAGGCCGAGGACTCCGGGTCCTCCGTGCGGTGCGGGGCCGCCGGCCATCGGCTGTCAGTGCCGTGCGGCTGCCTTACGGCGTCGCACCGCGAACAGCACGCCTGCGCCGGCCGTGATCACCACGGCGGCCGATCCGCCGACGAGAGTGGTGCCACTGCCGCCTCCGGTCTCGGCGAGTCCGGTGCCCGCAGCCGGCGAGGACGCTGACGTCGAGGGGACCGGGGACGTCGAGGTCGCGGGCGCGGCGGCCGAAGAGGTCGGCGTCGCGGTGGCGGTCGGCGATGCCGAGGGGGCCGGGCCGGTCGGGGTGCTGGAGGGGTGGGAGGAGGTGGCCACGCAGGGGGCGTCCGGGGAGATCGGCAGGTTCGTCAACAGCTCTTCGTGGATGTTGCCCGCCGTCACCCAGATGTTCCACTGGTAGCCCTGCATCCACGGCACCAGGATCGTCGTGCTCACCCCTGCCGCGGTGGGGTGCTCGATGTGCCCGGTGCCGACGGTCTGGCCGTCGAAACCAACCGCCATCCGCATCCGCACGGAGATGTCCGCGGGCGTGCCGGAGGCATCCTTGTCCGTGACCGTGATGGCGGCCCGGGCCTCGCCCGTGCTGGTGTCGCATGTCGCCTTCGCGGTGAAGTCGCTGATGCTGCACGCGTAGGCGCTTCCGGAGGCCAGGAGTACGGCAGCTGTTGCGGTCGCGGCGGCAACGGTGACGGCACGCTTGAATGTCACGGGACCCTCCCCAGGGAACGTTCCACGAAGGGTGCCCGGATCCGCGCACCCGTTTGCCGCGGGCGCACACCCGCGGACGGCTCCGAGGGGCCGCAAGCCCGATCGGAGCGGCTCATCATCGCACCCTGGCGATCTCTCAACACACCTGCCCCGGCCGTGAGAGACGTGCGGTCGGCGCCACCGCCCGGCTCACTCGGTGCTGGGGTTTTGCCTGCGCCGGCGGTGGACGGGACGAGGTGGGGTGGACGGGTGCCGGCGGATTCCTGGGGACGCCGTGGGCCGGTCGGTCCCGTACGCCGTCGCCCCACACACCGTGGAGCGGGCAGGGGCCGTGTCTGCTCGACTCTGACGCGGCTCCGGGCCGTTGGTGTCAGCCGGTGATGTCAAAAGACCCCCGGCCCTGGTGGACCGGGGGTCTTCTCGCTGGTGGGGCTAACAGGATTTGAACCTGTGGCCTCATCCTTATCAGGGATGCGCTCTAACCAACTGAGCTATAGCCCCGCCGCGCTCTGCGGTGTTTCTCCGTCGCGCTGACCCCTGAAGATTAGCGCACCAGGTGGGAAGTCCCAAAATCGATACCCGGGACCCGCTGCCGAGCCTCCGCGAGGGCGCGAACGGTGGTGTCTACTCGTCCTCGGCCAGCGTCAGTTCGATGCCGCCCACGAAGCCGGCCGACAGGTTGTAGATGAAGGCGCCGAGCGTCGCGAGGGCCGTCGCCAGGATGACGTCGATGACCGCGATGATCGCGGTGAACATCAGGACGTTCGGCAGGGACAGGAAGGACTGCAGGTCGAAGCCGTTCGACTCGTTCGAGCCGGTGGCCTCCGAGATCGTGCCGCCGACCGTGGAGAAGACGCCCATCGCGTCCATGACCATCCACAGCACCGCCGCGGCGACGATCGTGCAGATGCCGAGCGCGATGGAGAGCAGGAAGCTGACCTTCATCACCGACCACGGGTCGGCCTTGGCCACGCGCAGACGTGCCTTGCGGGTGCGGGGCATGGTGCGCGCCCCGGTGCGGGGGCGACGTACGGCGCCGGACGGGACCCCCGGCTCGTAGGCCTGCGGCGGGTGGTACGGGCCCGCGGGCTGCTGCGGCCGGCGCTCCGAGGGCAGGGGGGACGGCGGCTGTGCGCCCGGCGCGGGCTGCGCCCCGCTGGGGGCGGCCGGGGCGGCGCCGGCCTTCTGCTGCTGCGGGTCGGACGAGGGCGAGTCGGTCGCGGGCGGCTTGATCGCCTTCAGATTCGTCGTGTGCGGATCTGTCGCTTCCGCGGCGGAGCCACGGCCGCCGCCGTCCGTGTCCGTACCGGTCGATCCGGCGCCCGTGGCTCCGCTCACGCTGACTCACTCCTCGTGCTACTCGGCCGAGGGCGCCTCACCCTCGTCCGTGCCGGTGGTCGCGGCACCCTCCGCGGTCTCGTCCACGGCCACGTCGCCGTCGACTTCCTCCGCCTCGCGTCCCGCCTCGGCGTTACGTGCGATACCGACCACGGCATCGCGCTTGCCCAGGTTGATCAGTTGGACGCCCATGGTGTCACGGCCCGTCTCCCTGATCTCATTGACTCGCGTACGAATCACACCGCCTGACAGCGTGATGGCGAGGATCTCGTCGGTCTCCTCGACCACCAGCGCGCCGACGAGCTCACCACGGTCCTCGACGATCTTGGCGGCCTTGATACCGAGGCCGCCACGGCCCTGGACGCGGTACTCGTCGACGGCGGTCCGCTTCGCGTACCCACCGTCGGTGGCAGTGAACACGAACGTACCGGGTCGAACAACATTCATCGAGAGCAGTTCGTCGCCCTCACGGAAACTCATGCCCTTGACACCGGAGGTGGCGCGGCCCATCGGGCGCAGGGACTCGTCGGTCGCCGTGAAGCGGATCGACTGTGCCTTCTTGCTGATCAGAAGCAGATCGTCCTCGGGCGAGACCAGTTCGGCCCCGATCAGTTCATCATCGGAACCGTCCGCCGTCTCGCGGAGATTGATCGCGATGACACCGCCGGAGCGGGGCGAATCGTAATCCTTCAGGGGCGTCTTCTTGACCAGGCCGGACTTGGTGGCCAGCACCAGGTACGGCGCGGCCTCGTAGTCGCGGATCGCGAGGATCTCGGCGATCGCCTCGTCCGGCTGGAAGGCCAGCAGGTTCGCCACGTGCTGGCCGCGTGCGTCCCGGCCGGCCTCCGGCAGCTCGTAGGCCTTGGCACGGTAGACGCGGCCCTTGTTGGTGAAGAACAGCAACCAGTGGTGCGTCGTCGACACGAAGAAGTGGTCGACGATGTCGTCCTCCTTCAGCTTCGTGCCGCGTACGCCCTTGCCGCCGCGCTTCTGGGCGCGGTAGTCGTCGGTCTTGGTCCGCTTGACGTAGCCGCCGCGGGTGACCGTGACGACGATGTCCTCCTCGGCGATCAGGTCCTCGATGGACATGTCGCCCTCGTAGGGGATCAGCTTGGTCTGCCGGTCGTCGCCGTACTTCTCGACGATCGCGGCCAGCTCCTCGCTGACGATGCCGCGCTGGCGGACGGGGGAGGCGAGGATCTCGTTGTACTCGTTGATCTTCGCCTGGAGTTCGTCGTGCTCCTGGACGATCTTCTGGCGCTCCAGGGCGGCCAGGCGGCGCAGCTGCATCTCGAGGATGGCGTTGGCCTGGATCTCGTCGATCTCCAGCAGGCCCATCAGGCCGGTGCGCGCGATCTCGACGGTCTCGCTGCCCCGGATCAGGGCGATGACCTCGTCGATGGCGTCCAGCGCCTTCAGCAGACCGCGCAGGATGTGCGCGCGCTCCTCGGCCTTGCGCAGCCGGAAGCGCGTACGGCGGACGATGACCTCGATCTGGTGCGTCACCCAGTGGCGGATGAACGCGTCCAGGGAGAGGGTGCGCGGCACGCCGTCGACGAGCGCCAGCATGTTGGCGCCGAAGTTCGTCTGCAGGTCGGTGTGCTTGTAGAGGTTGTTCAGGACGACCTTGGCGACCGCGTCCCGCTTCAGCACGATGACCAGGCGCTGCCCGGTGCGGGAGGAGGTCTCGTCGCGGACGTCCGCGATGCCGCCGATCTTGCCGTCCTTCACCAGGTCGGCGATCTTCTGCGCCAGGTTGTCCGGGTTGACCTGGTACGGCAGCTCGGTGACCACCAGGCACTGGCGGCCCTGGATCTCCTCCACCTCGACCACCGCGCGCATCGTGATGGAGCCGCGCCCGGTGCGGTACGCCTCCTCGATGCCCTTGCGGCCGACGACGAGCGCCCCGGTCGGGAAGTCGGGGCCCTTGATGCGCTCCATGAGCGCGTCCAGCAGCTCCTCGTGCGAGACGTCCGGGTTCTCCAGGTACCACTGGGCGCCGGCCGCCACCTCGCGCAGGTTGTGCGGCGGGATGTTGGTCGCCATACCGACCGCGATACCGGCCGAACCGTTGATCAGGAGGTTCGGGAAGCGGGCGGGCAGGACGGTCGGCTCCTGCGAGCGGCCGTCGTAGTTGTCCGTGAAGTCGACGGTCTCCTCGTCGATGTCCCGGACCATCTCCATCGACAGCGGCGCCATCTTGCACTCGGTGTAGCGCATCGCCGCCGCCGGGTCATTGCCCGGGGAGCCGAAGTTGCCGTTGGAGTCGACCAGCGGCATCCGCATCGACCACGGCTGGGCAAGGCGCACCAGCGCGTCGTAGATGGAGGAGTCGCCGTGCGGGTGGTAGTTGCCCATGACGTCGCCGACGACACGGGCGCACTTGTAGAAGCCGCGCTCGGGGCGGTAGCCGCCGTCGTACATCGCGTAGAGCACACGGCGGTGGACGGGCTTGAGACCGTCCCGTACGTCGGGCAGCGCGCGGGACACGATGACGGACATCGCGTAGTCCAGGTACGAACGCTGCATCTCCGTCTCGAGCCCGACGGGCTCGACGCGCATCGCGAGTTCGCCGCCCTCTTGCGGGGTGACGGGAGTGTTCTCGTCGGCCATTGCTGGTGAAGATCCTTCCTGGTGCGGTCAGCTGAGACCGACTCAGATGTCGAGGAAGCGGACGTCCTTGGCGTTGCGCTGGATGAACGCGCGGCGTGCCTCGACGTCCTCGCCCATGAGGACCGAGAACAGGTCGTCGGCCTGGGCGGCGTCGTCGAGGGTGACCTGACCGAGGACCCGGTGCTCCTGGTCCATCGTGGTCACGCGCAGCTCCTCGGCGTTCATCTCGCCGAGGCCCTTGAAGCGCTGGATCGAGTCCTCGCGGACGCGCTTGCCGCGCTGGCGGCCCATCTCGATCAGCGCGTCGCGCTCGCGGTCCGAGTAGGCGTACTCCACGTCGTCGCGACCCCACTTGATCTTGTACAGCGGGGGGCGGGACAGGTACACGTGCCCGGCCTCGACCAGGGGCCGCATGAAGCGGAACAGGAAGGTCAGCAGCAGGGTGCTGATGTGCTGGCCGTCGACGTCGGCGTCCGCCATCAGGATGATCTTGTGGTAGCGGAGCTTCTCGATGTCGAAGTCCTCGTGCACGCCCGTGCCGAAGGCGGAGATCAGCGCCTGGATCTCCTGGTTCTGCAGGATCTTGTCGATCCTGGCCTTCTCCACGTTGAGGATCTTGCCGCGGATCGGGAGGATCGCCTGGTACTGCGGGTTGCGGCCGGACTTGGCCGAGCCGCCGGCGGAGTCACCCTCGACGATGAAGATCTCGCACTTGGTCGGGTCGTTCGACTGGCAGTCGGCGAGCTTGCCCGGCAGCGACGCCGTCTCCAGCAGGCCCTTGCGCCGGGTCAGGTCGCGCGCCTTGCGGGCCGCCACGCGCGCGGTGGCCGCCTGGATGGCCTTGCGGATGATGTCCGCGGCCTCCACCGGGTTGCGGTCCAGCCAGTCGTTGAGGTGCTCGTAGACCGCGCGCTGCACGAAGGTCTTCGCCTCCGTGTTGCCCAGCTTGGTCTTCGTCTGGCCCTCGAACTGCGGCTCGCTCAGCTTGACCGAGATGATCGCGGTCAGACCCTCGCGGATGTCGTCACCGGTGAGGTTGTCGTCCTTTTCGCGCAGCAGCTTCTTGTCGCGCGCGTACTTGTTGATCAGGGAGGTCAGCGCGGCGCGGAAACCCTCTTCGTGCGTACCGCCCTCGTGGGTGTGGATGATGTTCGCGAAGGAGTACACGCCCTCGCTGTAGCCGCTGTTCCACTGCATCGCGACCTCGAGGGACAGGCTCTTGTCCTTGTCCTCCGCCTCCAGGTCGATGACGGTGGGGTGCACGACCTCTCCCTTGCGGGAGTTGAGGTACTTCACGAAGTCGACGATGCCGCCCTCGTAGTGGTACGTGACGGACTTGACCTCGGCCTTCTCGTCGGCACCCGCCTCGTCCGCGCCACTGGTGGCCTTCGCCGACTCGCGCTCGTCGGTGAGCCGGATCGTCAGGCCCTTGTTGAGGAACGCCATCTCCTGGAAGCGCCGCGACAGCGTCTCGAAGGAGTACTCCGTGGTCTCGAAGATCTCCGGGTCGGCCCAGAAGGTGACCGACGTGCCGGTCTCCTCGGTCGCCTCGTGCTTGGCCAGCGGGGCCGTCGGGACGCCCATCTTGTAGTCCTGCGTCCACCGGTGGCCGTCGGTCTTCACCTCGACGGCGACCTTCGTGGACAGCGCGTTCACGACGGACACACCCACACCGTGCAGACCGCCGGAGACGGCGTAACCGCCGCCTCCGAACTTGCCGCCCGCGTGCAGCACGGTCAGCACGACCTCGACGGCCGGCTTGCCCTCGGAGGGCACGATGCCCACCGGGATGCCACGGCCGTTGTCGACGACCCGGACGCCGCCGTCGGCGAGGATCGTGACGTCGATGGTGTCCGCGTATCCGGCCAGCGCCTCGTCGACCGAGTTGTCGACGACCTCGTACACGAGGTGGTGCAGTCCTCGCTCACCGGTCGATCCGATGTACATGCCGGGTCGCTTGCGGACCGCGTCCAGACCCTCGAGGACGGTGATGGCGCTGGCGTCGTACGACGCGGTGACCTCGCCGTTGGAGGCGGCCTCCGCGGGGTTCACGACGGCGTCGGTGGACGGGATGTTCTCGTTGGGGTTGCCGGAATCGGCCACGAAGCGCCCTTTCTGGCACAGCACGAGCCGGGCTCGTCGGCAGGTTGCCGGAGCGGCTGCGGCATGTTGCGTTGGTCAGCCTTGATCAGCGTTGCTCAGCTTTTCCCGGGCGGTCCCCACGGTCGGGGCGGGATTGTCCTCCAGTCTACCGGTAGCGCCGACAGTGATGGGGGTTTGCGGGTACCTGAGTCCGCATGTGCCGCCCTCAACCGGTCTCGGCCGACTCCCCATATTCGGAGCGGGGCTCCAAGAGGCTCTGGGAGGCACTCAGCGCTTCCGGCTGTCAACCCTTGGCTACGTGGGAGCCGGACCGGTGCTCGCGACCGCGTCCGGGCACGGCGAAAGGGCCGTCGGCCCCTACTTCCGACGGCCTTCTGTGATGTCTGTCACCCGTAGGTGTCCCCCGGCCCGGTGCTCCCCGGGGCGCGCAAGGGGCCGTAGCGGCGGGCGGGACCGCCGGGGCCCTGGACCTTGATCAGCCGGACCGTGCCGTGCCCCAGGTCCTCGTTGAGCCGCGCCACCAGTTGCGGCGCCAGCAACCGCAGCTGCGTCGCCCATGCCGTCGAGTCGCACCGTACGACGAGGACCCGCTCGTCCTCGTCGTACGACTGCGGAACGCAGTGCCGGGCGAGGTCCTCACCGACGATCTGCGGCCAGCGGCCCATCACACCGCCCACCGCGGCCGGGGTCTCCCAGCCGCGCTCGGCGATCAGCCGGTTGATCGCCGCACCGAGCGGCATGGGGTCGCGCCGGTCGCCGCGCGCGCCCGAGCGCAAGCCCCCGCTGCGCGCCTGCCTCTTCTGCTGCGCCGCCTCCCCTCGCGCGCGTGCCTGTTCCTTCGCGGCCCTCAGTGCCACGCGCGCGAGGTCCACGCCGGACAGCTCCGGGGTCTTCTTCGGCGGGGGTTCGTTGGTGCTCATGGTCGGTTCGGGCCGCTCAATACTCATGTTCGAGGTGGGCTCGTCGCTGCTCATGCCCGCTCCACGGTGCCGTCGGACACGGAGTACCGCGTCCCCGTCAGCACGTCCGGTACGTCGTCGTCGACCGCGGCGGTCACCAGGACCTGCTCCCCGGGCGCCACCAGCTCCGCCAGCCGCTCCCGTCGGCGGGTGTCCAGCTCGGCGAAGACATCGTCGAGCACCAGCACCGGCTCGTTCCCCTCCGCACGCAACAGGTCGTACGACGCCAGGCGCAGCGCCAGCGCGTACGACCAGGACTCGCCGTGGGACGCGTACCCCTTCGCGGGCAGCTGACCGAGCTTGAGCAGCAGCTCGTCCCGGTGCGGTCCGACCAGGGTCACGCCGCGCTCGATCTCCTGCTTGCGGGCGTCGGCGAGCGCCGCCATCAGCTGCTCGTACAGGGCCTCACGCGTGTGGGCCTCACCGGGCGCGGACGGCTTGTACTCCAGGGCGACCGGGCCGCCGCCGGGCGCCAGCTGCTCGTACGCCTTGTCGGCGAGCGGCTGGATCGCCGCGATCAGATCGAGGCGCTGGGCAAGCAGCTCGGCGCCCGCGCGCGCGAGGTGCTGGTCCCAGACGTCGAGAGTGGACAGGTCCATGGAGCGGCCGCCGTGACGGCGGGCCAGCGCCGCCGACTTCAGCAGGGTGTTGCGCTGCTTGAGGACCCGCTCGTAGTCGGAGCGGACGCCGGCCATCCGCGGGGAGCGTGCCGTGATCAGCTCGTCCAGGAAACGGCGCCGCTCACCGGGGTCGCCCTTGACCAGGGCGAGGTCCTCGGGCGCGAACAGCACCGTCCGTACGATGCCGAGCACGTCCCGGGGCCTGACCTGCGAGGACCGGTTGATGCGGGCACGGTTGGCCTTGCCGGGGTTCAGCTCCAGCTCGACCAGCTGCTGCCTCTCGCCCTGGCGCACCGCGGCCCGGATGATCGCACGCTCGGCGCCCATGCGGACGAGCGGGGCGTCGGAGGAGACGCGGTGGCTGCCGAGGGTGGCGAGATAGCCGACCGCCTCGACGAGGTTCGTCTTGCCCTGCCCGTTCGGGCCGACGAAAGCCGTGACGCCCGGGTCGAGGGGCACTTCGACCCGGGCGTACGAGCGGAAGTCGGCCAGCGACAGATGCGTGACGTGCATGGTCGTTCGCCGACCTCCCCCAGGGTTGGGGACCGCCCTGCGGTCCTGTGGACTACTTCTTCTCCACGGCGTGGCCGCCGAACTGGTTGCGCAGCGCGGCGATCATCTTCATCTGCGGCGAGTCGTCCTGCCGCGAGGCGAACCGGGCGAAGAGGGACGCCGTGATCGCCGGGAGCGGGACGGCGTTGTCGATGGCGGCCTCGACGGTCCAGCGTCCTTCGCCGGAGTCCTCGGCGTAGCCGCGCAGCTTGTCCAGGTGCTCGTCCTCGTCCAGGGCGTTGACCGCGAGGTCGAGCAGCCAGGAGCGGATGACGGTGCCCTCCTGCCAGGAACGGAAGACCTCGCGGACGTTCTCCACGGACTTGATCTTCTCCAGCAGCTCCCAGCCCTCGGCATAGGCCTGCATCATGGCGTACTCGATGCCGTTGTGGACCATCTTGGAGAAGTGCCCGGCACCGACCCGGCCCGCGTGGACCGAGCCGTACGGCCCCTCCGGCTTGAGCGCGTCGAAGATCGGCTGCACCTTGGCGATGTGCTCGGGGTCGCCGCCGTACATCAGCGCATAGCCGTTCTGCAGGCCCCACACTCCGCCGGAGACGCCGCAGTCGACGAAGCCGATGCCCTTGACGCCGAGTTCGGCGGCGTGCTTCTCGTCGTCCGTCCAGCGGGAGTTGCCGCCGTCCACCACGACGTCACCGGGCTCCAGCAGCTCGGCCAGCTCGTCGATCGTCGACTGGGTCGGGGCACCGGCCGGGACCATCACCCAGACCACGCGCGGGCCCTTCAGCTTGCCCACAAGCTCTTCGAGGCTGTGGACATCGGCGAGGTCCGGGTTGCGGTCGTATCCGATGACGGTGTGGCCCGCGCGGCGTATCCGCTCGCGCATGTTGCCGCCCATCTTGCCGAGGCCGACGAGACCGAGCTCCATCAGTTGTTCCTTAGGTCGCTGTGTGGCGTGTGGGGCACGTTCGTACCCGTGTCCGAGCCTAAACCCGGACGGTCACGCACAGCTGTGGGCATACGCGCTCACACGTGGTCCCACCTGCGGCTTCCCCCTGGGGGCCGTCATCCACCGGCCGTCCCCAGGGGGGACTGTTGGCGACCGTCAGCCGCTGAGGCGCACCGGCATGATCAGGTACTTGTAGGCCTCGTCCGCCTCGGCGTCCATGGCCGGCTTGCCGCCCAGCAGCGCGGGCTTCGTGGACGTCGTGAACGACAGCTGGGCCACCGGGGAGTCGATCGCGCTCAGGCCGTCCAGCAGGAAGGTCGGGTTGAAGGCGATCGAGATGTCGTCGCCCTCCAGCTGGGCGTCGACCCTTTCCACAGCCTGTGCGTCGTCGCTGGAACCGGCCTCCAGGATCAGCACGCCCTGCTCGAAGCTCAGCCGCACCGGGGTGTTGCGCTCGGCCACCAGCGCCACGCGCTTGACGGCCTCCACGAAGGGAGCGGTCTCCAGGGTGGCGACCGAGTTGAACTCCGTCGGGAACAGCGTGCGGTACTTCGGCAGGTCGCCCTCCAGGAGGCGGGTCGTCGTCCGCCGCCCGGCGCCCTCGAAACCGATCAGGCCCTCGCCCGCGCCCGAGCCGGACAGCGCCAGGGTCACGCTGTCGCCGCTGGTCAGCGCCTTGGCGGTGTCCAGGAGCGTCTTGGCGGGCACCAGGGCGACCGCGGACGCCTCCGGGTTCTCCGGCTTCCACAGGAACTCGCGGACCGCGAAGCGGTAGCGGTCGGTGGAGGCCAGCGTGACCGTGTCGCCCTCGATCTCGATGCGCACACCGGTCAGCACCGGCAGCGTGTCGTCCCGGCCGGCCGCGATGGCGACCTGCTGCACGGCGGAGGCGAAGACCTCGCCGGGGACCGTGCCCGTCGCGTTCGGCATCTGCGGCAGCGCCGGGTACTCCTCCACAGGCAGTGTGTGCAGGGTGAACCGGGAGGAGCCGCAGACCACCGTGGCCCGTACACCGTCTGTGGAAATCTCCACCGGACGGTTGGGGAGGGCGCGGGAGATGTCGGCGAGGAGGCGGCCGGAGACGAGGACCGTGCCTTCCTCCTCGACCTCCGCCTCCACGGACACACGCGCGGAGACCTCGTAGTCGAAGCTGGACAGGCTGAGCTGGCCGTCCTCGGCCCGCAGCAGCAGGCCGGCGAGGACAGGCGCCGGCGGACGGGCCGGGAGGCTGCGTGCCGCCCAGGCCACTGCCTCCGCGAGTACGTCGCGTTCCACCCGGATCTTCACCGTAAGCCGCCTCCTGCTGTTGCCGGCGCTCTCGCCCTGCTGGCCTTCGTCGTCTGACTCGGTGTCGTGGATCCCGGCGAGGGGAAGGACACCGGGGACCAGTCTGACGCACCCCACTGACAGTAGGTGCCTCTCGGGGTCAAGTCGTGACGAGGGACGGTCGGGAGTCGACGGGCGAGTTGTGCACAGACCCCGCTTCCAAGCGAATTCCCCGGTCTCTCTGGTTGGGAGTAGTAGTAGGGCCTGTGGAAACCGTGGATAACCGCGTCGTCCCAGGTCGGAGGCAGAATTTTGTCCACCGGGGCTGTGGGCGCAGCCGGTGGACAACCAGGGGTCTCTGTGGAGAACAGAAAGTTCTGCACACCCCGTGCACAGCCTCGGGGCACTTCTCCCCAGTGCCGTCCCCAGTTTTACCCGTCTTTCCCACAGGGCAACCCAGCACCTTGGTGTGACGCCTTTCACTCCCGTCGGTGAGGAGGCGCGCCGCGTTGCCGAACAGTGGACAGGGATGTGGACAAGCCGGGGATCGCTGGGGACAACCCGCCCTGGCCTGTGGGCTGCCGGTGGACAACTCGGTGCACAGCCTGTGGATCTTCGCGTCGTCCACAGTCTGTGGAGATCTCCCATCCACGAATCCACAACCCGCTGAGCTGGTTGGATGGTTCTTCCCCAGCACCACCTGTGGATGCGATCTGGACAACTCCGCAGTCCCCAGGGTGTGGATGGAAGAAAGTCACCGGATCTGTGGAGAGTGGCCGTAACCCGGCAGGTAATCGAACAGCAGGTGTCGGGGGATGTCCGGTGGCCTGGGGGCGGTGGTGGCGACGAGGGGGACCGCGACCGACGCCAACCGCTCCGTCAGGGACCTCCTCCGCCTCAGCCGGGCGGGTGCCGGAAGACGGCGGGAGCGCGCCCCCGGTGACCCCCGGAACGCAAAAGGCGCCCCGGGGCCTTGCCCCGGGGCGCCCGCGGTGGCGCAGGACCGTGTGCGCCGGCCCCTGCGGACCGCGTCAGCCGTTCTTGATGCGGTTCGTCAGTTCCGTCACCTGGTTGTAGATGGAGCGCCGCTCGGCCATCAGCGCGCGGATCTTGCGGTCGGCGTGCATGACCGTCGTGTGGTCGCGGCCTCCGAACTGCGCGCCGATCTTGGGCAGCGACAGATCGGTCAGCTCACGGCACAGGTACATGGCGATCTGCCGCGCGGTCACCAGGGCGCGGCCGCGTGAGGTGCCGCACAGGTCCTCCACCGTCAGCCCGAAGTAGTCCGCGGTGGCCGCCATGATCGCGGTGGCCGTGATCTCGGGGGCCGTGTCCTCGCCGCCCGGGATCAGGTCCTTGAGCACGATCTCCGTCAGCCCCAGGTCCACGGGCTGCCGGTTGAGCGAGGCGAAGGCCGTCACCCGGATCAGCGCGCCCTCCAGCTCGCGGATGTTGCGCGAGATCCGGGAGGCGATGAACTCCAGCACCTCCGGCGGAGCGTTCAGCTGCTCCTGCACCGCCTTCTTGCGCAGGATCGCGATGCGCGTCTCCAGCTCGGGCGGCTGGACGTCGGTGATCAGTCCCCACTCGAAGCGGTTGCGCAGCCGGTCCTCCAGGGTGACCAGCTGCTTGGGCGGCCGGTCCGAGGACAGCACGATCTGCTTGTTGGCGTTGTGGAGGGTGTTGAAGGTGTGGAAGAACTCCTCCTGTGTCGACTCCTTCTGCGCCAGGAACTGGATGTCGTCGACGAGCAGGATGTCCATGTCGCGGTAGCGCTTGCGGAACGCGTCCGCCTTGCCGTCGCGGATGGAGTTGATGAACTCGTTGGTGAACTCCTCGGAGCTCACGTACCGCACGCGCGTGCCGGGGTACAGGCTGCGCGCGTAGTGCCCGATCGCGTGCAGCAGGTGCGTCTTGCCGAGCCCCGACTCCCCATAGATGAACAGGGGGTTGTAGGCCTTGGCCGGTGCCTCGGCGACGGCGACGGCGGCGGCGTGCGCGAAGCGGTTCGAGGCGCCGATGACGAACGTGTCGAAGAGGTACTTGGGGTTCAGGCGCGCGGTGGGCTCGCCCGGCCCGGTCGCCGGCGCGGGCTGCGCGGCCAGCGGACCGGGAGCGCCGGTCGTGGGCAGGTTCGGGCCGACCGGGCCGCCCCTGTGCACGTGGCCGTTGCCGGAGGGCGGCTCCGGGAGCTCACGGCGGTCGGGCCGCTGCTGCTCGTAGTCCGGGCGTCCACCGTCGTAGTCCGGGCGTCCACCGTCGTAGTCCGGGCGTCCACCGTCGTAGTCCGGGCGCTGCTGTTCGTACGGCGACCGGTCCAGCGACTGTGTGCGGTAGTCCGGTGTCGCGTACGGATCGCGCTCGGGGAAGCCGAGCCGCTGTTGCTGCCAGCCGTAGTCGTCCGTGCGCGGCCAGGCGCCGGGCTCGGGGCGCTGGTACTCGCCCGGGTACGCAGGACGTGCGGGCGGGAGCTGGTCGACCCGGGGGGCCGGGAGCTGCTCTCCGGCACGCTGGTCGGGGCGGCCGGCGCGGTGATCGCGAGGATCGCGGTGGTCGTCGGCGCGATGGCGGCCGTACCCCTCGTATCCGCCGCCGTCGTAACCGCCGCCGTCGTATGCGTCGCGGCCCTGCGGGGAGGGCAGCTCGGGTTCCTCGTAGCGCGACTGGGCGGGCGGGGCCGGGGGCTCGCCCGCGGAGTCGTCGACAGTGATCGCGATACGGATCGGGCGGCCGCACTCGCGGCTCAGCGTCTCGCTGACCACCGGCGCCAGTCGGCCTTCCAGGACGCCCTTCGCGAACTCGTTCGGTACGGCGAGCAGGGCGGTGTCGGCCACCAGCGCCAGCGGCTGGCAGCGCCTGATCCAGTGCTCGTCCTTCGCCTCGACGCCCGGCCCGTGGCCCTCACCGAGGAGCTGCTCGAGTACTCGCGGCCACACTGCGGCAAGATCGGCGGGTACGTCAGCCACAGGGCACGCTCTCTCACAGGTCCCACGAACGTGTGGTTGCGGGACGGGTCGGGATGTGAATCGGTTCGGTCAGGTCGGGAGCAAAACTGCTCGGCCAGGGATAAGGGAACGAATCGGAGTCCAGTCACGGTAGTCAGGGCGGCCGGTGCGGTTCAAGTTGTTGTCCCCAGCCTGTGGACAAGTGTCCCCGACCGGCCACCGGTTTGACCGGATGGCGCAGCCCCGCGTACCGTAACCAGGTCGAGTTGTCGATGGCTGCTGCCGCCTGCCTCCGATGGGCACAGATCACGTACCAGTGTGCCGACCAGGGCACATGTCGGTGATCGGGAAGCGGTGCACTCGGGCGTAATGCGAGCTACTCGTGGGCGCACGGTGACAGCCAGGCGACACCCCGCCACCCACCGAATCATTACTGGAGCCCCCGAGTGAGCAAGCGCACCTTCCAGCCGAACAACCGTCGTCGCGCGAAGACCCACGGCTTCCGGCTGCGGATGCGCACCCGTGCCGGCCGCGCCATCCTGGCGTCCCGCCGCAGCAAGGGTCGCGCCCGCCTGTCCGCCTGATCGCGTACAGGTCATGACGTGCTGCCTACCGAGTATCGGCTGAGGCGGCGCGAGGACTTCGCGACCGCGGTACGCCGAGGACGCCGGGCTGGACGCCCGCTACTCGTCGTCCACCTTCGCAGCGGTGCCACGGACCCGCACGCGCCTGGGGAGAGCGCTCCCCCGACGCGTGCGGGTTTCGTCGTGAGCAAGGCCGTGGGCGGAGCGGTCGTTCGCAACAAGGTGAAGCGCAGGCTTCGCCATCTGATGCGTGACCGAGTGGCGCTGTTGCCCCCCGGTAGCCTGGTAGTCGTACGAGCGCTGCCCGGTGCGGGTGACGCCGACCATGCACAGCTGGCCCGAGACCTGGATGCAGCCTTCCAGCGGCTGCTGGGAGGAGAGGGCGCGCGATGAAGTACCCGCTGCTGGCTCTGATCAAGCTCTACCAGTGGACGATCAGTCCGCTGCTCGGGCCCGTGTGCAAGTACTACCCGTCGTGTTCCCACTACGGCTACACGGCCATCGACCGGCACGGTGCGATCAAGGGGACGGCACTGACCGCCTGGCGCATCCTGCGGTGCAATCCGTGGTCGCTCGGCGGTGTGGACCATGTCCCGCCGCGCAAGCGTCCGCGGTGGCACGAAATGCTGCGCGACGCCTGGCGCGCACGCAAGGGCGGGCCCTCCGCCGCCGAACCGGCCACCGAGGGGATGCTCCCTTCGAGCCCGGCCGCGAAGACCTCGTCCCATGCCCAAGGAGCATGATTAGTGGACACGATTGCCAGCCTCTTCAGCTTCATCACCACACCCGTTTCGTGGGTCATCGTCCAGTTCCACAAGGTGTACGGCGCGATCTTCGGCGCTGACACGGGCTGGGCCTGGGGCCTGTCCATCGTGTCCCTGGTGATCCTCATCCGTATCTGCCTGATCCCGCTCTTCGTGAAGCAGATCAAGGCCACTCGGGCCATGCAGACGCTCCAGCCCGAGATGAAGAAGATCCAGGAGCGCTACAAGAACGACAAGCAGCGTCAGTCCGAAGAGATGATGAAGCTGTACAAGGAGTCGGGCACCAACCCGCTCTCCTCGTGCCTTCCCATCCTGGCGCAGTCCCCGTTCTTCTTCGCCCTGTACCACGTGCTCAACGGCATCGCGACGGGCAAGACGATCGGCGTCATCAATGACACGCTGCTTGCCAGCGCCCGTAAGGCGCACATCGTCGGCGCCCCGCTGGCCGCGAAGTTCACGGACGGCTCCGGCAAGGTCGCCCAGCTCGGTGCCTCGCTGACCGACGTCCGCGTCGTCACCGCGGTCATGATCGTCCTGATGTCGGCGTCGCAGTTCTACACGCAGCGCCAGCTGATGACGAAGAACGTCGACACGACGGTGAAGACGCCGTTCATGCAGCAGCAGAAGATGCTGATGTACGTCTTCCCGGTGATGTTCGCCGTCTTCGGTATCAACTTCCCGGTCGGTGTCCTCGTCTACTGGCTGACCACCAACGTGTGGACCATGGGCCAGCAGATGTACGTCATCCACAACAACCCGACCCCGGGTTCCAAGGCCCAGGCCGCCTACCTGGAGCGTCTGTACAAGCACGTCACGCACCACGGCAAGATCCGCCGACGGAGTGAGAAGGCCATCGTCAAGGCGATCGTCGCCAAGGGCCGCGACCGCAACGAGTTCGAGCGGAAGTTCATCAACGGTCTGACCAAGGCGGGCCTCGCGGCCCAGGCCGATGGCAGCGTGGTGAAGAGCGACGTCACGGCCGTCGCCACCGCCGAGGAAGGTACGACGGTCGCCGGTGCCGCCACCCCGAGGCGTCAGCAGCCCAAGCGGCAGAGCAAGGCGCAGCGCCAGTCCGGTGGGGCCAAGCCGGCCGGGGACTCCGAGTCGACGGCCTCCTCGCCGTCGCTGGAGAAGGCCGACGCACCGCAGGACGCCAAGCCGGCTGGTGCCGCCAAGAAGGCGACACCGCAGCCCGGCGGAGGTACCCGTAGCCGGGCCCAGTCCGGTCAGCGCAAGGGTCCGCAGCGGCCCAAGTCCCCGTCCAAGAAGTAAGAAGGAGTCCATCCCGTGACGGAAGGCACCACCTCCGCCGCTGCCGAGGGTGCAGACACCCTGACCCGCCTGGAGCAGGAGGGTGAGATCGCGGCGGACTACCTCGAGGGTCTGCTGGACATCGCCGATCTCGACGGCGACATCGACATGGACGTCGAGGGCGACCGCGCGTCCGTCTCGATCATCAGCGACACGGGCAGCCGTGACCTGCAGAAGCTGGTCGGCCGTGACGGTGAGGTGCTGGAGGCGCTCCAGGAGCTCACGCGGCTGGCCGTGCACCGGGAGACCGGCGACCGTAGTCGGCTGATGCTCGACATCGCGGGCTTTCGCGCCAAGAAGCGCGCGGAGCTCTCCGAGCTCGGTGCCAAGGCGGCGGCCGAGGTCAAGAGCACCGGGGAGCCCGTGAAGCTCAAGCCGATGACGCCGTTCGAGCGCAAGGTGGTGCACGACGCGGTCAAGTCCGCGGGCCTGCGCAGCGAGTCCGAGGGCGAGGAGCCGCAACGCTTCGTCGTCGTGCTGCCCGCCTGAATCGGTCCGTACGTCTCTCCGGCCCCGTCTGTAGCGCAGACGGGGCCGGACTTTGTCAGCCTGGTAGTTCTGGTGGTCGGCGCCGGTGGCGCTGATGCGGTACGGAAGGACGGTCCCCGTGACGGAGGCAGCGGAGCTCCCCCCTGCGCCCGAACAGGCACGTGACGTATTCGGTGATCGCTTCGCGGATGCGGTCCGGTACGCCGAGCTGCTGGCCGAGGCGGGCGTGCAGCGAGGGCTGATCGGCCCGCGTGAGGTGCCGCGCCTGTGGGAGAGGCACCTGCTGAACTGCGCGGTGCTCTCCGAGGTCGTCCCCGAAGGGGTGACGGTGTGCGACGTCGGCTCGGGTGCCGGCCTGCCCGGCATTCCTCTCGCCCTCGTCCGGGAAGACCTGAAGATCACGCTGCTTGAGCCACTGCTGCGGCGCACCAACTTCCTCACCGAGGTCGTCGAGCTGCTCGGCCTCGACCATGTGACCGTGGTTCGCGGTCGGGCCGAGGAGGTCATGGGCAAGATTCCGCCGGTCCATGTCGTGACCGCGCGGGCCGTGGCTCCGCTGGACCGTCTGGCCACTTGGGGCATCCCGCTGCTGCGTCCCTACGGGGAGATGCTGGCCCTCAAGGGCGACACCGCGGAGGAGGAACTGAAGAGCGCGGCGACCGCTCTGACCAAGCTCGGGGCGGTCGAGACGTCCATCCTCCATGTCGGGGAGGGCATCGTGGATCCGCTGTCGACCGTGGTGCGGGTGGAGGTCGGGGAGAGCCCCGGAGGGGTGCGGTTCGCGGCCAAGCGAGCGAAGGCGGCCCGGACGGGTCGGGCACGTCGGCGTCGTTGATCCAGCGGTTGTCTGATCTGGTCTGACTGTGGGCCGTACGCCACACAAGCTGGCAAACCTACGCATCTCGGAGTGTCGCGGAGGCCTGACCATAGCTGCTGTGCATCGTGTTTCACGTGAAACGTCGCTCACTGCTGCACGGCATCATCAGTCGCGGCCGGGCCGCCGCCGAACCCCGCGACCGCAAGCCCCTCGGATCTCGTCGAGAACCGTCCACTCGGAGCGCGGTATCCCCCGTGGAGGGCACGGAGTTGTCCACAGAGGTGGATTTCTCCACAGAAGACCAGGCCTCACTGGTTCACAACCCCGAAGGCATGGGAGGCTCTGTTCATTGCGAGCCTGATGTCGAGGAGAGTGAATCCTTGCGGTCCGACGCCAACATCGCGGGACCGATGACCGATCCGGTCCCCGGTCCCCGTACCGAGTCGATGGGGGACGATGTTTCACGTGAAACACCGCCCCCGATGGACGACACTCCCATCGGTCGTGCTGCCCAACTCGCGGTGGAGGCACTGGGTCGTGCCGGTGAGGGCCTGCCACGGCCCGAGCAGACCCGGGTCATCGTGGTCGCCAACCAGAAGGGTGGCGTGGGCAAGACGACGACGACCGTCAATCTCGCCGCTTCCCTCGCTCTGCATGGCGCCCGTGTCCTGGTGATCGACCTGGACCCGCAGGGCAATGCGTCCACCGCGCTGGGGATCGACCACCACGCGGAAGTCCCTTCCATCTATGACGTGTTGGTCGAGAGCAAGCCGCTCGCGGAGGTCGTGCAGCCGGTTTCTGACGTGGAGGGTCTCTTCTGCGCTCCTGCCACGATCGATCTCGCCGGTGCGGAGATCGAGCTGGTGTCCTTGGTGGCCCGGGAAAGCCGACTGCAGCGGGCGATCCAAGCCTATGAGCAGCCGTTGGACTACATCCTCATCGACTGCCCGCCGTCCCTCGGCCTGTTGACGGTCAACGCCCTGGTCGCCGGACAGGAAGTGCTCATCCCGATCCAGTGCGAGTACTACGCACTGGAGGGTCTGGGCCAGCTGCTGCGCAATGTCGACCTCGTACGGGGACATCTCAACCCCGCCCTGCATGTGTCGACCATCCTGCTCACCATGTATGACGGCCGAACGCGCCTGGCGTCCCAGGTCGCAGAAGAGGTGCGCAACCATTTCGGTGACGAGGTGCTGCGGACGAGCATTCCCCGCTCGGTCCGTATCTCGGAGGCGCCGAGCTATGGGCAGACGGTGCTGACCTACGATCCAGGATCGAGCGGTGCCCTCTCGTATCTTGAGGCGGCACGTGAAATCGCGCTGAAGGGTGTCGGCGTCCACTACGACGCACAGCACGCCCATGTCGGCGCACGGACGGAACAGAGCATGGTGGAGGGGATCCAGTGAGCGAGCGACGGAGGGGGTTGGGTCGTGGTCTCGGCGCACTGATCCCTGCTGCTCCGACAGGGGACAAGGGCACGGCCCAGGCCGCGGTGGGCGGCGGTGCAGCCGCTTCGCCGTCGACGGTACCCGTCCTGGCGGCGGACCGTGGAGTGGCGGCCGCGAAGGTGGCCACGCTGCCGCCTGTTTCACGTGAAACCGAGGAGACGTCCGCGCAGGGCGCGGTGGAGACGCCCGCACCGCCGATCGGCGCCCACTTCGCCGAGCTGCCCCTCGACGCCATCACCCCGAATCCAAGGCAGCCCCGTGAGGTGTTCGACGAGGACGCGCTCGCCGAGCTTGTCACCTCCATCAAGGAGGTCGGCCTTCTCCAACCCATCGTGGTGCGTCAGGTGGGCCCGGCACGCTATGAGCTCATCATGGGTGAGCGACGCTGGCGGGCCTGCCGCGAGGCGGGCCTGGAGGCCATCCCCGCGATCGTGCGAGCCACGGACGACGAGAAGCTGCTGCTCGACGCCCTTTTGGAGAACCTGCACCGGGCCCAGCTGAACCCGCTGGAAGAGGCCGCCGCCTATGACCAGCTCCTCAAGGACTTCAACTGCACTCACGACCAGCTGGCCGATCGCATCGGCCGGTCGCGTCCCCAGGTGTCCAACACCCTGCGGCTGCTGAAGTTGTCGCCGGCGGTCCAGCGCCGGGTGGCCGCGGGGGTGCTGTCCGCGGGACACGCCCGGGCGTTGCTGTCCGTCGAGGACTCGGAGGAGCAGGACCGGCTGGCGCACCGCATCGTGGCCGAGGGGCTGTCCGTGCGCGCCGTCGAGGAGATCGTCACCCTTATGGGGTCCCGGCCGCACAGTGCCCCGCGTGCCAAGGGGCCACGCGCCGGCGCTCGGGTTTCCCCGGCGCTCAGCGACCTGGCGACTCGGCTCTCGGACCGCTTCGAGACCCGGGTGAAGGTCGACCTCGGACAGAAGAAGGGCAAGATCACCGTCGAGTTCGCGTCGATGGAGGATCTGGAGCGGATCCTCAGCACGCTTGCTCCGGGCGAGGGGCCGGTCCTGCACAAGGGCCTTCAGGAGGGCGACTCGGAGGAGTCGGAGGACTGAGCCTTCCGGGTGGAACCGGGTGGCGATCGGCAACGCTCCGGGCGGGCCGTGTCCGGTGTGTACCGAACACGGCCCGCTCTTTGCTTTCAGGCAGTATCGATCGAATCACCATCGTGGATACGATGCGTTCGGGTATGGCGCATCCACCTGGCGGCACCTTGATCGGGGAGGCGGGGCCATGCGAACCATGAGCCGGACCGGACTGGTGACCGCGGGCCTGGGCGTGGGGGCGGTCGGCGGGTTCGTCGGCAGCCTGCTCAGGGAGCGGAGCGCTCTGACAGCCGCCCGCAGTGCTGCGGGCGAAGGAAGCGAGGAACTGCCTTCATGGGGCGTCGGCTCGTACCGCTCACGCTGGACAACCTTCCGGACCTTCCCAAGCGCTGTCGCGCGTGTGTCTTCTGGGAACTGGACCCCGTCAGCGGAGAGGCCGCGGTAAAGGCCGGCACGTCCACGCTTGAGAAGGAGGCGTGGATCTCAGCCGTCCTGCTGGACTGGGGCTCCTGCGGCCGGGTGGTCTATGTGGACGATGTACCGGTGGGCTTCGTGCTGTACGCGCCGCCCGCCTATGTCCCGCGTTCCACGGCCTTCCCCACGAGCCCCGTGTCACCGGACGCGGTCCAACTGATGACGGCCTTCATCATGCCCGGCTACCAGGGTCAGGGGCTTGGCCGAGTGATGGTCCAGACGGTCGCCAAGGATCTGCTGCGCCGGGGCTTCAAGGCGATCGAGGCCTTCGGCGACGCACGCTGGAAGGAGCCGGCGTGCCTGTTGCCCGCCGACCATCTGCTGGCGGTGGGATTCAAGACGGTACGGCCGCACCCGACGTACCCGCGGCTCAGGCTGGAACTGCGCTCGACGCTCTCCTGGAAAGAAGACGTCGAGCTGGCGTTGGACCGTCTGCTGGGAGCCGTGCAGAAGGAGCCGGCGCTGCGGCCGCTGTAGCCGGGGGCGCATGCGTAGGGGCCGACCCCGGAGGGCCGGCCCCTACGTTTCACGTGAAACATCGCCGCCTCGTTCGGCGGCCTCACCGCTCACTCGGCGATGAAGTCCTCCAGGTCGCGGACGATCGCGGCCTTCGGCTTGGCACCGACGATGGTCTTGGCGACCTCGCCGCCCTGGTAGACGTTCAGGGTCGGGATCGACATGACGCCGTACTTGGCGGCCGTCGCCGGGTTCTCGTCGATGTTGAGCTTGACGACCTCGATCTTGTCGCCGTACTCGGCGGCGATCGCCTCGAGCGACGGGGCGATCTGGCGGCAGGGGCCGCACCAGGCAGCCCAGAAGTCCACCAGGACGGGCTTGTCGCTCTTGAGGACGTCCTCCTCGAAGGAGGCGTCGGTCACGTTCTTCAGGGTGCCTGCCACGGCGGGCTCCTTACCTCGGTGATGCGGTGGGCGAATCGGGGGTCAGACGGTGGTCTTCTCGGGCTCGGCCTGCTGCTCGCTGTCCGCGAGGGCGGCGAGGTAGCGCTCGGCGTCCAGGGCGGCGGAGCAGCCTGTACCCGCGGCGGTGATCGCCTGGCGGTAGGTGTGGTCGACGACGTCGCCCGCGCCGAAGACACCGGCCAGGTTCGTGCGGGTCGAGGGGGCGTCCACCTTGAGGTAGCCCTCCTCGTCGAGGTCGAGCTGGCCCTTGAACAGTTCGGTGCGCGGGTCGTGACCGATCGCGATGAATAGCCCGGTCACCGGCAGCTCGGTGAGCTCCCCGGTCTTCAGGTTCCTCAGCTTCAGGCTCTCGAGCTTGGGGTTGCCCTTGATCTCGGCGACCTCGCTGTCCCACACAAACTTGATCTTCGGGTCGGCGAAGGCGCGGTCCTGCATCGCCTTCGAGGCCCGCAGGGTGTCACGGCGGTGGACGACGGTGACGGACTTGGCGAAGCGCGAGAGGAAGGTGGCCTCCTCCATCGCGGTGTCACCGCCGCCGATCACGGCGATGTCCTGGTCCTTGAAGAAGAAGCCGTCACAGGTGGCGCACCAGGAGACCCCGCGGCCGGAGAGAGCGTCCTCGTTCGGCAGGCCCAGCTTGCGGTGCTGGGAGCCGGTGGCGACGATGACGGCCTTCGCCTTGTGCACCGTGCCCGCGGTGTCCGTGACGGTCTTGATCTCACCGGTGAGGTCGACGGAGACGATGTCGTCCGGAACCAGCTCGGCACCGAAGCGCTCGGCCTGGGCGCGCATGTTGTCCATGAGCTCGGGGCCCATGATGCCGTCCTGGAAACCAGGGAAGTTCTCGACCTCGGTGGTGTTCATGAGCGCACCACCCGCGGTGACGGCGCCCTCGAACACCAGGGGCTTCAGCGACGCGCGCGCGGTGTAGAGCGCCGCCGTGTAACCGGCGGGCCCGGAGCCGATGATGATCACGTTACGGACGTCGCTCACGGCTTGATTCCTCGTCTCTGGAGACTGCTGCTGCCTACTGCCGGTGGGAGCCTCGCTCGGCGCTCTCACCCCACCCAACGGATCCTAAGGGGCCCGCATTCCCGTTGTGTCCGGGCACACGGGGACACGCCACCGCACACAGTTCCCCATGACACGCGGGCAGGAACCGCCCGGGGCGAGATGTCGGTCAGGAGCGGGCGTACGAGTGCGTCAGCAGAACCTTGCCGGGTGACGGTGGGCGCTGCTTCACGCAGGCCGCGTCGACGATGTAGGCCGTGACCTTCGTGGTGTCAGAGGCGTCGGGCGTGACGAGGAGATAGACGAGGCTCCCCTGGTACACGCCCTTGTCGGCGGCGAGGATGCTCTCGTTGGTCGTGATGGCCTGCTGTATGCAACTCGGCACGTTGACGGTGGTGTCCTGGAACGTCTTGTTCGGCCGCATGCCGGAGGACCCGGTGGTGCTGGGCTCGGACTGGGCGCCCCAGGGCTTGTCAGTGCCGGAACGGCCCCCGTCCGTCTTTCCGGCGAGCAGGCGCGCGACCTGGCTCTGCAGTGTGCCCTGGGAGTAGGTGTGCGCGGCGTCCGTGTGCTGCGGCGCGGCGATCGGCGACTTCCCCGTATCGCCACCGAGCGCCTGCACCAGCAGGGCGCTCACACCCACGGCAGCAGCCGCGAAGACGGCGGCCAGAGCGACGGTCCTGCGGCGGCCGAGGCGGGCGCGTCGGGCACGGCCCGGTCCTGTGGCCGCGCGGGCCCGGCCCGAAGGACGGTCCGCGGCGGAAGAGGTCCCTGTTTCACGTGAAACATGCGCGGCGGTGACTTCGCGAGAATCGGCATCCGCGGTGCCGGGCGCCGCCGCTGGTGCCGTGGAGCTCAGCAGTGCCTCCGCGGCGAGGGCGGCGTCGATACGGTTCGCCACGTCGTCGGGCATGCGCGGTGGGCCTGGAAGCGTGCCGAGGAGTCCGCGGATCTCCTCCAGGGAGTGGTACACGTCCGCGCACAGGGGGCAGTCCTCCAGATGCCGCCGCACGTCCGCGGTGCGGGACGGCGACAGAAGCCCTTCGCTGAGGTCGGAGAGCTCCTCGACGTCCGGGTGCCCGGCCATATCGGTCGTGGATGTCACGCTCGCCCACCTCCGCCCTTCACAGCAGCCGAATCGCTCGACCCCGCATCATGTGGTCCCGCTGCGGGTGGGACGGATGCCCCCTGCGCCCGGTTCCGTCCGTCGCCCGGCTTCTTGACGTTCCCGCCACCCTCCGCACGCAGATGGGTGAGCAGCGGCAGAAGTCTGGCTCTGCCACGGGCACAACGGCTCTTTACGGTGCCGGTCGGCACATCGAGGATGTGGGCTGCCTCCGCGACCGGGTAGCCCTGCATGTCCACGAGGACGAGGGCGGCACGCTGGTCCGGGGGCAGGGTGCCCAGGGCCTCCAACAGTTGGCGGTGCAGATCGTTCCGCTCGGCGGGCGCCGAGGCCGACTCATGCGGCTCCAGGAGCTGTTCCAGCCGTTCCGTGTCGTCCACGGGCGAGGTCTTCCTGGAGGCCGCCTTACGGGCGCGGTCCAGACACGCGTTCACCGTGATCCGGTGCAGCCAGGTAGTGACGGCGGACTGGCCCCGAAAGGTGTGGGCGGCCCGGTAGGCGGAGACCAGGGCGTCCTGGACGGCGTCGGCGGCCTCTTCACGATCCCCGAGCGTGCGCAGGGCCACGGCCCAAAGCCGGTCGCGGTGCCGACGCACGATCTCCCCGAAGGCGTCGGGGTCGCCGGCTATATGACGGGAGAGGAGATCCTGATCGCTTGCTTCGCCGTACCCGGCACCCTCTGCCATGGGTCCCTCCCCTCGGGGAAAACCTTACGGGACTGCTCTCCCCCGACGCGATGGGTGAGCGCTGTGATGAAGCGTTGCCATGCGGGTGGTCAGGGACCCTGTTCGAACCATCCGGACACGCCATGGGGCCTGCCGCCCGTGACGTCGGCAGGCCCCATGGCAACGCACCGGTAAACCGGCCTATGGGCGGCACGTCAACCTGTGAACTTGACCTCGGTGATGGCCTGCTTGTAGCCGGCGTCGCTGTAGGCGCTCGGGTCTGCCTCCGAGTAAGGCACTGCGGTGAGCCAGACGAGGACGTACTGCGTCTTCACCGACTTGGTGAGTTTCACCGTGGCAGTGGTTCCGCTCGTCGTGATGGAGCCGATCTTCTGCATCGAGCCCAACGAGGGCGGCGTCAGCGAGTCGGCCGCATACAACTCGACCGTCGTGTGGTTGCCGGCATAGCGGAGTCCTACGGACGCTGCGGTCACCTTCTGGGCCGAGCCGAGGTCGTAGACGATGCCCACGCCCGGCTTGTACGGCGCGATAGGCGGACCTTCTATGAAGGTGCTGGTCTTCCAGTACGTCGAAGTGTCGCCGTCGTAGGTCTTGCCGACGTCTTCGGGGTGCTGGGCACTGCCCTTGGCGACGAACTCCTGCGCGCCCTGGATCTTGATCTGCGTGGGCGGCTTGGGTGTGATGCCGCCGTTCTTGTCGTTCCCGTCCGTCGTGTGCGTCTGGTTGGTGTTGTCCGACTTCTTGCCCTGGTCCATCAGGGCCTCGGCGAGCTGCCAGCTGCCCAGGCCCAGCGCGGCGATCAGCAGCGCGGAGACCGCCCACTTCAGCGCCTTGCCGGTGCGGCTCTGCAGCGGGGGCGGCGGAGCCGGTACGGGTTGGGTGACGCCCGGGAGGGGCGTCGGGCGGCCGTACGTGCCCTGCTGGTACGTCGTGCGCTGGTAGTCGGGCGGCGCCGTGAACGAGGGCTCCGGCGGCCGGATGCGAGGCATCTCACCGATCGCCTTGACCAGTTCCTCGGGCGTGGTGCACGGGGCCTCGTGACGGGAGGCGGTGGCACCGTCGTTCGCCAGCGCCCGCATGGCGAGTTCGGACAGACCGCGGTGCACGCCGGCGCGCACCTGGTCGGGAGCGATCAGTCCGACGCCCTTCGGCAGCCCGGACAGACCGTAGGCGTCGTCCTCGTAGGGCCAGCGCTGGGTGAGAGCGGCGTACAGGAGCGCGCCGATGGCCTCCGTGTCGGTGCGCTGCGGGGTGTCGGAGCCGATGCCGCGCAGCGCGGCGTTCACCGCCAGGCCGCGGATGCGCCACTGGCCGGAGGAGGTGCGCAGAACGGTGCTGGGGTTCAGGCGGAGATGGGAGAGGCCCTCGCGGTGGGCGGCGGCCATGGCCTGGGCCACCTGGGTGACCATCTGGTAGGCGTCATGGGCTTCCAGCGGCCCGGTGGCGAGCAGCGTGGTCAGTTCGACGGCGTCGGGCAGCCATTCGTGTACGACATAGACGAGGTCGTTCTCCTCGACCGCGTCCAGGACCTGCACGAATCGCGGGTCGCCGAGCAGCGCGGAGGAGCGGGCCGCGGCCAGCACCGAACGTGCCCGTGCGTGGTCCGAGGGGAGGACATGGATGCCGACGGCCCGGCGGAGTTTCTCGTCCACCGCACGCCAGCTGCTGAATCCGTCCAGACGGGTGACGCATTCCTCGAGACGGTAGCGTCTGGCGAGCTTGTGGCCGCTGTGCAGTTCGGGTGGTGAGGCCTTCCCGGGACGCTCGGTCCCGCCGCTCTGCTGCGGCTCGTCGCTGTCCGTGTCCCGCTCCCGGTCCTGGGCCACCCCGTCGGACGTGGACTGGTCCGCCTTGGCGGTCAGCGGCTCGTCACCGCTGTTGTCTGCCACGTCGACGGCAGCCGTGCTCCGTTCCGCCACCGTCGTACCTGCCTCCCCATCCGTTGCGCGCTGTCCGACGCAGAAACCAATTGTGCCCACAGTCCGCCGCTATGCACGACACACGGCGGCGGACGATGGTTGTGCGCGTACCCCCGCCTCAGCGCCCCAGGCGCCCGCGGACCATGCCGACCATTGAGTTGAGTTCCTCGATGCGCATCTTGCGTGCGGCGACGTAGAAGACACCGAGAAGCAGGGCGCCACCGCAGACCAGGGCGGCCAGCGAGCCGGCCACCCCCTGCCCCAGCGTGTGGCCGATCTCGTAGCAGGCCGCCGCGCTCAGCAGAGCGGCCGGCGCGGAGGCGATGCCGAGCCGCGCGTACGTCCGCAGCACCCGGGCGCCGTCCAGGTCGCCGCCCAGCCGCTTGCGCAGCCGGGCCCAGGCGACACCGACGCCGATCGCGTACGCGAGCCCGTAGGAGGCCGCCATGCCGACCACGGCCCAGCGGGCCGGGAGCACGAAGTAGCAGACCGCGGAGGCGCCCGCGTTCACGGCGGCCACGATGACCGTGTTGTAGAAGGGAGTGCGGGTGTCCTCGTAGGCGTAGAAGGCGCGGAGCACGACGTACTGCACGGAGTACGGGATGAGGCCGAGGCCGAAGGCCATCAGCATGTAGCCCATGTTGGTGGCGGCGCCGGTGCCGGACGAGCCGAAGATCAGGGTGCACATCGGGATACCGAGCGCGACGAACCCGAACGCGATCGGCACGATCGCGACGGCTGTCGTGCGCAGGCCCTGGGAGATGTCGTCGCGGACGGCTCCACCGTCGCCCTCGGCGGCCGAGCGCGAGATGCGCGGCAGCAGCGCGGCCATCAGTGAGACGGTGATGATCGCTTGCGGGAGGCCCCAGATCAGTTGGGCGTTGGCGTAGGCGGCGAAGCCGGTGCCGACGACCGGGGAGTGCTTGCCCGCCGAGGTGGACAACTGTGAGACGACGAGCGCGCCGGCCTGGTTGGCGAGGACGAACAGGACGGTCCACTTGGCGAGCGTCGCGGCCTTGCCGAGGCCGTGGCCCTTCCAGTCGAAGCGCGGCCGCAGCCGGAAACCGGTCTCGCGCAGGTACGGGATCATCGCCAGGGCCTGGACGACCATGCCGAGCAGGACGCCCACTCCGAGCAGGCGCTGACCCTCCGGCGGGATGTTCGTCACCTTCATCCCAGAGTTGGCCGCGCTGCCGTACACCCAGATGAACAAGCCCAGCGTCACGATGATGACGATGTTGTTGAGCACCGGGGTCCACATCATCGCGCCGAACTTCCCCCGCGCGTTGAGGACCTGCCCCATCACCACGTGGATGCCCATGAAGAAGATCGAGGGCAGGAAGTAACGGACGAAGGTGACGCCGACCTCGTTGGCGGCCGGGTCGTTGGCGACCGAGTCCGACAGCAGGCGGATCAGGAAGGGTGCTCCCAGGATCGCGACCACGGTGAGTCCACCGAGCGCCACCATGACCAGGGTGAGCAGTCGGTTGGCGTACGCTTCCCCGCCGTCCTCGTCCTCCTTCATCGCGCGCACGAGCTGCGGCACGAAGACGGAGTTGAGGCCGCCGCCCACGGTGAGGATGTAGATCATCGTCGGCAGCTGGTAGGCGACCTGGAAGGTGTCGCCGAGGAGGCCGACGCCGAGCGCCGAGACGATCAGCGCCGAGCGGATGAACCCGGTGAGCCGGGAGACCATCGTGCCCGCCGCCATCACGGCGCTGGACTTCAGCAGGTTGGAGGCCCGCCCGCCCTTCTTCCCCGTGGGCGCGGGCGCTGGCGCGGGCGCCGCGATGGAGCCGGCGGTCGCCTCGGGCACGGGCGTCGGTGCGGCATCGGTGGCCGACGGCGGGGCAGCGTACGCCCGCTCCTGCGGGGACGCCTGAGCGTAGGCCGGTGCCGGGGGTCCGGCCGGACCCTGGCCCTGGACCGGTGCGGGGCCGGGTACGGACGGCTGTTGTACGTACGGCTGTCCGCCGCCCTGCTGCTGGTCCCTGAACAGGTGCGCGAAGGCGTCCGGCTCGTGGCGCTCCTCGCCGGACCGGGTGACGAGGTCGTCGACGCCCACGAACTGGGTGGTGCGGGGGTCGTCGCCGTGCGGCAGGAACTGCGACGGTCCTTCCGGCTCCGGCGCCGGCGGCTGGGCCCACACGTGGGGGTCGGGGGCGTACTGCGGCGTCGGCGGCCGGCCGTAGAGGGGCTGCTGCGGCTGGTACGAGCCGGGGGGCGGCGGGGGGTGCGCGGCGCGGTCGTAGAGCGCCTCGGTCACCGGGTCCTGGGCGGAGAGGTCGTGCGCCTGGTAGGGGTCCTGGTGGTAGGCGTCCTGGAGGTACATGTCGGCCGGGGGCTGCGGCGGTACCTGACCGGGCTGGTGCGGTGGCGGGCCGTCGGGGTAGCCCGAGCTGCCCACGGCGCCCTGCTCGCGGTCACCGTCGTACGGCGCGTTCATGGTTACCCCACCTTGTTGTCCCCGGGCCCTTGGCCACGACATCGCTCAATGGTCCACTCTCTCACCCGTCCCGGACGGGTCGGCGCTTTCCGGTGCGGTGTCCGGCCCCGGGTCACTCGGGTGCTCCGGGTCGTCTGCCCCGCTCTCCGCGTCCGACTCCTGTGCGGGTGCCGCCGCGGATCCTGAGGTGTCCCCAGTGTCTACGGTGCCGTCGGCGGCCGTGTTCAGACCCCCGTCGTCAGCGTCCTGCGGGTTGTCCTGCCGTTCCTCCTCGGCCTGCCGTGCGGCCAGGCGCTTGCGTTGGGTGTACATGCGGAAACCGGCGAGCACCAGCAACAGGACGCCACCGGCGATGACGAGCATCACCGTGGGAGTGATCTCGGTGACGTTCACGTCGAAGGTGATCGGAGAGCCGTACGGCTGCCCGTCCTCGGTGAAGAGCTGGGCGACGACCGCGGCCCGGCCGTTGGCGTTGGCCGTGGTGGTGAACTTCACCGACTGGCTGTGCCCGCCCGAGACGGAGATGGGCTGCTCGGAGTAGGGCCCGTTGCCGATCTTCAGGCGTGTCGGCTGCTGGGAGGTGAGCCGCAGGACCAGGTGGTCGACCCCCTGCATGAGGTTGTTCTGCACCGTCACGGGGATCGTCGCGCTGCGGCCGGAGAGCTTCGTCTCGGACTTCTCGATCAGCCGGACCTGGGCGGTGAGCCCGTCGAGGTACGACTCCACGCCCTGGCGGAAGTCCGACGCCTGGGCGGAGTGCCCGCGCCAGGAGGTGGCCATGGCGCGGTCTATGGCCCGGCCGAAGGGCGTGACGACTCGTGCGGGCTCGGAGAGGATCACCTTGAAGCTGTCGAGTTTGTCCTGTGTGTTCTCGATCTGCTCGAACGCGGACTGCGGAAGCTCCTCCTTGCGCAGCGAGGAGGGGTAGCGGGACGCGGTCGGCACCTTCGTCGTGGCGTCCGGGTCCGGCTTGGCCTTGGCGGCAGCGGACAGATCGGCCGACTGCGACCAGTGGCTGCCCTGCTGGGCTGTCAGCGCCTCGGCCATCGACTGGGCCTGGCTCGCGGTCGGCATCCGCTGGGGAGCGACCACGATGCTGCGCTGCTTGTCCGGCTCCTGGAGGTTGATCATCAGGCTCTGCGCCAGGAAGTCCTGTACGGCGAGGGTGGAGCGTGCGGCCGAGGTCATGTCGCCGTCGAACGCGGTCGACAGACCGTCGTCCGCGACCACCGCGGTGGTGCCGCCACCGATGGGGCGAGCGGCGGTGGGTGTGTAGTTCAGGCCGCCGGTCTCGGGGAGGCTGTCGCTGCGGGCGATCACCTTGTCGGCGCCGGCGGAGGTGGCGACCTTGATGATGGAGGGGTCGATCGCGCCGTCCACGGGCCAGGCGAAGTCCGTGTCGGGCTTCACGTGGAGGATGGTCTCCACGGTGCTCGCGGCGACGTCTGTTGCGTCCTTGAGGTGGCTGAGGGAGCCGGTGACGTTCTTGCCGTTGTGGGCGAGCGAGGCCAGGTCGGGGTCGCCGAAGGGCAGGGCGACGACCTCCTTGTTCTGGACAGCCTTCTCGAGGTCGGCGAGCCACTGCTTGGCGACCGCCTGGCTCTTGCCCGCCGTGACGTTGTCGCCGTCGGTCTTGACGCTGTAGCTGCCCGTCATCGCGTCCACGGAGGCGAGCAGGTCGGGGTCGATCACCCAGGTGACGTCGAGGTTCTTGCCCTGTGACAGGAGCTGCGAGAGGCGGCCGCCCGGGGAGATCTCCTTGGCCAGGTCGTCGTTCTGGAAGACGGGGGTCTGCTGCTGGTTGGGGAGGGTCTCCGCGGTCATGTGGACATCGGAGACCAGCGGCCACAGGAACGTCGTCTGCGTCTTGGTGGCGGAGCCGTCGGGCTGCCAGGGCAGGAACGTCCGCTGGATGCCGAGTACCTGCTCGTAGGGCTGGGCGGCGGTCTGGCCGGAGAGTGAGACGCCGAGCGGGTAGACGCCGTCGGAGCCGAGGTCCAGCTCCTTGACGGGCACGGAGATGCTGAATTCCTGGGTCGAGCCCGGCGCGAGCTGGGCGAACTTCTCGACGTACTTGCCGCCCACCTCGCTGCCGTCGACGCCGGGCAGGTAGCCGGTGCGCCGGGAGACGCTGTCGATGGACGCGCGGTTGGTCAGCTCCTGACCGACGCGTAGACCCACGTGGGCGTCGGTGACAGCCTGCTTGCCGTTGTTGGTGACCGTGCCGGAGACGGTGAGGGTGTCGTTGTCGGTCGGCACGCTGGGGCTGAGCGAGTCGAGGGAGACACTGACCGCGGGCGAGCTGCCGGCCTCCACCGCGGCGCTCCTCCCGGCGGCATGGGCGGCCGGGCCGGAAGGCAGCTGCAGCAGGCCGGCCAGCAGGGGTGCGCCCGCGAGCAGGGCTCCGGTACGCCGGAGCCACCGGCGGGCAGGTGAGGAACTCATCCCCTGGAAGTCTGCCGCCTCGGCCACGCGCTCGCCCGTCCCTCGTCGTCGTCAGTGGTCGTCGGAATGTGCGTCCCCGCATGGTAACGATGCGCGTGGAAGGGAAGTGCCGCGGTCCGCACCACAAGATCGGAAAGGGAGGCGGGCCGTACCGTCATGGCGGGGATCGGCAGGCAGGTCGCCACTCCCGGTTTCCGGTCGTTCACGGAACGCTTGTGCAGGTTTGATGCGGGCCCCGGCATCGCCGGGGGCACGTACCCTTTTCTGTTGTGCCGAACGCCAACGAAGACACTCCCCGTGCCCTGAGCCAGGTACAGCAGCGCGCTGTGAGCGAACTGCTGCGGGTCTCCCCTGTCGCCGACGACCTCGCCCGCCGTTTCCAGGAGGCGGGCTTCTCGCTCGCTCTGGTCGGTGGCTCGGTGCGGGACGCCCTCCTCGGCCGGCTCGGCAACGACCTGGACTTCACGACGGACGCCCGCCCCGAGGACGTCCTGAAGATCGTGCGGCCGTGGGCGGACGCCACATGGGACGTGGGGATCGCCTTCGGCACCGTGGGTGCCCAGAAGGACGCCCGCGTCGGAGACGCTGTTCAGCGTTTCCAGATCGAGGTGACGACGTACCGGTCGGAGGCCTACGACCGCAGCTCGCGCAAGCCCGAGGTGTCGTACGGCGACTCCATCGAGGAGGATCTGGTCCGGCGTGACTTCACGGTCAATGCGATGGCCGTCGCGCTGCCGGAGAAGGAGTTCGTCGACCCGCACCGGGGACTCGACGATCTCGCCGCCCGGGTGCTGCGCACCCCGGGGACCCCGGAGGAGTCGTTCTCGGACGATCCGCTGCGGATGATGCGGGCCGCTCGCTTCGCGGCCCAGCTGGACTTCGAGGTGGCTCCCGAGGTCGTCACGGCGATGAAGGACATGGCGGGGCGCATCGAGATCGTCTCCGCCGAACGCGTACGGGACGAGCTGAACAAGCTGATCCTGTCCGCCCACCCGCGCAAGGGGCTCACGCTGCTGGTGGACACCGGGCTCGCCGATCACGTCCTGCCGGAGCTGCCCGCTCTGCGGCTGGAGCGTGACGAGCACCACCGGCACAAGGACGTCTACGACCACACGCTGATCGTCCTGGAGCAGGCGATGGCGCTTGAGCAGGGCGGCCCCGATCTGACACTGCGGCTCGCCGCGCTGCTGCATGACATCGGAAAGCCGAAGACGCGCCGCTTCGAGAAGGACGGCCGGGTCTCCTTCCACCACCACGAGGTGGTCGGTGCCAAGATGACCAAGAAGCGGATGACGGCGCTGAAGTACCCCAATGACCTGGTGAAGGACGTCTCACGGCTGGTCGAACTCCACCTGCGGTTCCACGGCTATGGGACGGGAGAGTGGACGGACTCCGCGGTGCGCCGCTACGTCCGTGACGCGGGCCCGCTCCTCGACCGCCTCCACAAGCTGACCCGCTCGGACTGCACGACCCGCAACAAACGCAAGGCGGTCGCGCTCTCCCGGGCGTACGACGGCCTGGAGGAGCGCATCACCCAGCTCCAGGAGCAGGAGGAGCTGGATGCGATCCGCCCCGACCTGGACGGCAACCAGATCATGGAGATCCTGGGGGTCCGCCCCGGCCCGGTCGTCGGCCAGGCCTACAAGTTCCTCCTGGAGCTGCGCCTGGAGAACGGTCCGATGGGGTACGACGCCGCGGTGGCAGCGCTCAAGGAGTGGTGGGCCAAGCAGAGCGAGGGCTGAGAAAGGGGGTCTGTTTCACGTGAAACATGACCCCGGAAAGACCGCCAGGAGACGCGCGAAGGGCGATGTTTCACGTGAAACATCGCCCTTCGCGGCTGTGGGTCGATCTACTTCTTGAGCTCGTTCAGGCAGAGTACGACGTCGTGGCCGCCGCCGTACTGGATGTAGGAGAGAGTCGCGTCCTTGACGGTCTGGCACTTGTTCTCATCGCTGCTGCCGTCAAACTTCTGGACGACCTTGTACTGGGCGCTGCTCGAGGAGCAGTCGACATCCTTGAGGTCAGGCTTGGAGTCCGTGCCGTCGTTGTGCATGCAGGAGCCCACCGACGTGGTCTCCGCGTCGTCGCGGGTCAGGAACCACCCGGCACCGAACTTGACGAGGCCGACGATAACGGCGACGACGATGATGCCGACGATCCGTATCGCCTTCTTGCCGGCGCGCTTGCCCGGGCCCGCCTGTGGCGGCAGCGGCGCAGGAGCACCCTGCTGCTGGGGGAAGGGGGGATACGGCTGCTGTTGGTATCCCTGCTGCGCCGGGTAGGGCTGCTGCGCCGGGTAGGGCTGCTGTGGCGCGTACGGCTGCTGGGCGACCCCTGGCTGGCCGGGCTGCTGCCCCACGGGCACGGTGGGCTGCTGGGCGTACGGATTCGTGCCCTGGGGCGGCGGAGTGGTCACTTTCGGGGTCCCCTCGAACGTGGGTGCGCATGGCGCGAAATAAGACGCCCGTAAGCTACAGGTAGGTACTGACAACTCTGAAGCCCCGTGGGGCTTCGTGGCCCTGATGTGACGCTTACTGGTGCTCAAAGCGGGACATAGGCAGAGCAACTGCCGTGTACACAACGGCGACCAGGACCACCAAAGCGACTGAACGGCCGTCAGGAGGCAGCATCACGGCGGCGACTGCGGCCGCGCCGACGAAGGCCACGTTGAACAGCACGTCGTAGACCGAGAAGATCCGGCCGCGGAAGCCGTCGTCGACCGAGGACTGAACGATCGTGTCGGTGGAGATCTTCGCGCCCTGTGTGGTCAGCCCCAGGACGAACGCGGCCACCAGCATGGGCCCCGCGGCGAACGGGAGCCCGAGTGAGGGCTCCAGTACGGCGGCGGACCCCGCGCACACCGCGATCCAGCGGCCGGGACCGAGCCGTCCCGCCGCCCACGGCGTCACCACGGCCGCGGCGAAGAACCCGGCTCCGGAGATCCCCAACGCCAGCCCCAGCAGGGCGAGCCCCTGGCGCGGGGTGGCGGACAGAGCGTAGCGGCACAGCATGAGCAGCAGGACGAGCAGCGCACCGTAGCAGAACCGCATCAGGGTCATCGCGGTGAGCGCCCAGGCCGCCTCCCGGCGCTGAGGTGCGGCGAGATGCCGTATACCGGCCACCAGATCACGTGTGGTGCCGACCAGCACGGCGCCGAGGCGCGGCGGCAGGGCATCCCTGTCCGGGCCCAGCGCTTGCGGAGCCAGACTCAGCGATGCGAGGGCCGATCCCAGATACAGGAGCGCACCCAGGAGCACCACCGCGGCATCGGAGTCGGCGATCACCAGCCGTACGGCGAAGGCGAGTCCGCCGCCCGCCGTCGCGGCGAGCGTGCCGGCCGTCGGGGAGAGCGAGTTGGCCATCACCAGGCGTTCGGCGTCGACCACCCTGGGCAGTGCCGCGGACAGGCCGGCGAGCACGAAACGGTTGACCGCGGTGACGCACAGCGCGGAAACGTAGAAGAGCCAGTCCGGGACATGGCTCACCATCAGGACGGCGGTGGCACAGGCCAGCAGGGCGCGCAGCAGGTTGCCGTGGAGGAAGACCTGACGGCGCCGCCAACGGTCCAGCAGAACGCCCGCGAAGGGGCCGACGAGGGAGTAGGGCAGGAGCAGCACGGCCATGGCGGAGGCGATGGCGGTGGCCGAGGTCTGTCTCTCAGGGGAGAAGACCACGTACGTGGCGAGCGCGATCTGGTAGACGCCGTCGGCCCCCTGGGACAGCAGGCGTACGGCGAGCAGGCGCCGGAAACCGCTGAAGCGCAGGAGGACCCGCAGATCGCGCACGACGGACATGGGGCACAGCCTCACATACGTACGGGGTCCCCGGGCAGACGACCCGGGGACCCCGCACGGGCACGGGAGCGACGTCAGCGCTCGACCTCGCCCCTGATGAACTTCTCGACGTTCTCGCGGGCCTCGTCGTCGAAGTACTGGACCGGCGGGGACTTCATGAAGTACGAGGACGCGGACAGGATCGGGCCGCCGATGCCGCGGTCCTTGGCGATCTTGGCGGCGCGCAGGGCGTCGATGATGACACCCGCGGAGTTCGGGGAGTCCCAGACCTCGAGCTTGTACTCCAGGTTCAGCGGCACGTCACCGAAGGCGCGGCCCTCGAGGCGGACGTAGGCCCACTTGCGGTCGTCGAGCCAGGCCACGTAGTCGGACGGGCCGATGTGGACGTTCTTCTCGCCGAGGTCCCGGTCGGGGATCTGGGAGGTGACGGCCTGCGTCTTGGAGATCTTCTTGGACTCCAGGCGCTCGCGCTCGAGCATGTTCTTGAAGTCCATGTTGCCGCCGACGTTCAGCTGCATCGTGCGGTCCAGGATCACGCCCCGGTCCTCGAACAGCTTCGCCATCACGCGGTGCGTGATGGTCGCGCCTACCTGCGACTTGATGTCGTCACCGACGATCGGGACGCCGGCCTCGGTGAACTTGTCGGCCCACTCCTTGGTGCCGGCGATGAAGACCGGAAGGGCGTTGACGAAGGCGACCTTGGCGTCGATCGCGCACTGGGCGTAGTACTTCGCCGCGTCCTCGGAGCCGACGGGCAGGTAGCAGACGAGGACGTCGACCTGCTTGTCCTTGAGGACCTGGACGATGTCGACCGGCTCCTCGGCGGACTCCTCGATGGTGGCGCGGTAGTACTTGCCGAGGCCGTCGAGGGTGTGGCCGCGCTGGACCGTCACGCCGGTGGACGGGACGTCGCAGATCTTGATCGTGTTGTTCTCCGAGGCGCCGATGGCGTCCGCCAGGTCGAGGCCGACCTTCTTGGCGTCCACGTCGAACGCGGCGACGAACTCGATGTCACGCACGTGGTAGTCGCCGAACTGGACGTGCATCAGACCCGGGACCTTGGACGCCGCGTCGGCGTCCTTGTAGTACTCGACTCCCTGCACCAGCGATGCGGCGCAGTTGCCCACGCCGACGATGGCTACGCGAACCGAACCCATTCCGGTTGCTCCCTGTGTGTACGTGTGAGGCCCCGACCGGGCCTCACGTGGTGGTGTCGTCGGACGGATCCGGCCGGGTGCTGTCCCGGTGCCGGGGCAGGCCGCCCGTCGCTCCAGATGTGCTGCCAGGAGCGGAGCCGTCGGCAGTGGAACCCCTGAGGTCCCGTCCGGCCCGCTCACTCTCGATGAGCTCGTTCAGCCAGCGCACTTCGCGCTCCACGGACTCCATCCCGTGGCGCTGGAGCTCGAGGGTGTAGTCGTCCAGGCGCTCCCGGGTGCGCGCCAGGGAGGCGCGCATCTTCTCCAGGCGCTCCTCCAGTCGGCTGCGGCGGCCCTCCAGCACGCGCATGCGCACGTCACGGGAGGTCTGTCCGAAGAAGGCGAAACGAGCGGCGAAGTGCTCGTCCTCGTACGCGTCGGGGCCCGTCTGGGAGAGCAGCTCCTCGAAGTGTTCCTTGCCTTCGGGGGTCAGCCGGTAGACGATCTTGGCGCGCCGTCCGGCGAGCGGAGCGGCGCCCGCATCGTCGGAGGCGCTGCCCGGCTCCTCGGTCAACCAGCCGTTGGAGACCAGCGTCTTGAGGCACGGGTAGAGCGTCCCGTAGCTGAACGCGCGGAATACACCCAGTGACGTATTGAGTCGTTTGCGCAACTCGTAGCCGTGCATCGGGGACTCGCGGAGCAGGCCGAGGACGGCGAACTCGAGGATCCCGGAACGCCGGCTCATGTGCGCCTCCCTCCTGTTCCTGTCTCGTCCGCACGGTCTTTATGTCGCTCTGATGTATCGACTCGATACATCTAGACGATAGAACGCCGCTCCTGTTGCGACAAGAGGGGACACGGTGAACGGGGTCACATCACCGATTCGCAGGAGGCAAGTTGCGTGGTTTGGGGTGAAGTTCAGGGCTCGGTCGGTTTTGGCGGTGCGTAGTCTGTGCGCCATGCACACCACCGGGAACCGAGTGACCCATGGGGGACGTCCTCGTCCTCGGTGCAGTACGGGTGAATGCCGAAACGACCGCATCCGTACTTCGGGGGGACCGGAAACCAGCCGCCGTTTCCAGGCGCGCAAGGGTGCGCCTGCCCGAGGAGTAATCGTTCGATGAGCGAGCACCGTCGCAAACCGCCGCAGCCGCAGGGAGGCGGACGTGCCGCGGCCCGACGCGGCCAGTCGGCGCCCCCCGGCCGCCGCGCGGCACCGCGAGGCGCCACTGGGTCTCCGTCCGCGCCGTACGGAGCGGGAGGTGAGGAGCGCCCGTACGGTGGCCGAGCCGAGGCCCGGCGGGCGGCCCAGAGAAACGCGAGTGGTCGGCGCAGAGCGCCCGACGGCGCCGGCCGTGGCAGGGGCGCGGCTCCCGTCAGGAAACGGTTCATCGACTACCCGCGTGCGGGCAAGTACGGCGTCGCACGCTGGCTGCCCTCCTGGAAACTGGTGGCGGGTCTGTTCATCGGTTTCATAGGGAGCCTGGTGGCAGTGGCGGGTGTCGGGTACGCGATGGTGAGCGTGCCGGACGTCGCCAAGACCGCACAGTCCCAGAACAACGTCTACTACTGGGCCGACGGCAGTCAGATGGTCGCCACGGGTGGCGAGACCAACCGTCAGATCATCAACCTCTCGCAGATCCCTCCGGCGATGCGGTGGGCCGTCATCTCCCAGGAGAACAAGACTTTCTACACCGACAGCGGCATCGACCCGAAGGGCATCGCCCGAGCCGTCTTCAACATGGCCACGGGCGGTCAGACCCAGGGCGGCTCCACCATCACCCAGCAGTATGTGAAGAACGCGAGGCTGGACGACCAGTCACAGACGATCTCCAGGAAGTTCAAGGAGATCTTCATCGCCATCAAGGTGGGGGCCACCGTCAAGAAGAACGACATCCTGGCCGGCTACCTGAACTCCGCGTACTACGGGCGGAACGCCTACGGGATCGAGGCCGCCGCACACGCGTACTTCAACAAGCCCGCCTTCAAGCTGGACCCCGGTGAGTGCGCCTTCCTGGCGGCGATGCTCAAGGGCGCCACGTACTACGACCCGGCGGGCGCCACGTCCATCGACCCGAAGAACGCCACTCCCGAGGCCAACCGGAAGCGCGCGACCCTGCAGATGCAGGACACCCTCAACAAGATGGTCCAGTACGGGCATCTGAGTGCCACGGAGCGCGCCAAGTACACGACCCTTCCGCAGGTCCAGAACCCGCGGTCGAACACCCGGCTGAGCGGCCAGATCGGTTATCTCGTCGACCTGGCCAACAGCTACCTGGTGACCCACAGCAGCACGACCCACATCACCCAGGACAAGCTGCAGCAGGGCGGCTACCAGATCTACACGACCTTCGAGAAGAAGAAGGTCGAGCAGCTCGAGACCGCCGTCAAGAACGTCCAGAAGGCCAACATCAAACCCAACCTGCGTCCGAACACGGACAAATTCGTCCAGTTCGGTGGGGCTTCCGTGGACCCGGGTACCGGTGCGATCAAGGCGATCTACGGCGGTGAGGACGCGACCAAGCACTTCACCAACAACGCCGACGCGACCGGTGCCCAGGTGGGTTCGACGTTCAAGCCGTTCGTGCTCGCGGCGGCGATGAAGTGGGGTATCCGCAACCCCCACCTCGGACCGGAGCAGGCCCAGGACGAGCGCACCGTCGTCTCGCCGAAGAGTTTCTACAGCGGCAAGAACAAGCTGAAGATCAAGGAGTACAACGGGGACGTCTGGAAGAACGAGAAGGGCCAGGAGTGGCTGCAGACGAACGACGGCGACGAGTCGGTGGGCGACCCGCCGGACTACAAGATCGACCTGCGTGAGGCGATGCAGTTCTCGGTGAACACCGCCTATGTGCAGCTGGGCATGGACGTCGGCCTGGACAAGGTGAAGCAGAGCGCCATGGACGCGGGCATCCTGGAGAGCAGCCTGGCCAGCGCGAACTACCCCTCGTTCTCCATCGGTACTTCGTCCCCGAGCGCGATCCGCATGGCCGGTGCCTACGCCACCTTCGCGGCCAGCGGGAAGCAGAACGATCCGTACTCGGTCGACAAGGTCAGCAGCAAGGACGGGGTGGTCTTCCAGCACACCAAGCAGACCAAGGAGGCGTTCCTTCCAAAGGTCGCCGACAACGTCACGGACGTCCTGAAGACCGTGGTCGACAAGGGCACCGGTACCGCGGCGAAGCTGCCGGGCCGTGATGTGGCAGGCAAGACCGGTACGACCGACTACAACAAGTCAGCCTGGTTCGTCGGTTACACCCCGCAGCTGTCCACCGCGATCAGCATGTTCCGGATAGACGACAACGAGGCCAACAAGAACCGCACGTTCCTGAAGATGTACGGGACAGGTGGCCAGAAGAAGATCCACGGTGCCTCGTTCCCGGCCGAAATCTGGCACGACTACATGGAACAGGCGCTCAAGGACCAGCCCGCCGAGTCGTTCCCGACGCCGGAGCCCATCGGGACGGTCGTCAACGACACCCCGAGCCCGAGCGTGACCCCCTCGCCCACGCAGAGCGTCACCCAGAGCCCGACGCCGAGCGTGACGCCGAGCCCGTCGCTGACCTCGCCCTCGCCCTCGCCCAGCAACACCTGCGGCTTCTGGGGCAACAGCAGCTGCAACAGCAATGGAGGGGGCAACGGAAACGGCGGCACCGGCCCCGGCGGCACCGACGCAGGGGGTACGGGCGGAGTGACCACATCGCCCACGGAGTCGACCGGTAACGGAAACACCCGGGGCAACGGCAACGGAGGGATCTTCGCGGGGTCGAACGGGTAGTCGTCACCGAACGTGTTTCACGTGAAACAATCCGTTTCACGTGAAACACCGCCCGAAGAGGGGCCGTCACACCGACCAGGTGGGGCGGCCCTCGGCGTTTTCCTGGCTTGATACGGCAGGATGAGCCTCATGCCCAGTGCAGAGACGACGCGCGCGAGCGTGTACGAGCCGGATGTGGTGCGGCCGACCAGGGAAGACCAGGTCGCCGCGGCCGGCAGCGAGCTGATCGGCGGACCCGTCGGACGCCGCGCCCTGCTCGGGACGTCCTGGTGGACGCCCGTGCGGATCGTGGCGCTTGTCGCGATCGGTATGTTCGCTCTCGGCATGGCCCAGAAACTGCCCTGCTACGACAGCGGCTGGTTCTTCGGCGCCAGCTCGCAGTACACGCACGCCTGCTACTCGGACATCCCGCACCTCTACCAGGGGCGCGGCTTCGCCGACGGGCTCGTGCCCTACTTCGACAAGCTCCCGGGCGACATGGACTACCTCGAGTACCCGGTGCTCACCGGTGTGTTCATGGAGGTCGCCTCCTGGCTGACTCCGGGCAGTGGCGGCATCCAGGCCCGCGAGCAGACCTACTGGATGGTCAACGCCGGGATGCTCATGGTGTGCGCCGCGGTCATCGCCGTGTGCACCGCCCGTATCCACCGCAGGCGTCCCTGGGACGGCCTTCTCGTCGCCCTCGCGCCTGCCTTCGTGCTGACCGCGACCATCAACTGGGACCTGCTCGCCGTGGCCCTCCTGGCCGCCGCGATGCTGATGTGGTCACGCGGCCGGGTCCTCGCCTTCGGCGTCCTGGTGGGGCTCGCCACGGCCGCCAAGTTCTACCCGTTCCTGGTGCTAGGACCGCTCCTCGTGCTGTGCTGGCGAGCGGGCAGGTGGCGGGAGTACGGGGCTGCCGTCCTGGGCGCCGTCGGCGCGTGGCTCGTGGTCAACCTGCCGGTGATGTGGCTCGCCCCCGAGGGCTGGTCCAAGTTCTACCGCTTCAGCCAGGAGCGCGGGGTGGACTTCGGGTCCGTCTTCCTGTTCGTCTCGCGCTGGCTCAACATCGACATCACGGCGGACACGGCCAACACCTACGCGACGATCATGATGGTGCTCGCCTGCGCCGGGATCACCGCGATGACGCTGACCGCTCCGCGCCGCCCGCGCTTCGCCCAGCTCGCCTTCCTGATCGTCGCCGCGTTCATCCTGACCAACAAGGTCTACTCGCCGCAGTACGTGCTGTGGCTGGTTCCCCTGGCCGCGCTCGCCAGGCCGCGCTGGCGGGACTTCCTGATCTGGCAGGCGTGCGAGGTCGCGTACTTCCTGGGGATCTGGATGTACCTCGCGTACACGACCAGCGGAGACGCCCACAAGGGCCTTCCGACGGACGGGTACCAGCTCGCCATCGCCGTCCACCTGCTGGGGACGCTCTACCTGTGCGCCGTCGTCGTTCGCGACATCTTCCTGCCGGAACGGGACATGGTGCGCCGGGCCGGCGACGACGACCCGTCCGGCGGCGTACTGGACGGTGCGCCGGACGTCTTCGCACTGGGAGCCGCCGCTCATCCGCCGCGACACGCCGCGCATGTCGAGGGGCCGCAGGTGAACTGGGGCAGCCGCGGCGGAGAACCGGCTGACGGCAGTTCGCGCTGAGCGAACAGCGCATCAGGCCGATACAGACGGACAAGGCCGTACACGGGCTGCGTGTACGGCCTTCGTCGTGTCTCCGGCTCCGTGATCAGCGGTCGATCATCGGTCGATCAGCGGTCGACGAGCCGGTCGAACTGCGTGGTGGTGTGCCGCAGATGGGCCACCAGTTCATCGCCCACCTTGGGCTCCGTGGCGTCCGCCGGGATGAAAAGGATCGAAACCTGCATGTGCGGGGGCTCGGCGAACCATCGCTGCTTGCCCGCCCAGACGAACGGCGACAGGTTCCGGTTCACCGTCGCCAGGCCTGCCCGGGCCACGCCCTTGGCGCGCGGCATCACGCCGTGCATGGCCTTGGGGGCCTCCAGGCCCACCCCGTGCGACGTCCCGCCCGCCACGACGACCAGAAAGCCGTCGGAGGCCGCCTTCTGCTGCCGGTAGCCGAAGCGGTCGCCCTTGGCCACGCGCGTCACGTCCAGGACCGCTCCCCGGTACTCGGTGGCCTCGTGGTCCCCGAGCCACAGCCGGGTGCCGATGCGGGCGCGGAAGCGGGTCTGCGGGAACTGCTGCTGCAGCCGGGCCAGCTCGTCGGCCTTGAGGTGGCTGACGAACATCGTGTGCAGCGGCAGCCGGGCCGCGCGCAGTCGGTCCATCCAGCCGATGACCTCCTCGACGGCGTCGGAGCCGTCGGTACGGTCCAGCGGCAGGTGGATGGCGAAGCCTTCCAGGCGCACGTTCTCTATGGCCGCGTGCAGCTGCGGCAGCTCCTGCTCGCTGACACCGTGGCGCTTCATCGAGGACATCACCTCGATGACCACCCGGGCGCCCACGAGCCCGTACACGCCGTCCACGGACGACACCGAGCGGATGACGCGGTCCGGCAGCGGCACGGGCTCCTCGCCCCGCCGGAACGGCGTCAGCACCAGCAGGTCGCCGCCGAACCAGTCCTTGATCCGGGCCGCCTCGTACGTCGTGCCCACCGCGAGCATGTCGGCGCCCAGGCGGGTGGCCTCCTCCGCCAGCCGCTCGTGGCCGAACCCGTAGCCGTTGCCCTTGCAGACGGGGACGAGCCCCGGGAACTGCTCCTGCACGTGCTTGTGGTGTGCCCGCCAGCGCGCGGTGTCGACGTAGAGCGTGAGCGCCATGGCCGGTCCCGGAACCTTTCTCGTGGCTGCCGTGTGTCAGAGGTCTGAGAGGGAATTGTGACGGATCCGCCGGACCGACGGGCTGGGCCGGGCCGCTGGGCGGCCCGGCGTGGGCTCCGGCGTCAGCGGCGCGACATGTAGATGTCGAGCGCCTTGTGCAGCAGCTTGTTGAGCGGGAAGTCCCACTCGCCGAGGTACTCGGCGGCCTGCCCGCCCGTACCCACCTTGAACTGGATCAGACCGAAGAGGTGGTCGGTCTCGTCCAGCGAGTCCGAGATGCCACGCAGGTCGTAGACGGTGGCACCGAGCGCGTAGGCGTCGCGCAGCATCCGCCACTGCATCGCGTTCGAAGGCCGCACTTCGCGGCCGATGTTGTCGGAGGCGCCGTAGGAGTACCACACGTGCCCGCCGACGATCAGCATGGTCGCCGCCGACAGGTTCACACCGTTGTGCCGCGCGAAGTACAGCCGCATACGGTTGGGGTCCTCGCTGTTGAGGGCCGTCCACATGCGCTGGAAATACGACAGCGGGCGGGGCCGGAAGTGGTCGCGCACCGCGGTGATCTCGTACAGGCGCTGCCACTCCTCGAGGTCGTGGTAGCCGCCCTGGACCACCTCGACACCCGCCTTCTCGGCCTTCTTGATGTTGCGGCGCCACAGCTGGTTGAAGTTCTTGTGGACCTCTTCCAGGGACCGGTTGGCGAGCGGCACCTGGAAGACGTACCGCGGCTGCACGTCCCCGAAGCCGGCGCCGCCGTCCTCGCCCTGCTGCCAGCCCATCCGGCGCAGCTTGTCGGAGACTTCGAACGCGCGCGGCTCGATGAAGTCGGCCTCCAGGTCACGCAGCCGCTTGACGTCCGGGTCCTGGATGCCGCTCTTGATGGTCTCCGCGTTCCACCGCCGGATGATCACCGGCGGGCCCATCTTCACGGAGAAGGCGCCCTGTTGCTTCAGGTGCGCGAGCATCGGCCGGATCCAGTCCTCCAGGTTCGGCGAGAACCAGTTGATGACCGGGCCCTCGGGCAGATACGCCAGATAGCGCTTGATCTTGGGCAGCTGGCGGTACAACACCAGGCCGACGCCCACCAGTTCGCCGCTCTTGTCGAACCAGCCGAGGTTCTCGGACCGCCACTCCGCCTTGACGTCTGCCCAGGCCGGGACCTGCATGTGGCTCGCCGCCGGCAGGCTCTGGATGTACGCCAGATGCTGCTCGCGACTGATCGTCCTCAGGGTCAGGCTCATTCGGGGCGCTCCTCGGGCTGGTGTGTCCCCATGGGTACAGGGGCTCCGGCTCTCGCGCCGAAGCCTACTGCGCCCCGCGAGCGCCCCGACTGGCCCTGTGCAACCTGTGTGTCCGGCGGGTGGCCTCACGGCCCCGCCGACGGCACCGTGGCCCGACGGTCAGTGGCCGACGACCCCGCCGAAGAGACCACCGTGGGCCATGCCCAGGAAGAAGCCGACGGCCGAGGCACCGAGCCCCAGGATCAGGCCGAAGCGCTCTCGGGTCGTCACGGAGATGTACTGCCCGTAGGCGCCGGTGAAGATCCCCACCAGGCCGGTCCAGGAGCTGATCAGATGCAGGTCCTTGGACACCAGCGCCGTCACGAAGGCCGTGAGACCGAGCGCCAGGGTCACCGCGAGCAGGGTGTCCTGGACGGGGTGGGCCTTGCCGTCCGTGGCGAAGAGGGAACCGGTGGTGTTGGGTCGCAATACCTGTGCCATGAGGGCACCTCCTGCGGAAGGCGGCGCATCGTAGCGCCATACACACCCGATGTGTACAGATTGACGGCCACCAGGGCCGGATTTCAACCGGAAGCACGTGTGCGGGTACTCTGTACCGTCTGCACCGGTGTCTGCCCAGGCACAGCCGGGTCAACCGTCGACTGGCCTCCGATTGTCAGTGGCGGCTGATTTACTAAGGCACTGTTGCGTCACGCATCACAACCCTCCTGCCACGGAACGACCGTGGCCGCTGAGTCCGAAGGAGGTGGGTTCCACATGCGTCACTACGAGGTGATGGTCATCCTCGACCCCGATCTCGAGGAGCGCGCTGTCTCCCCGCTGATCGAGAACTTCCTGTCCGTCGTCCGTGACGGTGGCGGAAAGGTCGAGAAGGTCGACACCTGGGGTCGTCGTCGTCTCGCCTACGAGATCAAGAAGAAGCCCGAGGGCATCTACTCGGTCATCGACCTGCAGGCCGAGCCTGCGGTCGTCAAGGAGCTCGACCGCCAGATGAACCTGAACGAGTCGGTCCTCCGGACCAAGGTCCTCCGTCCCGAGACCCACTGAGCCTCGCGCTCGGCTGATCCCGGGATTCGAGTAGCAGCACCAGCAGCCAGCAGCAAACCCGCCGAGAGGTTCCCCCATGGCAGGCGAGACCGTCATCACGGTCGTCGGCAACCTTGTCGATGACCCCGAGCTGCGCTTCACCCCGTCCGGTGCGGCGGTCGCGAAGTTCCGCGTCGCGTCCACTCCCCGCACCTTCGACCGTCAGACCAACGAGTGGAAGGACGGCGAAAGCCTCTTCCTGACCTGCTCGGTCTGGCGCCAGGCGGCGGAGAACGTCGCCGAGTCGCTCCAGCGAGGCATGCGCGTCATCGTGCAGGGCCGGCTGAAGCAGCGGTCCTACGAGGACCGTGAGGGCGTCAAGCGCACGGTCTACGAGCTCGACGTCGACGAGGTCGGCGCCAGCCTGCGCAACGCCACGGCCAAGGTCACCAAGACCGCCGGTGGCGCTCGCGGTGGCCAGGGCGGTTACGGCGGCGGTGGCGGCCAGGGCGGCGGCTGGGGCGGTGGCCCCGGTGGCGGTCAGGGCGGCGCTCCGGCCGACGACCCGTGGGCGACCGGCGCTCCCGCCGGCGGTCAGGGCGGAGGCGGCTGGGGCGGTGGCTCCGGCGGCGGTGGCGGCTACTCGGACGAGCCCCCCTTCTAGGCGGGCCGTACCCCACACTTCTTGATCACACAGGAGAAACACCATGGCGAAGCCGCCTGTGCGCAAGCCGAAGAAGAAGGTCTGCGCATTCTGCAAGGACAAGGTCACGTACGTGGACTACAAGGACACGAACATGCTGCGGAAGTTCATTTCCGACCGCGGCAAGATCCGTGCCCGTCGCGTGACCGGCAACTGCACGCAGCACCAGCGTGACGTCGCCACGGCCGTCAAGAACAGCCGTGAGATGGCGCTGCTGCCCTACACGTCCACCGCGCGCTAAGGGAAGGGTGACCGACTCATGAAGATCATCCTCACCCACGAGGTCTCCGGCCTCGGTGCCGCGGGCGACGTCGTCGAGGTCAAGGACGGTTACGCTCGCAACTACCTGATCCCGCGGAAGTTCGCGATTCGCTGGACCAGGGGTGGCGAGAAGGACGTCGAGCAGATCCGTCGCGCTCGCAAGATCCACGAGATCCAGACCATCGAGCAGGCCAACCAGGTCAAGGCCCAGCTCGAGGGCGTGAAGGTCCGCCTGGCCGTCCGCTCCGGCGACTCCGGCCGTCTCTTCGGTTCCGTCACCCCGGCCGACATCGCCTCGGCGATCAAGGCCTCCGGTGGCCCCGAGGTCGACAAGCGCCGCATCGAGCTCGGCGCACCGATCAAGACGCTGGGCGCCCACGAGACGTCCGTGCGTCTGCACCCCGAGGTGGCCGCCAAGGTCAGCATCGAGGTCGTCGCGGCCTGACGCCGCGCTCGGTTGACGAACAGCTGAGAGAAGGGCCGTACCCGCGGTACGGCCCTTCTTCGTCGCTCAACGCTCGTCCGATCCCCCGTTTCACGTGAAACACCGCAGAGCCGAGGTGGTCGAGGCCATCAGCGTGTCGCACCCGTCACGACCCAGCGGCCCGAGCGGGAACGCAGCCAGAGGGTGAGCATCCGCACAGTCATCATGAGCGTCATCGCCGCCCACAAAGCGGTGAGACCGCCCCCGACAACCGGAACGATCAGCGCGGCGGGAGCGAAGACCGCCAGCGTCAACAGCATCGCCCAGGCCAGGTACCGCCCGTCGCCCGCTCCCATCAGTACGCCGTCCAGCACGAAGACGACACCGCAGACGGGTTGTGAGAGGGCCACCAGCACGAGAGCGGGCAGAGCAGCCCGGTGAACGGCCGGATCGCTGGTGAACAGCGGGAGGAACAGTGGCCGGGCGACGAGCACCAGCAGTCCGAGCAGGAGCCCGGCGATGATGCCCCACTGCACCATGCGGCGGCACGCTGCGCGGGCGCCCCATGCGTCGTCCGCGCCGAGATACCGCCCGATGATGGCTTGCCCCGCGATCGCGATCGCGTCCAGTGCGAACGCGAGCAGGCTCCACAGCGACAGGATGATCTGGTGCGCGGCGATGTCCGCATCCCCGAGCCGCGCGGCGACGCCCGTGGAGATCATCAGGATCGCCCGCAGCGAGAGCGTACGGATCAACAGCGGCGCCCCCGCCTGTGCGCAGGCACGTATCCCAGCCCCATCCGGCCGCAGCGAGGCGCCGTGCCGGCGGGCGCCGCGGACGACGACGTACAGGTACGCGGTCGCCATCCCGCACTGGGCGACGACCGTGCCCCAGGCGGAACCGGCGATGCCCAGGTCGGCGCCGTAGACGAGCCCCGCGTTGAGGGCGGCGTTCGCCATGAACCCCGCGACCGCCACGTACAGCGGTGTCCTTGTGTCCTGCAGCCCGCGCAGAACACCGGTGGCGGCCAGCACCACCAGCATCGCGGGGATGCCGAGTGCCGAGATCCGCAGATATGTCGTCGCGTACGGGGCCGCGGTCGGTGAGGCGCCGAAGAGCGTCACGATGCCGGTCGCCGTGGGCAGGACAACGGCGATGACGGCGACTCCCAGCAGCAGCGCCAGCCAGATGCCGTCCATGCCCTGACGGATGGCGGATCGTAGATCGCCCGCGCCGACGCGGCGCGCGACCGCCGCCGTGGTGGCGTAGGCGAGAAAGACGAAGACGCTCACGGCGGTGGTGAGGAGTGCGGAGGCGACGCCGAGGCCGGCCAGCTGCGCGGTGCCGAGGTGGCCGACGATCACGCTGTCGGCCATCACGAAGAGGGGCTCCGCGATGAGTGCGCCGAAGGCCGGAACGGCCAGTGCGACGATCTCCCGGTCGTGCCGACGTCCAAGGGCGCGGGGTGTCGCGGGAGCCTGTGTCATGGCCACCAATCTAATCGTCCACAGGTAAGAGGTGCAATGCGGTTGCGTCCCTTACTCTAGACGCTGTCTCGCGCCGCGCTGTCCACGGTCGGTGGAGAACTTGATCCGACTGGGCAACTTTTTCTTCTGCACAAGCGGTGGACGGGAAATTCGCAGGTCAGGTGCGTTCTTGCGGATGGGGTGCGGGCTTGTTCACAGAGCTGTCCACCGTGTCGTGCACAGGTTTCGCGGAGTTGTCCACAGTGTTGGGCGTCCCGTCCACATGGCCTGTGGATAACCAGATTGGCTGACGGTGCCCAGGGGCCTAACGTGGTTCGGCGCCCGCTCCCTCTCCGTCCCAGGACAACGCTCTCGATTGACGCGTCTGAACCGGAGCTGGGCTTCTCGTTTTGTCAGTGTCGTGCCCTAGAAATGGGGTGCACGGCGAGGTCCGCGCGGCGGACGGGAGGAGGCGGCCCGGTGAGCATTTCCGAGCCCTTGGACGATCAGTGGGCCGACAGCGGCCCCGGTGATCGTGTCCCCGCCTCCCGCCGGCGCCGCGAGGGGGGCCGGGGCCGTGACGAGCAACACGACAGGGGTCCGGACAGTGGCGCTTGGGACGGTGGTGGCTCCGCCTTCGAGCGGGTGCCGCCGCAGGACCTGGACGCCGAGCAGTCCGTCCTCGGAGGCATGCTGCTGTCCAAGGACGCGATCGCGGACGTCGTGGAGATCCTCAAGGGCCATGACTTCTACCGGCCGGCACACGAAACGATCTACCAGGCGATCCTCGACCTGTATGCGAAGGGCGAGCCGGCCGACCCCATCACGGTCGCGGCGGAGCTGACCAAGCGCGGTGAGATCACCAAGGTCGGCGGGGCCCCGTATCTGCACAGCCTGGTGCAGACGGTCCCGACCGCCGCGAACGCCGAGTACTACGCGCAGATCGTGCACGAGCGCGCGGTGCTGCGGCGCCTGGTGGAGGCCGGTACCCGCATCACGCAGATGGGGTACGCGGCGGACGGCGACATCGACGAGATCGTCAACAGCGCCCAGGCCGAGATCTTCGCGGTGACCGAGCAGCGCACGGCGGAGGACTATCTGCCGCTCAGCGAGATCATGGAAGGTGCGCTCGACGAGATCGAGGCGATCGGCTCGCGGTCGGGAGAGATGACCGGTGTGCCGACCGGCTTCACCGATCTGGACCAGCTCACCAACGGTCTGCACCCGGGCCAGATGATCATCATCGCCGCGCGTCCCGCGATGGGTAAGTCGACGTTGGCTCTGGACTTCGCCCGAGCGGCTGCGATCAAGCACAACCTGCCGAGCGTGATCTTCTCGCTCGAGATGGGTCGCAACGAGATCGCGATGCGTCTGCTGTCCGCCGAGGCTCGGGTGGCACTGCATCACATGCGGTCGGGCACGATGACGGACGAGGACTGGACCAGGCTGGCGCGCCGTATGCCGGACGTCTCGGCCGCGCCCCTGTACATCGACGACTCGCCGAACCTGTCGATGATGGAGATCCGGGCCAAGTGCCGTCGTCTGAAGCAGCGCAATGATCTGAAACTGGTCGTCATCGACTATCTGCAGCTGATGCAGTCCGGTTCCAAGCGGGCCGAGAGCCGGCAGCAGGAGGTCTCCGAGATGTCGCGAAACCTGAAGCTGCTGGCCAAGGAGCTGGAGCTGCCGGTGATCGCGTTGTCGCAGCTGAACCGTGGTCCCGAGCAGCGGACGGACAAGAAGCCCATGGTGTCCGATCTGCGCGAGTCGGGTTCGATCGAGCAGGACGCCGACATGGTGATCCTGTTGCACCGTGAGGACGCCTACGAGAAGGAGTCACCGCGCGCGGGCGAGGCGGACATCATCGTCGGCAAGCACCGTAACGGCCCTACGGCGACGATCACGGTCGCCTTCCAGGGCCACTACTCCCGGTTCGTGGACATGGCGCAGACCTGATCCGACGTCCTGTTGGTGAGGGCGCATCAGGAAAACGCGCTCGACGCGGGATGCGGTGCCGGGTGGACTGGGACCATGACGACATCTGAAGAAGAGCTGCTTCCCACAACGCGCCGGGCCCTGCTGCACCGTGTCGCCGTGGCCCAGGTCGAGGGGCGGGCGCCGTCGCTGGTGGCGGCCGTCGTCCGGGGTGGACGGACGGTGTGGCACGGTGCGCGGTCGTGTGTGGACGGCAATGCTCCGGACGACAACGTGCAGTACCGGATCGGGTCCATCACCAAGACGTTCACCGCGATTCTCGTCATGCGGCTGCGCGACGAGGGGGTTCTGGATCTCGGCGATCCGCTGGAGAAGCATCTGCCCGGCACCGGGGTGGGGGAGGCGACCATCGCCGATCTGCTCGCCCATACCGGTGGTCTGGCGGCGGAGTCGCCCGGTCCGTGGTGGGAACGGACGCCGGGTACGCTGCGGCCCGAGCTGGCGGACGTGCTGGGCGAGCGTCCCTTGCGGCACCCGGTCGGACGCAGGTTCCACTACTCCAACCCCGGCTACACCGTGCTGGGGGCGCTTGTGGAGGAACTGCGCGGTGCCCGCTGGGAGGAGGTCCTTCGACGGGAAGTCCTGGAACCTCTGGGGATGCACCGAACGAGTACGCGCCCGCAGGCGCCGCACGCCGGTGGCTGGGCGGTGCATCCCTGGGCCGATGCCATGCTGCCTGAGCCGGCCGAAGACCTCGGGAGGATGGCTCCGGCCGGTCAACTCTGGTCCACCACAGGGGACTTGGCGCGGTTCGCCGCCTTCCTGAGCCAGGGCGACGACCGGGTGCTGAGCACCGGATCGCTACTGGAGATGCGTACGCCGACGGCTCCGCCAGAAACGGTGGACGTCGCGGCGGGGTACGCATACTGTCTGGGGCTGGAGGTCCGGCGCTCGGGCGGACGGCTCCTGGTCGGGCACACGGGGTCCCTGCCGGGCTTTCTCGCCTGTCTCACGATCAGCGTTGAGGACGACGTCGCGGCCGTCGTGCTGGCCAACTGCACGTCTGGTCCGCTGGTGTCCGCCGTGGGGGCCGATCTCGTCCGTATCGTCGCCGAGGCCGAGCCCCGGATTCCGGTGCCGTGGCGCCCGCTGCGGGAGGTCGATGCATCGGTACTGGAGCTGGCCGGGCAGTGGTACTGGGGGACACACGGCTTCGCCCTGCGCTTCACGGCGGACGGGCTCGCTTCGCTGGAGCCGTTGTCCGGCACCGGCCGTCGCTCGCGGTTCAGTGCGAACGGTGACGGCACGTGGACGGGGTTGGAGGGCTACTACGCCGGAGAGCTTCTGCGGGTCGTCAGGCGCCCGAACGGATCCGTGAGTCATCTGGACGTCGGATCGTTCGTGTTCACGCGTCAGCCGTATGACGAGGATGCTCCTGTGCCGGGTGGGGTGGACCCGGAGGGATGGCGAGGGATCGGCTAGCTGTCACAGCGAAGCGTTCTGTTTCACGTGAAACAGAACGCTTCGCTGTGTGCAGTCAAGTGCCTCGGTGCCGTGCCGCTCAGAGTTGCAGCTTGAAGCCCACGTGTGACGCCTCGAATCCCAGGCGCTGGTAGAAGCGGTGGGCGTCGGTGCGGGTGGCGTCGGAGGTCAGTTGGACCAACTGACAGTTGTGACGCCGGGATTCGTCGATCGCCCACTCGATGAGTTGCGTTCCCAGACCGCTGCCACGTTCGTCGGTGTGGATGCGGACGGCCTCGATGAGCGAGCGGGTGGCACCCTTGCGGGACAGCCCGGGAATGATGGTGAGCTGGAGGGTGCCGACGACCCGGCTGTCGCGTACGGCGACCACGAGGTGCTGGTTCGGGTCGCTGCTCAGCCGCTCCAGGGCGTTCAGATAGGGCGTCAGGTCGTCCGGTGATTCGCGCTGGGCGCCGAGCGGGTCGTCGGCGAGCATCGCGACGATCGCGGGGACGTCGTCGTCGGCGGCGGGCCGTATGTCGAGTTCTCCCATGGACAGAACCTTAGGGGCGCTTCGGACGCACTGATGGGCGGGAGTGGATGGCGCTAGGCGGGCACGTCCAAGGATTCGACGACGCGGACCAGTGGTGCCAGTTCCGGCTTCTTCGCCGCTTCGGCGAGGGCTTCGCGGAGGGCGGCGTCGTTGGTGGGACGTGCCTCTTCCAGGAGCTTGAGGCCGGCCTCGGTGACGTTGGTGTAGATGCCGCGGCGGTCGGTGGGGCAGAGGTAACGCGAGAGCAGTCCGCGGTCCTCGAGTCTGGTCACCAGCCGGGTCGTGGCGCTCTGGCTGAGGACCACCGCGTCGGCGACCTGCTTCATCTGTAGATGTCCGCCCTCACCGTCGTGTTGACGGCTGAGTACATCCAGCAGGGAGTACTCCCGCACGCTCAGCCCGTGGTTGGCCTGGAGCACGCGTTCGAGGTGAGCCTCGATCCTCCCGTGAAGCAGCGAGAGGGCGCACCAGCCCTGGGCGAGGGCGGTGAGCGCGGGGTCCGTTGCTGACATGGCGTTGTCCTCCATCCCTGAGCAGCTCACTCCCAGGGTAGAGCACCCTCGCAATAGACCGCGCTTGCACATATCGCGCGTCCGCAATTATTGTCGAAGCGCGCAGATGCTCACGCAAACGTTGGGAAAGGTGTACCCCATGCCTCTCGCGCTTCTGGCCCTCGCGATCGGGGCCTTCGGAATCGGAACCACAGAGTTCGTGATCATGGGTGTGCTGCCCCAGGTTGCGAGCGACTTCGGGGTCTCCATCCCCACCGCTGGTCTGCTTGTGACCGGCTATGCCCTGGGAGTGATGTTCGGCGCCCCGATCATGACGGCGCTCGGCACCAAGGTTTCCCGAAAGCGGATGCTGATGCTTCTGATGGGCTTGTTCGTCCTGGGAAACCTGCTGTCCGCAATCGCCCCCGTCTTCGGGCTGATGCTGATGGGTCGGGTGGTGGCCTCCTTGGCTCACGGCGCGTTCTTCGGTATCGGCTCGGTGGTCGCCGCCGATCTGGTCGCACCGGAGAAGAAGGCCGGCGCCATCTCCATGATGTTCAGCGGTCTGACGATCGCCAACGTCGTCGGTGTCCCGCTCGGCACCCTCGTCGGACAGTCCGCCGGCTGGCGGGTCACCTTCGCACTGGTCGCGGCACTCGGCGTGGTCGGGCTGCTGGGGGTCGCGAAGCTCGTGCCCGAGATCCCGAAGCCGGAGGGCGTGCACCTGCGCCATGAGCTGGCCGCCTTCAAGAACGCGCAGGTGCTGCTCGCGATGGCGATGACCGTCCTCGGCTTCGGCGGTGTGTTCGCGGCCATCACCTATATCGCGCCGATGATGACCCATGTCGCCGGCTTCGCCGACGGCTCGGTCACCTGGCTGCTCGTTCTCTTCGGCATCGGCATGGTCGGGGGGAACCTCATCGGCGGCAGGTACGCGGACCGTGCCCTGATGCCGATGCTCTACGTGTCACTGGGCGGTCTTGCCCTCGTCCTCACGCTGTTCACCGTGACCGCGCACACCAAGATCCTCGCCGCGGTGACCATCGTGCTGATCGGCGCCCTCGGGTTCGCCACCGTGCCGCCCCTGCAGAAGCGGGTGCTGGACCACGCGCACGGTGCCCCAACCCTCGCCTCGGCCGCGAACATCGGTGCCTTCAACCTCGGCAACGCCCTGTCGGCCTGGCTCGGCGGCCTGGTGATTGCCGCGGGACTCGGCTACACCGCCCCCAACTGGGTCGGCGCCGTCCTCGCCGTGTCCGCCCTGCTGCTGGCGTTCCTCTCGGCCGTGCTGGAGCGCCGGGAGGCGGCCTCGAGCACGGCCGTGGCGGGCGCCGCGCCCAGTGAACGGCGCACCGCCGTGCACCACTGAGTTGGCTCTGCCGAAACGCGACGCGCGTGCCCTCGACACTCGAGGGCACGCGCGTCGTCGTGTAGGTCGGTTCAGCCCGCCGCCACCGTCAGCGGGGCGAAACGCCGGGTCCAGTCGCCGGGAAGGTCCGGGATGCCATGTGCCATGACCGCGTTGACGCCCGCAGAGGCGAGACCCCGCTCCTTCAACCAGGTCAGGAGGGACTCGTGCCGTACGTCGACATCCGTGCGCAGTGGGCGGTCGGTGTGTGCGGCCAGGGAGGCCACGAGGGCTTTCGCCGTTTCCGTGTCGCGGGCGATGAGGGGACCCACGACGTGGGTGTCCATGTTGGGCCAGGCAGCCGCGTACCCGATGATCCGTCCGTTCTCCTCGGCTACCCGCACCTGGTCGGCGAAGGCGGGCAACCGGGTGATCATGTGCATACGGTCGACGCCGAAGACCTCCTCGTCGAGGCGGAGGAGGGTGACGAGGTCCTCCCCGGTGGCCGGACGTGTCGCGATGGCGTGGGACGGTTCATCGACCGTGAAGTGGCCACGCACCATCTCGGAGCCGCCGATGACCTTGAAGCCCAGCTCCTCGTGCAGGGGACGGCCGTAAGGGGTCGCGTACAGCGTCAGCGGGGTGGTGCCCGCCTCCGCGACCACATGCCGCATCAGTCGGCGGCCGACGCCCTGACGGGCGTGCCGCTCGGCGACGAGCACCATGCCGATGGCGCACAGATCGGGACGGTAGCTGGACCCGTACTCGGTGACCACGCACGCGGTGACGAGGCCGCCCTCAGGATCGTCGATCCCGTATCCCTTGCCGGCGGCCAGGAGCAGGCCCCACTTGTGCTCCTCGCGGGGCCAGCCCCGGTCCTCGGACAGGTCCGCGCAGGCCTGGAGGTCGCGGGGGGTCAGACGGCGGATGGGCAGAGCAGGGAGGGCAGGTGTCGACACGCAGGTCAGGCTGTCCGACATGGGCCATCGGCGTCCACCGGTTTGAGGTGTAACACACATGCTTTTGGCCATGTCTCGCCCGAAGGAACAGCCCAGGGACAGACGTTTCACGTGAAACGTCCACCCCGGCCCTCAGCCCAGGTCTGGCGCGTGCATGGCCCGTACGCCCTCGATGTTCCCGTCGAGGTAATGCCGCAGCGACAGGGGGACGAGATGGACGGAGGCGATGCCCACGCGGGTGAAGGGCACCCGCACGATCTCGTACTCCCCGGCCGGCTCCTCGACCTCGGGGCCGTGCCGAAGTCGCTCGTCCATGGACTCCAGACGGCAGACGAAGAAGTGCTGAACCTTCACACCGGTCGGGCTGCCGCCCTCGCCGATGTGCTCCACCGTGTCCACGAAGCAGGGCACGACGTCGGTGATCTTGGCGCCGAGCTCCTCATCGACCTCCCTGTGCAGCGCGTCGACGACGGTCGTGTCGGACGGCTCCACCCCGCCACCCGGAGTGACCCAGTAGGGGTCCATGCCGGGCTTGGTCCGCTTGATCAGGATCAGATCGTCACCATCGAGCAGGATGGCGCGGGCGGTGCGCTTGACCACGGGGCGAACGGTCATGGGAGAAATGTGGCCCAGCGTGTTCCACGTGAAACATCACCCGCCCCCCCATCGCATCCTGCCCCGGGTGAACCCTGGGCGAGGTGTGCGGCGGACGTCCGCAGCCGTCACCGGACCCCGTCACCACCGCGCTCACCTTCGTCACAGCGGCAGTCGCTCAGCCCCAGTCGGGCGCCGCCCGTAGCAGGCACTCATGGGCCCGCGCGATGTGCGGCATGGCAAGCGTCCCGGTCCGGACCACGAGGAAGTAGGTCCGCAGCGGGGGAATCGCGGGTTCGTGGAGGGCCACCACCTCCCCTCGCTGCAGTGCGGAGGCGCACAGATAGCGCGGCAGCACGGCGAGTCCGGCACCGGTGACGGCGCACCCGAGGACGGCGCGCAGATCGGGGACGATGACGGTCCCGGAGGCGGCCGGGCGGGAGTCGAAGACGGAGGCCCAGTAGCGGGAAACGAACGGCAGCGACTCGTGCACCTCGACCACCGGGAGGTTCTCCAGCACATAGGCGCCCTTGCGGCGCAGCGTACCGGGGCCGATGCGGGACGCCCAGTGCGGGGCGGCGACCAGGACATGCTCCTCGTCGCACAGCGGAGTCGCCGTGAGCAGCGGGCCGCGCGGTCTGGCGGTGGTGATGGCCAGGTCGTGGTGACCGGCGGCGAGCCCTTCCAGTGTCTCGTCCACGGTCCCGAAGGAGACGCGTAGGGCGAGCCCCTGGCCGTCGTCGTGGGTCAGTTCCGCGAGTGCGGGCAGGGCCCGTTCGGCGGTGAACTCCGCCGGCCCGGCGAGATGCAGGGTGCGTAACGACACCTGCTCGTCGAGCCCGGTCTCGGCGATCTCCACCAGGGCGTCGAGATGGGGCGCGGCCTTGTGCGCGAGTTCATCGCCGATGGTGGTGGGCGTCACCCCGCGTGCCTGCCGTAGGAAGAGGGGGCGGCCCAGCTGCCGTTCCAGTGTGCGGATCTGGGAGGTGACCGCCGGCTGGGAGAGGCCGAGCAGCGCCGCGGCACGGGTGAAGGAGCCGGCCCGGTGCACGGTCACGAAGGTACGCAGCAGGGCCAGATCCATGGTGCTCCCTCCCCTCCCCGCACCCCCGGACGCGCCCAACTATAAATAAGTCGATAGGTCTCTGTCGCTACTGTGATTGGACACTGACACAGAGTCAACTAGCCTTGTTCGCGCGGTTCTTTGCGCGCGGAACCGGGACGGTCCGAGCCATGAGGGGGGAGGCTCGGACCGTCCGTCGTACGTAGCAGGGCACCCTTGGCCGGCGGACCGGTTCGCCCGAGGTGCGTGGCTCGGGCGGTGACCGGTGGTCGGCACGCGTTCAGTGCGCCGACTCGTTCAGCGCACGGAGCACATCGGCCACCAGGTCCTCGGGATCCTCGGCGCCGACCGACAGCCGGATGAAGCCCTCCGGTACCGCGTCACCGCCCCAGCGTCCACGCCGCTCGGCGGTGGACCGCACCCCACCGAAGCTCGTCGCGTCGTCGACGAGGCGCAGTGCGTCCAGGAAACGTTCGGCACGCGCGCGTGTGGGCAACACGAACGACACCACACAACCGAAGCGTCGCATCTGCTGCGCGGCGATCTTGTGGGACGGGTCGTCGGGCAGGCCGGGATACCGCAGCCCGGTCACCTCGGGGCGGATGCGCAGCGCCTCGGCGACGGCGAGCGCGTTGGCCGTCTGCCGCTCGGCGCGCAGAGGGAGGGTGGCGAGCGACCGGTGCGCCAGCCAGGCTTCCATGGGACCCGGGATCGCGCCGACGATCTTGCGCCAGCGCCGTACGGAGGTCATCAGTCCTGCGTTCCGGGATGCCACGTATCCGAGCAGCAGGTCTCCGTGCCCGGTGAGCATCTTGGTGCCGCTGGCCACGGAGAAGTCGGCGCCCAGCTCCAGAGGCCGCTGGCCGAGCGGGGTGGCCAGGGTGTTGTCCACCGCGACGAGGGTGCCCTGCGCGTGGGCCACCTCGACGAGCCGTCGCACGTCGCAGACGTCGAGTCCCGGATTGGAGGGCGTCTCGATCCACAGCAGCCGCGCGCCGTCGAGGACACCGAGCTGGGCGTCGCCGGCGGTCGGCGCGGTACGCACCTCGATGCCGTACGCCGTCAGCTGCTCGCGCACCAGTGGCAGCACCTGGTAGCCGTCCTCGGGCAGCACCACCGTGTCGCCCGCGCGCAGCTGGGAGAACAGGACCGCCGAGATGGCCGCCATGCCGGAGGCGAAGGCGAGCGTCTCCACGCCGTCCGCGGCGGGCGCCTCCAGCTCGCCGATGGCACGCTCCAGAAGACTCCAGGTGGGGTTCTCGTCCCGGCCGTACGCGTACGGACCGGTCGGCTCGCCGGGCAGGTGGAAGTGTGCGGCGAAGACGGGACCCGGCAGGGTCGGCTCGTGCTTGACCGGCTCGGGCAGCCCCGCGCGGACCGCGCGCGTGCCGTCGCCGTACCCCGCGCCGGTCGTGCCGGCATCCCCTGAACTCATGCTGCCCGTCCCTCCACCTTCTCGCGTACCGCGGCGAGCAGGCCGAGGCTCGCCGCCTCCACCATCTCAAGGCACTCCTCGAAGCCGTCCATCCCCCCGTAGTACGGGTCCGGCACGTCGAGATCGCCGTCGGCGGCCGGGTCGTAGGAGCGCAGGAGCCGCACCTTCGCCGCGTCCTCGGGGGTGGGAGCCAGGCGCCGCAGGGCCTTCAGGTGCCCGGAGTCCAGGGCGATCACCAGATCCAGTCGCGAGAACCAGGAGGGCTGGAACTGCCGTGCGATGTGATCGCTGTCATAGCCGTTCTCCTCCAGGACGGCCACCGTGCGCGGATCGGCGCCGTCCCCCTCGTGCCAGCCGCCCGTGCCGGCGCTGTCGACCTCGACCCGGTCGTCGAGACCGGCCTGCTCGATGCGGGCGCGGAAGACGGACTCGGCCATCGGGGAACGGCAGATGTTGCCGGTGCAGACGAAACAGACGCGGTAGGTCATACGGCTCAGTCCTTGTCGTCGGGCAGCACGACGTGCAGTGCCCAGGAGACGATCGAGACGATCAGACCGCCGAGGACGGCGGTCCAGAAGCCCTCGACATGGAAGCTCAGGTCCAGCTTGCCCGCCAGCCAGGAGGTGAGCAGCAGCATCAGCGCGTTGACGACCAGGGTGATCAGGCCGAGCGTCAGGATGAACAGCGGGAAGGTCAGCACCTTCACGATCGGCTTGACCAGGAAGTTCACCAGGCCGAACAGCAGTGCCACGACGAGCAGCGTGGCTATCTTCCTGCCGGTGCCGGAACCCGTGAGGGTGATCTTGTCGAGCAGCCAGACGGCGACGGCGAGGGCCCCGGCGTTGGCGATCGTCTTGACTACGAAATTCTTCATGTGTCTGATCGTGGCAGACCGGATCACAGGTGAGCACCGAGCAAGGGGCGGACAAGGGCGATGAAGGCATTCCGGCTGGACGAACTGGAGGCGGAGCGCGCCGCCAACGAGGGTGCGTACCTGCAGTTCCTGCGGGAGCGGAACATGTCGGTCGGCCTGTACGCGCTCGACGCGGGCGACCTGGACCCGCAGAAGCCGCACCGGCAGGACGAGGTGTACTTCGTCGTCAGCGGACGCGCCTCGATCACCGTCGGCATGGAGACGACCCAGGTCGGGCGCGGCAGCGTCGTCTACGTGCCCGCCGGAGTCCCCCACAAGTTCCACCACATCACCGAGGACCTGAGGGTGCTGGTGGTGTTCTCTCCGCCTGAGAGCTGAACCGCGCCTCGGGGTTCTCTCAGGGAAGGATCAGGGGAGGACAAGGGATGCGAGACGCCCGCCGCTTCCCTCGGCGGCCCTAGCATCGAGGGCAGGACATCGAAGGACCCGCAGGCTCCGCCCCGGACGGGACGCGGGACCAGGGGCCGGAGACGCACACAGACGCTGAGAGACCAGACCCTGAGAGACAAGGACAAGGGCGATGCGAGAGATCTTCGCGGGTTTGCCGTGGTGGGTGAAGTGGATCGCGGTGCCGGTCATCGCCTTGGTCGTATTCGGCGGCATGATCGCGTCCGTCATCGGCTTCGTGATCGGGCTGCTCTTCAAGGTGCTGCTCTTCGTCGCGCTGGTCGGCGGACTCATCTACGTCGTACGGAAGTTCATGTCGAACTCCACGTCGCGCGGGGACTGGTGAGCCGTCGGCAGCGTGCCAGGACGGAGGGGAGCGTCACGGCGCGACGCTCCGAGGGGCCAGGGGGCGAGTGGTAACAGGGAGCGGGACGTTCCCTCGGGGGAGGGAAGTTTTCCCGGTGACGCCGTCGGACCGCGGTGACGGACCGTTAAAGTCCGGAACTCGCGCGCGGCAGAGCACCGTGCGCGGCGCCTTCCCTCCCGTGTCCGTGCACGGGAGGCCGCCCTCGCGCTCCGGGAGTGATCTTTGGCCACGGTTGGTACCGCATCCGCAGACTCAACCGCCCCGCCCGCACAGCGACGGACCTCACCGGGGGAGGCACACCCCCCTCTTCCGCCCGCGCAACCGCCCTCCACCACCCTCATCGGATCCGTGCAGCGCGCGATGCGCCTGCTCGAAGCCGTCGCCGGACGCCCGTACGGAGCCACCGCCAAACAACTGGCCCGCGAGGTGGGCCTGGCACTGCCCACGGCCTACCACCTGTTGCGCACCCTGACTCACGAGGGCTATCTGCGCCGCGAGAAGGGCTTGTTCTTCCTCGGCGAGGCGGCCGAGCGGCTGAGTGCCCGCGCAGCCCAGCAGAAACGTCGCAGCATGGTGGACGACGTGCTCGCACAATGGCGTGATTCCATCGGTGTCCCCGTGTACTACGCGGTCTATCGCGAGGGCGAGATCGAGATCCTGGGCGTCGCCGACACATCCGGGCACCCGGCGGTCGAGGAGTGGGCCGACTTCCGGGAAACCGGGCACGCCCATGCGATCGGCCAGTGCCTGCTGTCCCAACTCGATGAGGAGGCCCGCCGAGACCACCTCGACCGCTACCCCGTTCGGGCGATCACGCCGTACACCGTCCATGACGAGCGCGCGTTCCTCCACCGGCTGGAGCGCCTGCAGCACACCGAACCCACGATCGAGCGCCAGGAGTACGCGCTCGGGACGGTCTGTGCCGCGATTCCCCTGACCGCGGGGCCGACGACCGCAACGGTTGCGATCTCCCTGCCGTCCTGTCAGGCCGACCGGCTGCTGCCGCTCGCACACCGACTGCGCGAGGAGATCGGACGCATGCTCGGGACACTCGCCCTCTCTATCAGCATCTGAAAACTCACTCCTTGTGATCTGCCATGTACGTTCAGCAAACTTCCAGCAGGTGTCAGGGGACGCTTCCTGGCCAGTCCACGGCTACTGACGGGGTAGACGATGCGCGAGTCGGTACAGGCAGAGGTGATGATGAGTTTTCTCGTCTCGGAGGAGCTCTCGTTCCGCATTCCGGTGGAGCTGTGTTACGAGACCTGTGATCCCTATGCCGTGCGGCTGACCTTCCACTTGCCCGGGGACGCGCCCGTGACCTGGGCGTTCGGGCGCGAGCTGCTGGTCGACGGGGTGGGCCGGCCGTGCGGCGACGGCGATGTGCACATCGCGCCCGCCGAGCCGGACACCTTCGGCGATGTGCTGATCCGGCTGCAGGTGGGTGCCGACCGGGCGCTGTTCCGGTCCGGGGCGGTGCCGCTGGTCGCGTTCCTGGACCGTACGGACAAGCTGGTGCCGCTCGGCCAGGAGGGTTCCCTCGCCGACTTCGACGCCCATCTGGACGAGGCGCTGGACCGGATCCTGGCCGAGGAGCAGAGCGCGGGCTGAGGCCGTGCTTCCGTGCTGTAACGGTTCCTCGCGGCGGCGCGTGGGGCGCGGTGGGTGCCGTAACGCTTCTGCGGTGCGGCCTCCAGCGCTCGGGCGCCCTCAGTGCCTGCGGCGCCTCCCCCGTCCACTGCGGGCCGGTACGGCGGCCGGAGCGGCGGACCGGTCCGAGCGGTCGGCGGCGACCACGAGGGCGGCCAGCGCCGTGGTCACGGGCACCGAGGCGACCAGGCCGATCGAACCGACGAGCGTGCGCACGATCTCCTCCGCGACCAACTCGCTGTCGGCGACGGTGACCACGCTGCTCTGCGCGATCGAGAACAACAGCAACAGAGGTAGAGCGGCACCCGCGTACGCCAGGACGAGCGTGTTGACGACCGATGCGATGTGGTCGCGGCCGATGCGAATGCCCGCACGGTACAGACCACGCCAGCCCATCGAGGGGTTCGCCTCGTGGAGCTCCCACACCGCCGACGTCTGCGTCACCGTCACATCGTCGAGGACACCGAGCGAGCCGATGATGACGCCGGCCAGCAGCAGGCCGCTCATGTCGATCCCCGGATACAGGCCGTGGATCAGGCCCGTGTTGTCGTCGGTGTTGCCGGTCAGCGCCGCCCAGCCGATGAACAGGGATCCGAGCACACCGATCAGGGACAGGGAGATCAGCGTGCCGAGCACCGCCACCGAGGTGCGCGCCGAGAGCCCATGGCACATGTAGAGGGCGATCAGCATGATGGCGCTGGCGCCGACCACGGCCACGAGCAGCGGGTTCGAGCCCTGAAGGATCGCCGGCAGGATGAACAGGCTCAGCACCAGAAAGCTGACGGCCAGGGCGATGAGCGCCATCACACCGCGCATCCGCCCCACGACCACCACGGCCACGGCGAAAATGCCGGCCAGCAGCGCCATGGGGACCTTGCGGTTCACATCGGCCACCGAGTACTGCAGGTCCCTGGGGGCGGACGGCTCGTACGCGACCACGACCTTCTCGCCCTGATGCAACTGCCGTGACTGGTCCGGCTGGACGATCTCCGTGAACGTCCGGCCCTGGTCCTTGCCCGTGTCGACGCGGACCGTCGCCTTCTTACAGGTGCCGGTCGACTGCTGCTGGGCCGAGGAGCCCTCGGCGGTGGAGGTGTCGCCGGTCGGGGTGTCGCCCGAGGCGTTCACGGACTTGCAGTCCACCTGCACCACCCTGGTGACCGTGGCCTGCTGTGTCTGCCGGTCGAATCCGACGCCGGTGCGCTTGTGCGACGGCACGCCGCCGGGCCACAGCACGACGAGACCGACCACCACGGCTGCCGTGAAGGGGATGAGGATCGCGGCGATGACCCTGCGCAGGTGCCGCGACACGGGGGCCGCCGGACCATGACTGTGGGAGTGGCCGTGCCCACCGCTCGGTGCATGCCCATGGCCGGCACTCTGTCCGGGGCCGTGTCCGTCGCCCTGGCGGTGGCCATGGGGCGGGTCGGGCGGTGGGTAGGGGGGCGGATGCTGTGTCGTGGTCACCGAGGCATCATCGCAAGAAGGCATGAGGCCCACTGTTCAGCCCGCGCAAAGAGACGCTAGCGTGGGAGGACCTTTGCACACGCGGGAGCTCGGAGCACCGGGCTGAGAGGGCGCTGACCTCCGCAGACGCGATGTTTCACGTGGAACATCGACGGGCGGAAACCGCTGCGTCGACCGCTGAACCTGTTACCGGGTAATGCCGGCGTAGGGAGTAGGTCACATGACCAACAAGGACGTACGCACGCCTGCCTCCGTTGAGGGCGACCAGGAGGCCGGACAGTCCATCGGCTGGCACAAGGCGTACATCGAGGGCTCACGCCCCGACCTGCGCGTGCCGGTCCGTCGAGTGCACCTCACCAACGGGAAGTCCGTCACGCTGTACGACACTTCCGGCCCGTACACCGATCCGCTCGTCGAGACAGATGTCCGCAGGGGCCTGGTCCCGCTGCGGGAGAACTGGATCACCGCCCGCGGTGACACCGAGGAGTACGCGGGCCGTCCGGTTCGCCCCGAGGACGACGGGATCAAGCACACCTCGCCGCGGGGTGGACTGCGCAACCTCGACGCGGTGTTCCCGGGGCGGCCACGTCAGCCGCGCCGCAGCCGCGACGGCAAGGCGGTGACACAACTGGCGTACGCACGCCGCGGCGAGATCACGCCCGAGATGGAGTTCGTCGCCATCCGGGAGAACGTGTCCCCGGAGGTGGTGCGCGAGGAGATCGCGGCAGGCCGCGCGGTTCTCCCGGCCAACGTCAACCACCCCGAGATCGAACCGATGATCATCGGCAAGCGGTTCCTGGTGAAGGTCAACGCCAACATCGGCAACTCCGCGGTGACCTCCTCCATCGAGGAGGAGGTCGAGAAGATGACCTGGGCGACCCGCTGGGGCGCTGACACGGTCATGGATCTGTCCACCGGCCGCAACATCCACACCACGCGTGAGTGGGTACTGCGCAACTCCCCCGTGCCGATCGGCACGGTTCCGCTCTACCAGGCCCTCGAGAAGGTCGACGGGAAGGCCGAGGAGCTGACCTGGGAGATCTACAAGGACACGGTCATCGAACAGGCCGAGCAGGGCGTGGACTACATGACGGTGCACGCGGGCGTGCGCCTGCCGTATGTACCGCTGACCGCGAACCGCAAGACCGGCATCGTCTCGCGTGGCGGCTCGATCATGGCGGCGTGGTGCCTCGCCCACCACAAGGAGTCGTTCCTGTACGAGAACTTCGAGGAACTGTGCGAGATCCTCGCGGCCTACGACGTCACGTACTCGCTGGGCGACGGCCTCAGGCCCGGCTCGATCGCGGACGCCAACGACGAGGCACAGTTCGCGGAACTGCGCACGCTCGGGGAACTCGGCCGGATCGCCCGGCGTTTCAACGTACAGACCATGATCGAGGGCCCGGGGCATGTCCCGATGCACAAGATCAAGGAGAACATCGACCTTCAGCAGGAGATCTGCGATGAAGCACCGTTCTACACGCTCGGACCGCTGACGACCGACATCGCGCCGGCATACGACCACATCACCTCCGGTATCGGCGCCGCGATGATCGCCTGGTGGGGTACGGCCATGCTCTGCTACGTCACGCCCAAGGAGCACCTGGGCCTGCCCAACCGCGACGACGTCAAGACCGGCGTGATCACCTACAAGATCGCCGCGCATGCGGCCGACCTCGCCAAGGGCCACCCGGGTGCGCAGGCGTGGGACGACGCGCTGTCCGACGCGCGCTTCGAGTTCCGCTGGGAGGACCAGTTCAACCTGGCCCTCGACCCGGACACGGCCCGCGACTTCCACGACGAGACCCTCCCGGCGGAACCGGCCAAGACCGCCCACTTCTGCTCGATGTGCGGGCCGAAGTTCTGCTCGATGAAGATCAGTCAGAGCATCACGGAGCGGTTCGGCGGTGATGTCGCCGAGGGCGCGACGGCCGACGAGATCGCCGAGGGAATGCTCCAGAAGTCGAAGGAGTTCGCGGAGGCGGGGAACCGGGTGTACCTCCCGATCGCCGACTGACGCCGGGGCCGATCGGGGCGCCGACTCGGGACGCCGCAGGCGTTCGGTGTCTCCCGGCGGTTCGTGTCGAGCCCCTTGGGGTCGACACGGACCGCCGGGCGCACAGCCGTCGGACAGCGGCCCGTTCCACCGGGGCCCACAGCCGCGTGTCCGATTCCGGGCCGTCCTGCGACGGCCGGGTGCGCAGGATCTCGGGCCCCGGCCGGCTCGCATACGGGTTGGATGGGGAACCATTCCGTGGCATGGTGCAGCCGTCCAGGCCCGCCGCTGTGGGAGTCACGGTCCGGTGGTGGGCGTTCCGGCTGGGGACTTGTCCGATGGGGCCGGTCGTCGGCCGGCCCCGTCACTCAGGCTTGTGCTCCGGCCCCCCGAAGTCCGGGCTCGTGAAGTCCGGGCTGGTGAAGCTGGGGCGCGTACCGGTGGCCGGGCCGCTGTCGGGGCTGCTGAACCCCGGGCGGTCGTAGCCGAGGTGCGGGATGCGGCCGGCGGTCGTCTCCGGTGCCTTCCGGGTCATCGCGGCCGTGCCCGGGTCGCTGAGCGCCTCACGGAGGAACGGCAGGATGCCGCGCTCCAGCAGCGCATCGTGCCAGGCCTCCCTGGCCCGGGCCACCTCCGTCGTCAACGTGCCCGACGCGTCCGCGTCCTGCCTCGAGGAGCTGTTGCGCAGGGCGGTGAGCAGCAGGCCGATCGCGGCGACCAGGATCGACGCCGCGGTCACCGCGCCGAAGACCCAGCCGGTGGTCAGGAGTGTCCGGGCGAACGCCTGATCGGGCTTGACCATCTTGAGGATGTACCCCACGAGCAGGAAGATCGCCGCGGCGGCACCCGCGAGGAAGGGGGCGAGGACGGCGATGACGGCCCCGGTCCCGGCGCCCGCGGCGGCCTCTCCCACGGCAGCTGCGAGCCCCAGGGCGTCCAGGTCCGGTTCCGGGGAGCCGGACGTGCTGTCCTGGACGATCGGGGTGGACGGCGCCGGTCGGCGCAGTTCCTCGCGGACCGTGACGTAGTGCTGGTACTCGGTGGCCGCCGCCGCGGTGATGAGGGCGGTGGCGTTCAGCGCCATGGTGCGCAACTGTTCGGGGTTCAGCCGCTGACCCACAGCGGCCAGATCCGGGCGGTGTGGTGCGGAGCGCAGCGCCTCATCGAGGATCCGCTCGTAGTCCTGGCGGTCCTCGCTCAGCAGGTGCTGCGGAACGCTGTTCATGTGCATCCCCCGATGCTCCGTAGGGCTTGGGGCTCGGCATGCTGACGAGCCGTCGGGCAGAAACGGAGGGGAGCCTGCTACGGATAAGCCGATGGTAGAGCGGCGACGGCGCGCGGTGACAGGGGGTTTCCGGAAAATGGCCCCGGCCTGCGCTCTTCTGCGCGGTCCTGCGTCGGGGGACGCCTGTCCGGCGAGGACTCAGATATCCAGCGGAAGTTGCTGGACCAGCAGCTTCCCGGCCATGGTCACGCCGCCGTCCATCGCGATCGCCAGCCCGTCCGCATAGATGTGCGGCCCCTCGACCACCGGACCCGCGCTGTCCTCGCCGTCCTCCGAGCCGACCTCGCCGAGGAGGTAGGGAATGGGGCTGTGGCCATGGACGATGCGCCTGCCGCCGTAGGTGTCCAGCAGAGACCGTACGGCGTCCGCGCCGCCCTCGTCGCGGAAGGAGAAGCGCTTGGTGAACTTGCGGAAGAGGTCCCACACCTCGTCCGCGTCGTTGCGGGTGAGCGTCTCGCGGATGGTGTCGTTGACCGCCTCGATGGAGTCGCCGTAGTCGAGGTAGGCGGTGGTGTCCGAGTGGACCAGCAGGTGTCCGTCGACCTCCTCGACCGCGTCGAGGCGGGCCATCCACTGCAGGTGGTGGTCCTGCAGTCGGTCCATGTCGGTCTTCTGTCCGCCGTTGAGCAGCCAGGCCGCCTGGAAGGTGGCGGTGCCCGCGCCGGAGTTGACCGGCGTGTCGCCGAACCGCTTGGCGCCGAGCAGCAGCAGCTCGTGGTTGCCCATGAGCGCCTTGCAGTAGCCGCCGGCCGCAGCCGCCTCCGCGGACAGCCGCATCACCAGGTCGATGACGCCGATGCCGTCGGGCCCGCGGTCGGTGAAGTCGCCGAGGAACCACAGCCGCGCCGTGCCGGCGCACCAGCGCCCCTCGGCGTCGATGAGGCCCTTCTCCTGGAGCGCCGCCACGAGCTGGTCGAGGTAGCCGTGCACGTCCCCGACGACGAACAGCGGACCGGGGCCGTCCCCGGACTGCGGAGCGGGCGCGGACGTGGGGGCGACGTTCACGTGGAGCGTGTCACCGCGGTTGATGACAGGGAGGTCCCGTTCGGTGGGCGTGTACGCGTCGGAGTAAGGGTGGGGGTGGGCCTCCGGGGCGGCGACGGCTCCGGCGACCTGGTCGGGCGGCGTGCTCTGCGCGTACGGACCGGCTTCGTGCACGTACGCGGGTACCCGGAAGTCGCGCAATGTCGCCGTCCGCTCCACTTCGGGTCCCTGACCGGCCCCCTGAGTCATCGACCCCTCCACCATCGCGCCGCATCTGCACCGCATCGGACTGCCTGGTCGCAGCGGCCCGCGGTGTCGTGGGCCCATCATAGGAATGCGGATCGCGCCATGTGATGACCCAGGGGTGGTGAATCGGGGAAGCCCTCCAGTTCACTGCGGCTTTCGCCCTAAATGGGCGGGGGTTTCCCCGCCGGTGTCCCGGCCGCCGGCCGCCCGCGGACGACTGGTACGTCACCCGCGGGCCCCTGCGGGCCCTGGGCGGGCTACCTCTGTTCGGGCGACCGGGGCGGGCTGACCGTGGTACGCGGCGGGCGTCGCTCGGACGACGTACGCACGATCAGTTCCGTCGGTATCACCTGCTCGACCGGCTGCTCCGGCTGGACGCCCTCGATGGCGTCGATGAGGAGCTGGACCACCGCGGTGCCGATCCGGCGCGGTTTGAGGGAGAGCGTGGTGACGGGAGGCTCGGTGTTGGCGTACACGGCGGACTCGCTGCAGCACACCAGCAGCAGGTCGTCGGGGACGCGCAGGCCGTACCGGCGTGCGGCGGCGAGCAGGTCGGTGCCGTTCGGGTCGAAGAGCCCGTAGACCGCGTCGGGGCGGTCCGGGCGGGCCAGCAGCCGGTCGGCGGCGACTGCGCCCGCGCACGGGTCGTGGGCCGGGTAGGCCTCGTAGACCGGGTCCTGTCCGACGCGCTCGCACCAGTTCAGGTAGGCGGTCGTGGACAGGTGCGTGTACGTGTCCGTCGTGGTGCCGGTCAGCAGCCCGATGCGACGGGCGCCCGCCTCGGCCAGATGGTCGAGGATGCCGAGGACGGCGGCCTCGTGGTCGTTGTCGACCCAGGCGGTGACCGGGAGCGAGCCGGCCGGGCGGCCGTCGGAGACAACCGGTAACCCCTGCCGGACCAGCTCGGTGACCACCGGGTCGTGGTCGGAGGGGTCGATGACGACCGTGCCGTCCAGGGCGACGTTCGACCACACGTCGTGGCGAGAGGTCGCGGGCAGGATGACCAGGGCGTATCCCCGGGCGAGCGCGGCGGAGGTGGCGGCTCTGGCCATCTCCGCGAAGTACGCGAACTCGGTGAAGGTGAAAGGTTCATCCCCGTACGTCGTCACGGTCAGGCCGATGAGGCCCGACTTTCCGGTACGGAGGGTGCGGGCCGCGGCCGAGGGCCGGTAGCCCAGTCGGTCGGCGACCTCGCGGACGTGGCGTCGGGTGGCGTCCGGCAGCCGGCCCTTGCCGTTGAGGGCGTCGGAGACGGTCGTGATGGAGACCCCGGCGGCGGCGGCCACGTCTCTGATGCCCGCCCGGCCCGGCCGGCTGCCTCGGCGGGAGGTCTCTGCCCGGCTCACCTGGTGCTTCCCTGCTGCTGTCATGGCGAGCCGATAGTAGGGCTCATGTGGTGGGGTAGTGCGGACGCATATGCACCCGTTGACAGTGACGTTTCTGCATGATCGAAAATGGTCAAGTGCCTGGGAATGCAAGGGACTTGAACGATCTAAGGTCAATAGATGGCGCGACGGCCCGTATGGGCCTGTCCCGGTGGCCTTATTGCGAAGAGGTCTCAACTCACCTGCACGGGGGATGCGCGCCACGGCGTGAGCCACCGGCGCGTGCGACAGGGGGCGACGCGCCCCCTGGGCCCACGCGCCTTCATCCCGTGATCCACAGGGGACGGAGCGGTTGTCCACAGCCCATTCGCAGCGGCGCCGAATCCTCATAAGGTGAGAAGCATTGGATGCCGGTGGCGGTCACGAGCCGGTGGTGTGCGCGAGGAGGACTGCGGTGAGCGAGACGAGCCCGAGGCTGCGTGCCGAGCTGGAGGATATCCCCACCTACAAGCCCGGCAAGCCCGCCGCGGCCGGCGGCCCGGTGGCCTACAAGCTGTCCTCGAACGAGAATCCCTACCCGCCGCTGCCGGGCGTGATGGAGACGGTGACCGCGGTCGCCGCGTCCTTCAACCGCTACCCGGACATGGCGTGCACGGGCCTGATGAGCGAGCTGTCGGAGCGCTTCGGGGTGCCCCAGTCGCACCTCGCGACCGGGACGGGCTCGGTCGGTGTGGCCCAGCAGCTGCTGCAGGCCACGAGCGGCCCGGGCGACGAGGTGATCTACGCCTGGCGGTCCTTCGAGGCGTACCCGATCATCACCCGGATCAGCGGTGCCACAGCGGTGCAGGTGCCGCTGACCGAGGGCGATGTGCACGACCTGGACGCGATGGCCGACGCGATCACCGACCGCACCAGGCTGATCTTCGTCTGCAACCCCAACAACCCGACGGGTACCGTCGTGCGCCGGGCGGAGCTGGAGCGCTTCCTGGACCGCGTGCCGGGCGACGTGCTGGTGGTGCTGGACGAGGCGTACCGCGAGTTCATCCGCGACGTTCAGGTGCCGGACGGCATCGAGCTGTACCGCAAGCGGCCGAACGTGTGCGTGCTGCGCACCTTCTCCAAGGCGTACGGCCTCGCCGGGCTGCGCGTCGGCTTCGCGGTCGCGCATGAGCCGGTGGCCGCGGCGCTGCGCAAGACGGCGGTGCCGTTCGGTGTCAGCCAGCTGGCGCAGGAGGCGGCGATCGCCTCGCTGCGCGCGGAGGACGAGCTGCTCGGCCGGGTCGGGTCGCTGGTGTGCGAGCGCACGCGCGTGGTCGACGCGCTGCGCGCCCAGGGCTGGACGGTGCCGGAGACGCAGGCGAACTTCGTCTGGCTGCGGCTGGGGGAGCGCACGGTGGACTTCGCGGCCGCCTGCGAGCAGGCCGGCGTGGTCGTGCGGCCCTTCCCGGGCGAGGGGGTGCGCGTGACGATCGGCGAGGCCGAGGCGAACGACATCTTCGTGAAGGTGGCGGAGGGCTTCCACAAGGAGCTGTAGTCCCGCCGGCTCCTCCTGGGTCCCGCACGAGCGGGGCCCGGGATTGTGCCAGATGCCGCCCAGTCCCGTTTGGGGACCCCCCACCTCTCCGGCTCCTCACCGCCATGCGTCATAATTGCTTGTGAATGTGAACGCGTTCACAAGCGAGCCTGATTGTTCCCATGTTGAGTGGGGCAAGCCGGGCAAACTGCCGCGTGACCACGGCGACGTAAGGAGAAGGACGACGTGGACATAGCTTTGGCGCCGGAGACCTTGGCGCGATGGCAGTTCGGCATCACGACCGTCTACCACTTCCTGTTCGTCCCGCTCACCATCTCGCTCGCCGCGCTGACGGCCGGCCTGCAGACCGCGTGGGTACGGACGGAGAAGGAGGGGTACCTCAGGGCGACGAAGTTCTGGGGCAAGCTCTTCCTGATCAACATCGCGATGGGTGTCGTCACCGGCATCGTCCAGGAGTTCCAGTTCGGCATGAACTGGTCCGCCTACTCCCGCTTCGTCGGGGACGTCTTCGGTGCCCCACTCGCGTTCGAGGCCCTCATCGCCTTCTTCTTCGAGTCCACCTTCATCGGGCTGTGGATCTTCGGCTGGGACAAGCTGCCGAAGAAGCTCCACCTGGCCTGCATCTGGATGGTCTCCATCGGCACGATCCTGTCGGCGTACTTCATCCTGGCGGCCAACTCCTGGATGCAGCACCCCGTCGGCTACCGGATCAACAAGGCGAAGGGCCGCGCCGAACTCACCGACTTCTGGCACGTCCTGACCCAGAACACGGCGCTCGCCCAGGTCTTCCACACCCTGTCCGCGTCCTTCCTCACCGGCGGCGCCTTCATGGTCGGCATCGCCGCCTACCACCTTCTCCGCAAGAAGCACGTCCCCGTGATGAAGAGCTCGCTGCGGCTCGGACTGGTCACCGTCGTCATCGCCGGCCTGCTCACCGCGGTGAGCGGTGACGTCCTCGGCAAGGTCATGTTCAAGCAGCAGCCGATGAAGATGGCCGCCGCAGAGGCCCTGTGGGACGGCCAGAACTCGGCGCCGTTCTCGATCTTCGCCTACGGCGACGTCAGCAAGGGACACAACTCCGTCGAACTGTCCGTCCCCGGCCTGCTGTCGTTCCTGGCCGACGACGACTTCACCTCCTACGTCCCGGGTATCAACGACACCAACAAGGCCGAGCAGCAGAAGTACGGCCCCGGCGACTACCGCCCCATCATTCCCGTCACCTTCTGGGGCTTCCGCTGGATGATCGGCTTCGGCATGGCGTCGTTCGCCATCGGCCTGGCCGGACTCTGGCTGACCCGCAAGAAGTTCCTGCTGCCGCAGCATCTGCGGGTCGGTGAGGACGAGGTGCCCCATCTGGTCCTCTTCCGGAACAAGGCGCTCGGCCCGACGCTCACCACCTGGTACTGGCGTGTCGCGATCTGGACCCTCGTCTTCCCGCTCATCGCCAACTCCTGGGGCTGGATCTTCACCGAGATGGGCCGTCAGCCCTGGGTGGTCTACGGCGTGCTGCGCACCCGTGACGCCGTCTCCCCCGGTGTCTCCCAGGGCGAGGTCATCACGTCGATGACCGTGTTCACCGTGCTCTACGCGATCCTCGCCGTCGTTGAGGTGAAGCTGCTGACGAAGTACGTCAAGGCCGGACCGCCCGAGCTCACCGAGTCCGATCTCAACCCGCCCACCAGGCTCGGCGGCGACTCCCGGGACGCCGACAAGCCGATGGCCTTCTCGTACTAGGCCGAGGGAGCGCTCACACCATGCAACTTCACGACGTCTGGTTCGTCCTCATCGCGGTCCTCTGGATCGGCTACTTCTTCCTGGAGGGCTTCGACTTCGGAGTCGGCATCCTCACCAAGCTGCTGGCCCGCAACCGCCCCGAGCGTCGGGTGCTGATCAACACCATCGGCCCGGTCTGGGACGGAAACGAGGTATGGCTGCTCAGCGCGGGCGGCGCCACGTTCGCCGCCTTCCCCGAGTGGTACGCCACGCTCTTCTCCGGCTTCTACCTGCCGCTGCTGGTCATCCTGGTCTGTCTGATCGTGCGCGGTGTCGCCTTCGAGTACCGGGCGAAGCGGCCTGAGGAGCACTGGCAGCGCAACTGGGAGAACGCGATCTTCTGGACCTCCCTGATCCCGGCGTTCCTGTGGGGCGTGGCCTTCGCCAACATCGTGCGGGGCGTGAAGATCGACCAGCACATGGAGTACGTGGGCAATGTCTGGGACCTGCTCAACCCGTTCGCGCTCCTCGGCGGCCTGGTCACGCTGGCCCTGTTCACCTTCCACGGGGCGGTGTTCACGGCACTGAAGACCGTCGGGGATATCCGGCAGCGGGCGCGGAAACTGGCCCTGGGCGTCGGGCTGGTGACAGCTGGGTTGGCGCTTCTCTTCCTTGCCTGGGCCCAGATCGATCAGGGGAACGGCAAGAGCCTGGTCGCCATGGTTCTGGCGGTGGCCGCGCTCGTGGCGGCGCTCGCAGCCAACCAGGCGGGCCGTGAGGGATGGTCGTTCGCGTTCTCCGGGATCACCATCGTGGCCGCAGTCGCCATGCTGTTCCTGACGCTCTTCCCGAACGTCATGCCGTCCACGCTCGACGCGGACTGGAGCCTGACGGTGAGCAACGCCTCGTCGAGCCCCTACACCCTGAAGATCATGACCTGGTGCGCCGGGATCGCCACGCCGATCGTCCTGCTCTACCAGGGGTGGACCTACTGGGTCTTCCGCAAGCGCATCGGCACACAGCACATCGCCGTCGACGGTTCCGCCGGCGCCGTGCACTGAATCCGGTGGGGCGGGGTGTTTCACGTGAAACACCCCGCCCAGGACCGAAGGGCATGTTTCACGTGAAACCCATCGACCCGCGACTGCTTCGCTACGCTCGGGCCACGCGCTTCTTCCTCGGGGCGGTCATCAGCCTGGGCGCCCTCGGAGCGGCCCTGGTCATCGCCCAGGCGATGCTGATCGCCGAGGTGGTGGTCGGTGCCTTCCAGCACCACCAGGCGGTCGTGGAGCTGCGCACACCTCTGCTGCTTCTGGTGGCCGTGGCGGTCGGACGCGCCCTGGTGTCCTGGCTCACCGAGCTCTCCGCCCACCGCGCGAGCGCGGCGGTGAAGTCGGAGCTACGGGCAAGGCTGCTCGAGCGGGCCGGGGCCCTCGGTCCCGGGTGGCTCGACGGACAGCGCACCGGTTCGCTGGTCGCTCTGGCCACGCGGGGAGTCGACGCCCTCGACGACTACTTCTCGCGCTACCTGCCGCAGTTGGGGCTCGCGGTGGTGGTGCCGGTGGCGGTGCTGGCGCGGATCGTCACCGAGGACTGGGTCTCGGCGGCGATCGTCGCCGGCACACTGCCCCTGATCCCCCTCTTCATGATGCTGATCGGCTGGGCGACACAGTCCCAGATGGACCGCCAGTGGCGGCTGCTGTCCCGGCTGTCCGGGCACTTCCTCGACGTGGTCGCCGGACTGCCGACGCTCAAGGTGTTCGGCAGGGCCAAGGCCCAGGCCGAGTCGATCAAGCGGATCACCGGGGAGTACCGGCAGGCGACCATGCGGACGCTGCGCATCGCCTTCCTGTCGTCCTTCGCACTGGAACTCCTGGCCACCATCTCGGTCGCGCTCGTCGCGGTGGAGATCGGTATGCGGCTCGTCCACGGCGACATGGATCTGTACATCGGGCTGGTCATCCTGGTGCTGGCCCCGGAGGCGTATCTGCCGTTGCGGCAGGTGGGGACCCAATACCACGCGGCTGCGGAAGGGCTTTCCGCAGCCGAGGAAATCTTCGCGGTCCTGGAGACTCCGGTACCGGCCCCCGGGGAGCGGCGCGTTGCGGACGGGCCGATCGTCTTCGAGGGCGTGACCGTCCGCTATCCCGGGCGGTCGTCCGCCGCGGTGTCCGAGGTGTCGCTGACGGTGGCACCCGGTGAGACCGTGGCTCTCGTCGGACCGAGCGGGGCAGGCAAGTCCACCCTGCTGAACGTCCTGCTCGGGTTCGTGCCGCCCACCGAAGGGCGCGTACGGGTCGGGGGAGTCGATCTCGCCTCGGCCGATCTGGAGGAGTGGCGTTCACGGATCGCCTGGGTGCCGCAGCGGCCTCACCTGTACGCGGGCACGATCGCCGACAACGTTCGGCTGGCGCGGCCGGACGCGGACGACACCGCGGTGCGGAGGGCGCTGGACGACGCTGGGGCGCTTGAGTTCGTGGACGCGCTGCCCGAGGGGATCCGCACGGTGCTCGGCGAGGACGGGGCCGGAGTGTCCGCCGGGCAGCGGCAACGGCTCGCGCTGGCCCGGGCGTTCCTCGCCGACCGGCCGGTGCTGCTGCTGGACGAGCCGACGGCGTCCCTGGACGGGGCGACCGAGGCGGAGATCGTGGAAGCGGTGCGCCGGCTCGCCATCGGCCGGACGGTCCTCCTGGTGGTGCACCGGCCGGCACTGCTGGGGCTGGCGGACCGGGTGGTGCGGCTGGAGGGGGAGCAGTACACCACGTCGGGCCACCTCGCGCCGGGCGGCCCGAACCCGCGGCAGCGCCGGGAGACGGTGAGTCCGCCGCCTGCCCAAGGCGAGTCGGCCCCCGCCCCGACCCCGGTGCGGGGCGGTGGCGTGCTCGCCCGCGTGCGTGCCATGGCCGGACCCCGTCGTGGGCGGCTCGCCCTCGCCCTGGTGCTCGGCAGCCTCGCGCTCGGCAGCGCGGTGGGGCTGATGGCCACCTCCGGTTGGCTGATCTCGCGGGCCTCCCAGCAGCCGCCGGTGCTGTACCTGATGGTCGCCGTCACGGCCACGCGGGCGTTCGGGATCGGACGGGCCGTGTTCCGGTACGCGGAACGCCTGGTGTCCCACGATGCCGTCCTGCGCATGCTGGCCGACACCCGCGTCGCCGTCTACCGGCGCCTGGAGCGGCTGGCCCCGGCGGGACTGCGCACAACCCGGCGGGGCGATCTGCTGTCACGGCTGGTCGCCGATGTGGACGCGCTTCAGGACTACTGGCTGCGCTGGCTGCTGCCCGCGGGGGCCGCCTTCATCGTGTCGGCCGGCTCCGTGTGCTTCACCGCCTGGCTGCTGCCCGAGGCCGGTGCCGTCCTCGCTGCTGGGCTGCTCGCGGCCGGCGTGGGGACCCCCCTGGTGACGGGGGCCGTGGCGCGCCGGGCGGAACGGAGGCTGGCGCCCGCCCGGGGTGTGCTGGCGACCCGAGTGGCCGAGCTGCTGACCGGAACGGCCGAGTTGACGGTCGCCGGTGCGCTGCCGGAGCGGACCGCTCGGACACGGCAGGCCGACGCCGTGCTGACCCGCATCGCCTCCCGCGCCGCCACCGCGACGGCGCTCGGCGACGGGCTCACCGCGCTGGTCACCGGGCTGACCGTCGCCGCCTCCGCCCTCGTGGGCGCACAGGCCGTCGCCGAGGGGCGGCTCGGCGGGGTGGTCATGGCGGTTCTGGTGCTCACGCCCTTGGCCGCGTTCGAGGCGGTCCTGGGGCTGCCGCTCGCCGTGCAGCACCGCCAGCGGGTGCGGCGGAGCGCCGAGCGCGTCCACGAGGTGCTGGACGCCCCCGAGCCCGTGCGCGAACCCGAGCGGCCGCAGTCGGCTCCCTCGTCGCCCTTCCCCCTGGTCCTTGCGGGGCTCACCGCCCGGTACGACGGGCAACAGCGGGACGCGCTCAGCTGCTTCGACCTCACCCTCGAACAGGGCCGCCGGGTCGCCGTGGTCGGTGCCTCGGGCGCGGGCAAGACGACCCTCGCGCAGGTTCTGCTGCGGTTCCTGGACGCGGACGCCGGCTCCTACACGCTGGCCGGCACGGACGCCCACACGCTCGACGGCGACGACGTACGGCGCCTGGTCGGGCTGTGCGCGCAGGACGCCCATCTCTTCGACAGCTCCGTGCGGGAGAACCTGCTGCTCGCACGGAAGGACGCCGGGGAGGCGGAACTGCGCGGCGCGCTCGCGCGGGCCCGGCTCCTGGACTGGGTGCAGGGGCTGCCCGACGGGCTGGACACCCTGATCGGGGAGCACGGCGCCCGGCTGTCCGGCGGTCAGCGGCAGCGGCTGGCCCTGGCCCGCGCCCTGCTCGCCGACTTCCCCGTCCTGGTCCTCGACGAGCCCGCGGAACACCTCGACCTGCCGACGGCGGACGCGCTCATCGCGGACCTGCTCGCCGCCACCGAGGGCCGTACCACCCTGCTGATCACCCACCGGATGGCCGGTCTTGAGGAGGTCGACGAGGTGATCGTCCTCGCGGACGGCCGGGTGGTCCAGCGGGGCGGCTATGCCGAGCTCGCGGCGGCGGAAGGGCCGTTGCGGGAGATGCTGGAGCGGGAGGCCCAGGGGGACCTGCTGGGAGCCGGGTGAGGGACCCCGTTGGGCCATCCGAGGCCGCCCGTTCCTCCAGGCGCAGGACGTCAACAGGACCCGGCCCGCGACACGGGTCACGATCGTTGACATGCAGTCATCGCGCAGGCGGGCCTTGCTCGTTTCGGTTGTGCTGTCCGCGGTCGCCACGATCCTGGGGCGGTCCGCCGTGGCCGGGGGCGGGACGGGGAGCGACGGTGCCGATTCGTCCGCCGCCCTACGGGTGGCACGGCTGTACCAGGAAGCCGCCGAGGTGGCGCGGCAGTACGGGACCGGGCGCAGGGAGGCCGAGAAGCAGCGTGCCCGAGCGCGCCGTGACGAGAGACTCCTCATACGGGAGCGCCGGAGGAACGCGGCCCTCCACCGGAGGCGCGGGGATCCGGGTTTGATCGCGCCCGCCCAGTACCACCAGAGCGGCGCTCCCCCGTATGTGGCGCGGACACTCCTCCCCGACGCCACCTTGAAGTTGATGCGAGGTCAGCACTCGCTCGCCGGAGCGGATCGTGCGGGCGCGAACGCGGTCGCCGGTATCCACCTGGTGGAGGACCGCCTCGCCGCGGACCTCGCCGAGGCGTCGGCACAGTCGCGGCGGCTGCAGAAGCGGAACGCCGAGTTGGCGGACAGGAATCGGACCGTGCAGGCGAAGCTGGAGGAGGCACGACAGATCCTGCAGAGACAGGCCGATGCGGCCGCCGCCACGGGATCGTGCCGGGGCGCCGTCCACCTGGGCGGACCGCCGCAGAGGACGGCGCGCGCCTGGAACGCGCCCGTGGAGTCGTACAGACTGTCCGCTCCCTTCGGCAGCGGAGGCGATCACTGGGCGCATCGGCACACCGGCCAGGACTTCGCGGTGCCCATCGGGACCCCGGTGCGGGCCGTCGGCGCCGGGAAGGTGGTGCGGGTGGCGTGCGGCGGCGCCTTCGGGATGGAGGTCGTGCTCCAGCACCCGGGCGGCTACTTCACCCAGTACGCCCATCTGGCCGCTGTCACCGTCGGCCAGGGGGAATTGGTGGCCACCGGCCAGTGGATCGCTCAGTCCGGCACGACGGGCAACTCGACCGGTCCGCACCTGCACTTCGAGGTCCGGGTCACTCCGGAATGGGGGTCGGGCATCGATCCGGTGCCGTGGCTGACGGCACGGGGCGTACGACTGTGAGGGCGGTACCCGAGTGAACCGCCGTCCGGGGCCCGGTCCCGGCGGCTTACGACCGCTGCGCGAGGATCCTCTCGATCACCACGGCCACCCCGTCGTCGTTGTTGGCGACCGTACGCCCCGACGCGGCGGCGATCACGTCCGGGTGGGCGTTGCCCATCGCGTAGGACTGTCCCGCCCAGGTGAGCATCTCCACGTCGTTGGGCATGTCACCGAAGGCGACGACCTCCTCGTGGGAGATGCCGCGCTCGGCGCAGCACAGCGCGAGGGTGCTCGCCTTGGAGACGCCCGGGCCGCTGATCTCCAGCAGGGCGCTGGGGCTGGACCGGGTGATGGTGGCGCGGTCGCCGACGGCGAGCCGGGCCAGGGAGAGGAAGGCGTCCGGGTCCAGCTCCGGGTGGTAGGCGAGGATCTTGAGCACCGGCTCCTGGGCGCCGGGGGCGTCCGGTGCCAGCAGCTGCTCGGCGGGTGCGAGCAGGTCCGGGATCTCCATGTGCAGCTTCGGGTACGCCGGCTCCTGGTAGAAGCCGTAGGTCTGCTCGACGGCGTACACCGTGCCGGGTGCGGCGTCCCGCAGCAGCCGTACGGCGTCGAGCGCGTTCTCCCGGGCCAGTTCGCGGATCTTGACGAAGCGGTGGGTGCCGGGGCCGCCGTGCAGGTCGACCACGGCCGCGCCGTTGCCGCAGATCGCCAGTCCGTGACCGTGGACGTGGTCGCTGACGACGTCCATCCAGCGGGCCGGGCGGCCGGTGACGAAGAACACCTCGATGCCGGCCTCCTCCGCGGCGGCCAGCGCGGCGACGGTGCGCTCGGAGACCGACTTGTCGTCGCGCAGCAGGGTGCCGTCGAGGTCGGTCGCGATCAGCCGGGGCGGGACGGTGAAGGCCGGGGTCTCGGGCTGTCGGGTCGCTGAGGTCACCGGCCCATTCTGGCGCATATGCCCGCACGGCCGTGCGGCACCCCGCACACCTGAGTGGTGACACTGCTCACCAGCGCCGTCACCTCCCGTCATGTTCAGCCCAGCTTCGCCGGGGCCTCCGTGGCGATCTGCTCGAAGACCTTCTCGTCCGCCGCGAAGTCGGAGTCGGGGATGGGCCAGTGGATCACGATGTCGGTGAAGCCCAGCTCCGCGTGCCGACCGGCGAAGTCGACGAACGCGTCCAGGGACTGAAGCGGGCGGTTGCGGTCCGGGGTGAAGCCGGTGAGCAGGACCTTGTCGAGCTCCGCCACGTCACGGCCGACCGCGGCGCAGGCCTCGGCCAGCTTCTCGCTCTGCGCGCGCAGGGCCCCCAGCGACTGCTGAGGGGTGCCGGTCTCGTACAGCTTCGGGTCGCCGGTCGTCACCCATGCCTGACCGTGGTGGGCGGCGAGCCTCAGGCCGCGCGGGCCGGTCGCGGCAATCGCGAAGGGCAGCCGCGGGCGCTGCACGCAGCCCGGGATGTTCCGCGCCTCGTGCGCGGAGTAGTACGTCCCCTGGTGGGTGACGGAGTCCTCGGTGAGCAGCCGGTCGAGCAGCGGGACGAACTCGCCGAACCGGTCGGCGCGCTCGCGCGGGGTCCATGGCTCCTGGCCGAGCGCGGTCGCGTCGAAGCCGGTGCCGCCCGCGCCGATGCCCAGCGTGATCCGGCCGCCGGAGACGTCGTCCAGGGAGATCAGCTCTTTGGCGAGGGTGACCGGGTGCCGGAAGTTCGGCGAGGTCACCAGGGTGCCGAGGCGCAGCCGGCCGGTGACGGCGGCGGCGGCCGTCAGCGTCGGTACGGCGCCGAACCAGGGGCCGTCACGGAAGGACCGCCACGACAGGTGGTCGTAGGTGAAGGCGGTGTGGAACCCGAGCTGCTCCGCACGCTGCCAGGCGGAACGCCCGCCCTCGTGCCAGCGGACGTACGGAAGGATCACTGTGCTCAGACGCAGACTCATGCGTCGAGCGTAAGGGAGCCGGGAAGTGCTCGTGGCCGAGATTGATCAGAAAGGCCCGGAATCGCAGCCGCGAGTCAGCGTTTCTCTGGGAAACGCAGGTAGTGCGGCGGTACGGCCTTGGTGAGCCACACCCCGTTCTCGCTGAGGTGGAAGACATGGCCGTCGCGGTGCATGGCGGCGGCGTCCACGGCCAGCACCACCGGGCGGCCGCGGCGGGCGCCGACGCGGGTGGCGGTCTCGCGGTCCGGGGAGAGGTGCACATCGTGCCGGCCCATGGGCTTCAGGCCCTCGGCACGGATCGCGTCCAGGTTGCGGGCCGCTGTTCCGTGGTAGAGGTACGCGGGCGGGGACGCCGGGGGCAGCCCCAGGTCGACGTCGACGCTGTGGCCCTGGCTGGCGCGGATGCGGGTGCCCTCGATCGCGAAGCGTTTCTTGTCGTTGGTGGCGACCACCCGGTCCAGTTCTTCGCGGGTGATCGGGAAGCCGTGGGCGGTCGCCGCGGCGAGCAGCGTGTCGATCTCCACCCAGCCGCCGTCCTCCAGCCTGATCCCGATGTGCTCCGGCTGGTGCCGCAGGTGCTTCGAGAGGTACTTCGACACCTTCACGGTACGTCTGTCGTCATTCCCTTCTGTCATCTTTCCAGCGTGCGGGAGAGACACGGATCACGCACCTGTTTTTGTTCCCGAGGTTTGGTCCACAGCCAACCCTGCTTATCCACAGGGGAATTGGCGGTTCTGTGGACAACTGGTCGCCGTCTTCGCCGTATTCGTCAAGTAAGTTGCATATGCGGCGGACTTGCCGAACCGGACGGCGGAATATGTAGGTTCGCCAACTCCCCTGGTCCGCCGGTCACAGTGGCGGATCGATCCGTGCGATCGCGCGCAACAGCCTTGGCGCGACACGGGACAACAGCCGCGCACCCCGCGCCTCCGGAGTGACCGGTACGACCGCCTGGTTGCGTACCACCGCCCGAAGAATCGCGTCGGCGACCTTTTCCGGCCGGTAACCACGCAGTCCGTAGAGCCGGTTGGTCCTCTTCCGCCGTCGCCTCTCCTCCTCCGGGTCCACGCCCACGAACCGCGCCGTCGACGTGATGTCCGTGTGCACGAAGCCGGGACAGATGGCCGACACTCCGATGCCGCGCCCGGCCAACTCCGCGCGCAGGCACTCGCTGAGCATCAGGACGGCTGCCTTGGACGTGCTGTAGGCCGGCAGCACCTTCGAGGGCTGGTAGGCAGCCGCCGACGCGACGTTGACGATGTGGCCGCCCTGCCCACGCTCGGCCATCTGCCTGCCGAACAACCGGCAACCATGGACCAAGCCCCACAAGTTGACGTCGAGGACCGACCGCCAGTCCTCCGCGGTGGTGTCGAAGAAGGACCCCGACAGACCGATCCCGGCGTTGTTCACCAGCACATCGACCACCCCGTACACGGCGGCGACCTTCTCGGCGAGCTTCTCCATGGCCTGCTCGTCGGAGACGTCGACCGTCTCTGCCCAGGCCTCCGGAGCACCGCCGCGCCGGGCCAACTCGACTGTCCGGGCGGCAGCTTCGCCGTTCCGGTCGACCACCACCACCCGCGCTCCGGCCCTGGCGAACGCGACCGCCGTGGCCCGCCCGATGCCGCTGCCCGCGCCGGTCACCAGCACGAGCTGTCCACCGAACCGCTCCGCGTACCGCCCGCTCCCCACGGGCGCCGAACGTCCGCTCTCCACGGCGGTCACGAACCCCGCGATCCAGGCGGCCACTTGGTCGGGACGGGTGCGCGGGATCCAGTGCTGGTCCGGAAGTATTCGGCGGATCAACCGCGGTGCCCACCGCTCGAGTTCGTCGTAGAGGTGCTCCGAGAGAAACGCGTCCCCCAGCGGCGTGATGAGCTGCACGGGCGCGTGCGCGTACGCGTCGGAGCGCGGGTGGCGCAGCCTGGGCCGTATGTTGTCCCGGTACAGCCAGGCGCCGTTGGCCGCGTCCCTGGGAAGCGACGGGGCGGGGTGGTCGCCGACGGGCAGTCGCTCGGCTCGGCGCAGGATGGCGGGCCAGCTTCTGCCGAGCGGTCCGCGCCAGGCCAGCTCCGGCAGGACGGGGGTGTGCAGCAGGTAGACGTACCAGGATCGGGCACCCTGGCCCAGCAGCCGGGCGACGCGACGCGGGGTCGGCCGGCGGACCTGCCGCTTGATCCACTGTCCGAGATGGTCGAGGGACGGTCCTGACATCGAGGTGAACGACGCGACCCGGCCCTCGGTGCGCCCGGCGGTGACGAACTCCCAGCCTTGGACCGAGCCCCAGTCGTGCCCCACCAGGTGGACGGGCCGGCCGGGGCTGACCGCGTCGGCGACCGCCAGGAAGTCGTCCGTCAGCTTCTCCAGCGTGAAACCGCCGCGCAGCGGCTCCGGCGCCGTCGACCGGCCGTGGCCGCGGACGTCGTAGAGCACGACGTGGAAGCGGGCGGCGAGGCGGGCCGCCACCTGGGACCAGACCTCCTTGCTGTCCGGGTAGCCGTGGACGAGCACCACCGTGGGCCGCGCCGGGTCGCCCAGCTCGGCCACGCACAGCTCGATCCCACCCGTCCGCACCCGGCGCTCGCGCGCCCCCGTGAGAGCCACCCGTCCCCCTCTTCCGTCACTCGTACCGGTTCCGTCACCTCACACCGGCGAATGTCGCAGTTGTTAGAGGTGGCGTCAACAGTGGCCCTGCGGCCTGTGGAAAACCGCCGCGATGTGCACCCTGAGCCACCCGCCCCCCGCCACCCTGCGCCCGCCCCCCGCCATCCGCCCGTTCGACCGGTCGACCGTTCGACCTGAGGGTGACCCTTACGGGCCCGTAATACTCGAGGCTGACCCACAGACAACTCTGCGGTCTGACGACGGCAGTGGTCCGCGTCACTACTGTCGATGACGTGACTGTGATCGCGACCGAAAGCCTGAGCAAGCGGTTCCCCCGGGTGACCGCGCTCGACCGGCTCTCCGTTGACGTGGGACCCGGCGTGACCGGACTCGTCGGAGCGAACGGAGCCGGCAAGTCCACCCTGATCAAGATCCTGCTGGGTCTGTCCCCCGCCACCGAGGGCCGCGCCGAGGTGCTCGGCCTCGACGTCGCCACCAAGGGCGGCGCCATCCGCGAGCGCGTCGGGTACATGCCCGAGCACGACTGTCTGCCGCCCGACGTGTCGGCCACCGAGTTCGTCGTGCACATGGCCCGTATGTCCGGCCTGCCCCCGGCCGCCGCCCGTGAGCGCACCGCGGACACCCTGCGCCACGTCGGCCTGTACGAGGAGCGCTACCGTCCCATCGGCGGTTACTCCACCGGCATGAAGCAGCGTGTGAAGCTCGCCCAGGCCCTGGTCCACGACCCGCAGCTGGTGTTCCTGGACGAGCCGACCAACGGCCTGGACCCGGTCGGCCGCGACGAGATGCTCGGCCTGATCCGCCGCGTGTACACCGACTTCGGCATCTCGGTCCTGGTCACCTCGCACCTGCTGGGCGAGCTCGAACGCACCTGCGACCACGTCGTCGTCATCGACGGCGGCAAGCTGCTGCGCTCCAGCTCCACCCGGGACTTCACCCAGACCACCACGACCCTCGCGATCGAGGTGACCGACTCCGACGAGTACCCGGACGGCACCCGCGCGGTGCGCGACGCGCTCCTGGCGCGCGGGGTGACCACGCAGGACGGCAGCAGCCTGCCGGGCTCCGGCCACATCCTGCTGCTGTCCGCGGAGGGCGAGCAGACGTACGACCTCGTCCGGGACGTCGTCGCCGACCTGGGCCTCGGCCTGGTCCGTATGGAGCAGCGCAGGCACCACATCGCGGAGGTCTTCACGGACAGCGACGCACAGCGGAAGGAGGCGGTCGGTCATGGCGGTTGAGCAGCCCCTGGCCCATCAGGCCGAGCAGACCCGGATCCACAACATCGGCTACCGCTCGTACGACGGCCCGCGGCTGGGCCGCGCCTACGCCCGCCGCTCGCTGTACTCGCAGTCCCTGCGCGGTGCCTACGGCCTCGGCCGCTCGGTGAAGTCGAAGGTGCTGCCGATGCTGCTGTTCGTCGTGATGTGCGCCCCGGCGCTGATCATGGTGGCGGTCGCGGTCGCCACCAAGGCGAAGGACCTGCCCGTCGAGTACACGCGTTACGCGATCATCATGCAGGCCCTCATCGGCCTGTACGTCGCCTCGCAGGCGCCCCAGGCGGTCTCGCGCGACCTGCGCTTCAAGACCGTTCCGCTGTACTTCTCCCGCCCCATCGAGACCGCCGACTACGTCCGCGCCAAGTACGCGGCGCTGGCCTCGGCGATGTTCATCCTGACGGCTGCACCCCTGCTCGTCCTCTACGTGGGCGCGCTGCTCGCCAAGCTGGACTTCGCCCACCAGACCAAGGGATTCGCCGAGGGACTGGTCTCCGTGGCCCTGCTCTCCCTGCTGTTCTCCGGGATCAGCCTCGTCATCGCGGCGGCCACGCCCCGGCGCGGTTTCGGCATCGCGGCCGTCATCGCCGTGCTGACCATCTCCTACGGAGCCGTCTCCACCATCCAGGCGATAGCGGAGGTCCACTCGGGCAACTCCACGGCACTGGTGTGGATGGGCCTGTTCTCGCCCATCACCCTCATCGACGGGGTGCAGACCGCCTTCCTCGGCGCGACCTCCTCCTTCCCCGGCGGGCAGGGACCCTCGGCCGCGCAGGGAGTCGTCTTCCTCCTCGTCACCCTCGGACTCATCGCCGGCAGCTACGGACTGCTGACACGCCGCTACCGAAAGGTGGGACTGTGAGCTCCCTCACCATTGATCACGTCTCCCGCTGGTTCGGCAACGTGGTCGCCGTCAACGACGTCACGATGACCATCGGCCCCGGAGTCACCGGCCTGCTGGGTCCCAACGGCGCCGGGAAGTCCACGCTCATCAACATGATGGGCGGCTTCCTCGCCCCCTCCACCGGCTCGGTCACCCTCGACGGGCAGCCGGTGTGGCGCAACGAGGAGATCTACCGGCACATCGGCATCGTCCCCGAGCGGGAGGCGATGTACGACTTCCTCACGGGCCGCGAATTCGTCGTCGCCAACGCCGAGTTGCACGGCTTGGGCGCCAAGGCCGCCCAGCGGGCGCTGGCCACCGTCGAGATGGAGTACGCGCAGGACCGGAAGATCTCCACGTACTCCAAGGGCATGCGGCAGCGCGTGAAGATGGCCTCCGCCCTCGTGCACGACCCTTCGCTGCTGCTGCTCGACGAACCGTTCAACGGGATGGACCCGCGCCAGCGCATGCACCTCATGGAGCTGCTGCGGCGCATGGGTGCCGAGGGCCGCACGGTGCTGTTCTCGTCCCACATTCTCGAAGAGGTCGAGCAGTTGGCCTCGCACATCGAGGTGATCGTCGCCGGACGGCACGCGGCGAGCGGGGACTTCCGCAGGATCCGCCGCCTGATGACCGACCGCCCGCACCGCTATCTGGTGCGTTCCAGCGACGACCGGGCACTCGCCGCCGCGCTGATCGCCGACCCGTCGACGTCCGGTATCGAAGTCGACCTCACCGAAGGCGCCCTGCGCATCCAGGCGATCGACTTCGGCCGGTTCACGACGCTGCTGCCGAAGGTCGCGCGCGAGCACGGCATCCGGCTGCTCACCGTCTCGCCGTCCGACGAGTCCCTCGAGTCCGTCTTCTCGTACCTGGTCGCGGCGTAGGAGGCCGAAGATGTACGACCCCACAGTCGCCCGGCTCACCTACCGGGGCCTGCTCGGCCGCCGCCGGGCCCTCATCCTCGGCGCGCTGCCCGTCCTGCTGATCGTGATCTCCGCTGTCATCCGGGCGCTGACCGGCGCGGACGACCAGGTCGCCCACGACGTCCTCGGCGGGTTCGCCCTGGCCACCATGGTTCCGATCATCGGCGTCATCGCGGGCACCGGCGCCATCGGACCCGAGATCGACGACGGCTCGGTGGTGTACCTGCTGGCCAAGCCGGTGAAGCGGCCCACGATCATCTTCACCAAGCTGATCGTCGCGATCGCCGTCACCATGGCGTTCTCCGCCCTGCCGACGTTCGTCGCGGGCCTGATCCTCAACGGCAACGGCCAGCAGATAGCGGTCGCCTACACCGTGGCGGCACTGGTCTCCTCCATCGCCTACGCCGCGCTGTTCCTGCTGCTCGGCACGGTGAGCCGGCACGCGGTGGTCTTCGGCCTGGTCTATGCGCTGGTGTGGGAGGCGCTGTTCGGCTCGCTGGTCTCCGGGGCGCGCACGCTCAGCGTCCAGCAGTGGTCCCTGGCCGTGGCCCACAAGGTCTCCGACAGCTCCCTGGTCACCTCGGACGTGGGGCTGCCCACCGCGACGGTGTTGCTGATCGTGGTGACCGTGGCCGCCACCTGGTACGCGGGGCAGAAGCTGCGGACGCTGACGCTGGCGGGCGAGGAGTGACGGTCCCCGCGGGGCTCCAGCCGGAGCCCGTGGTGGGCTCCGGTGGGGTGCGGTCCGCGACGGGCCGCACCTTCCCCTCTCCCCGGGGCCCTCGGGAACAGGCCGTTCTTCTTCCTTTTTCCGAAGGCTTTTCTGACGGCGGTTTCACACCTGCCTGGGCACACTGGGCAAAGGGGATGCACGGCAGGGGAAAGGACCGGGGATGACTGCTCAGGTTCCACGGGGTGACGGGCCGGGTGAGACCGGCGACGCATGGGACGGTGTCGTGTTCGACGAGGACTTCATACGGTCCGCGTCGACCAGGGAACCGTCCGCGCGTGCCCGGATGCTGGCAGCGCGCTGGCGCAACGAGGCGCCTGCCCCCCAGCCGTGGCGTTCCGACGAGCCGCCCGCCGGCTGGTTCTTCAGCAAGGCGCGGCGCCGCAGGTGGCGGCGCCGGTAGCGGTCGCAGGACGCCGACTTCCCGGCCTTTATTCGGTGGCGCCCGATGCGGCGACCGGGCACAGTGGTGATGACCACGACGCCGGATCACCCCGGCGCCACGTTCTGGGAGAGGAGCTGGGCGATGTCCACGCACGACAGTACGCCGAGCTCCCGACAGGGCAGCCCGCGGCAGGCTCCGGAGTAGTTACCCGCTCCGTCGAGTCCGCCCCGCACGGGGAGCTGCCCGGGGCGGCCGCTTCGAGCACGCGATCAGCATCGCGTGGGCCGCCCACCCGGAGGATTGGCCGAGTGGTAAGGCACCGGCTTGCGCTGTGTTCGATCACAAGCAAGCCGTGGTCGGGGTCAACCCGCGCGCGTTCGATCCGCGCATCCTCCGCGCAAAGCTGTTGCGGTTACGCCTGCTCCAGCAACCGCTCCAGTACCACCGCGATGCCGTCCCCGTCGTTGCTCAGCGTCACCTCGTCCGCGACCTCCTTGAGGTCCGCGTGCGCGTTGGCCATGGCCACACCGTGGGCCGCCCACGCGAACATCGGTATGTCGTTGGGCATGTCGCCGAAGGCGATCGTCTCCGCGGCCTTCACCCCGAGGCGGCGTGCCGCCAGTGACAGGCCCGTCGCCTTGCTCAGGCCGAGGGGGAGGATCTCCACGATGCCCTCGCCCGCCATGGTCACCCCGACGAGACCGCCGGCGGCCTGTCGCGCCGCCTCGGCGAGTTCGTCGTCGCTCAGAGTCGGATGCTGGAGGTAGACCTTGTTCAACGGCGCCGACCACAACTCCGCCGCGTCCTTGATCGGCTGGTACGGCAGCGGCCCGTCATGAACCCGGTAGCCGGGGCCGACCAGGACCTCACCGTCCAGGCCGTCCCGGCTCGCCGCCAAGAGCAGCGGGCCGACCTCCGCCTCGATCTTGGCCAGGGCGAGTCCCGCTGTCTGCCGGTCCAGGGTCACGGACGTCAGCAGGCGGTGCTCGCCGGCGTCGTAGACCTGCGCCCCCTGACCGCACACGGCGAGGCCCCGGTAGCCGAGGTCGTCGAGGATGTAGCGGGTCCACGGGACCGAGCGTCCCGTGACCACGATGTGCACGGCGCCCGCCGCGGTGGCCGCGGCGAGCGCCTCACGGGTGCGCTCCGAGACCGTCTCGTCGGAGCGCAGGAGCGTCCCGTCGAGGTCGGTCGCGATCAGCTGGTGGGGAAACGTGGACGGAAAACCGGCATCCTCACCCGCGCTCACTTGGCCACGGGCTCCAGCAGCTCCCGCCCGCCCAGGTAAGGCCGTAGGATCTCGGGCACCCGCACCGAGCCGTCGGCCAGCTGGTGGTTCTCCAGGATCGCCACGATGGTGCGCGGCACGGCGCACAGTGTGCCGTTCAGCGTCGCCAGCGGCTGGACCTTCCTGCCGTCCCGCATCCGGACCGAGAGCCGGCGCGCCTGGAAGGTGTCGCAGTTGGAGGTCGAGGTCAGCTCGCGGTACTTGCCCTGGGTCGGGATCCAGGCCTCGCAGTCGTACTTCCGTGACGCCGACGCGCCGAGGTCACCGGTCGCCACGTCGATGACCTGGAACGGCAGCTCCAGCGAGGTCAGCCACTGCTTCTCCCACTCCAGGAGCCGCTTGTGCTCGTTCTCGGCGTCCTCCGGGTCGACGAAGGAGAACATCTCGACCTTGTCGAACTGGTGCACGCGGAAGATGCCCCGCGTGTCCTTGCCGTAGGTGCCGGCCTCGCGGCGGAAGCACGGCGAGAAGCCCGCGTAGCGCAGCGGCAGCTTGTCCGCGTCGATGATCTCGTCCATGTGGTACGCCGCGAGCGGGACCTCGGAGGTGCCGACCAGGTAGAAGTCGTCCTTCTCCAGGTGGTACACGTTCTCGGCGGCCTGGCCGAGGAAGCCCGTGCCCTCCATGGCGCGCGGGCGGACCAGGGCCGGCGTCAGCATGGGGGTGAACCCGGCCTCGGTGGCCTGCGCGATCGCCGCGTTGACGAGCGCCAGCTCCAGCAGCGCGCCGACACCGGTCAGGTAGTAGAAGCGCGAGCCGGAGACCTTCGCGCCGCGCTCCACGTCGATCGCGCCGAGCGCCTCGCCGAGCTCCAGATGGTCCTTGGGCTCGAAGCCCTCGGCGGCGAAGTCGCGGATGGTGCCGTGTGTCTCCAGGACGACGAAGTCCTCCTCGCCGCCGACCGGGACGTCGGGGTGCACCAGGTTGCCCAGCTGGAGCAGGAGCCGCTTGGTCTCCTCGTCCGCCTCGTGCTGCTCGGCGTCGGCCGCCTTGACGTCGGCGGCCAGCTGGCTCGCCTTCTTCAGCAGCTCGGCCTTCTCGTCCCCGGTGGCCTTGGGGATCAGCTTGCCGAGCGCCTTCTGCTCGGAGCGGAGTTCGTCGAAGCGGACGCCGGACGACCTGCGCCGCTCGTCGGCGGAGAGGAGGGCGTCGACGAGCGCGACGTCCTCACCACGGGCGCGCTGGGAGGCGCGAACACGGTCGGGGTCCTCACGGAGCAGGCGAAGGTCAATCACCCCTCAAGGCTACCGGTGCCAGGTTCCGGGACACGACCGCGTATTCCGATCCGCAGGGCATGGTTCCGTTATGGGGCAATTACGGTAGGTGTCAGTAGGTGTCAATAAAAGAGGGCCGGTCGCCGGAATGAGGCAGACCGTGAGGGGTTTCGTTGACCCGACTTCCTTGTGGTGAACCGGATTTGGGGTGCGCCTGTCCACAGGCGTCCACAGGCGCCGGAGGGTTATCCACAGGCTGTGCGGAAGATCTGTGGACGCCGGAAGTGATCATTCCGAAAGGCCTGCCGGGAGCGGAGAATTCCTGGTCCAAACCCCCATCACCCGCACTTTCGGGTGGAAAAGGGTCGTCCCAAAGGGTTGATCGAAAGAAACGGGTGGACAACTGTGGCGTACGTGACGGTGGACGGACGGGGGGTCCGCAGACCGATTTGTCGACTCGCTGGCCCTACCCTGTCGACTTATCCCCAGATCAAGAAAGTGGGCTGTGGATAACTCCTGTGGACAAGAAAAATCAGCAGGTAGGACGAGACGCCCCTAGAACCTGCCATCCTGGCAGCGCGCCACCCAGTCCGAGGCCGACACGAACTCGTCGTCCGACGTCCCCGGCAGCGGGGGTCGCACCGCCTCCGGCTTGATGTCCGCACGCGGGTACGAGCCGAGGAACCGCACCTGCAGACAGATCCGCTTCAGTCCCATCAGCGCCTCGGCGACCCGGCGGTCCGAGATATGGCCCTCGGCGTCGATGCAGAAGCAGTAGTTCCCGATGCCGGCTCCCGTGGGGCGCGACTGCAGCAGCATCAGGTTGATGCCCCGCACCGCGAACTCACCCAGCAGATCGCGCAGCCCACCGGGGTGGTCGTCACGCTGCCACAGCACGACGGAGGTCTTGTCCGCGCCTGTCGGTGCCGCGGGCCTGGCGGGCCGGCCGACCAGCACGAACCGCGTCTGCGCGTTCTCCGCGTCGTGGATGCCGGTCTCCAGCGCCTGAAGGCCGTAGCGGGCGGCGGCGAACTCGCCGGCGAACGCCGCGTCGTAGCGGCCCTCCTGGACCAGGCGGGCACCGTCCGCGTTCGAGGCGGCCGACTCCCAGACGGCGTCCGGGAGGTTGGCCTTCAGCCAGTTGCGCACCTGAGGCTGTGCGGCGGGGTGCGCGGTGACGGTCTTGATCTCGGAGAGCTTCGTACCGGGGCGGACCAGCAGCGCGAAGGTGATCGACAGCAGCACCTCGCGGTAGATCATCAGCGGCTCGCCCGCGACCAGTTCGTCGAGCGTGGTCGTGATGCCGCCCTCCACCGAGTTCTCGATCGGCACGAAGGCGGCCTCGGCCTCGCCGCTGCGGACGGCGTCGAGTGCCGCCGGGACGGACACCATCGGGACGAGCTCACGGGTCGCGGCCTCGGGCAGCGTACGGAGGGCGACCTCGGTGAAGGTGCCCTCGGGACCGAGATACGCATAGCTGGCTGGCATGCCCTCACCCTAATGCGCCGTGCCGAGGCTCGGCCCACGCCTGTGGAAACGGCCCCCGATCGAGCGCCTCGCCTACCCCTCCAGCAGCCGCTGCCCCACGTACTCCCCCTGTGCCGCGCCGCCCGGCACCGCGAACAGGCCGCTCGCCTCGTGGCGGATGAACTGCGACAGCGCGTCCCCCCGGTCGAGCTTGCGCTGCACGGGGACGAAGCCGCGCAGCGGGTCCGCCTGCCAGCAGATGAACAGCAGGCCCGCGTCCGGCGTCCCGTCCGCGTCGAAACCGTCGTGGTAGGAGAAGGGGCGGCGGAGCATCGCCGCGCCCCCGTTCTGGTCGGGCCGGGTGATCCGTGCGTGCGCGTTGATCGGCACGACCAGTTTGCCGTCGGCGCCGGTCTTCTCCAGGTCCATCTCGGTCGTCTCGGTGCCGCCGCTGAGGGGTGCGCCGTCGGACTTGCGGCGGCCTATGACCTCCTCCTGGGCCTTGGGGGAGAGCTTCTCCCAGTCGTCGAGGAGCATGCGGATGCGGCGGACGACGGCGTAGGAGCCGTGCGCCATCCACGCCGGGTCGCCGGACGCGGGGACGAAGATGCGCTGGTCGAAGTCGGCGTCGGTGGGCTTGGGGTTGTGGGTGCCGTCGACCTGGCCCATCAGGTTGCGGGCGGTCATGGGGTGCGCGGTCGCGCCCGGCGAGCGGTTGAAGCCGTTCATCTGCCAGCGCAGCCGGGCCGCGCCGCCCGCGTCCTTCTGGATCGCGCGCAGGGCGTGGAAGGCGACGAGCGCGTCGTTGGCCCCGATCTGCACCCACAGGTCGCCGTCGCTGCGGGACTTGTCGAGGTGGTCGGAGGAGAAGTCGGGCAGCGGGTCCAGGGCGTCCGGGCGCTGCTTCTCCAGTCCCGTACGGGAGAAGAAGCTGTGTCCGAACCCGAACGTGATCGTCAGGGACGAGGGGCCGGCGTCACGGGCGACGTCGGTGTCGTCGTGTGCGGCCGGTTCGCCCGCCATCAGCCGCTCGGCGGTGGTGGACCAGCGGCGCAGCAGTGCGGCGGCCTCCTTGCGGCCGGCGCCCGCCGCCAGGTCGAAGGCGACGAGATGGCCGCGGGCCTGGAGGGCGTCGGTGATGCCGGGCTGATGTTTCCCGTGAAACATCGCCCGGTCCGCGCCCAGCGAGGTCAGCGGCGCGGTTGTGGCGGCGGGCGCGGCGGCGTATCCGGCAGCCCCGCCCGCGGCGCCGAGCGCGAGGCCGGTGGCGCCCGCGGTGCCGAGGAGCCGCCGCCGGGTGATGGCCCCTCTGGAGGTGGTGTCGGTGGACTGGTCAGGCATCGTGGGGTTCAGCCGATCTGCGCGTTCTTGTTCACGGTCACTTGGTCGATGTCGGAGGTCCGCACGGTCACCTCGATCTTCCAGTCGCCCGCCATGGGGATCTGCACGCCGCTGGCCGACCAGTGGCCGGTGGCGATGTGGTCGGGGGCGATCGGCAGCGGTCCGATGCTCTTGGCCTGGAGCGTGAAGGCGACCTTCACCTCGGGGACGTCGAAGGCGTTGCCGTTCGGCCGTGTCACATAGACGTGCATCACGTTGCCGCCGACGCGGGCCGGGTCGAGGGTGAGCCGCACGGTGCCCTTGCCGTCCTGGCCGCCGGTGTCGAAGGGGATCTTCAGCGACAGGGATCCGGAGCGCTGGGACGCGGAGGAGGCGGTGACCGCCTTGGCCGCCTCTTCCGTGCGCCCGGGCTCGGTCGTGGTCAGTGCGGTGGTGACGGCGAGCAGGACGACGGCGACGGCCGCCTCCGCGAGGACGGTGCGGCGCAGCCCGGAACGGAAGGGGTCGGCGTCCCGGACCCGCTTGGCACGTGCGGCGGCCATGGCGGCCCGCTGCCGGGCGAGCTGGGCGGCGCGCTCGGGGTCACCGGCCCCCGCGGACGCCTTGCCGGAGGACCCGGCCGGACGGGAGGCGCCTTCCGGGCCGGAGGCTTCCGACCCGCTTGCTGTGGCCGACGTCTGCTCGGCTGACATCTCCTTGTCCGACCCCGACCCCGACCCCGACGCCGACGCCGACCCCAACCCCGACGTCTGCGCCGCGACCGTCGCCGGCTTCTTCCGGGCCGCGTCCGTCGCGACGTCGGTCGGTGCGTCCGCCAGCTGTGCCGTCCACCGGCGCGAGATCCATCCGGTCCCGACCAGGACGGCGACCAGGCCCACCTTGACGAGCAGCAGCTGCCCGTACGTCGTCCCGGTCAGCGTCGACCACGAGCCGACCTGGCGCCAGGCCTGGTAGACACCGGTCGCGGCCAGCGTCACCACGCTGCCGAACGCGATGCGCGAGAAGCGCCGTACGGCCGCCGTCCCGATCGACGGCGCCCGGTGGAGCGCGACGAGCAGCGTGGCGAGTCCGCCCAGCCAGACGGCGACCGCCAGCAGGTGCAGGACGTCGACGGGCATGGCGACGCCGGTCTGGATGCCGGTGGAGGCGTGTTCGGCCATCGCCCAGGTCGCGGCGAGCCCTGCCGCGATGACGGTTCCGCCGATGGCGAGTCCGAAGGTGAGGTCCCGCTTCTCGGCGGACGGGTCGGCGGCAACCTCCCCCGCGCCCTGCCCGGCACCGGCGTCGCCATCGCCATCGGCGGCGCCATCGGCATCGGCGGCCGCCTCCTCCGCGTCCCGCCGCACATAGGCCCCGAACAGCACCGCGATGAACAGCGCCGCGGCCGCGAGCAGCAGCAGCCGGGACACCAGCGCCGCCCCCGCCTTGGTCTGCAGCACCTGCCCGATCAGGGACAGGTCGAAGATGTCGGCGACCTTGCCCGAGCCGGTGTACGAGCCGCGCAGGAGCAGCAGCGCGAGGGTGGCCGAGGTGAGCGCCACCCACCCGGAGACCACGAGCCGCTGCACGGCCCGCACCCCGGCGCCCCGCTGCCAGCAGGCCAGTACGAAGGCTGCTCCGCCGATCAGCAGGATGAATCCGGCGTAGGAGACGTACCGCCCGATCCCGTAGAGGGTGCCGACGACCCCGCCGCCCACGGTCGGACTCGAGGCGGAGACCGTGGTCGCGGACGGGGCGCCGACGGAGAAGGTGAAGGCACCGGAGACGGGGTGGCTGTCGGCGGACACCACCTGGTAGGTGACGGTGTAGGTGCCGTTCGGCAGCCCCGGTCGCATCTGCACGCCGTAGGTCGTGCCGCTGAGGTTGGCCGGCTTTCCGGTGTCGACGCGCTGCCCCCGGGGGTCCAGGACGCGCAGCGATCCGTCGGAGAACGCGACCTGCTCGGAGAAGGTGAGTGTGACCTGGGTGGGCGCCTTGTCGACCACCACTCCCTGCGCGGGGTCGCTGCCGAGCAGTGCGGCGTGCGCCGAGGCAGGTGCCGCCCCGGCGAACAGCCCGCCCGCGACGGCGAGCAGCAGCGTCAGCAGCAGGCGGGCCGCGCGGACGCGGACCGTGCGCCGGGGCGCCGCATGGATGGTGTTCGGCACGGCGCGCCCGCCGGGAGCGATGGCCTGCGTCACGGTGATGCCTCCCTCAGTGGCCGGTCTTGGGGTTGTACGTCGCCGGCTTCACGGGCATCTCGACGGTGACCGTTCCGGACTTCGTGAAGTGCAGCTGTACGGACACCTTGTCGCCCTGTTTCGGCTTGCGGGTGAGCTTTTCGAACATGAGGTGGTTGCCGCCGCTGGTGAAGTCCAGCTCACCGTGCGCGGGCACGGCGAACGACTTCTCCTCCTCCATCGCGCCGCCCTTGGTGGAGTGCAGCGTGACGTCGCCGGCGAGGCCGCTGGTGACGGAGGTGAGGGTGTCGGCGCCGCCGGAGTTGGTCACCGTGAAGAAGCCGGCCGCCATGTCGGCGGTGACGGGCTGGGGCATGTAGGCGCCGGTGACCCTCAGTTCCGGCTTGGCGGAGGAGCCGCCCGAGCCGCCGCAGCCGGCGAGGACCAGCCCGCCGCAGCCGGCGAGCACCATCCCCGCCGCCAGCATCGCGGCGGGGCCGCCGAGGCGGCGCCTCACGGGTTCTCCCCCTTGATGACCTTGGGTATGTCGCGGATGTAGTCGTCGACGGTGGCGTCCTGGCCGTAGACCACGTAACCGCCGTTGGTCTTCGGGGAGAAGGCGACGACCTGGGTGCCGTGGGTGGAGACGATCTTTCCGTCCTTGTCCTTCCTCGGCGGCTCGATGCTGATGCCGAGGGTGCGGGCGCCGGCCTGGATGGTGGAGAAGTCGCCGGTGAGGCCGACGATGGAAGGGTCGATGCCCTTGAGCCATGTGCCGAGCGCCGCGGGGGTGTCGCGCTCCGGGTCGGTGGTGACGAAGACGATCCGCAGCGAGTCCTTCTGCGCCTGGGTCAGCTGCTTGCTCCGCTCCACCTCCTTCTTGGCGACGGCGAGGTTGTTCATGGTCAGCGGGCACTCGTCGGGGCAGTGCGTGTAGCCGAAGTAGATCAGCGTCGGCTTGTCCTTGGTCTGAGCGCGGAGGTCGTACTTCTTGCCGTGGGTGTCGGTGAGGACGAGGTCCGGCTTCTCGAACGGCTGGTCCAGCACCGTTCCGGCCTTGTCGGAGCCGGCCTCGGCGGAGACGACGGCGATCGGCTTGTCGCCGCTGTCACCGGACCCGCAGGCGGTGAGGGTGAGCGCGGCGGTGGCGAGGAGCGTGGCCGCCGCGAAGGTCTTCTTGGTGCGCATAGAGAAATGTCCCAGATGTGAGTGCTTACGGGTGCGCCGGGGCCGCACGTGTCGCGTCACGGCGTGGTCGTACGACCCCTGCGCGTGCCCGGAGCGAGACGGAGCTCAGGCGTCGGTGGTGCGCCGGCGGCCGGCCAGGACGGCGTACGCCACGCCTGCCGCGCCGACGACGATGCCGACGACGCCGAGGACGCGGGCGGTGGTGTCGGTGCCGCCGGAGGAGGTGTCGGCGGCGGTGTCCTTGGCGGGCGACGTGGTGGCGGAGGTGTCCTCGGCCGTGGAGCCGTGGTGGCCGGAGGATGAGGCGGAGGCCAGCGCGAGCACCGGGGCGGGATTCTCGGGCTCCTCCTGGCCCTGCTTCTGCGGCTCGATCCAGCGCACCACCTCGTTGTTGGAGTACGTCTGGAGGGCCTTGAAGACGAGCTGGTCGGTGTCCTCGGGCAGTTGGCCCACGGAGAGCGGGAACTTCTGGAAGTAGCCCGGCTCGATGCCCTTGCCGGTGGCGCTCCAGGTGACCTTGGTCACCGCCTCGTCGATCTGCCGGCCGTGCAGCGTGAGCGGCTTGGCGAGCTTGGACTTGGTGACCTGCACCTTCCACCCGTCGACCGGCTCCGGCATCACCGAGGCCAGCGGGTGTTCGGTCGGGAAGGTGACTTCGACCTCGGTGGTCGAGGCGTTGTCCCGCTCGTTCGGGACCTTGAAGTCGACGACCGCGTAACCGCCCTTGGCGGCCTGGCCCTCCGGCTGCACGGTCACGTGCGCGAAGGCGGGCGTGGACAGGACGAGGACGGCGGATGCGGCGGCGGCACCGGCGACGGCGATGCGGGAGCCCTTCAGGGAACCCTTGATGGCCTTCATGGCTTGAGACCACTCCACTTCGGGTGAGAGTCCGTTGACGAGGAGAGATGCGCGTGCGCAGGCGGATCGCGGCCGTGGCCGGTCCCTGTGCGCGGGCACGCGCGCGTGCCGCGCGACGGCAGCCTCTCCCGTACCGACGGGTGGAGTGGTGCGGTCGCGTCAGGCAGCGAGGACGAACGGAGTGGGGGAGGGCGGTCCGCGCCGGATCACCGTGTGCTGCAGCGTGGTCGTGCGCGGCTTCGGTGGCAGCAGGAATGCGGTGCGCGGGGCGCGCGGCCCCGCGTCGGGCGCGCCGGGAAGCCCGGCAAGGAGGGCGCGCGTGAGGGCGAGCGACGAGCGCAGGGATCGTACGAGAGCCCCCTCCGCGGCCCCGTGCGCCGACAGCCGCATGAGCCGCAGCAGTGCCATGTCCCCCCGGCGCAGCACCCACCCGGCGGCGACGGCCGCGAGGAGGTGCGCGAGCAGCATGGGCACCGACGGCAGGACCGACCACCATGAGCCGTCGGACGCCAGGGCGTCGGCCGGGTGGCGCGCCGCGGCCGTGCCCGTCACCGGCACGAGCCGCGCGTCGGAGAGGATCTTCTGGGCGTGCGCGGGGGAGATCGTCGCCGCGGTGGCGCCGCACAACAGGTGCGCGGCGCGGGCCACGAGTGCCGCGTCGGCCGTGGACATCGCCTTGGACGCCATGGCGCCGGAGTGCTGACCGAGCCCGAACAGCGTGTGCAGCACCACCTGGCCCACCGCGAGAAGCGCCGCGATGCCCGGCAGCGAGCGCTCCCGCCCGGCGAGCAGGGCGGCGACGGCGAACACGCCGAGCAGCCCGGCGCCCAGGGTCCACAGCGGAACCGTGGCGCAGGAGGCGAGCGAGTGCCCGGCCGCGGCCAGCACGACGCAGACCGCGGCGAACACCGCGGCCCGCAGAATCCGGAGATCGCATCCGGTGCGCGCCGTGCGCGGGTGGGGGGCACTCATGGCGGCCTCATCATCCCACTGGCCTCGGCGGGGCCGTACGGCAGGTCCGCAAGATGACGTAAATGTGGTAATCAGACCAGTAATCCGGAAGATCACGTTCTGGTGATCCGTTCCCGAGCCCTCCCCGATACACCCGACGCCCGCCGCCGCGCATCCGCCGAACGGGCGGGAAGTCGACAATCGGGCGATTGTCCCCCGGCACTCGTGGCAATACGTATCGGTATGTCGAGCCGCGGCCAGGAGGCTGGAGCATGAGCATCTGGTGGTCACTCCATCTGCGGCGCGAAGCTGCGAGCGTGCCGCTCGCCCGACGGCTCCTGCTGGGCACGATGGAGACCGCGGGCGTCGACCCGGACATCTCCTACGACCTCTCCGTCGCCCTGAGCGAGGCCTGCGCCAACGCGGTCGAGCACGGGGGCGACACCGCGCACGGCGGTGTGTCGGAGGCGTACCGGGTCACGGCCTACCTCGACGGCGAGAAGTGCCGCATCGAAGTCGCCGACTCGGGGCCGGGTTTCCCCGCCGGCAGACCTCGTACGGTGACCCGCCCGGTGCGCGCGGATGCCGAGCACGGTCGTGGCCTGGGTCTCATCGAGGAACTCGCCGACCACGTGCACATCGGCAACAAGCCGGGCCGGGGCGGCGCGGTGGTGAGCTTCGACAAGATCCTCAAGTGGCGCAACGACTCCCCGCTGATGGCGGTGTAGTGCCCTGCGGGACCGTGCTGCGGGGGGTTCTTCACGGCTAGGTCCTGACGCCGTCGCACGAGCGCGTGCTCGACCAACTCGACGTCAAGGGGCCGGACGTGCCACCTCTGTGGCCGTTCTCCGGCTCACCCGCCGTGACCGGGGAACCGAGCCGAGGGACACCGGACCCGTACAGAGGGCCGGGTACCCAAGCAGCTTGGGTACCCGGCCCTCCGCTCCCGACGCTCGTGCGGCAGTTCGCGGGTCAGTCCTTCAGGGACGCCATCCACCGCTCGACCTCGTCGGAGCGGCGCGGCAGGCCCGCCGAGAGGTTCCGGTTGCCGTCCTCGGTGACCAGGATGTCGTCCTCGATGCGGACGCCGATGCCGCGGTACTCCTCCGGGACGGTCAGATCGTCGGCCTGGAAGTACAGGCCCGGCTCCACCGTGAGCACCATGCCGGGCTCCAGGACGCCGTCCACATAGGTCTCGGTCCGCGCGGCCGCGCAGTCGTGGACGTCCATGCCGAGCATGTGGCCCGTGCCGTGCAGGGTCCAGCGGCGCTGCAGGCCCAGCTCCAGGACCCGCTCCACCGGGCCCTCGACCAGGCCCCACTCGACGAGCCGCTCGGCGAGCACGCGCTGCGCGGCGTCGTGGAAGTCGCGGTACTTGGCGCCCGGCTTCACCGCCGCGATACCGGCCTCCTGGGCCTCGTACACCGCGTCGTAGATCTTCTTCTGGATCTCGCCGAAGGTGCCACTGATCGGTAGTGTGCGGGTGACGTCGGCGGTGTAGTACGTGTGCGTCTCCACGCCCGCGTCCAGCAGGAGCAGGTCGCCGGAGCGGACCGGGCCGTCGTTGCGCACCCAGTGCAGCGTGCAGGCGTGCGGTCCGGCGGCGGCGATGGTGCCGTAGCCGACGTCGTTGCCCTCCACGCGCGCCCGGAGGAAGAACGTGCCCTCGATGTAGCGCTCCGAGGTCGCCTCCGCCTTGTCGAGGACCTTCACCACGTCCTCGAAGCCGCGCACGGTCGAGTCGACCGCCTTCTGCAGCTCGCCGATCTCGAACGCGTCCTTGACCAGCCGCATCTCGGAGAGGAAGACCCGCAGCTCCTCGTCCCGCTCGGCGGTGACCTTGTCGTGCAGCGCGCTCTCGACGTCCGCGTCGTATCCGCGCACCACGCGCACCGGGCCGGTGGCCTCCTTCAGCTTCTGAGGCAGTTCGCGCACGTCCGAGGCCGGGATGCCGTACAGCTTCTCCGCCTCGGTGAGCGAGTGGCGGCGGCCCACCCACAGCTCGCCCTGGCCGGAGAGCCAGAACTCGCCGTTCTCCCGGTTGGAGCGGGGCAGCAGGTAGAGGGTCGCCCGGTGACCGTCGGAGGTGGGCTCCAGGACCAGGACGCCGTCCTCGGTCTGGTTGCCGGTGAGGTACGCGTACTCCACGGAGGCACGGAAGGGGTACTCCGTGTCGTTCGAACGGGTCTTCAGGTTGCCCGCGGGGATCACCAGACGCTCACCCGGGAAGCGCGCGGACAGCGCGGTGCGGCGGGCGGCGGTCTCGGCGGCCTGGGCGATCGGCTCCGGGTCGCGCAGCTCGGTGTCGGCCCAGCCCGACTTCATGTTCTCGGCCAGCTCGTCGGACACGCCCGGGTACAGGCCGTTCTTGCGCTGCTTGATGGGCTCTTCGGTCTCCTCCACGGCCTCCGGGGTCGCCGGGGTCTCGGGGGTGAGCTCGTCCGCCACGGTCATCCTCCTTGGATACGGCACTGGGCCACCCCCCATCGTACGGTCGTACGGAAGGGGGACCGGGGCAGGAAGAGAGCGTCACACCGCGTGGGCGGCGGCTCACTCGAAGCGGGCCGCCAGCAGCACCACGTCCTCCGTGCTGTCGGCCTCGCCGAGCCCGTCCGGGAGCACCGTCCGCAGGATGTGGTCGGCGACCGCTCCCGGGTCGATGCGCAGGGGCCTCGGTACGCTCGTGGCCGCCGCGTGCAGCCGGGCGAAGGCGCGGTCCATGGGGTCGCCGGTGCGCCGGAGCAGCCCGTCGGTGTAGAGCAGCACGGTCTCGCCGGGCTCCGCGGTCAGTTCGACACTCGGCGCCTCCCAGCAGGCCAGCATGCCGAGCGGCGCCGACAGCGAGGTCTCCACGAACTCGGTGCGTCTGGGGCCGATCACCAGCGGCGGGCTGTGCCCGGCACCGGCGAGCGTCAGTTTGTGCAGCGCGGGCTCGCAGTACGCGAACAGGGCGGTGGCCGAGCGGGCGGGCTCGGTGAGCCTGAGCAGCAGCTCGAGGTCGGAGAGGACCGCCACCGGGTCCTCGCCCTCCATCACGGCGTACGCGCGCAGGGAGGCCCGCAGCCGGCCCGTCGCGGCGACCGCGCCCGGCCCCGAGCCGGTGACGGACCCGACGGCGAGGCCGAGCGCGCTGTCGGGCAGTGGCAGCGCGTCGTACCAGTCGCCGCCTCCGCGTGGGCTCGTGCGGCGGCGGGCGGCGAGCTGGACGCCGGGGATGCGGGGCAGCCGGGTGGGCAGGAGCTCCTCGGCGATCGTCGCCATGCACGCGCGCGTGCGCTCGATCTCCACCATGCGCGCCAGGTGCTCGGTGGCGTAGCGGGTGTACAGACCGGCGAGGTGGCGCTGGCGTTCGACCGGTTCTGCGGGTTCGTCGTAGAGCCAGACGACGGCGCCGAGGCGGCCGGCGGCCTCGGTGGACAGGGGGAGTGCGTAGCTCGCGGCGTAGCCGAGGCGGACGGCGACCTCGCGGTGGCGGGGGTCGAGCCCGTCCTCGGTGAACAGGTCGGGCTGGGCGATCCCGCGCTCCCCGCCGGGCAGCCCGTCGAGGATCCTGCCGTACGACAGGGAGCTGCGCGGCACCGTCTCGATGTGCCCGAGGTCGGCGCGGCCCAGGCCCAGGCCGATCGTGGTGTCCGGGCCCAGCCCGTCGCGCGGTTCCAGTACGACGAGACCGCGCCGGGCCCCCACCAGGGCGGCTCCGGCGCGCAGCAGTTCCTGGAGCGCTTCGGCGAGGGAGCCGGTGCGGGCCAGGCGTTCGGTGAGTTCGTGGAGCGTCGTCAGATCGGAGACCCAGCCGGCGAGCCGGTCCTGGAGGAGTGCTGCGGGGGCGGGAGGGCCAATGGAGGCGGAGGGGGCGGCCGAGGGGGCTTCCGTGGCGGCAGGCGTCGGCGCGACAGTGTGGGTGGGCGGGGGAACCGTTGAATCGATTCCGGCCACTTTCGGAGGGTGAGGGGCGTTCATGTCGTCCGGCTTTCGGGCCGGAGCGTATCGCTCGATAGCATCGCAAACCCCCATGTCAATCTGCGCCGCTAGCGGTGGCTCCACATGTACACGCACTAAGGAGGGGATGTCCAGCATTGTCCTGCTGGGATTCCTGGTGTCCGCGATGCAGGTTCTTCCCCCTTACGGCACAGCAAAGTTGGCTTAAAATAGCCTCAGGGAACGTCGTATTGCGGTCGACTGGGCTTGTTCAACGGAGCGTCACAGCGGTCGTGATGGGTACGTACTCGGTGAAGGCCAGGGGTGGTTGGGGGCCACCCGGAACCTGGCACCGCAACCGGGCGTCATAACCACCGACGGCCGAGCCCCATCCTCCCGTGGTGGAGGCGGCGAGTAAGAGCGGGACGGTAAAGCGCCAGGCGCCGCCACCCCACGCCAGGCCCATGCTTGTGGTGGGCGCAGTATGGACGCGGACGCAGCCAACGCTCGGCCCATAGGGGTTCCCCTTGTCCAGGACAGGGGTGTGATGCGCCAGCAGGTACGCACAGTGAAGTGATCGACCCATGATCGACACATGATGTGATGTGGTCCTCGGTGTTGCCGGCGTGCAACGGAAAGGAACGAGCGCTCATGCGCGAGATCCTCGGAAGGCGACGCAGGCTCCTGTCCAGGCGGAACGACGGGAGGCCTGAGTTGATCAGCGCGGCCCTGACCTTCGCGACCGAATGGCAGTGGCCCGTACTCCCGGGTGTGGCACCGGACCCGCAGGGGCGTGCCCGCTGCGGGTGTCCCGACCCGGAGTGCACGGTGCCCGGCGCGCACCCGTTCGATCCCGGGCTGCTGGCGGCGACCACCGACGAGCGCATGGTGCGCTGGTGGTGGACCAACCGGCCGACCGCGCCGATCGTGCTGGCCACCGGGGGCCGGGCGCCCTGCGCGGTGAGCCTGCCCGCCCTCGCCGCCTCGCGCGCCCTGGCCGCGCTCGACCGGAAGGGCATGCGCCTCGGCCCGGTCGTGGCGGCGCCGCACCGCTGGGCGATCCTCGTGGCGCCGTACTCCATGGAGCAGCTGGGCGAGTTGCTGTACGCCAAGGACTTCGTCCCCGGCTCGCTGCGCTTCCACGGCGAGGGCGGCTACCTGGCGCTGCCCCCGTCCGAGACCGGCCACGGCGGGATCCGCTGGGGGCGGGCGCCGCTGCCCGGCTCCGCCTCGCCCTGGGTGCCCGACGTGGAGGCCGTGGTGGACGCGGTCGTGGACGCCCTCACTCGTACGGGTGTGAGCGCGCCCGAGTTCTGAGGGTGTCGGGCGCGCGACGGACCGGACGCCCGTGATCGGCCGATATCTTCGGCCTCATGCTGATTCGTCCTGGGGGACACGGGAAACGGGGGTTGGGGACGGGCACGCGGGCCGATGATCGGCCCCAGTCCGGCAGGATGCGGCTGCTCGCGCTCCTGGGCGTGGTGGCGGCCGTCATCGCGCTGCCGCTCGCCGTGGCATCCGCCGGACCGGTCGGCGACGCGGACCGCTCGCCCGTGCACGAGGACGCCAAGCGCCCCGTCCTGTCCCGGCCCCGGCTGCTGGGCCTCGGGCTCGCCACCGCCGCCCGCTGCGGCCCCCAACTCTCCTCCGGTGACGGCATCGAGGCGCAGACGTGTGTGCTGACGCAGGGGCGGGACACCTGGGCGCGCACCTACTACCGCAACGCCACCGGCGAGAGGCTGACCGGAGTCCTGAGCTTCATGGCGCCGGGCGGGCGCAGCGTGGAGATGCACTGCGCGGTGGACGCCGCGGACGACCCGGCGGTCTGTGACACGCCACGGCAGCGTGTGGCGGGCGACATGGGGGCGTACTCGGCGGTCGCGGAGTTCTCCCGGAGCGACGGGAGCGGACCGCTGCTGCTGCGCTCGGGAAGCGACCAGACGGCCCCGAGCGGACACTAACTCGCTGGCGCTGTACGACAGTTGACATCGTGGCCCGCTGTGCCGCGCGCACCCGTACATGGAAAGACCCGGTTGCTGGCGACGGGGGATGCACCAGCAACCGGGCTACTGGAACGGTAACAAGAGATCGGCTGTTCGCAAATTCGATCTCGGCTATTCGGACACGGATTGGCCGATCACAGCGGGGACTTGTGACAGGAGTCACCTGGGGTCGGCCGTGGTCCGCGACCACCCCGGCCCGACCGGGCGGCCGGGCCGGAGCCGTGCGTCAGCTGAGCGTGACCTGTCGGTTGGTCAGCCCGCCGCGGGCTCGGCGCTCGTCGGCGGTGAGCGGCGCTTCGGAGGCCAGCGCGGTGGCCAGACGCTCGGCGAACTCGGCCGCGGGCTTCTCCACGTCCTCCGCGCCGATGTCGCTCGGCAGGTCCCAGACCGGCACCGTGAGCCCGTGCGCGCGGAAGGAGCCGACCAGGCGCGTGCCCTCGCCGAGGCTCGACCGGCCGGCCGCGTGCAGCCGCGCGAGAGCGTCCAGAAGCCGCTCCTCGGGATGCGGCATGACCCACCGTAGGTGGTTCTTCTCGGGGGTCTGGCACCAGTAGGCGGCGTCCACGCCGGTCAGCCGCACGGTGGGGATCGCGGCGGCGTTGGCCCGCTCCAGGGAGGCGGCCACCTCCGGCGTCGCGTTCTCCGGGTCCGGGACCCAGAACTCGAAGCCGCTGTGCACCACCGGCTCGAAGGGGCTCTCGGGGTCCAGCAGGTCCTGCAGGCGCGGGCCGTCGGCGGGCGGCCGGCGGCCCTGCACCGGGGTGCCCGGATCGGCGGTGAGGGCGCGCTGGAGGGTGTCGGCGAGGTCGCGGCTGATGTCGCCCGACGCCGTGTCGTTCTGCAGGCCGAGCAGGATCGAGCCGTCGTCGCGGCGCAGCGCCGGCCATGCCATCGGCAGGACCGTGGCGAGCGTGACCGAGGGGACGCCCTCGGGGAGTCCGGCCCGGAGCTTCAGCTCGGCGGTGGCCGCCGGGACCAGCTCCCGCAACGCCACCCAGTCGCATTCGCCGGGCAGGCCTTCGAACGGGCGCTGTACCAGCTCGGTCACCGCGTGCGCGGCGGCACGGCCGTGACAGGCCTTGTAGCGGCGGCCGCTGCCGCAGGGGCAGGGCTCCCGGCCGCCGACGACCGGGACGTCCCCATCGGCGCGGGCACCGTCCGTGGGCTGCGGGCGCTTGGCCTGGGTCTGGGGTCGCTTCTTGGCCATCGTGGGTGTCTCCCGGTTACGGCTCGTTTCGTACGGTCGCGAGCCTAGCCGCTCGTACGAGCCCCGACGGGATCCTGTGGACAACGCACCGAAGGGTCCACCTGGCGGTACGCGGATCGGGGGGTGGGCAGGGGATCGTCCCTGTAGGTGCCGGCGGCACGCGGGGGTTGGGTGGATCGTCCCGTGGATCGTCCCCCTACGCGCCCCACCCGGTACGGACGCGGTGTCCGTCGACGTCCCCGACCATCTCAGTCCAGGTCGTCGAACGCGTCCCCGAAGTCCAGGCCGGGTATCTGCGACACCGCCGGTGCCGTGACCCGTGAGGCGAAGTCCTCGCTGCGGCGGGCCGAGCCGGTGTCGTCCTGGACGACGACCCAGACCGTGACCTCGCCGTGGGCGTCGTCCCGTACGCCCCAGTCCTTGGCGAGCGCCCTGATGATGTTCAGCCCCCGGCCGCCGTGCGCGGTCACCGAAGGGGTCGCCGGAACCGGACGGGTCGGGCCGCCGCCGTCCGTCACCTCGACCGTGAGCCGCCCGGAGGCGTCGACACGCCACGCGGCGCGCACGTCCCCGTCCCCCGTCAGGCTGTCGCGGAGTGGTCTGCCGTGCCGACACGCATTGCTGAGCAGTTCCGAAAGGATCAATACAGCATCGTCGATGACCGATTCCGACACGCCACCCGTGCGCAATTGATCGCGCATCCGGTGTCTTGCCTCCCCCACGCCCGCAGGACCATGGGGTACGGCCATGCTCGACGACGTGGGCACCTCCTGTGCCACCACCAACGCCACCCCCGAGACCTCCTTTGCCCCACGCCACGGTGTGAATGCCCCGAGTGACCGGACCGGAAACCGTCCGTACACATGGGGTGATGCACTCGACACGATCGAACACGTAGCGAACGCGCCGGAGCACTCCCTGTCATCGCCGTTGCTGGTTTCGCCCCATATTGGGCATCCCGCGGAGAAATCGACGAAGAAACGTTCCGTGGCGGAGGTCGGCCCCGCTCAGCGACCGAGCCGGTCCAGCACCGCGCGCGGGCGGTTGGTGATGATGGCGTCGACGCCCAGCTCCAGGCAGAGGTTGACGTCGTCCGGCTCGTTCACCGTCCACACGTGCACCTGGTGACCGGCCCGCTTGAGCCGCTCGACGTACGCCGGGTGGGTGCGCACGATCCGCATCGACGGCCCAGCAATCCGGACGCCCGCCGGCAGCCGCCCGTCCCGCAGCCGGGGCGAGAGGAACTGCAGCAGGTACACCGTCGGCAACGTGGGCGAGGCGGCCCGCACCCGGTGCAGCGACCGCGCCGAGAAGCTCATGATCCGTACCGGCGACTTCTTCGGGGACTGCGGGGCGTCCAGGCCGAACCGCTTCAGCAGGAGCAGCAGCCGCTCCTCCACCTGTCCGGCCCAGCGCGTCGGGTGCTTGGTCTCGATGGCGAGGTCGATGGGCCGCCCGGCGTCGGCGACGAGTTCCAGCAGCCGTTCCAGGGTGAGCACCGAGGTGTCCTCGGGGTCCTGCGGCCGGTGCTCCCAGTCGGGCTCCTCGTCGCTCCTCTTCCAGGAGCCGAAGTCCAGCGCGGCGAGCTCGGAGAGCTCCAGGGCGGAGACGGCGCCGCGCCCGTTGGACGTGCGGTTGACACGCCGGTCGTGGACGCAGACGAGGTGTCCGTCCGCGGTGAGCCGGACGTCGCACTCGAGGGCGTCGGCACCGTCCTCGATCGCCTTCTTGTACGCGGCCAGGGTGTGCTCGGGGGCGTCCTCGGAGGCCCCGCGGTGGGCGACGACCTGAACCTGGTGCTGTCGTGCGTGGTTCACCGCGTCATCGTCCCACCGTCACGGGGTAGGCGTGGGCGGGGAGGGCGACGTGAGGGAATCGGCGAGGTGTCGGGAATGCAGATTTTTGTTCGCACCAGTCCTTTATAAACCGCTATAAAGGGTGACCGTGGACCCACAGGCACCGCTTACGGTCCCCTGACGTCCGGTGGGAAAAGCTTGACGGCGTACAAAGGGACATGCACAGCTGAGAAGCGCCCGGCGCCGCGCGTGGGTGAGCGAGTGCTGCCGGGTGCTGCCGAGTGCGATCGAGAAGACAGCCGTGGAACGAGGAGAAGAGCTGTGAGCACCGAGAACGAGGGCACTGCGGTACCCCCGGCCCCGTCTGCACCCCCCGTGCCGGTGGACGCTCCCGCTTCCGCGCCGCACGACGCCCCCGAGGGTCAGGCGCCCTCGGCAGGCACCCCGGGCGCGGGCGGCACTCCGCCCGCGGGGGACGCGCCGTTCGCGCCTGGCGCTCCGCAGCCGCCGAGGCCCGAGGGTGCGCCGCAGCCGGAGGGCGCGCCGACCGCACAGCTCCCGCCGGTGCCGCCGGGCCACCCTTTGACCTCCTCCGCCCCCGAGTCCGGCTGGCCGCCGCCTCCGCCGGCCACCCCGTACCACGCGGGCGGCGGTGCGGGCGACCCCTGGGGCGCCCCGTACCAGAACCCCGATCCGAAGCCGAAGAACAGGCGCGGCGGCCTGGTCGCCGCGATCCTCGTCGCCGCGCTGGTCGCGGGGGGTGTCGGTGGCGGCATCGGTTACCAACTGGCCAAGAACGACGACTCCAGTGGCTCCACGACGGTCTCCGCCGCCACCAGCGGCGGCGACGTGAAGCACGACAACGGCACGGTCGCCGCCGTGGCCGCCAGGGCGCTGCCGAGCACGGTCACCATCGAGGCAGAGTCCACCAACGGCCAGGGGGGCACGGGCACGGGCTTCGTCTTCGACAAGCAGGGCCACATCATCACCAACAACCACGTCGTGGCCGACGCGGTCGACGGCGGCAAGCTCACGGCGACGTTCCCCAACGGCAAGAAGTACGACGCCGAGATCATCGGTCACGCGCAGGGCTACGACGTGGCCGTCATCAAGCTCAAGAACGCCCCGTCGGACCTCAAGCCGCTCGCCCTCGGCGACTCGGACAAGGTGGAGGTCGGCGATCCGGCGATCGCCATCGGCGCGCCCTTCGGCCTGTCGAACACGGTGACCTCGGGCATCATCAGCGCCAAGCACCGTCCGGTGGCCTCCAGCGACGGCAGTTCCGGCAGCAAGGCGTCGTACATGAGCGCCCTGCAGACGGACGCCTCGATCAACCCGGGCAACTCCGGCGGCCCCCTGCTGGACGGCCAGGGCGCGGTCATCGGCATCAACTCGGCGATCCAGTCCACGAGCAACGGCGGGTTCGGCAGCAGTGGCCAGTCCGGTTCGATCGGTCTGGGCTTCGCGATCCCGATCAACCAGGCGAAGTACGTCGCCCAGCAGCTGATCGCGACGGGCAAGCCGGTCTACGCGAAGATCGGCGCGTCGGTCTCGCTGGACGACTCCTCCGGCGGCGCGAAGATCACCGACCAGGGCACCAACGGCAGTGCCGCGGTCGAGTCGGGCGGCCCCGCCGACAAGGCAGGTCTGAAGCCGGGCGACGTGATCACCAAGTTGGACGACACGGTGATCGACAGCGGCCCGACCCTGATCGGCGCGATCTGGACCCACAAGCCCGGCGACCAGGTGACGATCACCTACCAGCGCGGCGGCAGTACCCACACGGTCCAACTGACCCTCGGCTCCCGCGTCGGCGACAACTGACCCGCTCCGTGAGCCAGGTGGCCCGAACGAGCACCGCCGGGGACCGGTAGGCTGGTCCCGCCCCGCTCCAGGTGGACCGGGGCCGAGGTGGGTTGCCCGAGCGGCCTAAGGGAACGGTCTTGAAAAACGTGGGGACGTGAAAGCGTCCCCGAGGGCTCGGATCCACCGCCTCCGCAGAGGTCATAAGCGTGCAGGCCAGAAGGGGTGTCTCACACGAGAGACACCCCTTTTAGGTGAGGCCTGTCTCACTTGATTCAGCTCTGTCGCATTGTGGATCACTGCGTGTGGACCAGGCGTGGACCGAGGTTCCACGATCTGAAGAGGCAGAGACGTCCCAACGGACTACGCGGCGGCAGGTGGCTCCCCAGCGTCCGTCGGGGGAGCTTGTTCGTTGGTCTCGTTGCTCTGCGACGTCTCGGCCTCCTTGTCGCGGAAACGCCGCCATGCGTCGCGTGTCTGGGCAGCCGATTCGAGCAGGCCCGAAAGCTGATCCAGAGTGGTCTTCAGCGCGATGAGAATCGCGGCCACAGTGGTGATGGCGATTGTCACGGCCGTGTCCAACGGTCTCAGTACCCTTCCAGGTAACGTGACCGAGCCGTGGCTCATGCGCAGGGCACTCGTCAGCTCGGCCACTGCGTGAGTGGTCGAACTGAGAAGCCCTGCGTCCGACGTATCGCCGGGTATCTCAGTCGGCAGGGCTTGAGTCCTGCCGTGGATCAGTAACTTGGTGATCAAGATGAAAGCTGTGGGCAAGCGCGACCCCACACCGCTACGGCTGGCCGACATCGGATGAGTGGGATTCAGTTCCCACTCGACAGCCCGCCCACTGACCTGGAACTCCCCGCACATCGAGTGCGGATCACAGACCAATAACGGCAAGAGTGATCTTGCTTGGTGCTCACAGGAGTTCGCAGCTCCACCGTGGGCACATCTCAAGTCTAGCGCACTACCTGGTAACTATGGCTCGGATCAAGGCAATTCGGCATTGAACTGCAGAAACGCCACAACATCGCTCCCCGCTGAAGCGGGGCGAGGCCGCAGACTCGAGGTCGTCAGCGCGTCGGGGCACGATCACGTTGATCGAGTGATTCAGGAGCAGGGCTCCTGAATCACGTGGTTTTCCCTGTCTGCTTGGCCGCCCGATACGGATGCAACTTGCCTACCCGGTCCGCTGCCCTCTGCATGGCGTCGACGTCTGGGACCGGCTCAATCAGCGAGCCCATCAGCTGCTCGCGAGCGTCTGCGGCTGCACGGACCTTCTGCGCGTTCAGGACGCCGAACTCATGCATGCTCACGCCCGCTTCGTAGGCTCCCTTGATGGCGACCTTCACGCACTCGAACAGATAGTCCTCACCGCCGCACAGTTCGAGTTGTCCGCGTCGCTTGAGCTCTGCAGCGACTTGTGGCACGCCTACCGGCCCACCCGCTCGATGGAGATCAACGATCGCCTGGAAGATCAGAGCGTTTCGGTTGCTGAAGAAGGCACCGGCCGTCAGGGCTGGGCGATCCGTGTCCGGTGAGGACCCATGTTCGCTCGCTGACTGCGGCTCCGGACTTCTCGTCGGCGCCGGCGGGTCCGAGACTGCAGCATGGGCCTGGTCCCATAGAGCCTTGAAGCGGTTGACCTCGGCTTCAGATGAAAGCCGGGGTCGGGCTTGGTGAGCTAGCTGCTCCACAACCACTTCAACCACGCCCCACGATGGCAGAGTGGGCTTGACGAAGGCGTGGTGGATGTTCGTATGGCTGACGACCTTCCCTACGGCTAGGTAGAGCTTTCGGGCCGAGGGGTATCCCGCCTTGCCGTGCAGCTCATGCAGCTCGCGGTTGAAGACCCGGAGAGGTCCTTCAGGAAGCTCTGGCCTAAGCCACTGCGGCATGTGTTACCCCCCTGGCTCCCCCCACATGGCCTACCCATGATGTCACCTAGCGTCATGAACTGTCAGGCACTGTAAAAGATCACGAACGACTGTCAGAAGCCGTCAATTGACGCCGACTACTGCTGACGCTGAGTCCAAGGCATCTACTTGGAGAGGTAAATGGATCAGATCAGCACGCGCACTCTTCTGCTCATGTTCGTTGGGGTCTTCACGGTCTACTTGGTCTTGGAACACCCGGCCATAGGGGCAGCGCTCGGGACAGCCGTCGCGGTGGTGACTCTTCTACACGAGCTTCTACGGAAGTAGTCCGCCTACCGGGCAGGCTTGTCCTCGAAACTCGGGTGAGTCTCAATCAAGTCGGTGGGGGCACCGCAGGAGGTGAAGGCGCCACCTCGCCCTGATGCGGGCAGAGGTGGCGCTGTCTGTGCTTCGAACTTGGCTTACTCCTCGTCGGCAGCGTCGAGCGCCCGCTCGATCTGCTCGTTCGAACGCTGCTGGTTGCGGTGAATCGCCTTGGCGTAGAAGCGGAACAGGACTGCGATGCTGTGACCTGCCCGGCGTGCGACCTCTGCCGGAGAGACGCCGGACTCAAGCCAAAGCGAGACGCCCGCGTGGCGCAGGGAATAGGGCACGTCAGCCAGGGGGGAAGCCGCTTCAGTTTCGGTCAGCACCGCGAGTCGAGCCGCTTTCCAGACCTCCCCATACTCCTTGGACAGCAGGCCGCCGCCCTGGGCCGCACGGAACAGCCGGCCGTCTTCAGCCGTACCGAACTCCTTGATGTGCTCGCGGACCAGGCGCACGAGGACGGGGGGAATCGGGACGGGCCGGGTTGCCTTGCGGGCCCGCTTCTTCAGGCCGCGCGTATCGAACGACTCGCCCGTGTCGGTCCACCCGGAGCCGACGCGGGGCGTGCTCATCGACAGCAGCACCTCTCCCCAGCCCTCTTCGGGCAAGGTGAAGTCATCTTCCCGGAGATTGGCCGCCTCCCCAGGACGGTTGGCCGCGTAGTAGAGGCAGCCGAAGAACGCCATCAGGTGCCGTCCGCGTGCCCCCTGCTCGCCCACAGCGTCGATCAGCGCCTTCGCCAGTTTAGGGCCTGGGACGAACCGGAAGTCGATCTCGTCGTCAGTCTCGGGTGGGGTCCAGTCGACCTTGTCGAGGGGCAACGTCGTCAGCAGCTCCCGCTCAACCGCGTACCGAAGGCAGTTGCTGAAGACCGTCCGCTTGCGATTCACCGTGTTCTCGGCAGCGGCCGTGCCGTCTTGCTTCAGCTTGAGAGCGTCGAGCGCCGTACGCACCACGGAGGGCGTGTTGAGGGCGGTGACATCGACGGACTTCCGACTGATCCAGTCCAGCGCCGCCACGATGTCGGCGGGTGCTTCCTCCACGTCGACACGGGGCTTCAGCGTCCCGTCGTCGCCGAGGACGAAGCGGTAGACCCACGAGTAGAGGGCGATGCGGAGCACCTTGGGAGCCGGGGCCCCACGGTTGTCCTTGACCAGCTTCGGCGTAATGGTGGCAAGTGTGTCAGCGATGCTTGCGCGATGCTTGGCCGAGGCACCGGGCCACTTCATCTCCGCATAGGCGCGGGTGTGGGCGTACCAGGTGGTGGAGTTCAGCGCCTGCACCTCCGAGGCGGGCAGGCCGGTTTCCGTATCGAACTGCTCGCGGTTGCGCAGGGCGGCCAGCAGCTCCGAGCGCCGACCGTCAGCCTGAGCCTTGATCTTGTAGCTCTTGGAGAAGGGCCGGAGGCCGACCCGCCAGCGGAGCTGATAGGCCGCCACACGGTCGGACCGCTTGCGGATGCCCCAGATCTGCACGTCGTAGGTCAGCACGCTTCCCGCACCTCGCAGGAGTCGAACCAGGCGTCGAGGTCGGCCCGGCGTATGCGGATCTGCCCGTTGGGGAGTTTCAGGTGCCTCGGAGCCTGGCCCCGAGCACGCATGCGGTAGAAGGCGGCGCGGGACACCCCGATCTCAGCCAGCGCTTCCCCCAGTTTGAGCGTCTGCCTGTCGGCCTTGGTCGGAGTGGTCACAGCCAGGGCTCCCCTTCGGTCTTGATGCGGTCGGCTTGGTTGAGGTCGTGGCGGACCTGGGCGGCGAGCAGTTCTTCGCCGGGGCGGTAGCCGCTGGCGAGGTAGGTCCAGGAGGAGGTGGTGACGAGGGTGGTCTCGTCGGTGGTGGGGTGGCCGGCGCGGGCCCGGGCGGCTTCGGCCCGGGCGAGGCGCCAGGCGCGGCGTACGTCGCGGAGTGCGCCGAGGGTGGTGGAGTAGGCGCGGGACTTGCTGGAGAAGTGGCCGCGGAAGCCGAGCATGTGAGCCCACTTCCAGAGCTTGAGTTCGGCGAACTCCGGCAGGTGGCCGAGGTCCCAGGCTGTACGGATCATCTGGCGTACGTGCTGCTGGACGGGCAGGGCCTTGATGGGTTCGGCCTGTCCGGTGCCGTCGCAGTCGGGGCACCGGTCGTGGAAGCCATCGGGGCCGCGCAGGTAGCCGCGTCCGGCGCACGGGCGGCACATCAGGGTGCGGTCCACGGTGCCCGCGCCCTCAGCGTTCTTGGTCGCGTACTTGGCGACGTATCCGGCGACCTTGGAGTCTGTGAGTTCGCCGTCGCCCAGGGCGGTGATGGGGTCGACTTTGAACCGGCGGCCCCACGCGATGACGCGTTCGCCGATGGAGTCGGACTCGACGGTGAGCCGGGCACGCTTGACCGCCAGGCCCACGGCAGCCTTGAGGGCATCGAAGGTGGCCCAGGCAGGGGGCTCGGTGGTGTGGCCGTCGGGTCCGTCGAAGCGGATCACGGCGTGGAAGTGGACCAGGCCGCGCTTTTGGTACTCGGCGACCTTGGCGAAGGAGACGCGCAGGGCGGAGTTCAGCGCCTTCTGCGTGATGCCGAAGTGCTTGGCCAGGGCGCGGCGCAGGTAGGTGGTGAAGCGTGCCCAGAGCTGTCCGGCGTGCGCGTTCCAGAGCACGGCCCCGGCGTAGTCGTAGGTGGCCGGGTTCAGCGGGGTGCTCAGGGCCGGGTCGTCGTCGCCGTGCTGGGTGCCGCAGCGGCAGCGGCGGGACTTGCCCGCGCTGTCGGTGTTGCGGTGGACGGGGCCGAAGGAGGGGGCGGTGAGGGTAACGAAGGCGCGGGGGTGGTCACGGACGGTTTCGGCGACGTTCTTGCCGCCGGATAGTCCGGCCTTGATCAGGTGGTAGGTGTCAGCGGCGTAGACGCGGGAGCAGGCGGGGCAGCGGGAGGCGCGGCGGTTGCCGCAGGTGGTCAGCAGGCGTCCGGAGGGTTCGTCTTCGGAGCGGTAGGAGCGGACCACTTCCTTGGTGGTCTGGTCGGTGGTGATCGTCCAGCCGTGGAGGTTGATAGGGCTCGTGCAGCCGTGCAGGTTGCGGACCTGCTCTTGTACGCGGTCGAAGTCGTGGGTGTTGGCCAGTTCGATCAGGTCCCGCAGGCCGGGGCTGATCACGTGGCGCAGGTCGAGGGGGCGGCGCATGAGTGGCGGGGTCTCCTCTCTGGCGCGAGGGTGGGACCTGCGGGCAGTAGCGAACAGTGCGCTCGGGCTGCTGCCCGCAGGCATGACGGACTGGGCCCAGGGACGGGCGAGGGTGGGAGATGCCGGGAGGCCGGCGGGGGAGCGCGGCTCTACAGGGCGGCGTGGAGGGCGGTGGCCATGGGCAGGCCGATGCCGAGTCGCCTCTTGAGCTGGGCCGCCGTGATGGGTTCGCCGTGCTCGGCGCGGTGGGACGCGGCGATTGAGCGTGCTTCGGCGAGCAGCGGCTCAGGCACCTTGGCCGCAGGGGCAGGGGCAGGGGCAGGGGCAGGGGCAGGGACGACGAGCGCCGGAGCGCTGGGCGTGGCGACCGGGGCCGGTTCCGGCGTGACGGGTGGTGCAGGCGTCGGCGCGGATTCCGGTTTGACGGAGGCCGGGGCGGGCTTCGTCTCGGCAACCAGGGTCGGGGCGGGCTCTTGGACCGGTTCCGTCTCGACAGCCGGGGCGGCTGCATCGGTGGTGACTGCGTGGAAGGAGCGCAGGAGCTGCGGGCCGACCGCTCCCCAGCCGAGGAGCAGCACCGGGGCCACGGCGTCCACGGCTGCGCGGCCGTAGTGCTCGGCGACGATGGGGTCGGCGATGTTGAGGGCCAGTGTCAGCAGTCCGGACACGTGCATGAGGCGGGTGGCCGCCTTCATCTGCTCGTGAGGGACGCCCCGCAGGGAGAGGTAGCGCAGGGCGACCAGGAGCCCGACCACCGACAGGTCAACCATGGGGGCGATCAGGGGTGCGATGGGAGCGGGGACGCCCAGGCGCAGGGCCAGGGCCCAGACGTTGCCGAAGGAGAAGACGAACGCCAGGGCGGCGATGATACCCATGACCACGGTCACGGTGCGCTGGGTGATCCGGTCCTCAGACATTGGGGGTTCACCTCCTTTCCGGTTGCTCGCAGGTGCTCAGACGTGTGGGGGTCAGGCCGCCACGGGCGACACGGTGCCGTCGTCGTCCGGGTCCTTCTTGGTGAGGTCGACGGCCGGGAGCAGGTCGGCCGGGTCGGCGGTCAGGTGGTTGGTGGCGTGCGCGATCTCCTCAGCCCACGCGTCCGGCACGTACGGCGTGCGGATGCGGGTGAAGCCGGGCTGCGACTGGTGGTTCATCGAGGCGACGCCGACATATGTCGGGTCCTGAAGGTTGATCGGGTTGGCGTCCGGCCAGTCCCGGATGTCCTCCCCCAGAGCCGCCACGGCAGCTTCGGCGGTCTTCTGCGCGAAGCTCAGGCCCACGGGGCACACGTCGCGGATGAAGGTCGGGATCGCATCGCCCGTGCTCTTCTGCGTGGCGAGGATGACGAGGATGCCCACCGAGCGGCCCTTCTTGACCAGGTCTTCCACGAGCCGGGCGTTGTCGGCGGCGAGAGCGGCGAGTTCCTTCGTCCTCTTGTCGCTGCCCTTGTGGTCGCGGAAGTAGGTGTGCGCCTCATCCACGATCAGCACGACCAGCGGCCACTTCTCGGACGGACCCACATCCCACATGGACTTCACCCCGAGTACATCGAGGACTAGGGCGGAGCGCTTGCGCCGCAGGTCCACCAGGTGCTTGAACAGCTTGTTGGCCTCTTCGAGGTGATCGCCGACGAAGGCGAACATGCGCTGTACCCAGGCGTAGTAGTCCCCCTCGTACGCGGCGGACACCTTGCCGTCCGCGCAGGCAAACTGAACCCACGGCGCGGGTGCCCAGTCCGACAGAAGCCGGTTGATCAGCGACGTCTTGCCCTTGCCGGGAAGGCCGGCCACGGTCACGCCGGGCACCTGCCGCAGGTCGACGGCCACCGGCTGTGCGTACTCGTCCACGCCCAGCTCCCACTGGGCCACCTTCTCCGGCACGGTGCCCGTGGGACGGTGCTCGGTGGGGAACTTCAGCGGATCGAGCCACACACCACGGATGACGACTGATCCCGGCTCGTCCTGGGTGACCGCCACGCGCGTGCACCGCCACGCGTCCGCCAGATGCGGGGCCGCCTTCTGGTACTGCTCCAGGCCGACCCCGGGCAGGCAGCCCGCCCGCGCGATCACGCCGTACGCGTCATGCGTGACCTTCAGCGTGGGAACCAGGATGCGGGGCTTGATGGGCTTGCCGTCCGTGTTCGCCAGCGAGGCCAGCGCGGTCGGCATCTTGTCCGTGGCGCACAGCTTCAGCATCTGCGCGAGCCGCTTCCAGGTCCGCCGTACACGCACGGCCTGCCGGATGGACTGCCGGGTCATGGCGTCGGCCCGCAGGTAGCGGACCACCCACCACACCGCCCATACGGCGACGGTGGACAGGCCCACGCCGACCAGGAGCGGGGCGTAGCCCAGCGCCTCACCTACGTCGTTCACTTTGCTTTCCTCCTCTGATTCTGGTTCGGGTCGGTCGGCTCGGGGGCCGCGAGGATCAGGCAGATTTCCTCGCGTTGGACCGCGTCCGCGGGTGGGAACCCGTGGCGTTCCCACATTTCCGCGACGATGCGAACCCGGTTAGCGTGATCGGCCAGGCTCAGGCAGATCTCCGCGTGGCGGAGGGCCGAAGCGGGCGCGCATCCAGCGCGTTCCCACACCGTCGCGACGCTCCGAAGTCGAAGGTCGCGGCGGTAACGGGCGCTGTCGAGGGTGCTCACGCCGCGTCAGTGGTAGGAGCGGCGCCGCCGACCAGGTCCAGGCGCTCAGCGCGGTAGGCGATGCCGTCCGAAAGCTGACCGTTGAAGATCCGGGCCCACGGGGTGGCGAACAGCTCCACCGGCATGACCGGCACACCCGGCTTGAGGCCGTTGGGGAGACCGGTCTCCGGAACCGTGATCTTCATGGCCTCGGCGCGGTCGTCCTCCATGAAGAAGAGGGTGACCACGAACAGCTTCGCGCCGGTCTCACGGTCCACGGCGAACTGCGTCTTCTCGGCGTCCGCGTACTTCGGCACCGGCAGGTTGCCGACCATGAACGACGCGGACGGGAGCAGGCCAACACGGATACGAGCCATGGGTGTTACGTCCTTTCGGTAGTTGCTCCGCCGGGGGTTGGCGGGGGATGATCTATAGAACCTCGGTGACCTAGCACTGTCAAGTCACAAGGGTGAGCTAGGTGTGTAGAGACCTATGTCAGTGGGGTGTGCTAGGGCAGCTAGGAGTCGCTACCCTGAGGGCATGACTCCCGCGCCAGACAAGAAGCAGGACCGCCGGCCGCCGTATCAACACGCCGCCGACGAGCTTCGGCGCGACATCAAACAGGGCCGCTTCAAGCCCGGCCAGCAGATGCCCTCCGTTCGCGAGCTGCAAGAGCGCTTCGGCGTGGCCAATATGACGGCCAGAAGCGCCCTGAACGTGCTGCGGGACGAAGGGCTGATCTACACCATCCACGGCCGGGGCAGCTTCGTCGCCGACGTCGCCGACCACACGGGTGAGTTCACTATCGACTACAACCCGCCCGCCTGGTACCTGGCCAATAAGGGCAAGGGTGAACCGGACGAGGAGGCCGGCGAGGGCAATCCGGGCGACGAATCCGCCGGGCCCACCCTCGCCGAGCTTCTCACCACCTTGCGCGACGAGATCCGAGCACTCAGCGCGGAGCATCAGGAATTGCGCCGGGAAGTCGAGGCTCTGAAGAAGGCTCAGCAGCCCCCGTCCTAGCCGCCGCAGTCCTGAGCCGGGCGACCTCTTTCCGCATTTCCCTTGCCTCGCGGCCGAGCCGCGCCACCATGGCGCCAATTTCCTGAAGCAGTGCGGATGCCTCTGCCGCCTCCCGGCCGTGAATGCTGACCAGCTCCCTTCCTGATTTCCGTATCTGCTCGGTCATCTCTCCCCGTTCGCTGCCGTGCCGTTGTTGCGTCTTGTGTCCAGCCAATCGCCGAGGGCTTGCCCAGCGGTCATCCACCGCCGGAACTGGGCTTGCCCGTACCACTCGGCAAGCCGTCATAGCGGCTGTTGAGTTAGGTCTACATGCCGGACCGGACACGCAGGGGGCGAGCGGTGCCGCGCTCCCGCAGGGCGGGCAGAAGCCGTCCTTCGGATTCCTCCGCATCCCGTTGTGCGGGAACTCGCGCCTCCGTGCGTGCACGCCACTCGTCCTTCCAGTCGTCGCTCCGGAGCATCAATAGTCCGGAGAATCGCCGGTTTCGCTAACCGGCACTTCCGTGCTATATTCCGCCGCTCCGTGTAGCGAGGAACGCCAATAGAGGTGTCGAAATCCGCAGCGGTGTGACACCCATTTCCGTGATCCATGTCACTCCTACGTCTCCGGCTTTGGGTCAGGATGAGGGCCCGTACTCGTCTGCTACAGGTGTCGGAAATCCGGTCGGTGTGACAGTCGCCGGGCAGAAATCACCTCAGCACTCACCCCCGACCACGAAATCGACCACCAGTGGCCGACCTAGGTCACGAAAAGGTCACGCAGTGGCCTCGTAAGCCCCGGCCATCCGCACACACGCATCCTGCAATCCCCTGCCTGTGGATAGATTCCGCCGACCGCCAGAACAAACCGGCATCAATGTCGCCATAAGTGCCGTAACGGCGTCGAAGCTTTGGATCGGGTGGGGAGGCGGGACAGCGCATGGCCGCATGACCGGCCAGGAGCCCAGCGCAGCGGAGCTGTTCAGAGTTTCTTTACTGGATCAAGGCGGCCCGCCTACGGCGGCCCGCGCGCGCTGGCGGCCACGGGCCGCCGCCGCTCCCTGTCTCCGCCACCGCTCCGGCGGCCCCCACCCGCTCAGCGCGCAGCAACGCCAAGGCGGGCAGCCAGGCCAGGAAGCAACCCGACTAGGGTGTGTTGCGAAAGTCGATCTTGGTCGTGAATGATCATCTGTCGTGGGGCGTGGTGATCTGACGAACGACCAGTGGGCGCGGCTTGAGCCG